>NZ_JAOZEW010000042.1 GCF_025847235.1 Flavobacterium shii
AATTTAACCGCAAAGATTGCAAAGTTAAAAAACGCAAAGTCCGCAAAGCTTAATTAAAACTTTGCGGACTTTGCGTAAATCTTAGCGTGCTTTGCGGTAATCTTTTTTTCGTAACCCCAACTTTTGCACCTGATCCTTGATTCCGTTAAATTCTCAAACCAAAAAGGTCTTAAATCAAAAAAGCCATCCACAAAAGTGGAAAGCTTTTCATTGGTCTAACTACTAAACCCGGTCAGCTTACAAGGCCGACCAAACAACACAACTAATCTTAGATACCGTATTTGGGCAAAAAAGCCTTTCTATAAAGAAAGGCTTTCCCCAATATTGCGGTCTGGACGGGACTCGAACCCGCGACCCCATGCGTGACAGGCATGTATTCTAACCAACTGAACTACCAAACCTCTGCGTTATTGCGGTTGCAAAGATAGTATAGAATTTCGTTTCTGCAAGCCTTTTTATAAAAAAGTTTAATTTATTTTTCGACTTATTATCCAAAGTTTTGTTTTTCAACCAAGTATGTCGTTAAAATTTTTTCAAAATTTTCACCTACAGCGACCGGAACGTACTTAATTCGGTTCTGAGCACATGTTAAAGCCAACCTCTTAAAATAACTTTCTACCTCTTTTTCGTATTCTATTTTTACATTATCAGCAAAAACAGCAACCTCTTCCCCTGTTTCTAGGTCGATAAATTTTCGTGGCGCATTATCAAAGTCAAATTTCACCTCAGTTTCCTTATCTATTACATGAAACAAAACCACTTTATGCTTATTATGTTTAAGATGTTGCAAGGCGTTAAACAATGATTCTTCTCCCGATGCTTCGGGACTCGACTGAAACATGTCTGTAAAAAGAACAATCATCGAACGCCTGTGGATTTTCTCCGCAATTTGATGCAAATATGTAATCGTATCCGTTTTTTTACTCGTCTTAGGTTTCTCCAAAAGATCTTCCAGCTTATTAAGCAACATTCTATGATGACGGTCACTACCCTTTTCGGGCGCGTAATACTCATAACTATCCGAAAACACACTCAAACCTACTGCATCACGTTGCTTCTTAAGAATATTCATTAAAACAGCCGAAGCCAAAACCGAGAAACCTATTTTATTCTCATAAAAGGACTGATTGACTTTTAAATCAGGATAATGCATCGATGCTGAGTTATCTATGATTAAATGACAACGCAAATTTGTTTCTTCTTCAAATCGTTTTGCATACAAACGGTCTGTTTTGGCAAACAGTTTCCAATCAATATGTTTTGTGCTTTCGCCAACATTATATACTTTATGCTCAGCAAATTCTGCCGAGAATCCATGAAACGGACTCTTATGCATCCCCGAAATAAAACCTTCCACAACCTGATTAGCCAACATCTCAAGATGCTGAAAACTAGAAATTTTCTCTATTTGCGATTCAATCTTCATCTTTCAAATGTATTAAAAGATTAAATGATTTAAAAATTAAAAGCCAAAAATAGACCTCAACATTCATTAAACTACACCAAATAAAAAAGGCTTGACTTTCGCCAAACCTTTTTTATATAGATTATAATCGGTATCGATTACAACAATGCGTCTAAACTATCTGCGTAAGTTTGTTTCGGAGCAACTCCTACTTGCTTACCTACCACTTCACCGTTATGAAAAACCAAAACAGTTGGGATATTACGTACACCGTATTTTGCAGCAAATTCTTGATTTGCATCTACGTCTACTTTTCCTACTACAACTTTTCCAGCATATTCAGTGCTTAATTCGTCAATGATTGGACCAACCATTCTACAAGGCCCACACCATGCTGCCCAAAAGTCAACCATTACTGGTTTATCTGATTTCAAAACTACTTCTTCAAAAGTAGCGTCTGTTATTGCTAATGCCATTTTCTTTTTTATTTAAAGTTTAACCCTCAGACTTCGCTTCGGGGGACAATTTTTATAAGTTTCAAACTCGAGTACAAATTTAGAAATTTTAAATCAATTCACCTCCATTTACAAATTAGTTTTCATTATAAACGCATTGTAAATCTTTATACTTCATAAGTTTTTTAATTATTTTAAGGAGCATTTCCCCTGTTGCCGAAACTTCTAGAAAATCAAAAAATTAAGCCGGACTTACTCAAAAACAAAAAAAAGAGGACATTCTTTCGAACACCCTCTTTCCCTTAAACTATATAAATAAATATTATAAGCTGTATTTAAATCCAAACGTCAAACCTAAACCACTAATACCTACATAAGAACTTAAATCATCTGTTGGCTTATTTTTATCAAAACCAGTAGGATTTGTTAGTGCATTATTAGAAGTTGTATTCAAAGAATTTCCGTAGTTTGTATGAACCTGAGCTGTAGTTCTTGTAGCCAAAGCATCATTCCCATTTACAGTAAACTCAGTAGTCTCTTTAGTTTTCCCATGTACAGTAAAGTTACGGTATTCTAATTCTGCAAAAAGAGAAATATTCTTTCCTACTTTATAAGACGTACCTAAAACTGCAAGAAAACCAACAGTTGGATTTGGTTTTACCTTATCAACACTGTGAACATTACCAAAAGCAACTGGAGCTCCTGTCACTGGATTAAAAGCAATTGGAGCGTATGCATCAGAAGTGATTTTTAAATCTCCGTGAACTGGTACCAAAACTCCAACTTTCGTGTACGGCTCAAAACCTTTGTGCTCTCCTAAAAACAATACCAAAGCTGGAGCAACATCAAAAGCAGTAATTTGACCTACCGATTTAAAACTATAAATACCCGCTGGAGTGATAGGCAAATCCGATGTAGTTTGTGCCATTGTCTTATCATTACTAGTGTAATAATTAACCCCTAACTCTACTCCTACACGAACATTAAATCTATACCCAGCTGCAAAACCAGTTCTAAAACCTTCTCCAAAAGATCCGGTAACACTTTTTTCAGAAACTAATTTTCCCCCAACATAATTTCTATCCAAAGGCAGATTCCCCCCTACAGTCGGAAACTCAGTAGCTGCAGTTTGTATAAAATAAGATCCTCCTAACTTAAAATACCAGCTTTCTGGTTTTTCAGCTTTTTCACTTTGAGCTACCATGGTCATAGAACAAACCATTAATCCTAATAAAAATAGATTCTTTTTCATAATTTTTTTCTTATAAATAATTTATACAAACATAAAATAATTTAACTGAGCGCCCTTTTTAAATCACGAGCGCAATCGTTGTAATTCTGTAGCAATAATACTAAAAAAAATAGTATGCATGCATAATTTTAACTAAAAAATTTTACTATATGTTAAATTTAAGGATTAAAATTTAATTCAACTTAAAATTTATCTGCATTTTTTCCAATTCTTGCAATAATTCGGCACAAATCTTCACTTTTAACTTTCTACTAGGCATAGTTAGCTTAGTAACCACGTTTATTTCCTCAACTTCAGTCACTTCCGGAGCTTTATCATTCACAACTTCATCCCTATCCAAATCATCATTATCCCCCATAAAAGTCTCTTCATCACTTTCAGAAAATTCAGGAGCAGCCGTTTCCACCAATCTCTTAACCTTTTCTAATTCCATTATCTCAAAAGTCACAGAGTTATCTCCTTTATTCGCATAAAATAATTGGTTCAACCTATGAATAAACTCTGTCTGTAGATCTTTTATATTCAATAGCAAAATCAGCTTTTTAGCAAAAGCTTCTAGAATATCCTGCAATTGTCTTATTTCAACAAATTGCATTCTTGGATCTGATTTTTTTCCCGTATCATGATTCACCCATCCATCTTTAATTAATATTTTTAGGAAAGCAAAATTATTTTGAATCAGGAAATGGCGGAATTTTAGGTATTCTTCACCAAAAATCTTAAATTCATAACTTTCATCATATCCCTCCAAATTAAATACCGCCCAGCCTTTTCCGTTTTTTGCGACACGGTGCTGCACATTATTTATGATTCCTGCAAAATGTAAATTTTTACCCACATATTCATTCATGCTTTTCAAAGCTTCTAATCTGGCATTACAGAAATATTTCATCTCAAATCTAAAATCATCAAGAGGATGTCCAGAAATATAAATTCCGACCACTTCCTTCTCTTTAGCTAATTTTTCCATCGTACTCCAATCTTCACACGGAGGCACAACAGGTTCATCAATCTGAACTTCACTCGTTTCTCCAAACAAACTTACCTGCGAAGAATTTTCGTTTTCCTGAAACTTAGATCCGTAACGAATCGCTTTTTCATAAAAAGTAATTCCATCTCCATCATCATGAAAATATTGTGCTCTTGTAGTTCCTTCAAAAGAATCAAAACCACCTGCCAAAGCCAGATTTTCAATTGCTTTTTTATTGGCTGCACGCAAATCTATTCGTTTAGCCAAATCAAAAATTGACTTATACCTACCATCTTTTCTACTTTCTACAATTGTTGCCACAGCTCCAGAACCTACTCCTTTAATAGCGCCCATCCCAAAACGTACCGCATATTCATCATTTACAGTAAACTTATAAAACGACTCATTTACATCTGGTCCTAAAACCTGCAATCCCATTCGTTTACATTCTTCCATAAAAAATGATACTTGTTTAATATCATTCATGTTATTCGAAAGTACTGCAGCCATATATTCTGCCGGATAATGCGCTTTTAAGTAAGCTGTCTGGTAAGCAATCCAGGCATAACAAGTCGAGTGCGATTTATTAAAGGCGTAACTCGCAAATGCTTCCCAGTCTTTCCAGATTTTCTCCAAAACCTTTGCATCATGTCCTTTTTTCGCAGCTTGCTCCACAAATTTAGGCTTCATTTTGTCCAGTACATCCTTTTGTTTCTTACCCATCGCTTTACGCAAAACGTCGGCCTCACCTTTTGTAAAGTCTGCCAGCGATTGCGACAAAAGCATTACTTGCTCTTGGTAAACTGTAATTCCATAAGTCTCTCCCAAATATTCCTCACAAGCATCTAAATCATATTTGATTTCCTCTTCACCATTTTTTCTTCTTACGAAAGACGGAATATACTCTAAAGGTCCCGGACGATACAAGGCATTCATGGCAATTAAATCTCCAAAAACCGTTGGTTTCAGATCTTTCATGTATTTCTGCATCCCGGGTGACTCATATTGGAAGATTCCAACCGTTTCTCCTCTCTGGAAAAGCGCATAAGTTTCAACATCATCAATTGGAAATGTATCCGGATCCAGATCAATTCCATTTCTATATTTTACCAGTTTAACGGTATCTTTTATCAAAGTAAGGGTCTTCAGACCCAAGAAGTCCATTTTCAGTAACCCTGCACTTTCTGCAACTGAGTTATCAAACTGTGTTACATATAAATCAGAATCTTTTGCCGTTGTAACAGGAACGAAATTCGTAATATCCGATGGCGTAATAATTACCCCACAGGCGTGAATTCCTGTATTTCGCATTGATCCTTCAAGGATTTTTGCCTGTTGAATTGTTTCTCCTGCCAAATCATCTTCATTGGCAATGGCGATCAATTCTTTTACATTATCAAATTCATCCGAACGAAGGGCTTTTTTGACCTCGTCTTCGCTTTCAGAAATAAAACGCGCCAAATTCCATTTGGATGGCATCATTGCCGGAATCAGTTTTGCAATTCTATCGGCTTCAAATAATGGCAAATCAAGAACACGAGCCGTATCACGAATCGCCGATTTCGTCGCCATTTTACCATACGTAATAATTTGCGCAACCTGATTCTGTCCGTATTTATTAATTACGTAATCCATAACACGACCACGACCCTCGTCATCAAAGTCAATATCGATATCGGGCATGGATACACGATCAGGATTAAGGAAACGCTCAAAAAGCAAATCATACTTAATAGGGTCAATATTGGTAATTCCTAAACAATATGCAACTGCAGATCCAGCTGCAGATCCACGGCCAGGTCCAACCGAAACATCCATATTTCGGGCTTCGGCGATGAAATCCTGAACAATCAGGAAATATCCAGGATATCCTGAATTCGAAATCGTTAATAACTCAAAATCCAAACGTTCCTGAATAGATTCTGTAATTTCACCATATCTCTTTTTCGCACCCACCATAGTAAGGTGACGTAAATATTTATTCTCACCTCGAACACCACCGTCGGCTTCATCTTCGACAACTACAAACTCTGCAGGAATATCAAATTTAGGAAGCAATACATCACGATAAAGCGAGTAAATCTCAACCTTATCTACAATTTCCTGAATATTGATAATTGCCTCCGGTAAATCAGCAAAGAGTTTTTTCATCTCTTCAGATGACTTATAATAGTATTCCTGATTTGGCAATCCGTAACGATATCCACGACCACGACCAATTGGCGTAGCTTGTTTTTCACCATCTTTTACACACAACAAAATGTCATGCGCATTCGCGTCTTCTTTATTTAAATAATAGGTATTATTTGTTGCAATTAATTTAACGCTATGTTTTTGAGCAAACTCAATCAGCGTTTTGTTGACACGATTTTCATCTTCCTGATTATGACGCATGACTTCAAGATAAAAGTCATCACCAAATTGTTCTTTCCACCAAATCAAAGCTTCTTCCGCCTGATTTTCACCCACATTCAGAATTTTACTCTGGATCTCTCCATATAAATTCCCGGACAAAACCATGATATCCTCTTTATATTTTTCAACAATAGCACGGTCAATTCTGGGAACATAATAAAATCCGTTCGTAAAAGCGATTGAAGACATTTTTGCCAGATTGTGATAGCCATTTTTATTTTTGGCTAACAAAACAACCTGATTACCATTGTCTTTTTTGCTTTTATCCAAGTGATTGTCGCAAACATTAAATTCGCAACCCACAATGGGCTTCATTTCGGTTTCTGTTGGTTCTTCACCAGCTTCAACCAAAGCTTTATTTTTTGCTGATGCTCCTTTGTTGTGATTCATAACGGCGCTCACAAAATGAAAAGCTCCCATCATGTTTCCAGTATCCGTCATTGCAACGGCTGACATACCATTTTTGGCTGTAGCCGAAACAATATTCCCAATTCCTATTGTCGATTGTAAAACCGAAAACTGCGTATGATTGTGTAAATGCGCATATCTCGCCGCCTTAAAATCTTCTTTAGCAGACTCAGAAACCGTAGTTCCTTTATCATCAGATTCTAAAACCCTAAGTTGCTCCCTGATTTTATCCGAAGCAGCTTTTAAATTGATATGCTTTAAACCAATAAGTTTGATTTCCTGAGGATTCTTATTCTGAAATTCTCCAAAATAATCCTTCGGAACATCTAGTTCTTCTTTGGTAAAAACTTCTCTTCTTATTAATTCTAAAAAACAACGCGTAGTTGCCTCAACATCCGCAGTTGCGTTGTGAGCCTCAGAAAAAGGCTTATTAAAAAGATAACTATGTAACTCTGTTAATGTTGGCAATTTAAACCTTCCTCCACGACCTCCTGGAAGTTGTAATAACGAAGCGGTAACTTCTGTACAAGTATCCAGAACCGGCATAGTCCCCATAGAAGACTCAACTCCCATACGATGAAATTCGGCTCCCATAATATTAACGTCAAAACCTAGATTCTGACCTACAATAAATTTGGTTTTGCTTAAAGCAATATTGAATTTCTCCAAAACTTCGGCCAAAGAGATTCCATCGGCTTGAGCCAATTCGGTAGAGATTCCGTGAATTCTCTCGGCATCGTAAGGAATATTAAATCCTTCTGGCTTTACCAAATAATCTTGATGCTCGATGAGTTTTCCCATATCATCATGCAACTGCCAAGCTATTTGTATACAACGTGGCCAGTTGTCACTATCGGTTATAGGCGCGTCCCAACGCTTTGGTAATCCTGTAGTTTCAGTATCGAATATTAAGTACATAGTTGTTTATGAGGAGATTGCAATTATATAAAATTACAAAAAATGAATTTCAAAATTAGTCTTTTTTTAGACAAAGAAAAATATGTAATATGTTAATAAACCAAGGCCGATTTTAAAAATATTGATATTATCGGAAAGAATGATTTTTCAGAGAATAAAACACTTCATTCTGTTAAATTCCATAATATTAAAAAAGAAAAACAAGAGTTTTCTATTTTTTGGATGTCGTAAAATACAATTAAAAAAATAACCCTATATAGAATAAATTTAAATGAATAAAATCGATAAAATTCAAAATTTTACACTCCCGAAAACAAAAACAAAAACTACTAATTATTACTATTTTCACTCATTTTGTTATATTATTTTCTAGAAAACCGCTTTACAAGCAAGAAAATAGCAATAAATTCGCAAATTATCAACAACACCAACAATCAAGAGAATTTCGACTAAAAAAAGAAACCAAAAAACAAAGCAAAACAGGACAACCTAACCAAAAACAAACAAACCTAATGTGTTTATAATTTCTATAATGGTTTGGGTATCGTATATAATGAAATATACAGATTTGTGCTTTTGTTTCTTTTTCTAATTTTGTTTTCCTCTTATGATTACATGGAAATTACAATTAAAAAATAGTTAAAAATGAGTACTACATTATTCGACAAAGTATGGGATTCGCACGTGGTGCGTAAAATTGAAGATGGACCTGATGTTTTTTTCATTGACCGTCATTTCATTCATGAAGTTACAAGTCCTGTTGCTTTTTTAGGATTAAAATCCAGAGGCATTTCGGTTTTATACCCAGAACGCACTTTTGCAACCGCAGATCACAACACACCAACTATAAACCAACATTTACCTGTTGAAGATGCATTATCTGCCAACCAGTTAAAAGCACTGGAAGACAACGCAGCCGAATACGGAATTTCTCACTGGGGATTAGGTCACATAAAAAACGGAATCGTTCACGTTGTAGGCCCAGAAAACGGAATTACTTTACCAGGCGCAACTATTGTTTGTGGAGATTCTCATACTTCTACTCACGGAGCATTTGGAGCAATTGCATTTGGTATCGGAACTTCTGAGGTTGAAATGGTATTATCTACACAATGTATCATGCAGCCGAAGCCAAAGAAAATGCGTATTAACGTAAATGGTGAATTAAGCAAAGGTGTTGGCCCAAAAGACGTTGCTCTTTACATTATCGCTCAATTAACTACTTCTGGAGGTACAGGATATTTTGTTGAATACGCAGGAGATGTTTTTGAAAACATGTCTATGGAAGGTCGTATGACAGTTTGTAATCTAAGTATCGAAATGGGTGCTCGTGGAGGAATGATTGCTCCAGACCAAAAAACATTCGATTTCCTTGAAGGAAGATTATTTGCTCCAAAAGGAGAAGCTTGGGATAAAGCCGTTGCTTATTGGAAAACTTTAAAAACGGATGCTGATGCAATTTTTGATGCCGAATTAAACATCAATGCTTCAGATATCGAACCTATGATTACTTATGGTACTAATCCTGGAATGGGAATTGGTATCTCCAAAAATATTCCGAACGCCAACCAAGTTGAAGGTGGCGAGGAAACATATAAAAAATCTTTGGCCTACATGGGCTTTCATGAAAATGACGTAATGATTGGAAAACCAATCGACTTTGTTTTCTTAGGAAGTTGTACCAATGGTCGTATAGAAGATTTTAGAGCTTTTACAGAAATTGTAAAAGGACGCAAAAAAGCAGACAACGTAACAGCTTGGTTAGTTCCCGGTTCTCATGTTGTTGAAGCACAAATTAAAGAAGAAGGTCTATTGGACATCTTAACCGAAGCTGGTTTTGTATTACGTCAGCCTGGTTGCTCAGCTTGTTTAGCGATGAACGACGATAAAGTTCCTGCCGGAAAATATGCAGTAAGTACATCCAACAGAAACTTTGAAGGTCGCCAAGGTCCTGGCTCAAGAACACTTTTGGCTAGTCCGATTATGGCAGCAGCAGCAGCAGTAACAGGAAAACTGACAGATCCGAGGGAGCTTTTTTAGAAAAGCCTTGGGCTTCGAACAATCGGCTATCAGCTATTTGCCGAAAGCTCATCCCTGAAAGCCTAAATAAATGAGAGATTTTAGAAAATACAATGCCTGGCAAGAAAGTCATCTGTTTACACTTGAGATTTATCAAGCAACAAAAGATTTTCCTAAAGAAGAATTATTTGGATTAACAAGTCAACTGAGAAGAGCATCATCTTCTATTCCAACAAATTTCGCAGAGGGATGTGGTTCTAATTCAGAAAAAGAATTTGGAAGATATTTGAATATCGCAATTGCCTCCTGTTCAGAAGTTGAATATTTATTATTACTAACATCTGACTTGAAATATTTAAAACCCGAAATTCATCAGGTTTTAGAAGCCAAAGTAATTCAAATTAGAAAACAAATTTACACATTAAGACAAAAATTAAACTAACTGCTAAATACAATATAAGGTCAAGGCCCAAAGCCCAAAGCCGATAGCTATAGAGCATAAAGCATAAACAAAAATGGCATACGATAAATTTAATATACTTACTAGTAGCGCAGTGCCGCTACCGATAGAAAACGTAGATACGGATCAAATCATCCCGGCTCGTTTCCTTAAAGCTACAAAACGTGAAGGTTTTGGAGACAATCTTTTTAGAGATTGGAGATATAACGGAGATGATTCTCCAAAAGCTGATTTCGTTTTAAACGACTCAACTTATTCTGGAAAAATCCTTGTTGGAGGAAAAAACTTTGGTTCAGGATCATCTAGAGAACACGCTGCTTGGGCAGTTTACGATTATGGATTCCGTGCTGTAGTATCTAGTTTCTTTGCAGATATCTTTAAAGGTAACTGTTTGAATATTGGAGTTCTTCCTGTACAAGTTAGCCCAGAATTTGCAGATACAATTTTCAAAGCAATTGAAGCTGATCCAAAAACAGAATTAGAGATTAATTTACCTAATCAAACTATTACTCTACTGGCTACTGGTCAACAAGAATCTTTTGCTATCAATGGATACAAAAAAAACAATATGATCAATGGTTTTGATGATATTGACTATTTACAAAACATAAAAGAAGACATCGTGACTTTCGCTGATAAGCTTCCTTATTAATACAATAAATAAAAATGCAGTTACGCTAGCTTCAGCTCTCATGCTGGACTAGGTAACTGCTTTTATAATTTTTATTTCAAACCACTATACGATTTTAAACAAACAAGAATCGTATTAGCATCAAGTTTATAATGGAAAAAAGAAAAATTGAAATAATGGATACGACGCTCCGTGATGGTGAACAAACATCGGGAGTATCTTTTTCTGCTGCAGAAAAACTAACCATTGCGCAATTATTGCTAGAAGAATTAAATATTGATCGAATAGAAATCGCTTCTGCTCGCGTAAGCGAAGGAGAATTTCAAGCCGTAAAAGGCATTACTGCTTGGGCAGAAGAAAGAGGCTATATCCAAAGAATCGAGGTTTTATCTTTTGTAGATGGAGGTGTTTCTATCGAATGGATGAAAAAAGCTGGGGCAAAAGTTCAGAATTTATTGACCAAAGGCTCAATGAATCACCTAACGCATCAGTTAAAAAAAACACCGGAACAACATTTTGCCGAAATAGCCACAAGCATTGCCTTAGCAAAAGAAAACAACATCGAAACAAATGTATATCTGGAAGATTGGAGCAATGGAATGCGAAATTCCCCAGAATACGTTTTTGATTTTTTAGATTTTTTAGCAACACAACCAGTAAAACGAATTTTACTTCCCGACACTTTAGGAGTTTTAATTCCTGCTCAAACTTTCGAATTTATATCCAAAATCACGTCAAGATACCCAAATATTCATTTTGATTTCCATGCACATAACGATTACGACCTAAGTATTGCCAATGTTATGGAAGCTGTAAAAGCTGGAATAAAAGGACTTCATGTTACTGTAAACGGAATGGGCGAACGTGCCGGAAACGCTCCACTTGAAAGTACTGTTGCTGTAATAAATGATTACCTGCCAGAAGTAAGCATCAACATAAAAGAAACTTCCTTATATACAGTAAGTAAATTGGTCGAGACTTTTACCGGATATCGAATTCCAGCTAACAAACCAATTGTTGGCGACAATGTTTTTACACAAACTGCCGGAATTCATGCCGATGGTGACAATAAAAACAATTTATATTTTAATGATTTGCTTCCGGAACGTTTCGGAAGAAAACGAAAATACGCTTTAGGAAAAACGTCCGGAAAAGCCAATATCGAAAAAAATCTTCAGGAATTAGGCTTAAAACTAAACCCGGAAGATTTGAAATTGGTTACCCAAAGAATCATTGAATTAGGCGACAAAAAAGAAACTGTCACCAAAGAAGATCTTCCGTACATAATTTCGGATGTTTTAGACAGTCATACGTATCAGGATAAAATTACAATCGAATCCTATATATTAATTCATTCCAAAGGAACACGTCCATCAACAACATTAAGTTTAAATCTTGATGGAGAAATCATAGAAGAACATGCGCAAGGAGATGGTCAATTCGATGCTTTTATGAATGCATTGACTAAAATCTACAAAAGCAAAAAAATGACTTTACCAAAGTTGATTGATTATGCCGTTCGGATCCCACCAGGAAGTAGCTCTGATGCGTTATGCGAAACTATTATTACTTGGATAAATAACGGAAAAGAATTTAAAACAAGAGGATTAGATTCTGACCAAACAGTCGCTGCAATTATTGCCACACAAAAAATGCTTAATGTAGCTAATTAAAGAAGGTACAAAGGCTCATAGTAGCAAAGGGACAGAGTTCTGCCCTTTACCTTTTAAATCTTTGTCCCTTTGAACCTTAGCAACAAAATATTATAAATAAAAATTCTGACTGGCTAAGAAAAAACTTAGAATCTTAGAAACTCAGAACCTTAAAAAAACAAAAAAATGAAATTTAACATCGCCCTTTTAGCAGGAGACGGAATTGGTCCTGAGGTAATTAATGAAGCCGTAAAAGTATCTGATGCTATTGCAAAAAAATTCAACCACGAAATTAACTGGACCCCAGCTTTAACCGGAGCTTGTGCCATCGATGCTGTTGGAGTTCCCTACCCAGACGAAACACACGAAATTTGTATGGCAGCCGATGCCGTTTTATTTGGTGCAATTGGTCACCCAAAATATGACAACGATCCTAAAGCAACTGTAAGACCTGAACAAGGATTATTATTGATGCGTAAGAAATTAGGTTTGTTTGCTAATGTTCGACCAACATTTACTTTCCCTTCATTAATAGATAATTCTCCTTTAAAAAGAGAAAGAATTGAAGGAACTGACCTAGTTTTCCTAAGAGAATTAACAGGCGGAATTTACTTTGGAGAAAAAGGAAGAAGAGACAACGGAGAAACTGCTTATGACAATTGTGTTTACACAAGAGTTGAAGTACAACGTTTGGCAAAAAAAGGTTTTGAACTTGCAATGACGCGTAGCAAAAAATTATGTTGCGTAGATAAAGCCAATGTATTAGAAACTTCACGTTTATGGAGAGAAACTGTTCAAGCAATGGAAAAAGATTACCCTGAAGTAACGGTTTCTTATGAATTTGTAGATGCTGTTGCAATGCGATTGGTACAATGGCCAAACTCTTACGATGTATTAATCACTGAAAATTTATTTGGAGATATCTTAACCGATGAAGCTTCGGTAATTTCAGGTTCAATGGGATTAATGCCATCTGCATCTGTTGGAGAGCACACTTCTTTATATGAACCAATTCACGGTTCTTATCCACAAGCAACAGGATTAAACATTGCTAATCCATTAGCAACTATATTATCCGCTGCTATGATGTTTGAAGATGCTTTTGGGTTGAAAGATGAAGCAGAAGCTATTAGAGCTGTAGTTAACAAATCACTAGAACAAGGAATCGTTACTGAGGATTTAGCCCCAAAAGGAACCAAAGCATATAAAACCAGTGAAGTTGGTGATTGGTTGGTTGCCAATTTATAATAATAAAATTGTAGAGGCGCACAGCAGTGCGTCTCAATACCGAATAAACACACTAGATAAAGATGCATCTCTGGGTGTCTCTACAACACAACGAAACATATACAAACAAAAAAGGTGTCAATAAATTGACACCTTTTTTTATATTGTAGAAAAAAATATTAATATCCTCCTCTGTTTCCACCTCCACGGTTGTCTCCACCACGGCTGTTTCCACCACCATAACCACCACGAGAATCATTTCCTCCACGGTTGTTATTAAAACTTCTTCTTTCGCCTTCTGGTTTTGGCTCAGATTTGTTTACAACAATTGCACGTCCTTGAACAGTAGCTCCGTTCAATTCGTCAATCGCTTTTTGAGCCTCATCATCATTTGTCATTTCAACAAAACCGAAACCTTTACTTCTTCCAGTAAATTTATCAGTAATGATCTTAACTGAATCAACTGCTCCGTAAGCCTCGAAAGACTCTCTTAAATCTGCTTCCTCAATACTGAATGGAAGGCTTCCAACAAAAATATTCATATGTACTTATTTTAATATGCAACAAATGTAATCTTATTTTTTTCTAATCTACTATAAATTAGCTTATTTATGTTTTTATTATCAATTAAAAAAGTAAGAAGAGTCGCAATTTGTTATTTTTAATCCGTTCTTAAATTGTCTAATTAGATGAATTGACCAAAGTAATAGGCACTTTATAAAATACCCCCTCCTTAAATCGTATAGATTTATCGACAGCAAAAACATCAACATTGTTAGGTGCTACAAATGCAAATGTACCCGAAACAGTATGTGCTACCTTATTATACTCTGTTATAATAATCTGACCATTGCCTATTTGTGTTCCAGTTTTATATATTGTTTCTTGCTTTGGTAATGTGTTTACATATGTGGCAGTAGAAACATCATCAATCCCCAACGTGTAAGTTTTAACATTTACAGAAGCTGTTTGTAAAATTACTTTATCATAATTCAAACTCCCAATAATAGTAAGCTTACCAACGCTATCAATACTTGCACTATAATTTGCAGCTCTCCAAAAAACTTCATTTTTTAAGGATTGAAAAGCAGGATTATTAGACACCACTCCTTCTTTATCACATGAGAAAAGCAACAAAAGCAGGGGCAGTAGAAAAAACCTTTTTATCATATTCAATTTAAATTTCGGCAAAATTATCAATTAAAAAACAAAACGGTTAAATCTCCCTCTTAAAAGAACCATAAAAAACTAACAAATAGGCGCTTAAATTTTAAATTATAAATAGAAATTGTAATTCAGAATAAAATTATATCTTTGCACCCTTAATTAACAGAGGTCGAGTACCTCAAAATTTAATCATACGATTATGTCAGTAAAAATTAGATTACAAAGACACGGTAAAAAAGGAAAACCTTTTTACTGGGTTGTAGCTGCAGATGCACGCTCAAAAAGAGATGGTAAATACTTAGAGAAAATCGGTACTTACAATCCAAACACAAACCCAGCAACTATCGACTTAAACCTTGATAGTGCAGTTAAATGGTTACACAATGGTGCACAACCAACTGATACTGCTAAAGCTATTCTTTCTTACAAAGGAGCTTTATTGAAACACCACCTTGATGGAGGTATTCGTAAAGGTGCTTTAACTCAAGAACAAGCTGACGCTAAATTAGCTGCTTGGTTAGACGCTAAATCTGGAAAAGTTGATGCTAAGAAAGACGGTTTAACAAAAGTGCAAGCTGATGCTAAAGCAAAAGCTTTCAAAGCAGAACAAGAAGTAAATGCAAAACGTTTAGCTGCTGCTGCTCAAGCTGAAGCTGACGCTATCGCTGCTGCTACTCCTGCTGCTGAAGAAGTTACTGAAGTTGAAGAATCAACTGAAGAAGCTCCTGCTGCTGAAGAAAATAACGAAACAACTGAGGCATAATTATATAAAGCGAGAATGCGTAAAGAAGAATGTTTTTATTTAGGTAAAATCGCTAAAAAATTTAGTTTCAAAGGTGAAGTCTTGGCTTATTTAGACACGGACGAACCTGAGTTATACGAAAACTTGGAATCAGTGTTTGTCGAATGCGACAAACACTTGGTTCCTTTTTTTATTGAAAGTAGCTCAATACACAAAAATGATTTCTTGCGAATTCGCTTTGAAGATATGACTACCGAGGAAGATGCCGATGCCATTATGGGTAACGCCATTTATCTTCCTTTAAACATGTTACCAAAACTCTCAGGTAACAAATTTTATTACCATGAAGTTATCGGTTTCGAAATAGAAGACCAACGTTTAGGTGTTTTCGGAAAAATAGCTTCTATAAATGATACTACAGCTCAACCCCTTTTTGAAGTTATCAACGGCGAAGTAGAAATGCTTATCCCAATGATTGACCACTTCTTGGTAAAAATTGATCGTGACAACAAAAAAGTCATCATGAATTTACCTGAAGGTTTAGTTGAAATGTACTTATAGAGAAGTATTCAGTTCTCAGCTTTAAGTATTCAGTTTTTTCCCAGCGAAATCAAAAATCGTTAATCTACAATCATAAATCATTATGTTTCAATTCAAGCAATTTTCTATTCAACAAGATAAAACTGCTATGAAAGTTGGTACCGATGGTGTTTTATTAGGCGCATGGACTCCTGTAACCAATCATCCTTTTAGCATTTTAGATATTGGAGCCGGAACTGGACTTATTGCTTTAATGCTTGCGCAAAGAACCACTGCAGAACAAATCGATGCTTTGGAGATTGATGAAGCCGCTTATGAACAAGCTGTAGATAATTTTGAAAATGCTCCCTGGAACGATCGCTTATTTTGCTATCACGCAGGTTTAGATGAATTCATGGAAGAGCCGGAAGATGAATATGATATTATTGTATCAAATCCTCCATTTTACAGTGAAGATTACAAAACCGACAATGAACAACGCGATCTGGCACGTTTTCAAGACGCTATGCCGTTTGAAGATCTAGTTGAAGCCGCAGATTTATTACTTTCAGAAAACGGAATCTTTTCAGTTGTCATTCCATTTAAAGAAGAAGAAAAATTTATTGCTCTGGCAAAAGAATTTGAATTATATCCTTTTAAAATCACTCGGGTAAAAGGAACTCCAACTACCGAGATAAAACGCAGTTTACTCGCATTTGCTCGCATTGAAAACGCAGATATCTCAATCGATGAATTAATTATCGAAACTGAGAGACACGTTTACACTCCTGAATATATAGAATTGACAAAGGATTTTTATTTGAAATTCTAATTCTGTCTAAAAAGGCTTTTGAATTGATAAAGTATTCTCTCAAGTAATCGAAGATCTTCGGTAACAATTTCTGCACTTCCTTTCATTTCCTGCTGAAAAGGGATTTTCTTATCATATGATGTTTCCAAGCCTTTTGGCAACGATATATCCAAC
>NZ_JAOZEW010000043.1 GCF_025847235.1 Flavobacterium shii
CACAATAAACTTAAAAATAGAATAATCTTAGTTAGATATTCTTTTTACTATTTATTACAACATAAGGCTTTTAGGATTCTGATATGTATTCCAAAATCTTAAAAGTTCAATATCATTATTTTCTAGAACTTTATAAAACAAAATTATCTGTTTTGTTACTGGAACTTCAAATACATCTTTATATTTTGTTGGCTTAAAAACTAGATTCTGTTTAATTAATAACTCAATTAAATCATTTGTTTTATCCATAAAACTATACACGTTTGTCAAAGTCCAATCTCTTTCCAAATATTCAATATTTCCCCAATAATCAAGCTTGGCTCTTTCGGTCCAAATTATTTGTATCATGGATTATCTGTTGAATAAGTGAGGGAAGCGTTTTTTAGTTTCCTCCATAACGTCTTGATGAGAATGTACTTTGTTATTAGCAACATCTTCTAAAGCTTCATCTATCGCTATTTTTTGTTTATCACTTAGCAAACACTCGTCATCTTCATCCTCCAAAGGTATAACTACAAAGGAGCGACCTTTACTTCTATGTATAATTAGTTTTTCAGATTCAGCAATATCAAGATACTTTTTAATGTTTCCTCTAAATTCTGTAACACTAACTGTTTTCATAATTCGTATTTTTACAAATGTACATAAAAATGTACAGATTGATAATTAGTAAAGTTTACTAATAGATTAACATGTCTTTATGGTTCACTTTTAAAATCGACATCATTTTGTTTACTTTTGTAAAACTATGAGTGAAATTCTTAAAATAGCACATCGTGGCGCAAGAGGTTACGAACCCGAAAATACTTTAAAGGCATTCCAGAAAGCATTAGACTTACATGCTGATGGTATAGAACTAGATGTACATCTAAGTTCTGATAGCCATATTATCGTAATTCATGATGAAACAATAGACAGAACTACCAACGGAAAAGGTTTTGTAAATACATTATCTTTGCAGCAATTAAAAGCGCTCCGAATAGAAAACGAACTACAGATTCCAACATTAACTGAAGTTTTTGATTTAGTAAACCAGCAATGTTTTATTAATATAGAATTAAAAGGTCAGGGAACTGCCAATGCTGTGGCTGCATTAATTGAATTATATGTTTCAGAAAAAAACTGGAATTACAATTCTTTTCTTGTATCTAGTTTTGAATGGGATTTTTTACAACAAATCGTTTTACTAAATCCGAAAATACCCATTGGTGTTTTAACCGAAACTGATATTGACTCGGCTATTACTTTTGCAAAAAGCATAAAAGCAAAAGCAATTCATCCTGATTTTAATTTGCTAAACAAAGAGAACGCAATACAAATACAAGAAAAAGGATTTCATATTTTTCCTTGGACAATCAATGAAAAGGAAGACATTGCAAAAATAAAAACATACAACGTAAACGGGATTATTAGTGATTTCCCTGATAGAATATAAAACCAATTTTTATAATCTTTGTCAAAGTGTAGAACTTTGACAAAGGTACTTAGAGGTTAAAATAAAAATATGACTCAAAATTTTGATATAATAATAGTAGGTGGCGGTGCAGCAGGATTTTTTACAGCAATAAATATTGTCGAGAAAAACTCAAAATTAAAAGTCGCTATTTTAGAACGTGGTTCTGAAGTGTTAACTAAAGTTCGCGTTTCTGGCGGTGGTCGTTGTAACGTAACCCATGCTTGTTTTGAGCCAAACGAATTGGTTAAATTCTATCCGCGTGGCGAGAAAGAACTACGAGGACCTTTTCATCAGTTTTGTTCAGGAGATACCATCCAATGGTTTGAAAAACATGGCGTAGAATTAAAAATTGAAGACGACGGAAGAATGTTCCCTGTATCTAATTCATCTCAAACTATCATAGATTGTTTTTTAAAAGCTACAGCCAAATTAGGTATTACAGTTCTTACAGCGCAAAGTGTACAATCTATCTTTAAGAAAGAAAACTTCTGGAAAGTCGAAACACAAAACCAGAATTATATCGCCGAAAAATTGGTTTTGGCTACAGGAAGCAATCCTAAAATATGGGAAATGCTACAAACTTTTGGTCACGCCATAGTAAGTCCTGTCCCTTCCCTATTTACCTTTAATATAAAAGACCCAAGAATAAAAGAATTACCAGGTGTTGCCGCACAAGTAACCGTAAAGGTAAAAGATACCAAACTAGAATCGACTGGCCCTTTATTAATTACACATTGGGGAATGAGTGGTCCTGCAATTTTAAAACTTTCGGCTTGGGGAGCGCGCATTTTGCATGACAAAAATTATCAGTTTACAATTTTTGTAAATTGGTTAAATGGCGTTGATACCGAAGATGCCGAAAAGATATTAAAGGATTTAAAACAGGAACACGCCAAAAAAGCTGTTTCTAAAAAATCACCTTTTGATTTTCCAAATCGATTATGGGAAAGTTTAGTTCTGGCTTCTAGTATTGATCTCGAAACCAAATGGGCAGATTTATCTAAAATCCAACTTCAGAATTTAGCCAATCAATTAACAAATGGAACTTTTCAGGTGAATGGGAAAAGCACTTTTAAAGAAGAATTTGTAACCGCTGGTGGAATTGATTTAAAAGAAATAAACTTTAAAACCATGGAAAGCAAACTTCATGAAAACTTATACTTTGCAGGAGAAATTGTAAATATCGATGCAATTACAGGCGGATTTAATTTTCAGAATGCATGGACGAGCGGGTTTATTGTAGCAAATTCTATTTAAGAAAACCAAACTATGAATTCAATTTCTTTAGAAAAACAAATACAGGCAATTGCTCCGTTTACCAAAGAAGAAATTAAAAAGGTAGTTTCTTGTTTTGAATATGATACATTTAAACCTAAAGAATATCTAGCTACTATTGGGAAAACGAGTAACAAGATTTACTTTATTATTAGCGGATTGGCTAGAGTATATTATTTAAAAAACGGAAAAGAAATAACAACCTACCTAAGCTGCGATGATGGTTTTATTGCCACCTACTCCAGTTTTATAAACCAAACCCATTCTTTTGAGAACATACAATGCATTGAAGAGTGTGAAGTACTCTCGATAGATTACGAAAGAATGCAACAATTATACAATGAAATCCCTAATTGGGAACGCGTAGGAAGAATTCTGGCCGAACAAAACTACCTATGCATGGCAGATCGAGTATTAAAATTACAAATGATTCCTGCCAAAGAAAAATACCTTACTTTTTTACAAACTGCGCCTTCTAAGATTATTATGCGTACACCTCTTATTTATATCGCATCTTTTTTGGGTATTACACCCGAATCTTTAAGTCGCATTCGCCAAAGCATTTCTTAACATTTATCAAATGGATTAATATTCCATTTTTTCATCTTTGACCAATAACAAATTTTGACAAAAGATGAAAAACATAGCCAAAGACGTTTACCAAATTTCGGTATTACCCCGCAATAGTATTAGCTGTTATTTGATTGAAGACGTACTTATAGATGCAGCAATAAGAAGTTCGGCGTCTAAAATTTTAAATGCGCTAAAAGACAAAAAAGTAAATACCCACGTACTTACCCATGCACATGCCGACCATCAGGGAAGCAGCAAAATTATTTGCGATACTTTAAAAATTCCATTGTGGTGTAGTGAACCCGAAAAACAAGCAGCAGAAAGCGGAAATGTAACTACTGAATACCCAAATCCAAACAATATAATTTCTAAATTTCAGGCAAAACTATGGGCTGGAAAAGGTTGTGAAGTATCCAAAATCATTAAAGAAGGAGATATCGTAGGCAGATTTACTGTAATTGAAACTCCTGGACATTCCACAGGTCATCTGTCTTTTTTTAGAGAACACGATGGCGTTCTTATTGTTGGTGATGTAATGACCAATATGAATTTATTAACCACAGTTCCAGGATTACATGAACCTCCGAGCTTGTTTACAACCAATCAACAACAAAATAGGGAATCCATAAAAAAACTAGCCGCATTAAACCCTAAAATATTATGTTTTGGTCACGGTCCTGTTCTAATAAACAATGGTGAATTAAATCGATTCGTGAATAAAATTACTGCAATTTAGTTTTCACTACCAGTCGCAGTTTTCAACTCTGAGTACTGCGACTGGTATTAACATTGAGACTGATAATTTAAAAACCGAATTAACAAGACTTTAGAGATTCTATAGGTTTTAGTTAAGACAATTCTAATAATTTTACTTTCAACCAATTAACCATTTATGAAAGTAAAACTACTTACAACAATTTCGCTACTTACCTATCAACTTTCTATTTCTCAAACAGAAAAATTACTTCACGGAAAAGTTTTTTCCAACAACAATCCTCTTAAAGAAGTAGAGGTCATTAATAAAACTGCAAAAACCAGCACTAGGACAAATGCTTTGGGAGAATTTTCAATACCTGTTAAAGTAAAAGATAGTCTGCTATTTTTCTCTAAAGATTACTTTTTCACAAGACTAAAAATAACTCAGGTCAATATTGATAAAAATAATATTATTGTTAATATGGCTATCAAAGCAGAAGAATTGGATGAAGTAGTGATTACTACTATGGGATTTAATCCTGTAAAAATCACTCAAAAAGATCTAGACGAAGTAAAACTATATAAAGAAGCAGGATCTTTGCAAAAATATACTGGTGTTTACGATGGAACTATTCCAAATGGGATGGACTTTGCTAGAATGGGAACTGGACTTTTAAATTTGTTTAAAAAAGATAAAGAAGAACTCAAAAAGAAAACCTCGGAAACTGATTTCAAAAAGCTCATAGCAAAAACAATACCTTCAGATTTTTTTACCAAAGATTTAAAATTAAAACCCGAACAAAAAGATCTTTTTATTGAATTTTGCGATGCTGACCCAAAATCTAAAACCCTTATAGAAAACAATAACGTACTGACTACAATGGATTTCTTGTATGCTAAAATTAAAGAATTTAAAAAACTGTGAAAAAAATTTTTAGTATTCAGTAACAATCTCAGTTCCCTGATTGAGACTGAATACCGCAACTGTAAACTGCTACTCTAGATTACTTATTCAACCACCAAATACTAGCATTCAGAATCGTGGCGTAACTCACCCACAATAAATAAGGAACTAATAAATAACCTGCAATTTTATTGATTTTTATAAATTTTAAAAGAGTTTCATAAATCATCAGCCAAAGAACAAAAACTTCAAGAAGTGCTAACAACGGATTCATTAACCCAAAGAACAAATACGACCACAAAGCGTTTAGAGCCAATTGAATTGCGAAGAAAACCAATGCTTTTTTAACCGCATCTTTTTCATATTCTATTCGGTCCCAAACCAATCCTGCTGCAACACCCATCAAAAGATAAAGCAAACTCCAAGCTGGTGCAAAAACCCAATTAGGCGGATTAAAACTTGGTTTTATCAATGTAGGATACCAAGTATCGACACTAGATCTGGTAACAATTCCCGAAAAATATCCAATAGCAAGACAGGTAACGACAACAGCTAAAATTCGAGTGATTTTATTCATTTTATTATATTTTTTTGAGTTAATAAAGGTAAACATTTTTGTAGGCTATCAAAAAGTGCAAAGGGTATAATTCAAAAAAAGTATCTTTGCGTAAATTTTATATTTTTATGTTTACAGCAAACGATTTTATTCCAAAAAAATATACTTCGACTATAGAACAAGGCAACTTTGAATGGAGCGCTCCAAGCAACATTGCTTTGGTTAAATATTGGGGGAAAAAAGACAATCAAATTCCGGCTAATCCTTCAGTAAGTTTTACTTTAAACAATTGTAAAACAATTACTAAATTGGGTTTTTCAAAGAAAAACAAATCTCCAGAAGTTTCTGGACCGCTCAGTGAGACAAATGATGCTTTTTCATTCGATTTACTTTTTGAAGGAAAACCAAAAGAAGATTTTAAACCAAAAATCCAGAAATTTCTGGAACGTGTTTTCGTTTATCTACCTTTCCTGAAAGATTACCATTTTACAATAGACACTCAAAATACTTTCCCTCATAGCTCTGGGATTGCATCATCGGCATCTGGAATGGCAGCTTTGGCTATGAATTTTATGAGTTTAGAAAAAACTCTAAACCCAGAAATGACCGATGATTATTTCTTTCAGAAAGCTTCTTTCCTTGCTCGTTTGGGTTCAGGAAGTGCTTGCCGAAGTGTAAAAGGAAGCGTTGTTGTTTGGGGAAATCAAGCAAATATAAAAGGAAGTTCAGATTTATTTGGAGTAGAATTTCCAAATACAATTCATGAAAACTTCAACAATTACCAAGACACAATTTTACTAGTTGATAAAGGCGAAAAACAAGTTTCGAGCACAGTCGGTCATGATTTAATGCACAATCATCCTTATGCCGAAAGACGTTTTGCACAAGCGCATGAAAACCTAGATAAACTAATTTCTATTTTTGAAAGTGGGGATTTGGACGAATTCATCAAAGTAGTCGAAAGCGAAGCATTGACATTGCATGCTATGATGATGACATCAATGCCCTATTTTATCTTAATGAAACCAAACACATTACAAATTATTAATGCTATTTGGAAATTTAGAACAGAGACTAAAATCCCTGTTTGTTTTACATTAGATGCAGGCGCAAATGTTCATGTTTTGTATCCCGCAAACGTTAGCGAAAAAATCTTACAATTTATTCAGCACGAATTAGTTGTATTTTGTCAGAATGGTCAGTACCTTTGCGACGAAATTGGAGCTGGAAGCTCATTAATTGATAATTAAAAATTGTCAATTGATAATTACATAGTTTATGGAAAAGAAAAACGTTATAAAGGAAAAAACTTTTGCTTTTGCAATTGAAATAGTTGGCCTTTATAAAGTTTTAGCTGAGAAAAAAGAATTCGTTTTGTCTAGGCAAATGCTACGTTCAGGAACCTCAATAGGGGCTAATGTAAGAGAAGCAGAACACGCTCAAAGTAAAGCAGATTTTATCCATAAATTATCTATTTCATTAAAAGAAGCAAACGAAACAGAATATTGGTTAGATTTGTTACACGAAACTAAATATCTTTCAGATATTGAATTTCAAAACATTAAACCAAAAATAATAGAACTCTTACGCTTGCTAACAAGCATCGTAAAAACCACAAAAAATGCGTAATTATCAATTGTTAATTATCAATTTTCAACTATGAAAGGACCATTATTTTACTCGAAAATATTACTTTTTGGAGAATACGGAATTATCCGTGACTCAAAAGGGTTGTCTATTCCTTATAATTTTTACAATGGTGCATTGAAGAGAACTGAAAATCCTTCGGCAGAAGCCATTTCTTCAAACGCAAGTTTAAGCAGATTTACAGCATATCTTGAAACATTACAAACAGAACAACCAGAATTGGTGACTTTTGATTTGGCTACTTTAAAGAATGATGTCGAAACAGGAATGTATTTTGATTCTAGCATCCCACAAGGATATGGAGTTGGAAGTAGTGGTGCCCTTGTTGCTGCTATTTATGATAAATATGCTCAAAACAAAATCACGGTTTTAGAAAACTTAACTCGTGAGAAATTATTACAGCTAAAAACTATTTTTTCTCAAATGGAGAGTTTTTTCCACGGAAAAAGTTCTGGATTAGATCCTTTAAATAGTTATTTAAGCATTCCGATTTTAATAAATTCTAAAGATAATATTGAGGCAACTGGAATTCCTAATCAAAGTTTCGACGGAAAAGGTGCTGTATTCTTATTAGACTCAGGAATTGTTGGAGAAACTGCACCGATGGTAAATATTTTTATGGAAAACCTAAAAGATAAAGGTTTCCGTACCATGCTTAAAAACCAGTTTGTAAAATATACAGATGCTTGTGTAGAAAACTTTTTACACGGCGATATGAAATCATTGTTCAGTAATACCAAAAAATTATCAAAAGTAGTTTTGAACAATTTCAAACCTATGATTCCAGAACAGTTTCATGGTATTTGGCAAAATGGTATTGATACAAATGATTATTACCTAAAATTATGTGGTTCTGGCGGCGGAGGTTATATTCTTGGTTTTACCCAAGATTTAGAACGCGCTAAGCAATCATTAAAAGACTACAAACTAGAAGTAGTTTACCAATTTTAAATTACAGAATACAAATTCTAAGATTTTAGAATATTAAATAGTTACAATTTTTAGAGTCGATATATTCGACTCTAAAAATTCAATGCCACTAACGTGCCTTTTTTTCTTTAAAAATTTTCACAATCTAGCAAGTTATTTAATATGAAAAGCATTTTAAGCATCCTCAAGTCAACTTTTATAGGTGGAATTCTTTTTCTTATTCCATTATTAATAATCTTAGTCCTTTTTGAAAAAGGATATCACATCCTACAAAAAATCACCATTCCGTTAGTTGCTAATTTACCAAAGGTAAAAGTATTAGGAATGGCGCTAGAAGAATTAATTGGTTTGCTAATTATTATAACTCTATGTTTTTTAGCAGGATTATTATCCAAAACAAAGCCAGCAAAAAGATTAATCGCTAAATTAGAATCAAGTGTTTTAAGCCTAATCCCGGGATATTCATTTATGAAAAACATGAATGAAAACATCATCGGTCTTGAAAACTCTAAAGACTTAAAAGTAGTTCTGGCTCGTGTAGATGATGGATGGCAATTTGCCTTTTTAATAGAACAAATCGACAAAGAACATTGTACTGTCTTTATCCCTAATGCACCAAGTCCGTGGAGTGGTTCTATTTACTTTATGGAAAAAGAAAGAATAAAAGAAACCACGATATCACAAAAAGAGGCTCTGGTATGCATAAGAAAATTGGGATATGGCTCTTCAAAATTATTAAAAGATGTACTTTAGTGATTTTAATACCAATATATAATCCGTATCCTACAAACAACACTAACCTCTAACAAAAGAAATGTTAAGCCGACAGAATAAAATCTTAGCGATGAAAATTATAAGTTTGTTCTCTGTAATAAGAGGTTATAACATTCCTATTATTGTTTTAGCACAATACCTATCGGCAATATTTATTTTGGCTCCCGAGAAAAGAGCATTGGATATTATACTTGACTTCAACTTATTTTTAATTGTTTTTGCATCGGCAATTACCATTGCATCTGGTTATATTATTAATAATTTTTACGACAGCCAGAAAGATTTAATCAATCGCCCAAACAAATCGATGTTGGATAGATTAGTAAGTCAGAAAACAAAACTAAGCGTATATTTCACACTAAACTTCATTGGGTCCTTAATGGCACTGATAGTGTCTTGGAGAGCTTTTTTGTTCTTTTCGGCATATATATTCTTAATCTGGTTTTATTCGCATAAGATAAAAAAGTACCCATTAATCGGAAACTTAACTGCTGCCTTACTTGCTGTATTACCTTTCTTTGCCATATTATTATATTTTTACAATCAGATTTCTTTTGATGATTTAGAAAACCAAAAAGGGCATTTTGCAGTAATATCTGCTCATGCCGTTTTTCTATTCTTATTATTGCTAATTCGCGAAATGATAAAGGATTTAGAAAACATAAAAGGAGACTTGGTTAACAATTACAAAACCATTCCTATTCTTTATGGCGAAAGGACTTCAAAAAAAATCATCACCTTATTAACTTTCCTTACCATAGTTCCCGTTTACATCCTAATCGAAATATACGATGTAGGTTATATGGAGATTTATTTCTACACCTGTTTTATTGTTTTAATATTTTTCTTACTTTACCTCTGGAAATCAAACTCTAAGACACAATTTTTGCTTTTGCACAATGTCTTAAAGTTTCTAATTGTTTCGGGTGTGTTTTGTATTGTACTTATTAACCCAACCGTTTTATGGCATGGAAAAACATTACTTTTAAAAATATAAATAATTCAGATTTTCCAACTTTTTTAGATAATTTTGAGTTTAAAGGTTAATAATAGTATTAAAAGCTAGTAATCTAACAACAATCAAGTTACTGCTATTAACCAATAATAAACTATCTTTGCACAAATTACAGGATTTATGAATAACAAGGAAGGCAATAATAAAGGAAAAGGACCAAGAGCAAATAGCTCAAGACCTAACTCAAATAAGCCAAAACCTGCCATGCAAAAGCGTGCACAAGGGCCAAAAAAAGCTAAACCGATTACTAAAGTAGAGGAAGAAGCTGCTGCAAAAGCTGCCAAAAAACCGAATCAAGCACCTAAAAGACAAAAAGCTGCCGATGAGATTCGTTTAAACAAATATATTGCTAATTCTGGGGCATGTTCTCGTCGTGATGCAGATATCTACATCCAATCTGGAAATGTAAAAGTAAACGGAGTACCTGTTACTGAAATGGGATACTTAGTTAAACCAGGAGATACCGTTAATTTTGACGGAGCTCTTTTAACTCCAGAGAAGAAAGAATACATCTTATTAAACAAACCAAAGAACTTCACGACTGCTTTTGACGAAGGTCAGGAATACCGTAATGTTCTGGAATTGGTACGTGGTTCAACCAATGCAAAAATTGCTGCAGTAGGAAGAATGGATAAAAACACTACAGGTTTATTATTGTTTACAAATGATACTGATATGCTTCGTAAATTCACATTACCAAGTCAGAAATCATCTAAAATCTACCAAGTTTCATTAGACAAAAACTTGAAATTTGAGGATTTAGAAAAGATAAACAAAGGACTTGTTCTTGATGGGCACCGCGTTTTTGTAGAAGATATAAGTTATATCGATAATGAACCAAAAAGCGAAATCGGACTTAAATTACGTTCATCAAATGTGAAAGTTGTTCGCGCAATTTTTGAGCATTTTGATTATGATGTTCTTAGAATCGACCGTGTATCATTTGCAGGTTTAACCAAAAAGAATTTACCAAGAGGAAACTGGCGTTTTCTAACCGAACAAGAAGTTATCAATTTGAAGAACGTTTAAAACTTCAAATTATACATAAAGAAAGACAATCCTATTTTACAAAATGTAAAATGGGATTTTTTTTTTAGCCTTAAAATAAAAACTTATTCTTAAGAATTACTAGAAAAAAGGTGATTGAAAATGGACTTTGAAAATCGGGTTTTACTTTTTTCTTCGACAACTTCATGCGATGAAAACCCTAAGATAATTTTGATTCCAAGAGGAATACTATTCAAGACACCTCTTTTTTGCTCTTCAAGCAATAATTGAAGGTCTTCTTGTACTTGTTTTTTATAGCTAAAATAAGAAAGAACTAATAGAGCTGAAAAATTTAATACTTCGCGAGCCGTTTCGCTTTTTACACCTACTTCGTTTGAGACCATTTCGGTAATTCTTGACTTTTTATTATCAAAAATTCGTTTTAATAACTTATTCCCTTCGTCTTTATAACAATCATCGACTGATAATAATCTTCCAGATTCAAAATCGATTTCTTTATAAAATTCCGTACCTCCTACTATTTCTACCAGTTCATTATACAAACTGACCTCATGTATTTTATTATAAACTCCTATTAAAATAGTTCCGATAGAAGCATCAATTGCTTTGATTAATAATGCGTCATTTTCAAAATAAAATTTATTCAGCTTTGAAACAACATTTGAAGAAATAAAACGTCTAAGTTCAATTTGTAAATTTGGATTCATAAATACTGGAATTTTTAATTAAAAAATAATTTATATCAACTATAAATAATCGATAAAGTGTGGCATTTCCTCGATTATGTGATAAATGTATGTAAAAAATTAACATACCCAAAAAAAACGTTAAAAAAATTCTTTTCCCTTCTTCATTTAACAACATCAATATGCAACAAACCCAGTAAAACCGTTAACACACTAATTATCAGACAAAATAAAAAAATTAAATTTTATTAATAATTTACACAATAATTTACATAATTGTTAGTTCTTTTTCAATATTTACCAAAAAACATACTATATTGATAAATCTTATCCTTAATTGTGATAAAAACACATAAAACAGAAAATTCGCCTAAAAATTAGTTTAAATTTCTTATTTTATATAAAATCAAGAAGTCAATTATCTGTTTATTTTTTCTAAATATTCACTAAACAAAACACAAATGCAACCGAATCACTTAACATGTATTTATCCAAAATATCTTTTAAGTAATTACTAAAACAACAAAAAACCGATATGCTTTAAGAGCATATCGGTTTTATATTTAAAAAAAAGTAAGCTTTATTTTTTATAAAAATCTAGTAAATCTTTAGGCTCAACATCTAGAGCATTCGCAATTTTCACAAGAGTTTTTACGCCAGTATTTATTTTAGCGACTTCTATTCGCGCTATTTGAGATTTAGTAATATTACAGTCGTCAGCTAAACCTTGTTGGGATAAGCCTTTCTTTTCACGTAGTTGTCTGATGTGAATTCCGAGATTTATAATAAAAGTTTCTTCTGAAATATTCATATTTCAAAAGTCACAAGATTTATTTTGATCATATAGGCAAATTTGCCTACAATTTATTATATTTGATAAATCAAAAAAATAAGACAATAACTACGGAAAAGTTCTCAAAAGAGGTTGAAATCAGACTAAAGGATTTTTTTATAGATGTTATGGATCCCAAAGACATGGCAAAAACAATACGCCAAGTAAATCATCTGCTTGCTTTATGCTTAATGAGAGGATGCGAAACCGCAGCATCAGAAATAAAGAACATCGAAGATAATTTTTATTGGCTCAATAAATTAGCCGAAGCTCTAGATCCTTATTTAGACGCGGAGTGAAATTCTCATAAAGACGCAAAGTTATATTCTTCTTTTAGATTCCAAAAAGTTGAATTGCCTCCTGCTTTAGCTGGAGGAATTTTATTTAGCAAGAACCAAGGCTTTTGCCGAATAGTTGCATTTCGGCTAAAGCCTTATTACTACTCCATTATAAACCTCCAGCTAAAGCAGCAGGCAATTCAAAAAACCTATTGAAGCTTTTTAAAATATTTGTTCCAAACGATTTTTTCAGGAGCTATTTCCTGCTATCATTCCAAATCTTTTCTATTGTAAAAAACAATAAAAAAAAGGATTTTCCCTTCTATCGAAGTTTACCAAAAATCTTTTGAACAATCGATAAATAAATTACTGTTTACGGAAAGTCGTAAAATGAATGATTTTCACGAGACTATATTTGACCATTATTAATTTAAGAAAAAAACATGAAAAAATTATTATTAGTAGTTGTCTTGATTTTAGGATTTAATATTAATGCGCAAATAGTAAGGCATTCTGAAGACAGCAAGCCGGATGAGATCATTTCTGTAAATATGGGTACAACAAAAATAAATAGGTATGGAGAAATTTACAGTTTAAATATGCCAGATACAAATACTAAAAGCAATGCAAGATGGGATTATATGCTTAAAAAATCAGAAATGATAGAGATTTACAATGAAGTGTTTAGAGTAATGAATAGTGACGAATATAAAAAAGGAGAAAGCTTTGATTATAAAAATTGGAAAGATGATATAGTTACAATTCGTTATGATAAAATGATAGGGATTAAAAGTATTCAATTTATAACAATGCAAAACGAATCGGTGGAACATATTGGTGGTCCGCTTACTTTAAAAAATTTGCAAAAGCTATTTAGTATAGATGATACACAAAAAGTTAACTAAAATTAAAAAGTGTAAATTATAAAATGCCGTAAAACAAAAAAGCTTCTGATTTCTCAGAAGCTTTTTTCAGTGCGGATAATAGGACTCGAACCTACACGCCTTGCGGCACCAGATCCTAAGTCTGGCATGTCTACCAATTTCACCATATCCGCTCAATTGTGGGTGCAAAGATAATCATAACTTCTAATTTTCAAAGCTTTTTTGAAAAAAAATATTAATTCTATTTTTTGTATTTTTGGAATTCTATAAAAAACATTTTAAATGGATACTATAAAAGCATACGTTCAAGAACACAAAGAACGCTTTATCAATGAGTTAGTCGAGTTATTAAAAATCCCATCTGTAAGTGCAGATACCGCATACTCCCAAGATGTAATTGACACATCCGAGGCTGTAAAAGTAAGTTTAGAGAAAGCGGGATGCAATTTTGTCGAAATTTGTGACACTCCTGGCTATCCAATTGTATATGGAGAGAAAATAATCGACCCAAAATTACCAACCGTATTAGTTTACGGACATTATGACGTTCAACCACCAGATCCAATGGAATTATGGACATCTCCCCCATTTGAACCAGTTATTAAAAAAACCGAAATTCATCCCGAAGGGGCAATATTTTCTCGTGGTGCTTGCGATGACAAAGGACAAATGTACATGCACGTAAAAGCATTGGAATATATGGTACAAAGCAACACCTTGCCTTGTAATGTAAAATTCATGATCGAAGGTGAAGAAGAAGTTGGATCTAAAAGTTTAGGATGGTTTGTAGAACGCAATCAAGAAAAACTAAAGAATGATGTGATATTAATTTCCGATACTGGAATGATTTCTAATCAGCAACCATCTATAACAACCGGTTTACGCGGATTAAGTTATGTAGAAGTAGAAGTTGCAGGACCAAACCGTGATTTACATTCCGGTTTATACGGTGGAGCAGTTGCAAATCCTATTAACGTTCTTGCCAAAATGATTGCTTCATTGCATGACGAAGACAACCACATTACAATTCCAGGATTCTATGACAATGTCGAAGAATTAACACTAGAGGAAAGAGCCGAAATGGCCAAAGCACCTTTTAGTTTAGAGAAATATAAGAAAGCCCTAGATCTTAATGATGTTTATGGCGAAAAAGGATACGTAACCAACGAACGCAACTCAATAAGACCAACACTTGATGTAAACGGAATTTGGGGCGGATATCAAGGCGAAGGAGCGAAAACGGTTATTGCAAGTAAAGCTTTCGCAAAAATATCTATGCGCTTAGTTCCAAACCAAGATTGGGAACACATTACCGAATTGTTCACAAAACACTTTACAAGCATAGCACCAGCAGGAGTTACTGTAAAAGTTACCCCACATCATGGCGGTCAAGGATATGTTACACCTATCGACAGTATTGGTTACAAAGCTGCAAACATGGCTTATACCGAAACATTTGGAGTTCCAGCAATTCCAGTTCGTTCAGGCGGAAGCATTCCGATTGTAGCATTATTCGAAAAAGAATTAAAAAGCAAAACAATCCTTATGGGATTTGGTCTTGACAGCGATGCAATTCACTCACCAAACGAACATTTCGGAATCTTCAATTACCTAAAAGGAATTGAGACTATTCCGTTGTTTTACAAATACTTTGTAGAGCTTTCTAAAAAATAAGCTAATAACAAATTGAGGATTTACCATAAAGAACGCTACGTTTTATCGCTAAGTCCGCAAAGCCTTCCTAAAAGGTTTCAAAACCTGTTAGGTTTAAAACTCCAAAATCCGTTCAGCAATGAGCGGATTTTTTTTTGCGTTCACGCTAAACTCGCTACAAAACTTTAACAAAGGTAAAACCCATAAAAAAAGCATAATTTTTTGGGCGTTACCTACGGTCGGGCTCAATGTCATTAAGTTAAGGAGTTAGTCAGTTTGTTTTTAAGTACTTAAGGTGATTTTAATTAGCTTTATTGTATTATTTTTCTTATATTTAAATTA
>NZ_JAOZEW010000044.1 GCF_025847235.1 Flavobacterium shii
TTAATACTAATGGCTGTAGTACAATTGTACCCGTTGCAGTAATAATAAACCCTCTTCCAGTTATAACAATTACTAATCCTGCAGCAGTTTGTTCACCAAACACGGTAGACATTACTGCTACGGCAGTAACCACTGGAAGTGATACAGGTTTAACTTATACTTATTTTACCGATGCTTTAGCAGCGACTCCGCTAGCTACACCTTCAGCCGTAACCACAAGTGGCACGTATTACATAAAAGGTACTAATGCCAATGGATGCAGCACAATTGTACCTGTTACAATACTTGTCAATGCGCTTCCAATTATAACAATTACTAATCCTGCAGCAGTTTGTTCACCAAACACAGTAGATATTACTGCTACGGCAGTAACCACAGGGAGTGACATAGGTCTAACTTATACTTATTTTACTGATGCTTTAGCAGCGACTCCGCTAGCTACACCTTCAGCCGTAACTACAAGTGGCACGTATTACATAAAAGGGACTAATACCAATGGCTGTAGCACAATTGTACCCGTTGCAGTAATTATTAATATTTCGATAATTTTAGTAGGAACAGAATCTACAATTTGTGCAGCTGATGGTTTAGGATACGTTTTGACACTAAAAGTAAGTGGTCAGGCACCATTTGTAGTAACAGGAACTGGAGTACCTGGAATTTGGTCGGGAACTACATGGACTTCTAATAGTATACCTGCTGGAACTAATTATAATGTGAGCGTTCAGGATGTATATGCATGTAACACGTTGGTAGTGGCAAATATTGCTCCAACTTGTTGTGTGTTTCAAGTTGTTTGCCCTACTTTTCCAGCAACAACTATTGCGAGTTATAATCAATTACCAACAGCAACTAGCTTGACTATTGCCGAATTTGAAGCTTTAGGAAATGGAGATGGAATTATCGGTAACAACCCTTGCGGAGTTATAGAGATTACAGCGTCTAATGGAGTTAATACAGGATGTAGTAATTGTAGTGTAATAAGAACCTATACAGTAACAGAATATGCAGATACAAATAATAATAAAATGCGAGATGTTGGAGAGAATACAGTTTTAAATAGTGCTATTTGTACACAAACAATTAGTATAAGTAAAGTAGTTTCTAATGATGCAAGTTTATCAAATTTAATTGTGAGTGATGGCATCTTAAGTCCGGCATTTAATACTGATACCATGAATTATACAGATGGAGTAGTAAATAATATCGGCTCAATAACAGTAACCCCTACTGTAACAGATCCAACAGCAACGATAACAATTAATGGAATAACGGTTATTAATAATGGAAGTATTGCAATAGTTCTAAATGTTGGTGACAATATGATAAGAATTGTAGTTACTGCCCAAGATGGAACAACAAAGGAAACCTATACTATAGATGTTAATAGATCGGTTGCACCAAATGGAGTAGTAGTAAACAATGTCCTTACTCCAAATGGAGATGGTAAAAATGACTATTGGGAAATTAAAGACATTCTTTTATATCCAAATAATAAGGTCACGGTTTATGATCGGGCAGGGAGAATAGTATATTCTAAAAACACTTATGCTAATGATTGGGACGGTTCTTATCAAGGAGCTCCATTGAGTAACGAAACGTACTATTATCTAATTGATCTTGGATCTGACTTAGCTAAAATTAAAGGATTCATAACAATTATAAGGAATTAGTAACAAAGAGTTTAAAAGGGAACAAAGAAGTAATATAAATTGTTATATCATAACCATACAGACATGAGTACAATCAAAAAAAGATCAATGAGACCAATATATATTCAGATAATAATATTCTTAACTATACTAGGTACAAATACAGCTAATGCACAATTAACTGAATTTCAGTCTATGTATTTTCAAAATCAATACATAATCAATCCAGCTATGGCAGGATTTGACAAAGGATTGAATTTAAATGTAGGTTATCAAAGACAATGGGATCCTGTTCCTGGAAACCCAGTGATTATGAATGCGACTGTTGATTATAACTCTGGAGACAGAGTTGGTCTGGGACTCAAAGCTAGTAGTGATAAAGCAGGTTTAATCAATAGAACAAGAATATTAGGTACTTATGCGTATCATTTACCAATTAGCGGGAAGGATCAAAAGTTGAATTTCGGACTTTCTTTAGGAGTTAATTTTGCCAATCTTGATTATGATAAGATAATAGGAAATCAAGATGATCCCACATTGCAGAATTTTAATGAAGGAGGTACTTTAGATGGGGATTTTGGGATTTCATATACTTCAAAATTATTGACTATACAGGCAGCATTACCAAATCTGAACAGCCTTTTATTTGAAAAGGATAATGATATAAAAAAATATGCAGATATTCCAATCTTTTATTCGGCTATAAGTTATAAAATATACTTGTCAAACCGAGAAAATGACTTTAACATTGAGCCTATGGTTGCTTATAGAGGTATAAAAGGATACAAAGATATTCTGGATGTAGGGGCTCGGTTTAATATGCCGGAAAATCATATAAATTTATCTGCTTTTTATCATAGTAATGAGGTCTTTTCTACATCTTTAGGAATTGCAGTAGATCAATTTGGCTTTTTCTTATCCTATTCTAATTATGTGGGTAATACAGGTGCTTATGCAAATAACACTTTTGAATTTGGACTTAGTTATAGATTTTTGGATTAAACAAATAATGAAAAGGAGGAAAGATCTTTATTTTTTACTTTTTGATTAAAATCAAATTTCACTTTTAATTAAGCTACTACAGAAAAGTTTTCTTTAGAAGTGTTTTTTTGCCTGGAATTATTATAAACATTCTGAGTTTGCTTTTAGTAAAACTTAATGTTTTAGATAGCTTTAGCAAAATAATATTTCATGTATAAGCAAGTATTTTGTATCCAGGAATTCCGTTTAGGAAAATAAATCTATGGCAATATTTTGGGTAATATAGAACATAAAGTTTCTTGATTTTTATTGTTGTGTCTCATCATGTTTTTTTTTGATAAAGGAGTGTTAAAAAAACTTATTATTTAATTGTATGTAATTACTTGCATTTTTTGATTTTAAAGATACTGAAATAAAGTATCTTTAACATGTTTGAAAATAATGTAACATGAATAGAAATATACTTATCATAGTGGTTTTACTTCTGTTTAATTTTGGATATGGCCAGAATAATTGGACAGGGGCAGCAAGCACAGATTGGGAAGATAATTCAAACTGGAGTTCTGGTCACACACCATTGGCTACCGAAAGTGTAATTATATCTAACGTACCCAATCAACCAGTCATTTCTGTTGCTGGAGCAGTTTGTAGTCAGATTGTGATGTCAAATTCAACTCCGGGGAGTACTGTTTCTTTAACAGTAACGGGAGCAGGAATTTTTACAGTAGGAGCAATAACGATGGATGATACTGGAAATGATTCAGTTATTTGCAGTTTGAAAATAGGTACAGGAACAGTAAACGTATCTGGAAGTGTTTTTATGAATGGATCTGCTAATCGAAATAATATAAGTTTCACTGGTGCAGGAACTTTAAATATAGGCTTTTCAATATATGGAGGCGCTCTAAGTGCAGGTACAGGATTGGTAAATTACAATAGCACAACACAACAACAAAATATAGCTTCTTTTACTTATTATAACTTAACTATTTCGGGGAGTACCAGTAAATTAGTTAATACTGCAGGAGTAATCGTAAATGGTGTTTTTTCTATGGAAGGCACTGCAACAGTTTCGGCTGCACCAACTTATGGTTCTGCAGCAGCTTTGGAATACTATACAACAACCCCTCGTACAGCTGGACCGGAATGGGTTACTCCATTTACGGCAACACGAGGGGTAATTATTTCAAATACGGGAGCAATTACAACGGATTCTAATAAAGCAATGAGTGATAATGTACCGCTTACCATAAACAATGGAGCAACTTTGTTAACGGGTACAGATATAGGAACGGGTTTTAATTATAATTTATATTTTAGAGGTGATTTTATTAATAATGGAATACTTATTTCTTATGGAGATGTTTTTATTGAAGGTACTGCCAGTATACAAAGTATTGGAGGTTTTACAATAGAGGGAGGGGCAGGAGTCCACATGAGAAAAACTATAGGTACAGCTACTCTTAAAAATAATATAGCAGCTGGTTTTTTAAGAATAAACGGTATAGGAGGGACACTTAATTTAGGTACTGGTCTAACACATACTTTTACAGAAACATTAGGTTGGATAAGAACAAATGGAACTTTGGATGGAGGCTCTAGTCTTTTAAAAATTGGAGGAGATATATCCGGAAGTGGAGGTAGTTTTATCGCAGGCACAGGTACAGTAGAGTTCAATGGAGTAAATCAAAATTTAGGTACAGGAGCTATAACCTATAATAACTTAACATTTTCTGGCAGTGGAGTAAAGACAATTTCACCAGGAACAGTAACAGTAAATGGTACTCTTTCTATCGAAGGTGATTCGATAATGAGCATTTCTACTGCACCTATTTATGGAGCTACAGCAACTTTGCAATACAATAGTGCAGTAGCGCATACAGTAGGAGCAGAGTGACTTAGTGTATTTACAGCTACAGGAGGTATTATTATTTCTAATACAGGAGTTGTTTCTATATCAGGGCTTCCAGGTATAAAAGTTATTGGAAATAATGTACCATTAAAGATAAATAATGGTGCTTCAATGTTAATTACAGGAGGGACTAATTTAAATTTAGGAGGGAACTTTAACAATAATGGAGGATCATTGGTTTCTGATGGAGGGATAACTTTTACGGGTTCTGGTAATCAGAGTATTGATGGTTTTACAACAACAGGTTTTGTTCGTATGAGTAACTCAACGGCTATGATTACTCTCAAAGGAAACATAAATGGAGGAATACTGGCTATGAATACTGCAGGAGGAACACTTAATTTAGGCAATAATTTAACTCATACCTTTACAGGAAATTGGATAAATACGGCTAGTACTTTAGAAGGAGGCTCTAGTATTTTAAAAATAAAAGGGAATTTAGCAGGATCGGGAGGCACAATTTTTAATGCTAACACTGGGACTGTAGAATATTATGGAACAAATCAAAATCTAGTAGCGGGTACTATAGTTTATAATAACCTTATATTATCTGGTAGTGGGACAAAAACAATTACAAATGTAACCACAGTCAATAATGTACTCTCTATGGAAGGTACTGCATTTGCTTCAGGAACACCCTCTTTTGGTCCTTTGGCTACTTTAATATATAATAGTTCTATATCGCATACCGCGGGCGATGAATGGGCGAGTCCATTTACAGGAAGTGGTGGGGTTATTATTTCTAATACAGGTACAATTACAAGATATAGTTATACATCCGTTTCGATAAGTTTTAATGAAAATATCCCACTAACTATTAAGGGTGGTGCATCATTATTAATTACTGGTAATCCTAATTTAGCTTTAGGTGGTAATTTTATTAATGAGGGAGGATCATTAATAACTAATGGACTAGTTTATTTTATAGGCTCTGTTAATCAGGATATTGCAGGAGGTGTTACATTAACAGGACCTCTCGGAAATAATGCTATTGTTATGAATAAAAGAGGAGGTACTGCAACTTTTACAGGTAATATCAACGTTCCTTTATTGTATATAAATGGGACGGGTGGTACACTTAATTTAGGTACTGGTTTGATACATACTATTTCAGGTAATTGGTTTAGAGTTAATGGAGCAGTAAATGGAGGAACCAGTCTTTTAAGAATAGGAGGGGATATAAATGGAACTGGAGGGGCCTTTATTCCTAATACAGGAACAGTAGAATTTAATGGAACAAATCAAAATTTAGGTACAGCTGCCTTGACTTATAATAATCTTATTTTATCTGGCTCCGGAACCAAATTTTTTGGAGCTACTACAACAATGAATAATACTTTGTCTATTGCTACAGGAGTTATTACAAACCTTAATACTAATCTCATACATACAGCAGCCAAATTATCGCTTGGAGAAACTGGTACTGCTAGTGGTTCTTGGGGGAGTACAGCTTCAAGTGCTATGAATAAGGACAATACTTTTTTTACGATTAATAATGGGATTCTAAACGTAGGAATGAGTTCTTGTATCGATTTTGTTACTGTGGCACAAATTACCTATGTAGCATTTAATACTTTAAATAAAGTCTCATCGGGAACCACTTCTTATGAAGATTTTACAGCAGATACTCCAACAGATGTTAATCAGGCAGAAAGCTATATACTAGTAATAAAAGGAAGTACTAATGGGAATAATACGAGTTTTTATACTGCTTTTTTTGATTGGAATAACGATGGTGATTTTGATGATTTAGGAGGGTATTTTGAGATTGGTACTATTATCAACTCTACAGGAACAGATGGACAACAAGCTTCTTTTTCTATTCCAATACCAATTGATGCTGCTGTAGGCAATATAAAAATGCGGATAATCGGTCGTTTAGGAGGATATAATACGACCCCATGCACAATTAATAGTAGTACAGGTCAGGTCGAAGATTATACAATTAATATTAAAGCTTCCTGTGTGGGAACACCTACACCAGGAGTTACTATTGCTAGTATAGGATTAGATTGCACAGGTACTCCCTTTACATTATCATTACAAAATACAACTACAGGAGGGGGAGTAACCTACCAATGGCAAACTTCACTGGATAATATTACATGGAGTAATGTTATAGCAGCAATTAGTTCTACCTATACAACTTCGCAAACAGTTACAACCTATTATCAATGTTTAGTAACTTGTAAGGGGAGTACAGGGATTTCTACATTTGTTTTGGTATCATCGGATCCAATTATTCCAATATTGGGAGATATTAATGGGGAGTGTTCTATAACCCCACCATTCCCCGTTACATTAGATGCTTGCGGGAATACTATTACAGGAATAACATCCACAGTTTTTCCTGTAACTACTGCAGGTACGACAGAAGTAACCTGGACATTTATCGATAATAACGGAAATGCTTCTATGACTAAGCAGAATATAATTATTGCTGATACTACACCACCGGTTTTTGTTGGAGTACTACCATCAAATACAACCATCGAGTGTAGTGTAGTAATACCAGTAGCACCAATAATTACTGCTGTAGATAATTGTTCGACAGTAACAGTACTATTTAATGAGACAACAATTAATGGAAGTTGTTCAGGAGATTATCAACTTCATAGAACCTGGATAGCTACCGATACTTCTGGAAATGAAGCCATATATATGCAAATTATTAATGTGCAGGATACAATGGCGCCGGTTTTTGTAGAACCATTACCAGAGGCATTAGTAAATGCAGATTGTGATTCAGTTCCAATAGTAGCCACACTTACCGCTACTGATAGCTGTGGAACCGCAACAGTTGATTATACAGAAACTAAAGAAGACGGAAATTGTAGCAGCAATTATACGATTAATAGGACTTGGGTTGCCAGTGATAATTGCGGAAACCAAAAGTCATATACACAAACGATAAAAGTAACATGCTTGGCAAATGTGTACAATGGTATTTCGCCTAACGGAGATGGAAAAAATGATACGTTTATAATAGGAGGTATCGATTGTTATCCAAATAATAGTGTCAGGATATTTAACAGATATGGGGTAGTAGTATATGAAAAAGAAGGATATGATAATGTGACCAATGTTTTTGAAGGATTTTCAGATGGACGAAATACGCTAAAAAGAGAAGAGAAGCTTCCTACAGGAACTTATTTTTATACGTTACAATATGATAATAACGGAAATAAAGTCGAAAAATCAGGATACCTATATATTAGTACTGAATAGGTTTAGTCTCAGTTTTTAGTCTCAGTGGTTTAACCGCAAAGGGCGCAAGGTATTACGCAAAGTTCGCAAAGGTTTTAAAAATCTGTGCCATTCGCGTTACTTTATGGACAATGTGGGAAATCTTTTTAATTCTATCTAACTCTTTGCCAAAGGAACACAGATTAAACGGATTTTATTTTTGATTATTTTAAATCCGTTTCATCCGCATCCCATTATAGACAATTTAAGTTAGCAACTCTTTGTTAAAGACCAAACGCACTTTCTTTAAATCTGTGGCAAAAAAAATTAACCGCAAGGTTCGCAAAGCTTTTAGTTTTCAGTCTCAGTTTTCAGTTCTAGTCTTGCATCTTTCTTCTTGTATCTCTCATCTCTTTTAATCTCGGTACCTCAGAGCCTTAGTACCTCAGTACCTAAAATTTAACCCTAATCTATGACTTTAAAAACTTCTAGAGGTTATATTAGTTGGTATTTATAGAGAACTTTGTACTTTAAATTGTAGGGTAAACAATTTTTTTGAATTCAAATTTTTTTTGGGTTTTTGTTATTAGTTAGATGAATGGGGAAGCTTCGGTTTCCCCATTTCTATTTTAGGGAAATTTGTAAATTATATTTTGAGATAAGGAATTAAAAAACATTTCGTCAAGATTCATAAAAAAGTAGCAAAACTCACAAAGATTTATATTTCTTTAATATTTTTCTCAAAACTCTTATTTCTAAGCCCAATGTCATTAAGTTAAGAGATTTTAGATTGAAGATTGTTTCGCCTGTTCGCGCTTCCAGGCTCAGGTAACGATTGCTGATTTTTGATTTTACGAGGTTTTATACATCTGAAATCAAAAATCGTTGGTCAAAAATCTTAAATCATTTTTAAATAGTTGCTTAACTTAATGACATTGCTCTAAGTCACATCTTACTTTTTTAAAAACCAGAGCCTTTCCCCTTTTAATCTCCTCTTAATATATCAGAGTCTTTGCTGCTTTGAACCTCTGTTCCTTAGAATCTTTTTTAAATAAGAAATGTCTTAAACTACAAGTTTAAAAACTTATGGAGGTAAAAACGGAAAGGCTTTAACTAGACCTTTGCAACTTGAAACTAAGAATGTTAGCTAAATGTTGAAAAATTTAGTATTGGTCGAAGTTTAACAGAATGTGATTTAAGAGGTTTTTCTAGCCTCTATAATAATTTAAATGATAATAATAACCCATAATGATTGAATCTTATGAAGAATAGATTACTCCCATTACTTGTTGTCTTAGGTAGTTATTCGGCTTACTCACAGGTAGGTATCGGAACGCTAAATCCAGATGCTTCTGCTCAATTAGAAGTTTTGGCTAAGAACAGAGGTGTCCTAATCCCTAGAGTCGAATTATTGAGCTCTACAGATGTTACTACAATTAAAAAGAATGAAAAAGGCAATTATACTGAAAGCTTATTAGTTTTCAATATAAATACTATTTCCGATGTTATTCCAGGGTATTACTACTGGTACAATAATAAATGGAACAGAATGGCTGTTTCAGGTGAATCTACTGGAGGTAGTGGTGGTACAGCATCAGGCGAAGGCATTCCTGCCAAAGACGGACAGCCTGGTTATCCTGGGAAAGGGGTGAGTATTTATACAGATACAAAAACAGGTATTGTTTATGTACAAAACTCCGATGGTACTTGGTCTTCAATTAGCGGGCCACAAGGTATTGCAGGTGTGCCTGGAGTAGCTGGACTTGTACCCTCTGCCGGTACAACAATTGTTGTTGATAATACTACAGGAACTGTATATATCTTAATACCAGGAAAAGATCCGAAAGATGCAGACAGTTGGTCACCAATCAACGGAGCAGCAGGAAACAACGGAAAAGACGGAATGATTGGTGGAACAGGAGCA
>NZ_JAOZEW010000045.1 GCF_025847235.1 Flavobacterium shii
CGCTCGCGCTAGCGAACAAGATTAGAAGCAAAGAATTTCGTAAGGACAAATTATATAAGTCGAGAATTTATTTTATTAAATGATGAAAATTCAAATTTTTTGAAAAAATATAAATTGCCTTATGAAACCGAAATTTGCGTGAGGGATAGAAGCGGCTAGCCCACAGCCTGACGAAGGAAGAGCGAGGACTAATAGCGGATAGCCTGACCCTTGGGACACGCCCAAAATAAAATTAAAAAAAGGAGAGACCTACAAGGTTTTTAAAACCTTGCAGGATTATAAATAAAGAATAAAAAAACTTAGTACCTAAAAAACTTAGGGACTTAGTAACTTAAAGAAAATGGCAGAAAATAGAAGAGACCTTGTATTAGCAGGATTAGAACCATTAATTATTACGCCAACAAGTGTTTTTGTAAACATAGGTGAACGTACAAATGTTACGGGTTCAAGAAAATTCCTTCGCCTAATCAAGGAAGAGAAGTATGACGAGGCACTTGATATTGCAAGACAACAAGTAGAAGGAGGAGCACAGATTATCGATATTAATATGGATGAGGGAATGCTTGATGGAGTTCAGGCAATGACAAAATTCCTGAATTTAATAGCATCTGAACCCGATATTTCGAGAGTGCCAATTATGATTGACAGTTCGAAATGGGAAATCATCGAAGCAGGTCTAAAAGTAGTACAAGGAAAAAGTGTTGTAAACTCAATCTCTTTGAAAGAAGGCGAAGAAGCCTTTATTCACCATGCTAAATTAATCAAACGATACGGAGCGGCGGCTATTATTATGGCTTTTGACGAAGTAGGTCAGGCGGATAATTTTGACCGTAGGGTTGAAATTTGTCAGCGCTCGTATGATATTTTGGTTAACAAAGTTGGTTTTCCTCCACAGGATATTATTTTCGATTTAAATATTTTCCCAGTTGCAACCGGAATGGAAGAACATCGCTTAAATGCCTTGGATTTTTTTAGAGGTACAAAATGGGTTCGTGATAACTTGCCACACGCACATATTAGTGGTGGAGTAAGTAACGTTTCGTTCTCTTTTAGAGGTAACGATCACGTTCGTGAAGCGATGCACTCGGTGTTTTTATACCACGCAATCAAGAACGGAATGACAATGGGAATTGTAAATCCTGAGATGCTTTCGATTTATGATGATATCCCTAAAGATTTACTAGAGCATGTTGAAGATGTAATCTTAAACAGACGTGATGATGCGACGGAAAGACTTTTGGATTTTGCCGAGAACGTAAAAGGCGAAGTAAAATCAGATGAAAAAGCAATTCAGGAATGGCGTTTAGGAACGGTTCAGGAGCGTATCACACATTCATTGGTAAAAGGTATTGATGCTTTTATAGAAATAGATGTCGAAGAAGCACGTTTGGCAGCAACAAAACCTATTGAAGTTATCGAAATCAATTTGATGACGGGAATGAATGTCGTTGGAGATTTATTCGGAAGCGGAAAAATGTTCTTGCCTCAGGTAGTAAAATCGGCACGTGTAATGAAAAAAGCAGTTGCATATTTATTGCCTTATATTGAAGCTAGTAAACAAGCAGGAGACAAACAAGGAAACGGAAAAATATTGATGGCAACTGTAAAAGGTGACGTTCACGATATTGGTAAAAACATCGTTTCGGTGGTTTTAGCTTGTAATAACTACGAGATTGTAGATCTTGGTGTTATGGTGCCTCCAGAAAAAATTATTGCTGCTGCGATAGAACATAATGTTGATATTATTGGACTAAGCGGATTAATTACACCTTCGCTTGACGAAATGGTGTATTTGGCAAAAGAATTAGACAAACAAGGAATTAAAATTCCGATTATGATTGGTGGAGCAACGACTTCGCGTGCGCATACAGCCGTGAAAATCGCTCCGCAATATAGAGAAACTGTAATTCACGTAAACGATGCTTCGAGAGCCGTAACGGTTGCAGGAAACCTATTAGATCATAACCGTAAGATATATGCAAGCGATATTCGTGCAGATTATGATGCGTTTAGAGAAACGTTTTTAAATCGTTCAAGAGATAAAAACTTCCTAACAATAGAGCAAGCACGTAAAAATAAATTACAATTGGATTGGGCTGAATATACGCCAACCAAACCAAAATTTGTTGGGGCAAAAGTAATCGATGTAGAATTAGATGTTTTGGTTCCGTATATCGACTGGACGCCATTTTTTAGAACATGGGAATTGTTCGGGAAATATCCAGCCATATTAACCGATGAGGTTGTAGGTAAAGAAGCAACTTCGGTTTTTGCAGATGCTCAGGAAATGTTGAAAGTGATTTTGGCTGAGAAAAAACTAACAGCAAAAGGTATTTACGGTATTTTCCCAGCGAATCAAATTGATGATGACGATATCGAATTGCGTGATGAAAACGGAAAAGTATTAGAGAAATTCTTAACACTTCGTCAGCAATCACAAAAAACAAAAGGAGCACCAAATATCGCTTTGTCAGATTTTATTCTGCCAAAAGACAGCGGAGTTACAGATTATATGGGAGCATTTTGCGTAACTACTGGTTTTGGTGTTGATGAATGGGCAGCCGAATTTGAGAAAGATCTTGACGATTATAATTCGATTATGGTTAAAGCGTTAGCCGATCGTTTTGCAGAGGCTTTCGCTGAATATTTACACGAAGAAGTTCGTAAAGATTTTTGGGGTTATGATGCCAATGAATCATTATCGACAGAAGATTTAATCGAAGAGAATTATAAAGGAATTCGTCCTGCTCCAGGATATCCTGCTTGCCCGGATCACTTAGAGAAACCAACAATCTGGAAACTCTTAAATGTAGAAGAAGAAATAGGAGTAACCCTAACTGAAAGTATGGCAATGTGGCCAGCATCTTCGGTATCAGGATATTATTTCGGAAATCCGAAAAGTAAATACTTCGGACTCGGAAAAATAAAAGAAGATCAGGTAGTAGATTACGCCAAACGAAGAAGTATTTCGACAGACAAAGCCATGAAATGGCTTAACCCAAACATAGCAGATTAAATCCCCACCCAGCCTCCCCAAAGGGGAGTAGCCGAAATGAGATAAAAAAATATTGTTCAATTAAAATTACCCGAGTTCTCCCCTCCTTTGGAGGGGTCGGGGGAGGATCATGAAAGTAACACAACATATAGAAAACGCCAAAGGAAATACCTTATTCTCATTTGAAATTATTCCGCCTCAAAAAGGGAAAAGCATTCAGGAATTATACGATAATATTGATCCGTTGATGGAGTTTAATCCGCCGTTTATTGATGTAACAACTTCTCGCGAGGAGTATATTTATATTGATAAAGGCAACGGACTTTTAGACAAAAAACTAACACGTATGCGTCCCGGGACGCTTGGGATTTGCGCTTCTATAAAACATAAATACAACGTAGATACTGTACCTCACGTACTTTGCGGAGGATTTACGAAAGAAGAAACCGAGTATCTTTTGGTAGATTGTAATTATCTGGGAATCGACAATGTGATGGCTTTACGTGGTGACGCCATGAAAGACGAGCAATATTTTATTCCAAAAGCAGGAGGGAACGATTATGCTGTCGATTTGGTTAAACAAATCAATTTATTGAATCAAGGAAAATATCTTCATGAAGTAATGGATATCGATAACAAAGCCGATTTTTGTATTGGCGTTGCAGGTTATCCGGAGAAACATTTAGAATCTCCTTCGTTGCAATCAGATTTAAAAAGGCTGAAAGAAAAGGTAGATGCTGGAGCTGATTATGTGGTAACACAGATGTTTTTTGACAACTCAAAATATTTCAATTTTGTAGAGAAAGCGAGAGAAATGGGGATTACAATTCCTATTATTCCGGGAATTAAGCCAATTGCTGTTCAAAGACATTTGCAGGTTTTACCACAGATTTTCCGAATCGATTTACCAGAAGATTTGATTCACGCTGTAAGTCAATGCAAGAATAATGCAGAGATTAAACAAGTCGGAATCGAGTGGGCAATTCAGCAATCATTAGAGTTAAAAGCAGCTGGGGTTCCTGTTTTGCATTATTATTCAATGGGAAAATCCGAGAATATTCGTCAAATCGCGAGTAAAGTTTTCTAATGTCATTGCGAGGTACGAAGCAATCTCATACAGCATATCTTTAGTGCTTATTATTAGTGTGATTGCTTCGTGCCTTGCAATGACTTTGAACTTAATTTTCAATTTTTAATAATTTCAACCATTATGAAAAAAGAAGAATTACAATCAATTGCATCTCAATTAAAAAAACCCGAAGGAGAAAAAGGAATTGAAATGGCAAATATGATGCATGAAACCAACATCAATATGACGCTAAGCTCAATCCGAAATCTTACTATCTCCCAAGGCGATAAAATATTAGAACTTGGTCATGGAAACGCAGCGCATTTAGAATATATAATGCAGCAAAGTACCCATTTAAAGTACTACGGACTCGAAATGTCCGAACTAATGTATGCCGAAGCACAAAAAATAAATAAGCAATTTGTAGATAAAAAAGAAGCTGAATTTGTTTTGTTTGATGGAAACATAATTCCATTTCCAGATGCATATTTCAATAAAATATTTACTGTAAATACCATTTATTTTTGGCAAGAGCCTGTAAATTTTCTCTTAGAAATATATAGGGTACTGGATAATAAAGGAATTTTTAGCTTAACTTTTGCACAGGAAAGTTTTATGAAAAAACTTCCGTTTACCGAATTTGAATTTAATCTTTACGATACCGAAAAAGTTGAAAAGCTAATCAGTCAGACACTTTTCAGGATTGTCAATTCAGAAACGTTGACAGAAAAAATAAAAAGTAAAACAGGAGAACTTGTCGATAGAGAATTTACTACAATTGTTATTGAAAAATAATAAAAGCAACGTTGATAATTTAGAACTCTTTTTTAGCGTAATTTAATTGATTTTTTAATACTAATGCTTTTTAAACTATGGGGACTAAAAAAATCAATTTTATAAAAAATTACAGTAGTATTCTTTTGCTTCTAAGCGGAATCATTGCGGGAAGTATTTTAGGATTAGTCTTTGGTAAAGATATTGAGATCATAAAGCCACTGGGAGATATCTTCCTGAACTTACTTTTTACTGCAATTATTCCGTTAATCTTTTTTACAATAACTTCTTCTATTGCCAATTTGGAGAAAACGGAAAAACTCGGAAGACTATTTGTTGTAATGGTCGCTGTTTTTTTAGGAACACTTCTTATTTCGGCTATTGTAATGATTATAGCCGTTTATATTTTTCCTATCCATCAGAACATTATAGTTTCTAAAGTTCCGTTAGAGAATATTGCAACAGGCAACGTAGGAGATCAAATCGCACAATTACTTACGACCAATGATTTCTACGAATTATTGTCCCGAAAAAGTATGTTGGCACTTATTATCTTTTCATTTTTAATAGGATTTGCAACCTTGCAATCAGGAGAAAAAGGGAATAGTTTCAAGAGTTTTCTAGATTCAGGAAACGAAGTGATGAAACAACTTTTAAATATGATTATGAAATTAGCTCCAATAGGTTTGGGAGCTTATTTTGCATATCAGGTTAGTTTTTACGGACCACAATTATTCGGAGTTTATGCCAAACCTTTAGGGATTTATTATGGAGCATGTATCTTTTATTTTTTTGTTTTTTTCAGCCTGTATGCTTTTATAGCAGGAGGAAAAAGAGCCTTTGTAGTGTTCTGGAGCAATAATGTTACGCCGGCACTTACAGCTATAGGCACTTGTAGTAGTATTGCAACAATACCAGCTAATCTTTTGGCAGCCGAAAAAATGAAAATTCCTGCACATGTCCGGAATGTAGTTATTCCGCTAGGAGCACCATTGCATAAAGACGGTTCAAGTATGTCATCTATCTTAAAAATAACCGTATTATTTACCATGTTCGGGAAAGATTTTACTGAGCCAAGTACCATACTTTTGGCATTAGGAATTACTGTAATTGTCTCCATTGTTGAGGGCGGAATTCCAAACGGTGGATACATCGGCGAAGTCTTGGCGATAACTGTTTACGGTTTGCCAATGGCAGAAGCCTTACCAGTAGCCATGATCTTGGGTACACTCGTCGATCCAATTGCTACTCTGTTAAATGCAAATGGAGACGTGATCTCGTCGATGATGGTCTCTCGATTCTCGGAAAAAACAAAATGGTAGAAACATAACTCATGATTAATTTAAACCATATTAGTGATATAAGTTCATTTTAGTTTTACGCTGATTCATCATGCTTATATTTACTTATATCATTTATATGGTTAGCTTTTTTATTACGCTATTAATGATAAAAACTTATTATTAAATAGTTAAGCATTGATTCTATATAACTCATTAATTTTATTTTAAACTAGAATATTCTAAAATGAATACAACACTTCAACAAGATTTAAACGATATTGAAAATATACTTGAAAAAGTAAAACAACAAGGAATAGAATTTTTAAATTCTATGGATACAGTTTCAACATCAAACGAAAATTCTATAACAACCGATCGAAATCTAAATCTATCTGGTTTAGGAGCATTATCTGCTTTGGAAGAATTCAATCAGAGATTAGCACCTTTGATGATTGCATCGCCAGGGCCAAGATATTGGGGATTTGTAACAGGTGGGAGTACACCAGCTTCGATAGTTGGGGATTGGTTAACGACTATTTACGACCAAAATACTCAAGCAGTAAAAGCACAAGGCGGAGTTTCGGCTTTAATAGAAATCGAGACAATTAATTTATTATTGCAATTGCTTGATTTGCCAAAATCATTTCTTGGCGGATTTGTATCTGGAGCAACAATGTCTAATTTTACTTCTCTAGCTGTTGCGAGGCAATGGTATGGAAAGCAATTGGGAAAAGATTTTGCTAAGAATGGAATTTCTGAACCAATTACAATTTTTTCTGCAACTCCACATTCATCTTCTATAAAATGTTTGGCAATGCTAGGAATCGGAAGTCAAAATTTCACTAAAATAAAAACAATTGAAGGAAACCGTGAAGCAATTGATATAGTCGATCTAGAAAAAAACATTGAAGCTTTAAATGGAAAACCTTTTATTGTAATTACAAGTGCTGCAACGGTAAATACAGCCGATTTTGATGATTTTATAGCAATAAGTGAATTTAAGAAAAAACACAAATTCTGGTGGCATATTGATGCTGCGTTTGGAGGATTTGCTGCTTGTTCTCCTAAATACAAACATTTGGTTAACGGTTGGGAAAATGCCGATAGTATTACAATCGATTGTCATAAATGGCTTAACGTTCCTTATGAAAGTGCTTTTTATTTGATAAAAGAAGAACATAAAATATTACAAGTAGAAACATTTCAAAATTCGAATGCACCTTATCTTGGGGATCCGTTAGAAAATTTTAGCTTCTTAAATTTCCTGCCTGAAAATTCACGTCGATTAAAAGCATTACCAGTTTGGTTTTCTTTATTAGCTTATGGGAAAAAAGGATATCAGGACATAGTCGAAAATAGTATTGACTTAGCTTTGCAATTTGATAGTTTTATTACTAATAATGAGAGTTTCGAATTATTAGCTCCAACACGTCTTAATAATGTTTGTTTTACATTATCTGGTGATCATAATCAAGAGAAAGTGAATTTATTCTTAACCCATCTTAATGATACTGGAAAAGTATTTATGACACCTACAGTATATCAAAGCCGTAAAGGAATACGTGCATCATTTGTGAACTGGAGAACGAGTGAGAAAGACATTCAAATTGTGATAGAAGAGATGAAAAACACAATTTTGGAATTGAAAATATAAACCATAAATTGATAGATTTATAAGAGCCCGTTTAATTTTAACGGGCTTTTTTATGGACAAAAGTCACATAGAATATATTATTTGAGCATACGTAACTTAGAATAAATGCTAGATATTGTTTATTCTCTTGAGTAAAAAATAATTTAAAAGTTAAATGTTATATTTATTTAGAATAATTAAATATTAATTTGACTTTTTGCAAGTGATAGGTTATTTTTGCTTTAAATCTCTTATAGAATTTATTAGCTATAAATAATTCTATAGTTATTCATAAACATGCCTTTTTTGCCCTAAAAATGCCCTATCTATAAAATTACAATGCCCCCATGAATACTATTAAAAGTCGTATAAGTAAGCCAACAAACAAAGGGAAATCTCGTTTTAGTAAAATTAATGCTTGGCTGCATTTATGGCTTGGACTTGCTTCGGGAATCATTGTGTTTATAATGGGAATTACAGGTTGTATTTTGGTTTTTGAACAAGAAATTAAGCATGTAACGTCTCCGTGGTTAAATGTCGAAGCTCAAAAGTCAGAAAAACTATTACCTCCTTCTCAGATATATGCAGCTGTTAGTAAAGCATTGCCTAATAAAGAGATTCATGGTGTATGGTATAATGGTTTGGATAAGACCATAAAAGTAGATGTCGAATCGGATTCTCTGATATATGTAAATCCATACAATGGTAAAATTACCGGAATTGTAGATCACGAAGATTTTTTTCATATTATGGATGAAGGACATCGTTATCTGTGGTTAGGTCGTGGTGTTGGTTCGCAAATAACAGCTTGGGCTACGTTTGTTTTTTTCTTTTTGCTTATAAGCGGTCTTATTCTTTGGTTTCCAAAAAAGTGGAATAAAACAACCAGAAATAGTAGTTTCAAGATAAAATGGAATGCTAAATTCAAGCGTGTGAATTATGATTTGCATAATGTAATGGGGTTTTATACACTCATTCTGGCGTTGCTTATTTCTTTTACAGGGCTATTAATGAGTTTTCATTGGCTTAGAGAAAGTACGTATTGGATAAGTGGTGGTTGGGCCGATGAGAAAGAGAATAAAGAGCAAGTTCTTGCTGTTAAAAAAGATACTTTATCCAAGAAACAGTTAGATAAACTGGCTGCAGCCGATTTTATTTGGAAAAAGGTACGTACCGAAATTGCTAAGGAAAATAAAGAAGCAGTTATTATCCATTTTCCAGATGAACCAGATGATGACTTTTATGCTTGCACAGATATGAATAAAGGAATTTGGAGGGACTTATACTTTGATCAACAAACTTTGGAATTAAAGCCAAATTCACAGGAGTATATTAATAACGAACGTTTCTCAAAATGGCTTATTCGATCCAATTATAGTTTGCATATAGGAGCTATTGGGGGAATACCAACAAAGATTATATATTTTGCTGCTAGCTTAATATGTGCTAGTTTACCTGTAACAGGTTTTTATATTTGGTGGGGTAGAAAGAAAAAGCAAAAGCCTACCGTTAAGATTTAAGATTGTTTTTTGTGTATTTTTAGTTAGTAAAAGTCTTTTGATAGAGTTCACATTCTTCAAGAGGCTTTTTATTTGTATAACGAAGTGAAATATTGAATTATTTTACCACAAAACTACCATAATGTTGTCTTTCTGCTCTAGAATGAGCAATATTGAGGAACAGCTTTGTGAACTTTGCGTAAATCC
>NZ_JAOZEW010000046.1 GCF_025847235.1 Flavobacterium shii
ACTATATCTTTTTATTTTTAAAGAAAAATTAAAAAGGATATCATTCCTATCCCTAACGCAATCTTGGAGTAAATTGAAAATTTTGGATTCTTAAGATATTAAGAAATCTTCTTTCAACGCAAAGATATCGCGGATTTGCAATCCGTGAACGCAATCTACTTCCTTCAAAAATATTGTTTCAATATTTGAATGTGCACAGATTGAAAATCTGCGTTATCTTTGAGCATATCCGAGTAATCAGATAAAACACTCATTTTAAAGTATGTAAATAATTGGAAGTAGTACTGTAAGTAAGATAATTTATACGTAATGTTGTAAATAAAAGAAGTAATAACTTACAATAAATCTTGTTTATTATGTTTAGAAATTTTGATAGCTTTAATGACATTAAGAAAGATGATGATCTTGGGCAATATTCTTCGCGTGAGTCCTATAACAGGGATTTATTACGATTGGTCGATTTCTACGGGCGAACTCCATTTGATTGGTACAGAAATAAAAAAACTGGAGAACTAATTTGGCTTGACGGAACTGCAAAAATTGACCACTATTCAAATTTAGGACATACCTGGGGGAAAACTTTTGGTAATGGCAACAGAATATTATTGGATGGAGACACCAAACTAATAACTTATAACGGAGATATTCTCCATAATTTTAAGAAAAAGAAATCATCCTTTTTTAGTGGAGGATTTGCATTTTCTGATGGAGGAAACTATCAAGACCCGAGTTCATTACGCATAGGTGGAAGAGATGTTACATGGATTGATTTTGGAGGTGCATTTGAAGCTCTTATTGTTATATTGGGATTTGAAGTAAAAGGCAGCACTTCCAGAGGAAAAGGAACTAATGGGGGAAAACCAACAAAGGAAAACAAAGCAGACGATTTTATGAATGCAACCGATCATGGTGCGAATACAATAAAAGCTGGAAAATCTGTAAATGAAGAAGTAGATAAAAAACGCACAAAAACAAGCCAGACAGATATGGTTCAAACGGTTAGTGACCCTAAAAATCCAAATAAAAATGTACAGGTGAGAAGAGATATCTTGGAAGCACAACAAAAAAAGAAATAATGAAAAAGAAATATATAATAGCAGTATTCCTTATGATACTTGGTTTGACATTCTTGTTTTTTTATTTTAAAGAAGAAAAAGTATATACTTTAAAAGAATATAGTCCATCAGGAAAATTATTAGCAATGAGTGAATATGTAATTAGAAATAAGGATACTGTTTTTCACGGAAAATTTATAAGTTATAATGAAAAAGGAATTAAAATCAACGAAGGTCAATTTATTGATAATGAACCGCATGGGAATTGTTTCTATTATTATGATAATGGTAAATTAGAATCAGTTTTTTATCGAAAAAACAGTAAAATTAATCTGGAATGTACTTATTATGATCAGAGTGGCTTAGTAAAGAAGTACATTATATGCGATAGTCTTGGAAGAACTGCCTTTATAATTAAGTTTGATGACAAAGTAGTGAAAATGTATGATGGTTATGCAATTTGGCCAGTAGGCCAGCATAAAGTAGTGAATAAAAAACTGGGGGAAATAAAAAAAGGAGATGATTTAAAAGTTGGCGACACTATAAGATATAACTACTTAGTAGCTAATATACCCTACGCTAAAAGAACTTTTAAAATAGAAACAGTAGGTATCGATAACTCAAAAGCAAAAAGAATTATTAAAAATAAATTACCCGCAGAAATTATTGTTGAGGAAATTTTAACCCATAAGGGACTCAATCGTATCAAAGCAATAACCCAATACACATTTAATGATAAAGTTACACGAGTAAAAAATGATACTGTTTCTTTTGATGTGAATGTAAATTAATCTAAAAGACCGAGGTTTTTAAGACAGACCTAACAGGTTTTATAGACCTGTTAGGTCTAATCCATAATTTTTAATGTTCCCCATACCCAATATCATCCATTTTACCACTAAAAACGCGGTATTGAATAATAAAATAAACAATCACCAAAGCCAAAGCGATAAAAAACCAACTCATTCCTGCTGCTAATCCGTATTCATGTGCTGCAGTATTATAAATCGTCAATGAAGGATTTACATTATTCGTTGATGGTAAAACATTCGGGAAAATTGAAACTGCCGTTGAGGCAAAACCTCCCACAAGAAACAATGTTGAGAATACAAATCCCGAACCGTCTTTTTTATACGTGCGTACTTTGAACAATCCTATAATCCCAATAAAAGTAATCAGTGGAAATATCCACAATATAGGATTATCAATAAAATTGTGAAATGGTTTCGGCTCAATAAAATGCCATATTTGCAAGGATATAAATACCAAAATAAGCAATACGATATTGAGTTTAAAAACTACATTTTTAAGTTTTTCGTTTAATGAAGAATTGGTTTTAAAAATAATCCAGTTCGCACCATGAATCGTCAAAGCTACTACACTCACGATCCCCAGAAACAAAGTAAACCAATCGATAATTCCTAATTCATTGGCTTGTGGACTAAACGTTGGATTCCACAAAGGCAAAAAGAAAAAATGAGCTTCCTGTGTAGAAACGCCATTTACAACCATTCCTAAATTTACACCACGAACAATATTCCCTAAAGCTATCCCGAAGAATAAAGCCAATAGCAAACTCGCAATTCCAAATGCTTTATCCCAAACTACTTCCCACATTGGGTGATGAATTTGTCCGCGCATTTCTAATCCGATTGCTCTAAAGATAAGCAACCACAAAATCATAATCAATGGTAAATAAAAACCACTAAAAGAAGATGCATATAAAATCGGAAAAGCAAAAAATAAAACTCCTCCAGCCGCAATAATCCATACTTCATTGGCATCCCAAAATGGACCAATCGCACTGGTTATCGCTTTTTTATCTTTCTCTGTTTTTGCAAAAAATAAATGAATAATTCCTGCACCAAAATCATAGCCATCCAATACAATGTAAACAGCCAAAATTCCCATTAAAACTACGTACCAAAAAAATTCCATAATTATATTTTTTCTGTGTGAGGTCCTTTATTGATGATTTTTCCAACCAATAGCAAAAACAACATGCCCAATAAAAGATACAATCCTATAAATCCTAGTAATGTAAATAGTGTATTCCCTGAGGAAACCGTTGGCGAAGCACCTTCGGCAGTGCGTAATAAATTATAAACCAACCACGGCTGACGCCCTAATTCGGCAGTGTACCATCCTGTAGTATTGGCGATATATGGAAATGGAAGCATAAAAAGCAGCGACCATAAAATCCATTTGGTTTCAAATAGTTTTTTTCGGCAAAGCTGGAAAACAGCAAAAGCCATCAATCCTATAAAAATAGTTCCGAGACCAACCATAATATGATAGGCGTAATACAATCCTGAAATATTAGTTGGATGAACACTTTCATCAAACTGATCCAGTCCTTTTATCTCTTCATGCCAGCTTCCGTAAGTTAGGAAACTCAAGATATTAGGAACGGCTATTTTATTGTCTAGTTTTTTATCTTTCACGTCAGGCTGACCGATAAGAACAATCTCAGATCCTTTTTTCTCAGTATGAAATATTCCTTCCATCGCTGCAAAAGTCACAGGTTGGTATTTTACCACGTTTTTGGCCAGTAAATCACCCGTAGGAACTGCTACAATTACACACGAAATTAATCCGAAGATAACACCTGTTTTAACGAATAGTTTTCCGTAAGTGATATTCTTTTTACTCAAAATATAAAAAGCTCCGATCCCTGCAACAACAAATGAACTTGTTACCATAGATGCTGCCTGATTGTGTAAGTACGATGGCCATAACCAAGGATTAAGGAACAAAGCTTGAAAATTGGTTAATACAAATCTTCCGTTTTCGAGAATCTCAAATCCCACAGGGTTTTGCATCCATGAATGTGTGGCAATAATTAAAAATCCGCTTGCCCAGGAGCCAATACATATTAATAATCCGGTGACAAAATGCCATTTATGTCCAAGTATTTTTTCTCCAAATAAAAATATTCCAAGAAATGATGATTCCAAGAAAAAAGAAAACATTCCTTCCATGGCAAGGGTCTGCCCGATAATTCCCCCGGTTAATTCTGAAAATTTAGCCCAATTGGTTCCAAACTGAAACTCCATCGGAATTCCTGTAACGACACCCATTGCAAAATTCAAAGCGAAGATTCTCATCCAAAAATGAGTCGCATGATTGTATTCTTCGTTTTTTGTTCGGAGGTATTTCCATTTAAAATATACAATGATCAATGAAAGTCCCATTGTAAGTTGCGGAAAGAGGTAGTGAAAAGTTATTGTAAACGCAAACTGCATTCGGTCATAAAAAAGCATTTCTTCCATACTAGCGTATATTATTTTATTATGAGGTCTCGCAAATTTACCTATTAAAACTAACATAAACTATCTATAAAAAGACTTTATCACCCCATGATTGTTAAAAATTTTGATTAGTTCAAAGGCATTAAACAGTTATTTTTTTTAAAATCATTTAAGTATTGTAAATCTATTTAAGTGTTGTATAAATTAAACACCAGAACATATTTTCTTGTATAAGTCATATAGTGAATTGGTTATTTCAAAATATTCTAAAGAGTTTATCGTTTTAAATATATAAATCATATAAAATCATGTAAATCATATACTGATTAATCCCAACTTATTATTTACTTATAGAATCTTATCTGGTAAAATCGAAAACAAATTTTAACTCAAAAAAAAATCTGTAACATTAGTCACTTATTTTCCAAAAAAACAGAGTTACCTTTGTAAAACATTATTTTAAGATTACACAACAATGAAAATTGAACAAATTTATACTGGATGTTTAGCACAGGGCGCCTACTACATTACTTCAAATGGCGAAGCTGCGATTATAGATCCGCTTAGAGAAATACAACCTTACTTAGACCGTTTAGACCGCGATCAGGTAAAATTAAAATACATCTTTGAAACTCATTTTCATGCCGATTTCGTTTCGGGTCACGTTGATTTAAGCAAAGAAACTGGTGCTCCAATTGTTTATGGACCAAATGCCGAATGCGAATTTGATTGTGTTTCGGCAACCGACGGACAAGAATTTAAACTAGGAAACATCACTATAAAAGCGTTGCATACTCCTGGACATACTATGGAAAGCACCACTTATTTATTAATTGATGAAAGCGGGAAAGATTATGCCATTTTTTCTGGTGATACTTTATTCATTGGAGATGTTGGTCGTCCCGATTTAGCTCAAAAAGCAACTTCGATGACACAAGAACAATTGGCAGCGATATTATTTAATTCGTTACGAACAAAAATAATGACTCTCGCAGATGATGTTATCGTATATCCAGCGCATGGAGCAGGAAGTGCTTGTGGTAAAAACATGAGTAAAGAAACAGTATCGACAATTGGTAACCAAAAAGCAACCAATTATGCTTTACGTGCTAATATGACCGAAGCCGAATTTATTACTGAAGTTACCGATGGTTTATTACCTCCTCCTGCTTATTTTAGCATGAATGTGGCTATGAACAAAAATGGTTATGAAAGTTTCGAATCTGTTTTGGATAATGGAATGAAAGTAATAAAAGCAGAAGAATTTGAGGCTATAGTAGAAGAAACCGGAGCTTTGATTCTGGATACCAGAAATAGTAGCGACTTTAGCAAAGGATTTATTCCGCAATCGGTAAATATTGGAATCAATGGAGATTTTGCTCCATGGGTTGGTACTTTAATTGCCGATGTAAAACAACCTATTATATTGGTAACCGAAAAAGGATTAGAAGAAGAAACCGTAACGCGATTAAGTCGTGTAGGTTTTGATTCGATTATCGGACATCTTGAAGGTGGTTTTGACACTTGGAAAAATGCAGGTTATGAAATTGATACAGTAAACAGAATTACGGCTGACCAATTTTCAAGTGAATTTAAGGTTGAAGAAAATAAAGTAATCGACATTCGTAAAGAAACTGAATATAGTGCCGAACATATAGAAGATGCTTACAATAAACCATTGGCATATATTAATGACTGGGTAAAAGATATCGACCCAAAAGAACATTTTTATTTGCATTGCGCTGGTGGATACAGAAGTATGATTGCTGCATCGATATTACAAGCACGCGGATTTAGAAACTTTACCGAAGTTGAAGGTGGTTTTAATGCTATTACAAAAACTACAATTCCAAAATCTGATTTTATGTGTCAAAGTAAAGTTTTAAAGTAAATAAGTAACAAAGGCGCAGAGGTACAAAGAGACAAAGATTTTAGCCTTTGTATCTTTGCCACTCCAAACCTAAATAAAAAAGTAACAAAGACACAAAACGACAAAGATTTCAACCTTTGAACCTCTGAACCTTTGCCGCTTTGAACCTAAATAAAAAAGCAACAAATGAATTTACTAGAAATCATAAAAGAACCTTGGCCTTGGTACGTTTCGGGTCCACTAATAGGATTAACCGTGCCTATTTTATTAATTTTTGGCAACAAAGCATTTGGTATTAGTTCCTCTTTACGCCATATATGCGCCATGTGTATTCCTGCAAATATTCCATTCTTTAAGTACGATTGGAAAAAAGAAAGCTGGAATTTATTCTTTGTCTTCGGAATATTCTTAGGCGGAGTCATAGCAACTGTTTTCTTATCGAATCCGAATGCTATCGAAATAAACTCAAAACTTACTACCGAATTGGCAACTTATGGTATTACCGATAATTCGGGATTAATGCCAGTTCAGCTTTTTTCATGGGAAAGTTTATTAACCTTACGTGGATTTATAATGATTGTAGTAGGTGGTTTTCTTGTAGGTTTCGGAACGCGTTATGCGGGTGGATGTACAAGCGGACACGCAATCATGGGAATTTCTAATTTGCAATGGCCATCATTAATAGCAACGATTTGCTTTATGATTGGCGGATTTGTTATGGCAAACCTGATTCTTCCTTATATACTTTCACTTTAAATCCCTAAAAAATGAAAATTTCAAACTTAAAATATATGCTTGTCGGAATTGTATTCGGCATAGTATTCGTAAAAGCCGAAATCATTAGTTGGTACCGTATTCAGGAAATGTTCCGTTTACAATCATTCTTTATGTATGGCGTAATCGGAAGCGCAGTTGCAGTAGGAATGTTATCTGTTTTTTTGATAAAAAAATTCAAGCTAAAAACTATTCAGGGAGAAGAAATCAAGATTGAGCCTAAAACATTTAGTAAAGGTCAGATTTATGGCGGATTATTATTCGGATTTGGTTGGGCAATCACTGGAGCTTGCCCTGGTCCTCTTTTTGCGCAAATAGGAACTGGAGTAACTGTAATTGCAGTAACCTTAGTAAGTGCAATATTAGGAACTTGGGTTTATGGTTATTTTAAAGACAACTTGCCTCATTAAAAAAATCTTATCAGAAGTGTCATAAAATTTCATTTAACACATAGAAACATAGATCTTATCTATAAAAGAAGAATACAAAAGAAATGCATTTCTTTCACATAGCTAGACTCTGTGTTTTTAAAATTAGTAAAAAATAACAAATACTATTTTTCTACATATTAAAACTATAAACCCAACAGATTTTATCCCGAGGCTTCGGGACTGTTGGGTTTCTTTTTTATACTCCATCTTGGAATCTTTGACAAAGCTTAATCCCTAACTTTTGAAGCTGATCCGATTTAACCGCAAAGTGCACAAAGAAAAGAAACGCAAAGGCTCGCAAGGCTATTGATTAAACTTTGCGAACCTTTGTGTAATCCTTTGCCCCCTTTGTGGTAAATTCCTTTACCTATTCCCCATCCTGATTCTATTTAACCGCAAAGTACACAAAGAAAAAAAACGCAAAGGTTCGCAAAGCTATTGATTAAATTTTGCGAACCTTTGTGTAATCCTTTGCGCCCTCCTATGTTTGCATGGTTGAAAATCAATCTTTCAAAATATCTATATTTGGATATAATAAA
>NZ_JAOZEW010000047.1 GCF_025847235.1 Flavobacterium shii
AATTCATAATTCACAATTCATAATTAATTGGGGGATTAGCTCAGCTGGCTAGAGCGCCTGCCTTGCACGCAGGAGGTCAACGGTTCGACTCCGTTATTCTCCACTATCTTTAAAAGAAGATGGAATATAGAAAAAAGAATATAGACTTTGTCTGTTCTCTTTACTCTGTGTTCTTTATTCTAAAAAAGAAAAAGTTCATTGACATATTGAGATAAGAAAATAATAAAAAGTAGAAAGCATTTTTTATTGGAAGTAGTAATACAGAAGATAAAGAAAACGGTCTTGATTTATCAAGGCTGGTACAATAAGCAAAATAAGGGCGTATGGGGGATGCCTTGGCTCTCAGAGGCGATGAAAGGCGTGATAAGCTGCGAAAAGTTACGGGGATCGGCACACACGAATTGATCCGTAAATACCTGAATGGGGCAACCCACTATGTTGAAGACATAGTACACCGATAGGTGGGCAAACCCGCTGAACTGAAACATCTAAGTAGGCGGAGGAGAAGAAAACAAAAGTGATTCCGTAAGTAGTGGCGAGCGAACGCGGATTAGCCCAAACCAATGATGTTACGGCATTGTTGGGGTTGTAGGACCACGACATTTCTTGCACAAAGAATTAGAATCTACTGGAAAGTAGAACCACAGAGGGTGATAGTCCCGTATAGGTAATGAGTGTAAAGGATAGTGGTATCCTGAGTAGGGCGGGACACGAGAAATCCTGTCTGAATTTGGCGGGACCATCCGCTAAGGCTAAATACTCCTGAGAGACCGATAGTGAACCAGTACCGTGAGGGAAAGGTGAAAAGAACCGTGAATAACGGAGTGAAATAGATCCTGAAACCATACGCTTACAAGCGGTCGGAGCCCTTTCGTGGGGTGACGGCGTGCCTTTTGCATAATGAGCCTACGAGTTAACGTTGCTGGCAAGGATAAGTGGTTAAGCCACGGATCCGTAGCGAAAGCGAGTCTGAATAGGGCGCTTTAGTCAGTAGTGTTAGACGCGAAACCGTGTGATCTACCCATGGGCAGGTTGAAGCTGTGGTAACACACAGTGGAGGACCGAACCGGTTGACGTTGAAAAGTCTTCGGATGACCTGTGGGTAGGGGTGAAAGGCCAATCAAACTCGGAAATAGCTCGTACTCCCCGAAATGCATTTAGGTGCAGCGTTATGCGTAAAGTTATATAGAGGTAGAGCTACTGATTGGATGCGGGGGCTTCACCGCCTACCAATTCCTGACAAACTCCGAATGCTATATAATGTTTCATAACAGTGAGGGCTTGGGTGCTAAGGTCCAAGTCCGAGAGGGAAAGAACCCAGACCATCAGCTAAGGTCCCCAAATATATGTTAAGTTGAAAGAACGAGGTTTGTCTGCCCAGACAGCTAGGATGTTGGCTTGGAAGCAGCCATTCATTTAAAGAGTGCGTAACAGCTCACTAGTCGAGCGGACGAGCATGGATAATAATCGGGCATAAACATATTACCGAAGCTATGGATTTACAAGCAATTGTAAGTGGTAGGGGAGCATTCTAACAGGGTTGAAGGTGTGTCGTAAGGCATGCTGGACTGGTTAGAAAAGAAAATGTAGGCATAAGTAACGATAATGCGGGCGAGAAACCCGCACACCGAAAGACTAAGGTTTCCACAGCTATGCTAATCAGCTGTGGGTTAGTCGGGACCTAAGGCGAACCCGAAAGGGACAGTCGATGGACAACGGGTTAATATTCCCGTACTAGTTATTACTGTGATGGGGTGACGGAGTGATGAAAGCGCCGCGAACTGACGGAATAGTTCGTTGAAGTACCTACCTATAAGCTGCGCAGGCAAATCCACGCGGCTTGGGGAAATACGATAGTACTCGGAGACTTCGGTTGAAGAGATAGTGCGCCTAAGGGCTTCCAAGAAAAACCTCTAAACTTCAGGTAATAAGTACCCGTACCGCAAACCGACACAGGTAGTCGAGGAGAGAATCCTAAGGTGCTCGAGAGATTCATGGCTAAGGAATTAGGCAAAATAGACCTGTAACTTCGGGAGAAAGGTCGCCAGCAGTAATGCTGGCCGCAGTGAAGAGGTCCAGGCGACTGTTTATCAAAAACACAGGGCTCTGCAAAATCGTAAGATGAAGTATAGGGCCTGACACCTGCCCGGTGCTGGAAGGTTAAGAGGAGATGTTATCTTCGGAGAAGCATTGAATTGAAGCCCCAGTAAACGGCGGCCGTAACTATAACGGTCCTAAGGTAGCGAAATTCCTTGTCGGGTAAGTTCCGACCTGCACGAATGGTGTAACGATCTGGACACTGTCTCAGCCATGAGCTCGGTGAAATTGTAGTAGCGGTGAAGATGCCGCTTACCCGCAGTGGGACGAAAAGACCCTGTGCACCTTTACTATAGCTTAGTATTGACCTTGGATAAATGATGTGTAGGATAGGTTGGAGACTGTGAAGTGGCGTCGCTAGGCGTTGTGGAGTCATTGTTGAAATACAACCCTTTGTTTATCTGAGGCCTAACCCCATACTGTGGGGGACATTGCTTGGTGGGTAGTTTGACTGGGGTGGTCGCCTCCAAAAGAGTAACGGAGGCTTCTAAAGGTTCCCTCAGTACGCTTGGTAACCGTGCGTAGAGTGCAATGGCATAAGGGAGCTTGACTGAGAGACATACAGGTCGATCAGGTACGAAAGTAGAGCATAGTGATCCGGTGGTTCCGCATGGAAGGGCCATCGCTCAAAGGATAAAAGGTACGCCGGGGATAACAGGCTGATCTCCCCCAAGAGCTCATATCGACGGGGGGGTTTGGCACCTCGATGTCGGCTCGTCACATCCTGGGGCTGGAGAAGGTCCCAAGGGTTGGGCTGTTCGCCCATTAAAGTGGCACGCGAGCTGGGTTCAGAACGTCGTGAGACAGTTCGGTCTCTATCTACTGTGGGCGCAAGAAATTTGAGTGGATCTGATTCTAGTACGAGAGGACCGAATTGGACAAACCTCTAGTGTATCTGTTGTTCCGCCAGGAGCACCGCAGAGTAGCTACGTTTGGAAGGGATAAGCGCTGAAAGCATATAAGCGCGAAACCCACCACAAGATGAGATTTCTTTTAAGGATCGTGGGAGATGACCACGTTGATAGGCTATAGATGTAAAGGCAGTAATGTCATAGTCGAGTAGTACTAATAATCCGTAAGCTTATGTACGCTTTTCC
>NZ_JAOZEW010000048.1 GCF_025847235.1 Flavobacterium shii
TGAACATGTTCTGAATTCTGAGCATTATTTTCAACTTTAAAAGGCTGCAGGTTCTCATTAAGTTTCCACGCTGCATAATCTTTCTGAAACACACCATAGGTACTTTCTAACTCTCCAAATTGCATATTGTTTAGCAAAGCAAAAGGGAATTCTTTATTCCTGTCGTTTATATTAAAATTATCTACCGTGTTTTTTAAGACAAATACATCTTTATAATTGGCAGAATTTTCTATAACTGCCAATGGGGTATTCCTGGATACTTTGGTTTTATCTTTGACCAAAAGAGCTTCGATTCTTCCTGTAGTTTTTGCCACCAATTTCTCGGGAGGAATGGATGTTGTAATACTAATTTCGGTACTTACTACATCGGGATATTTAAGAAACCAGGATACAAAAAAAAGCATGCATATTATTGCAAAGATTAAAACTGTTCCCCAGCGTATCATCCAGTGTGGTACTCGGGTAAGGATATCTTGTACTTCTTCGCTTCTTAATTCAAATTTGGTATTGTCTTCTGCCATGTTTTAATTTCCTAATTGCAATTGATTGCGAACCAATTCAAAATAATTCCCTTTTTGTTCTACTAATGCCGAGTGGCTTCCGATCTCGATAATCTTTCCTTTATCCAAAACAACTATCTGATCGGCATTCATCACTGTACTTAATCGATGTGCAATTACTACAACGGTTTTATTCTTGAAGAAAATATCCAGTTTTCCCATAATTACTTTTTCATTATTGGCATCTAATGCCGAAGTGGCTTCATCAAAAAACAACATTTCAGGGTTTTTATATACAGCTCTGGCAATCAACAAGCGCTGTTTTTGCCCTGTGCTCATCCCTACTCCTTCGGATCCTATTTTTGTATTATATCCTAGCGGCAATCCCGAAATATATTCTTTTATATTGGCAACATCTGCCGCATATATTAATCTTTCTTTATCTATTTTATCTACTCCAATAGCAATATTATTGGCAATTGTATCACTAAATATAAATCCTTCCTGCATAACTGCTCCAATATTATTACGCCAGGCTTTTTGGGAAATATTCTTGAGTTGTGTATTTCCTAAATTAATCTCCCCTTTATTAGGATCGTAAAATTTAAGCAACAATTTCATCAAAGTAGTTTTTCCGCTTCCGCTAACACCTACAATTGCGGTTACTTTATGAGCTGGAATGATTAAATTCAAATCTTCCAAAACCGGGATATCCGAACCTAAATAACGGTACGATAAATCTTTAATAATAATATCGGCATCTTTTGGAATATCTTGCGTTTGGTGTACTTCTTGTTGCACTTCATCTTCTTTGTCGTGAATTTCGGACAATCTCGCCAATGATATTTTGGCATCCTGCACTTCTCTCACAAACTCAATAAGCTGGGTAATGGGTCCGTTTAAACTCCCTACAATTGAGCTTATGGCAAGCATCATCCCAAGGGTAATCTGTCCGTCTATTACCAATTTTGCCGAAAGGAAAATGATAAAAATATTCTTTAATTCATTGATTACAGAAGACCCTATCGTTTGGGTTTGCTCCAATACCAATCCTTTTATAGAAACTCTAAATAATCTTGCTTGTACATATTCCCAACCCCATCGTTTTTGTTTTTCGGCATTGTGGAGTTTTATTTCCTGCATTCCGTTTATGAGTTCCATGACTTTACTTTGTTCTTGGCTAACCTCGGAGAATCGCTTGTAATCAAGTTCTTCTCTTCGCTTCAGGAATAAGGTTATCCAGCCAAAATACAAAATGCTTCCTGCAAAAAACACAAAGAATATCTGAAGGTTATAATAAGCCAAAACACCACCCATAACGATCATATTGATAACCGAAAACAAAACGTTTAATGATGAAGTAGTAAGTATTCTTTCTATTCGGCGATGGTCATTAATACGTTGCATGATATCTCCGGTCATTCGGACATCAAAAAACGAAATAGGCAAATTCATTAATTTAATAAAGAAATCCGATATCAATGAGATATTTATTCGTGTTGATAAATGCAATAATATCCAACTACGAATAAGTTCTAATCCTGTTCTTCCGGCAAAAAGAAACAATTGCGCAAACAGTATTAAATAAATAAAATGAATATTCTG
>NZ_JAOZEW010000005.1 GCF_025847235.1 Flavobacterium shii
TAATTTTTCGCCACAAATTACACGAATCTCCGCGAGTAGCTCGATAATGTAAAACAAGTTGGTGTTAATTTCTTGAGGAGACCCTTCGTTCCTCAGGGTGACAATATTGTGTAAGAAAGATAGACTAAATTATCATCTGCATTCCATTCTATACACAGCCGAAACCCATATAAAACGAAGAAAGCTCATGAAATTTCATGAGCTTTCTTAAATTCTGTAAGTAAAGGAAATTGTTGCTACACGGCTATCAAGATTATATCTTTTATCAATACTGGTTTGTCCGATAACCGAATTGATATTGTATTTATTGGTATTAAAAATATCGGTAACATTAAATTTTACGCTGCCTTTTTTAGCAAGTAGTTGTTTTGATAATCCGATGCTAAAATCGAAGAAACTATCTCTCTCATAAATTCCAACATTCGATTTTGATTGATATTGTGCATTAGCCTCTGCTTTCCAAGTATCTGTAATTGTAAATGAGTTTTGAACACTTAAGTTTAATGTAACTATTGGGTTGATTGTGTTGGTATTGATTATGTTTCCTTCAAATTTATTCTCGAAAACATTTAAGAGCGTGTTTACAGACCACCATTTATAGATATCGGTTGTATTGGTGATATTTATACCATAATTATATGATTTATCAGCATTGATTTGTGTTGTCACTGTAGTGTTATCTGCGGGATTATAAACATAGATTTCGGTAAAAACATCTTTTGTTTGGTTAAAATATACAGAAGCCATAAAAGCGCTTTTCCAAGAATATCCTATTTCTGACGAATGAGTGATTTCTGGAACTAGATTTGGATTTCCTTGTGAGTAATTAAACGTATCATCGTAAAAACGGAAAGGGTTTAAATCAAATTGACTAGGTCTATTGATTCTCTTACTGTATGAAGCATGCATAGAATGGTTACTACTCAATTCATATTTTAGCGAAAGGCTTGGGAACCATTTTAAATAATCGTCTTTGTGATTCTCATTTAATGTTTTCTGGTTAATATTAATCGCAGTATATTCAGTTCTTACACCACCCTGAATACTCAGCTTCTCTAGTCGATATTTGTAATTGGCATAAGCAGCATAAATTTGTTCATTGTATTCGAAATGATTTGTGGAATTAAGATCAACGATCCATTGATTATTATTGTAATATTCATAAACTGAAGGATTATCATTATTTTTTAGACCAGCTTTAAAGCCCCATTCCAAAGTTTGTTTGTCTTTTAATGGATTTGTAAAATCAACTTTTCCTGTAAAAACCTTCAATTGAGACGGGATATATCCTCTCCGGTCATTAATAGTTGTTCCAGGAATTAAATTTTGTGCACTTTGGAATTGATTAGATCTAAATTTTGAAGTTTCATATTCAAAATCAAAAGACATATTTTTACCTTCCGTATTAAACTTATGTACTCCCGAAAAAGCATATGTATAATCATACCACTTTTCCTTACTATCATTATAAGTCAAAGCATCAAATTGTAATACATTCAAATTATTATATAGTGTATTTCCTCCGTTAGCAATATTTTCGTAGCGACCAATTTTTGCGTCAAGCGAAACTTCTAAATTTGTTTTAGAAGATATTTCATACGATGTTCCTACTTTGAAATTATTGGATGTAAGCGGTTCGTTTGTTGTAGAATGCTGATAATTCTTCGTAGAAATTTCTTGCCTGGTGTTATCAGTATATTGAATTTGTTCGAATTTTTTGCGTTCTTCTTCACCTCTAAAAGTGTAGCTGTAATTACCAAAAACGCCAAATTTATCTTTGTTATAGCTTAAATTCAATCCAGAATTTGTTCTGTTTTTTCTACCTCTCCCATAACTGGAAAATACGGTTCCTTTTATGCCTGCAGTACCTGGTTTTTTTAATATAATATTGATCATTCCAGCTTTACCGGTTGCATCATATTTAGAAGAAGGATTTGTAATAACTTCTATTTGTTTAATATTAGATGAGGTTGTCGATTTTAAATAATTGGCGAGTTCCTTTTGCGAAAGCGGTGTTAATTTGCCATTTATCATAACGCCAACACCTTGTTGTCCTCTTATCGATAATTCTCCATCCTGAGAGACTACAACACCTGGTGCACGCATTAAAACATCCAGAGCAGTTCCTCCTTCGGACACAATACTGTTTTCTACATTAAAAATCATTCTATCTGATTTTTGTGTGTAAAGAACTTTCTTTTTTGTAATTACAATTTCATCTAATACGTTTATTGATGTTTCGACAATGCTATCTTTTTCTTTCTCTGTTTGCGAGTATCCATATACAGAAAAGGCGAGCATGATGGATGTTATAATATTTTTCATATTATCTGTTTTAATTTTTGAAGAATAATAAAACGGCTTATAAGTTGATTAAGCCTTAAGGGTATAGTTTATTTATGAGAATTTATTTTATGGAATAGAAGTTTTAGATAATTAAATGGAATCTTTAATTGGTAAAAAAATCAATTTATTTGGATGTTTTTGCGGAAGATAAAATAGGCTGTTTGTAAGTGTAGAATGCAGCGTTTTTGTGGTGTAAAATAAAAACATGATGATATGTTATTTGAAGTTTTTAAACCTCAAATATATAACTATTTATAACAAGTCTAAATAAAAATAATTTTAAATTTAACTTGAAATTATAACTTGTTGGGAATTAGTTGTTAGCGGAATAAACGATAGATTTGTAATGTAAGATATGACTTGTTTATAGGGCTAAACATTTAAAATTTATAAAAGACAAAAAATGGAAGAAAGTATTGATTTCGCTTGGCACGAATAGAAATGATGTTTAAGATACTTTTGGATTAGCTTATAATGGAAATCACTTTTTGAAATTTTAAAAGATAGCTTAACAGAGACAATTTTGGGTTTAGATATAATGATTGAATTATATTGAAAAGGCTCGTTTAATCAACGAGCCTCTTATTTAACTTGAGATAGATTTACTTAAAATCTAAAATTATAGAATCACCATATCTTCCATTATTATAAACGCTAACTCGCGTACTTCTTGGAGATTGTTGTCCCATAAAAGAAGGAAACATTTGATATAAACTCATATAATATTTTAATGTTGTTTTTTCTGGATTTAATGTGACATGGTATTCTGTAAGATTGTATGTGTTGCCATTAGCAGGAATGCTAAGTCCTGGAATTAGATTTGTGCCAGTAAGGATTAATGTGTCCGAATAATTATATGAAGTTTGATTGGCTGATATAATTTTTGGAGCATTTTCGGCTAGGACATCAATAGTGTAATTGGTTTCAGCTTTAATTTCTCCGTTCAATTTAACTCTTAATTTATAATTATTGGCGGTTAGTATTCTTTCATCAAATTTAAAATAAAAAGCAGTATGTATTTTATTTTCACTAGTGTAACTTACAGGGTCAAAATAATTTAATAAATAAGAATTTTTATCATTTTCAAGATACAATTTATAATTTGAATCAGATAATAAATCAATGTTACTTAATTGTCCTAATGATACTGCTCTAATATAACATTTTGTAATAGTTGATGTAATTTCTGGTTTTATGATATGAACTTTGTAGACATTACTTGTACCATTTTGGGCAGTTACTGTATATTCTAGCCCAGAGGTAAAGTCTTGGCTGATTTCTGCATCAGGTGATATTTTAGCTAAGGGTGAGATTGTTATTTTAGGAAAAATATTTGTAATATCTTTATATGTAGTAATATTAATCGATAAGTTGGTTTGGTCTATTATTCCTGTGAAAGTTTCATTATCAATATTGAATTTAAAATCAAGAATTTTCTTTTCATTTGATAAAGGAGTATTATTTGTGATAACGTTATAAATAACTTTGTTACCATTTTCAGCAGTAATTGTATATGTGATTTGCTTATTGAAATCTTGTGGGATTTTATCAGGAGAAATTGTTGCTTTTTCAGAAATTTCAATATCAGGAATTATTTGATTTTCTAATTCAATACCTTTTGTAGTTAGAGTGATTGTCTTTGCAACATCGTCAATTTTGCCAATATAGATGTCACCCTTTAGAGATGTTAATTTAAATGTAAGGATTTTGTTTTCAGAACTTAATTTTTGGGAATCATCTTTTGAACAATTAAATAATAATAAAGTGGTAAGAAAAATTAGGAGTGTTTTTATTTTCAATTTTTTGGTTTTTAGTTATAGTTTTTAATTTTAGTTAAATTATTTAGTAATCTCTCTAAATACTGCTTCCAGGTTTTTATTTTTCTGGTTTAATTGAAGCGTTTTTAATCCATTGGCAGTTGCAAAGTCAAAAATAGCCGGACGCATATCTTTTTCTGTAACAAAAGTCAGTTCCCAAGTCATGTCATGAGTATTTGTATAAGAAGAGATGTTTTCTAGTTTTGCAATTAATTGTTCTTCAATTCTATAATCAAATTCTACCTCGATAACTTGTTCTTTGTTTTCAGAGATTAGCTTATCCAGTTTTTTGTCAGTAACAATTTTTCCATTGTTAATGATAATTACTCTGTCACAAATAGCTTCAACTTCCTGCATAATATGTGTTGATAAAAAAACAGTTTTGTCTTTACCTACATTCTTAATTACGTTTCTAATTTCTATTAACTGGTTAGGGTCCAGACCTGTTGTGGGTTCGTCAAGAATTAAAACATCAGGATTGTGTAATAAAGCATTTGCCAATCCTACACGCTGACGATATCCTTTAGATAATTGCCCTATTTTTTTATGACTTTCGGCTGACAGTCCTGTCAGTTGGATAACTTCTTCGATTCTAGATTTTACAACCTTATAAACATCAGCATTAAAAGCCAGATATTCACGAACGTACAAATCTAAATATAACGGATTATGCTCTGGTAAATACCCAATAGAAAGCTGTACCGCCTTGGTATCAGTCATGACATCATGACCGTTTACAAGGGCAGAGCCTGAATCGGCTAGCAAATAAGTAGTTAAGATTTTCATCAAAGTTGACTTTCCTGCTCCGTTCGGTCCAAGAAATCCAACGATTTCACCTTTTTCAATCGAAAATGAAATTTTATCCAATGCTTTTTGAGTACCGTAACTTTTTGATATGCTGTTTACTTCTATCGACATGACTTTTTTATTTGATGCAAAAGTAAACAGAAATCTGCTTGATTGCTAAATTTTTGTCTTTTAAAGAAATCATAAAAAAAACTTAAATACCAGCAGTAGCGGCACCGTTATTGTTAAAGGAGTATTAAATTTAATATATTACAAATGAAAAAAATGTTAGTTGTTATTGCATTAGCTGTAGTTAGTTTTGCAAATGCTCAAAAAGGAACTGTATTAGTTGGTGGAAGTGTTGGATACTCTTCTCATAATGTTTCAAACCGTGGAAATGATTCAAAAGAAAGTGTATTTAATTTTTCTCCTAGAGTAGGATACCAATTTAATGATAATTGGACTGTTGGGGGTGAATTTACTGTAGCTACTGCAAAAGAAGAGTTTGGTAATAATGAGAATAAAATCAACAATTTTGCATTAGGTGCTTTTCTTCGTTATACTTTGCCTTTGAACCAAACTTTTTCAGTTTTCGCTGATTTAGGTGCAGGTTTCCAAAATCAAAAAGATGAAGTTTATAATGGTTTTGTTACTACTACCGCAAAAGCAGATGGTATGTATGTAGGTATTACACCAGCTATTTTTATCAACGTTAAGAAAGGTTTTGGTTTAAACTTTAATATTGGTGGTTTAGGATATAGTGCATTAAGCTATGAGCACAATGGACCAGATGTTAATGATTTCAGCTTTAGTTTTGGTAAAGCATTTAACATCGGAATTTCTAAGAATTTCTAATTTTTAGCATATATTTCAATTTCAAGAAAGCACTCCAGTTGGGGTGCTTTTTTTGTTAAAGTGTTTTTTGAAAATAAAATTTCTCGTTTAGCCTCGATAGAAACGGTATCCTGTTGTGGCGTTGTTCGCCATAATAGATATAGTGTATAGCGAGACTCAAGATGTTTTGAAAACTAAATTTCTGCTCCTAAAAAAATAATGTCAACATTAGTGAAGTCGAAATTAACTCATAATTACAAGAATTTCGACTCCACTAGTTGACATAAAAAAACAAAAATATAGCTAAATAAAAATTATTAGTTCACTGGGTTTTCTACAGTTGCTCTCATTTCCTGAGCAGCAGCAACCATTTCGATTAGGGCTTTTTTGGTTTCATCCCAATGGCGCGTTTTTAAACCACAATCCGGATTTACCCAAAGTTGGTCTACAGGAATTACAGCCGAAGCTTTTTCTAATAATTTTACCATTTCTTCGCTGGAAGGAACGCGAGGAGAGTGAATATCATAAACCCCAGGACCTATTTCGTTAGGATATTTAAAATCGGCAAAAGCATCTAATAATTCCATTTGCGAACGCGAACATTCAATTGTGATAACATCGGCATCCATATCGGCAATATTCTGGATAATGTCATTAAACTCGCTGTAACACATGTGAGTATGTATTTGAGTATCATCTTTTACGGCACTTGCCGAAATACGAAATGCTTTTACAGCCCAATCAAGGTAAGTTGCCCATTCTTCTTTGCGTAACGGCAATCCCTCACGAATAGCTGGCTCATCGATTTGGATAATTTTAATTCCAGCATTTTCTAAATCTACAACTTCGTCTCGTATCGCCAATGCAATTTGAGTGCAAGTTTGAGAACGTGGCTGATCGTTACGTACAAATGACCATTGCAAAATTGTTACAGGACCAGTTAGCATTCCCTTAACCCATTTAGGAGTTAATGATTGTGCATATTCCGACCATTTTACAGTCATAGGTTTTGGTCTCGAAACATCACCGTAAATTACTGGAGGTTTCACACAACGGCTACCATAACTTTGTACCCAACCATTTTTGGTAAAGGTAAAACCAGCCAATTGCTCGCCAAAATATTCCACCATATCGTTACGTTCAAATTCTCCATGAACAAGAACATCGATACCAGTTTCTTCCTGAAAACGAATCGTATCTTCGGTTTCTTTCTTAATTAAATTGTCGTATTGTTGTTGCGTTAATTCCCCTTTTTTAAATTTGGCTCTCCAGCTTCTTACTTCAGGAGTTTGTGGGAATGAACCGATTGTTGTAGTAGGGAATAATGGAAGATTTAAAGCGTCGATTTGTTTTTTACGACGAATAGCAAAAGTGTTTTTACGCTGATCATCACCAGAAGTAATGTTTGCCACACGATTTTTAACCGATTCGTTATGGATTAATTTTGATGTTTTTCTATTTTCGTTAGCCAAAGTGTTTTCTGCAAATCGAATAGAGTTTGCTGTATCTATTTCTTTTGAAGCAAATTGTTTCAATAAAACAACTTCTTGTATTTTTTGTTTAGCAAAAGCCAACCATTGTTTGATTTCGGGAGTAAGCGTTTGGTTGTTGGTTTCTAATTCTAAATCGCAAGGACTATGAATTAATGAGCAAGAAGGAGCAATTAATATTCTGTTTTCACCAAGAGCCTTAGTCGCTTTTTCGATAATTGCCAATGAATTTTTAAAGTCATTTTTCCAGATGTTTCTTCCATCTACCAAACCTAGAGAAAGATTTACATTTGGAGATAAGAGATTAGATTCTAAAATATCATCTAATTGTAACGGACAACGAACTAAGTCTAAATGTAAAGTATCTACTGGCAAAGCCAATGCTGTAGCTAAGTTTTCTCCAAAACAATCGAAGTAATTAGCAAGAATAATTTTTATATTCGGAAAACGCTTGTTGATTTCTGCATACACTTTCGTGAAAACGTTTCTTTCCTTATCCGTTAAGTTTAAAGCAAGGAAAGGTTCGTCTAATTGAATGTAAGTTGCATTTTCGGCTTCTAATTTTTCGAAAATTTCAAAATACACAGGAAGTAATGCTTCAATAAGGTCAATTCGGTGAAAACCTTCTTCTTTTTCTTTTCCTAAAAGTAAGTAAGAGATTGGCCCGATAAGTACAGGTTTTGTAGTAATACCTAAATCATTTGCTTCTTTGAACTCATTGATTATCTTTTCTGAAAACAAAGAGAATTTTTGGTTTTTTGTGAATTCAGGAACAATGTAATGGTAATTGGTATCAAACCATTTTGTCATTTCCATGGCAACAACATCTTGTCCGTTTTTTTGCGAACCTCTTGCCATTGCAAAATACAAATCGATAGAAGAGTTGGTTCTTGCAAAATCATTGTAACGCTCAGGAATTGCTCCCAAAGTCAATGTTAAATCCAGAACCTGATCGTAAAATGAGAAATCATTCGACGGAATTAAATCAATACCGGATTCTGCTTGTAATTGCCAGTTTTCTTTACGGATGTTCTTTCCAACAGCCAGAAGCTCTTCTGCCGAAAGTTGTCCAGCCCAGTATAATTCACTAGCTTTTTTTAACTCTCTGTTGCTACCAATTCGGGGATAACCTAAATTATTTGTTTTCATTTTGTTTCAGTATTTTTTACTGAACAAATTTATTGTATTGGATTTTAAAACTTATATTTGGATTTTATTTAAGTAAATAAACTTTAATTAGTTCGTTTTTAAAGATTATAATACTGATTAATTCTCGTCAAACGAACTCTAGCCGTAAAAATTACTATGGAAAATTTAGATAAAACCGATTTGGAGATCTTGAGACACCTTCAAGAGGACTCAAATATCAATACAAAAGACCTAGCAAGCAAATTATTCCTGACTGTTACGCCTGTTTACGAACGTATAAAGAGATTAGAACGAGACGGATATATTACCAAATATGTTGCGCTGCTAGACAAGAAAAAAATGAATTGTGGTATGACCGTTTTTTGTAACGTTCGATTAAAAGAACATGCGAAAAACGTAGGAAGCAATTTTGTAAAAGATATTGTCGCGCTTCCCGAAATTATAGAATGTTATAATATTGCCGGAGATTATGATTTTATGCTAAAAATTCTTGTTCAGGATATGACCAGTTATCAGGATTTTGTAATGAATAAATTATCTACTATTGAAAACATAGGTAATACAAACAGTATTTTTGTAATGGGAGAAATCAAACACAGTACGGCATTAGAGTTTTAATACTATTTTGCCACGAATTTCAGGAGTTAACACAAATCATTGTGCTTAATTAATTCTATCTAACTCTTTGCGAAAGGAACGCGGATTATGCGGATTCGCTAAGGCGAAAACACGGATTAAAATGGATTTTATTTTTGATTGTTTTTAAATCAGTTTTAATCCGTGGCTTTACTTTTGTAAATCCGTATCATCTGCGTCCCTTTATAGATAATTTAAGTTAGCAACACTTTGTTAAAGTCCCAACAAACCTACTTTCTTCAAATCTGTTGCATATTTTTATTCAATATTATCCTAAAATAAAATGTAATTTTGGGGTTTTAGATGCCAATCTAAAAGCTAAAATCAGAAATCAACAATTAAAAATGAACTGGGAACAACTTTTATCACTAAAACGCCAAGGCGATACTAGCAAAAGATTACGTGTAGAACAAGATGATACGCGTTTGGGATTTGAAGTAGATTATGACCGAATAATATTTTCATCGGCTTTTAGAAGTCTACAAGATAAAACGCAGGTAATTCCGCTTTCCAAAACAGATTTTGTCCATACCCGATTAACGCATAGTTTAGAAGTTTCGGTAGTAGGACGTTCTCTTGGACGTTTGGTAGGAAAAAAAATCATCGAAAAATATCCTTTTTTAAAAGAAGTTCATGGTTATCACATGAACGATTTTGGAGCTATTGTTGCAGCAGCATCATTGGCACACGATATTGGGAATCCACCTTTTGGACATTCGGGAGAAAAAGCCATTGGAGAATATTTCTCAATAGGAAACGGACAACAATATAAAGAGCATTTATCGGATAAAGAATGGCAGGATCTAATAGATTTTGAAGGTAATGCCAACGGATTTTCTGTTTTAACGGCAAGTCGCCCGGGAATAGAAGGAGGTCTCCGAATTTCATACGCTACATTAGGCGCTTTTATGAAATATCCAAAAGAGAGTTTGCCTAAAAAACCAACCAATAATATTGCGGATAAAAAATACGGTTTCTTCCAGACCGACAAAGACTTTTTTAATAAAGTAGCTGCCGATATGGGAATGTTACCTAATAAATCGGGAGAAGATATCGGTTTCGAAAGGCATCCTCTTGCTTATTTAGTCGAAGCGGCAGATGATATTTGTTATACCATTATTGATTTTGAAGACGGAATAAATCTTGGTTTAGTTTCCGAGGATTATGCTTTGGAATACTTGATTAAACTTGTAAAAGATAATATTGGTGTTGCCAAATATAAAACGTTAACTACCAAAGAAGATCGTATTAGTTATTTGCGAGCTTTGGCAATAGGAAGTTTGATAAATGATGCTGTTAGAGTTTTTATCGAAAATGAAGAAGCTATTCTTGAAGGTAAATTTCCATTTGCATTAATGGATAAAAGCCAGTATAAAGCACAAATGGATGATATTATAAATCTAAGTGTTCAGAATATTTATCAAAGCCGTGAGGTAATCGAAAAAGAAATTGTGGGTTACCAAATTATCCAAACACTTCTGGATAAGTTTATAACGGCTTTTAATAATAAATACAACGGAAAAACATCTAACTATGATACTTTGATTTTGAAAATGTTGCCAGAAAAGCATCATTTAGAAAAAGAAGGATTGTACGAAAGATTATTACATATCTGTCATTATGTTTCATTATTAACCGATGGAAATGCATTGGAATTATATGAAACTATAAACGGCAGAAAAACAACTTAGTATTTAAAAGGCGTACACTACACCAACTCCTAAAACTTGTTTTAGTTGCGCCTTTGGTCCTTCTGTAACTTGCACGCCATCAATTTCTTTTTTGGATTTGATGTCATCGTCATAAACAAAATGCACACCTATGTTGGCTTTAACATATTCATTTACAACCAAGTCTAATTTAGTGGCGTAATCGATATCAATATTTCCAAATCTATTAAGGTAATCGGTATAAAGACTGAGACGATTTTCAAAAAACATATTTTTGAAAATTTCATTTTTGGTATACCCTGTTAATAAAATACCAAATTCAGCTTTTATTTTTTGCCCATTTTCAATAAGAATTTGGTTATTAGGATCGAATGGGTCAGGTGCATAAACTGCTTTTTTAACACCAAATGCTCCTTGATCTGCTAAAGTTTGGTCTAGAACCAAAGTAGTTTTTAAAGTGATTGGTGAGAAATAAAAGGTGCGATTTTTTTCTTTATTTGCGTTTTCAGCTCCTGCTCCTAAGAACACATAGGCTGGGGCAAAAAGTTTCGAAATCGGGTTATCTGTATTTGGGTAAGAATATCCATTAGTGAATTGCGAATTGAAATTGAATTTGGCCGAATAATACCAATTCGAAAGTGTGTCTTTTCTAAATCCATAAGTAGAGTTAAACATGAAAGCATCATCGGTCTTTCGTAGTTCAATACCATCCTGCTTGTTTAAACCATATTTTAAGAGAAGTTCATTGGCCCATTTATGATTGCCATTTGTATATACCCTTGTAAATTCACCTTTAAAAAGACCAGAAATAGAGCTTGTTCCCCCGGCACTCCAGTTTACAAAAGCAATTTGGGTAATGTCAAATCCTAGTTTATTCTTTTTAGCCCAATTTGAGACAGTATCTGGTAATTGAGTTTGAATTACGGGTACCAATTGAGTTTGAATTAAAGATTTCTGAGCGAAATTTTTAGACGAACAAATTATAAAAAGTACTAAAATAGATAAACGGAATAATTTCATTATGGCATTTTTTGTTTTGGCTTCGCAAAATAATTATTTTTAACCAAGAGAAAAAAGATTTTCTAAACTTTTAACGTCAATATTACACAATTGTTGTAATTGAGTAATAGTTCCATGTTCAATAAATACATCAGGAATCCCTAATATTTTTATCTTGGCAGTATAATTATGAAGCGCCGAAAACTCTAAAATAGCGGTTCCAAAGCCTCCATTTATAGTACCGTCTTCAATAGTAATTATAGTTGTGAAATTGGTTAAAATGTAGTGTAATGTCTTGTTGTCTAGAGGTTTAATGAAAGGAAAGTCATAGTGGGCAATCGAGTCTGGGTTGCCCATATTTGCAAGAGCATTTATCACATTATTTCCAATAGCTCCACTTGATAAAACAGCAGTTTTATTACCTTCTTTAAGGCAAGTCGCGGCTCCAATTTCGATTGTAGCATAATTCTTAAAATAATTCTTTTGCCAATCGGCAATTACACCTCGACCTCTTGGATATCGAATCGCGATAGGATGTTCTAATCCTAGTTGTGCAGTATATAAAATGTTTTGTAATTCGATTTCATTTAATGGTGCATGAATTATCATATTCGGGATGCAACGCAAATAGGCAATATCGAAAACACCATGATGAGTTGCGCCATCTTCTCCTACTAAACCGGCTCTGTCCAAACAAAAAATAACTGGTAAATTTTGTAATGCAACATCATGTATAACCTGATCGTAGGCACGTTGTAAAAAAGTAGAGTATATGTTGCAAAAAACAATCATACCCTGAGTTGCCATTCCAGCAGCAAGTGTTACAGCATGTTGCTCGGCAATACCTACATCAAAAGCACGCTTAGGAAAAGCATCCATCATAAATTTAAGGGAGCTTCCAGAAGGCATTGCAGGTGTTATACCAACAATTTTTTCATTCTTTTGAGCCAAATCCAAAATGGTTAACCCAAAAACATCTTGATATTTTGGCGGAAGATTATCTTCAATTTTAGGGATAATTTCTCCAGTCGAAGCATTAAACTTTCCAGGAGCATGATATTGAACCTGATTTTCTTCAGCTTGTTGTAAGCCTTTTCCTTTGGTAGTAACAATATGCAGGAATTTAGGACCTTTTATGTTCTTTAATCGTTTTAATTCTTTTATCAAGGCAAAGATATCATGCCCATCGATAGGACCCGAATAATCGAAATTTAATGATTTGATCATGTTATTCTTCTTCGGATTTTTTCCTTCTTTTACAGCAGTGAGGTATTTTTTAAGCGCACCTACACTTGGATCGATCCCAATAGCATTATCATTTAAGATAACCAATAAATTTGCATCTGTTACACCAGCATGATTCAAACCTTCAAAAGCCATTCCCGATGCGATTGAAGCATCACCAATTACTGCTATATGTTGTTTGTTGAAATCGCCTTTTAAATTAGAAGCAATTGCCATTCCCAGCGCTGCCGAAATAGATGTGGAGGAATGTCCTACACCAAAGGTGTCATAGTTGCTTTCGGCTCTTTTAGGAAAACCGGAAATGCCATGAAGCTGGCGATTGGTGTGAAAATTTTCTCTTCTTTCAGTCAATATTTTATGCCCGTAAGCTTGATGACCTACATCCCAAACCAATAAATCGTCGGGCGTGTTAAATACATAATGCAATGCAATTGTCAATTCAATTACACCTAAACTGGATCCTAAATGTCCTTCTTTTACCGAAACAACATCAATGATAAACTGGCGTAATTCCTGAGCAACCTGACTAAGCTGTTCTTCTTTTAAAAGACGTAAATCGGCGGGATTGTATATGTTCGAAAGTAAGTTGCTTTTCATTGTAGGATAAAAAGCGAATTTACGGTTTTAAATTTAATTTTCTTTGTTTTCTGTTTTTGTAGAGTCAATTGCTGGTACTGATGATGTTGGTTTAAGTGTTGAATCTATTGCAGGTTTTAAAATATTTTCAGATTTTAAAACTGGTTTTACTAACACAATGCCAGCTATCATTCTTTTTAAAGGTGTTCCACCTGTAGTTTTTATATCGTCTACATATGGCGGAGGTAGTGGCGGCGGAGGTATTGTGTCATTTGAAGTACTTTTTTTTGATATTGTTTTTCCAATGGTTGGATGTTGTTTAGTAGTAGTTTGTATAACTTCTATTTTGTCAATTTTTTGTTTGTCTCCGTTTTTATCTTGACAACTAAACAATGTAGTTCCCATAGCAATAAACAATGCTAATAAAAAGATTTTATGATATTGAGTCTGCTTGTATAAAACTTCAGTCGGAATTTGAATTATTATGTTTTCTAATTGAGAATTTTTAAATCTACCACAAACACTTTTGTTCTGATTTGCCATAAAAAAATGCTGTACTTCATCAGGTAACATCTTTGTGAAATCAACTACAGTTTTAGAACAACTAAGGCAAAAACGACCGTTTTCGGCAGGCGTCATTTTATCCCAATTTTCATTGCAAGGCTCAGGAATACTTATTTTGTGTTTTGTAGGCATATTTTATAAATCAAAAAATAAATGTAATAAAAATTACTCCTTAAAAATGTATTTTTGTTTTATGATAGATATTTTTACCGATGAGTATTTTATGAAAAAGGCTTTGCAAGAAGCCGAAATGGCATTTGATAAAGATGAAATTCCTGTTGGAGCCATAATTGTAATTGATAATAAAGTCATTGCAAGAAGTCATAATTTAACCGAATTATTAAATGATGTTACGGCTCATGCCGAAATGCAAGCGATAACTGCTGCAGCTAATTTTTTAGGAGGAAAATATCTAAAAGACTGTACGCTTTACGTAACACTGGAACCTTGCCAGATGTGTGCAGGTGCTTTATATTGGAGTCAGATTTCTAAAATTGTTTTTGGAGCAAGCGATGAACATCGTGGTTATGAAAAAATGGGAACACAATTACATCCTAGAACTTTTGTTGTTCGTGGTGTTATGGCAAATGAAGCTTCGGATTTAATGAAACGTTTCTTTGCCAAAAGAAGGAAATAAAAGATTCTTATTCTTTTGAAAAAAGAATAATTACTACCGTAGTTTTTCTTCTTAGAAGTAATTAAAATTTACAGTACTTTTATTACAATATAAAGACCATTTTATTAGTTATGGTTTTGAATTGTAAAAGGCATGTTTTTATGTGCAATTGTAATTTTGTAATAATTAACTCTATATGAAAGTGAAAACAAAAGGATTAGTTTACGTGTTTTTTGTATTTTTTATTTTTCAGGCTTGTGGCAGGAAATCTGCTGCCGATTTTAACTCTGATTTTTCATTGTTCAAATCGTATATAACCAGTTTTACAGGTGGGATTGTCTCGTCTCAATCGGATATACGTGTTGTTCTGGCTTTTGATAAAAAAGACTGGAAAATCAATCAGGTTCTGAATGATGATTTAATTGATATTTCTCCAAGTATTCATGGAAAAGTTGTAGCGCTTTCGAATAATACAATTGCCTTTATTCCAGAAAAAAAATTAAAGGCAGGAACCGAATATCAGGTAACGTTGAATTTGGATAAATTAATTACGCTTCCAAAGAAAGGGAATGATGATAAAGATCTTTCCAAATTCAATTTTACTGTAAAAACCATTAAGCAGGATTTTATTGTAAATACGATGGATGTTCAATCGTATAGCAAAGAATATCAATACCTGAATTGTGTATTGAAAACAGCCGATAATATAGATTTAGAAACAGCCAAAAAGCTGGTTTTAGCAAGCCATAACGGAAAAAATCTCAATATTAAATTTGATAAAGCAACAAGTTCCGGAAAAGAATTTAAGTTTATTATTGATAGTATTCAGCGTTTATCTGCCGAGAGTAATCTGGAGATTTCTTATGATGGAAGTGGTTTTGATATTGATCAAAAAGGCAAAATGGATTTCTCGATTACAGCAATAAATGAGTTTAAAATTATAAAAGTCGATATCCCGGATGAAAGTAATCAATCGGTATTAATTAATTTCTCGGAACCATTAGAGAAAGGACAGGATTTTAAAGGGTTGGTAACAATACAAAATACTAATAATTTAAAGTTTTCGACACAAGGGAATATTTTAAAAGTTTTTTTTAGTAATGAAAAACCAGTTAAAGAGGTCGTACATGAAGTTGCGGTCGCGATTGTTGATTCAACGAGTACAGTAGTAGATAGTGCAGCAGTAGACAGTGTTGCTGTGGTTGAGCCAGTAGTGCAGGAAGACGTATCGGAACCAGTATCTGATCAAACTATAACAGGCGAGTTATTATTAGAAGTTTTTCAGGGAATAGAAAGCCAGTATGGTCGAAAAATGGCCAACAATTATTCTGATAAAATTACTTTTGACCAGATAAAACCAAATATTCGTTTTATAAAAAATGGTACTATCCTACCAAGTTCAAATAACCTTAAATTGAATTTTGAAGCAGTAAATCTTGCAGCTGTAGATGTAAAAGTTTATAAGATTTATAAAAATAATATTCTGCAGTTTCTTCAAAATAATGAATTAAACGGAGCTCAAAATTTAAAACGAGTCTCTCAACCCGTTGCAAAAACTACACTTAATCTTAAGGAGAATACATTAATTAATCCGACCAAGTGGAATACTTTTGCTTTGGATTTATCCAAAATTATCACGCCGGAACCTGGAGCAATTTATAGGGTAGAGTTCTCATATAAAAAAGCGTACTCTCTGTATAAATGTGAAACTAGCGAAGAAAACCCAGATAAGACTACAGAGGAAGAAGATGTTGATGAAAACGATGTGAACTACAGCGGAAATTCATATGATGACTATTATTATGATGATTACCAGTGGAGAGAAAGTCAAGACCCTTGTACAGGTTCGTATTATTATAATGCCAAAATTGGAACTAATATCCTAGCTTCAGATTTGGGGGTAATTGCCAAAAGAGGAGAGAATAAGTCTTATTTATTTGCAGTAAATAATATAATTACTACCGAGCCGGTTTCAAATGCAAGAGTAGATTTATATAGTTTTCAGCAACAAAAATTAGCAACAGGAACAACCAGTAGTGAAGGAATTGCTTCTTTTCAGTTGGATAAATTTGCTTATTTTGCTATTGTTACTTTAGGTACTCAATCGACTTACGTAAAGCTTGATGATGGAAATTCATTGTCTGTAAGTAATTTTGATGTTGCCGGCGAAACGTTGCAAAAAGGGCTTAAAGGGTTTATTTATGGAGAGCGTGGTGTTTGGCGTCCGGGAGATAATTTGTATTTGTCTTTTATGCTAAATGATGCTGCGAATAAATTGCCTAAAGCGCATCCAATAAAATTTAGATTAACAGATCCAAACGGAAAAGTCACTTATCAAACGGTTCAAAAATCGAATGATTTAAATCATTATGCATTTACAGTTCCCACAGATCCAGATGCGCCAACAGGAAATTGGGAAGCTATGGTAAGTGTGGGAGGCGCAAAATATTATAAAAGCATAAAAATTGAAACTATTAAACCTAACCGTTTAAAAATTAAAAATACTTTCAAAAATGCAATATTATCTTCTTCATATCCAAACGTAAGTAATCTTGAAGTTACTTGGCTTCATGGTGCTATTGCTAAAAATCTGAAGGTAGAAATACAGGCAAAATTTTCACAACAGCACACTACTTTTAAAGGATATGAAAAGTTTGCTTTTGATGATTTAGTTCGTCAGTTTAGTACCGAAGAAATTAACATTTTTTCAGGTAAACTAGATGAAAATGGTAAAGCGTCGGTAAATATTGAGCCTAAATTACAAGGGCAAGCACCGGGAATGCTTAAAGCTGCTTTTATTACCAAAGTGTATGAAGAAGGAGGGGATTTTAGTACCGATGTTATCTCAACTACTTACTCACCTTACAAAACATATGTGGGAGTAAAATCGCCAGAACCTACAAAATATGGAATGCTGGAAACCCGAGCAATGAACCGATTTGATATTGTTACCGTTGATGAAAACGGAAGGCCAAAATCGGTGAGAAACCTTGAGGTAAAAGTATATAAAACCGAATGGCGCTGGTGGTGGGATGCTTCGAGTGATAATTTGTCCAATTATAATTCGTCAAATTCAACGACTTCGTACAAAACTTTTAGAGTAAATACGGATGCAAGCGGTAAAGGGAGCGTACAGTTTGCATTGGCTGATGAAGAGTGGGGACGTTATTTAATTCGTGTTTCGGATGAAATAGGCGGGCATGCATCAGCAATAACAGTAAATATCGACTGGCCAATATGGTCTGGAAAAACAAGAAATACTGATGCTTCGACTGCAAATATGCTTGTTTTTTCTACAGATAAAAAGAATTATGCATTAGGAGAAAAAGCAAAAATATCTTTCCCTTCAAGTGAAGGCGGACGTGCTTTGGTGTCTATTGAAAATGGCTCGAAAGTAGTACAGACACTTTGGGTGAAAACCGAAAAAGGAGAGACTAAAGTCGAAGTTCCAATTACGGGAGCGATGGCGCCAAATGTGTACTTTAATATTACACTTTTGCAACCACATGCATCGACTAAAAATGATTCGCCAATTCGTATGTATGGAATCGTTCCAATTGAAGTAATTGATAAGACCACAATTCTTACTCCAAGTATTTCAATGCCTGATGTGCTGAAACCTGAGCAAACGTTTCCTATAAAAGTAAGTGAGAAATCGGGAAAAGAAATGACCTATACAATCGCAGTTGTCGATGAAGGTTTACTTGATTTAACTCGTTTTAAAACTCCAAATGCATGGGATAGTTTCTATGTACGTGAAGCTTTGGGTGTGAAAACCTGGGACGTATATGATGATGTTATCGGTGCGTATGGCGGTAAAGTGAATCAGATTTTTAGTATTGGTGGAGATCAGGATTTAGGCGGTGGAAAAGCAAAAAAAGCAAATCGTTTTAAACCTGTAGTTATTTATCTTGGACCATTTAAATTAGGAAAAGGAGAAACGAAAATACACCAGGTAAAATTACCAAAATATATAGGTTCGGTAAGAACTATGATTGTGGCTGGAGATGCAAATACGAGTGCTTACGGAAGTGTAGAGAAAGCAACTCCTGTACGTAGTCCGCTAATGGTATTGGCTTCATTGCCTAGAAAAATTTCGCCATCGGAAAAAGTGACTATTCCTGTTACGATTTTTGCAATGGAAAAAAATATTAAAAATGTTACTGTACAAATAAAAACAAGCAATGGATTAAGAGTGGTAGGAAGCCCAGCCCAAAGATTGACATTTACACAGCCAGACGAAAAAATGGCTTATTTTAATTTAGAAGTTGGAGGTATGACAGGTATTGCCAAAGTGCAGGTTATCGCTACATCAGGAACAGAGAAATCAGTTTATAATGTTGAAATAGACATGACGAATCCAAATCCTGTAACGAATACTTTTACCGATGTAATTTTAGAGCCTAATAGTTCTAAGACGATTGTATGGAAAACATTTGGAGTTTCGGGAAGTAATAAAGCAAAACTAGAAGTATCCTCAATGCCAACTATTAATTTAAATGGGCGATTACAATTTCTTATTCAATACCCGCATGGATGTGTGGAGCAAACAACTTCATCAGTGTTTCCTCAGTTATTCTTAAATGATGTTGCTGATATTGATGCTACACGCCAACAACTTATTCAAAAGAATGTTGCGGCAGGAATTGCACGATTAGGGAGTTTTCAATTGTCAAATGGTGGACTTTCATATTGGCAAGGAAATACAATTGCCGATGATTGGGGAAGTTCATACGCAGGACATTTTATGGTTGAAGCGGAGAAAAAGGGCTATGTTTTACCGATAAATTTCAAATCAAAGTGGCTTTCGTATCAACAAAGAGAAGCGAAACAATGGAGATTTGAGCCGCGTTATGGGAATGATTTGGCGCAAGCATACCGTTTGTACACATTGGCTTTGGAAGGTTCGTCTGATTTGTCTTCAATGAATAGGTTGCGTGAAACCAAAGGGATTTCTAATGAAAGTAAATTACGATTGGCTGCGGCTTATGTTCTGGCAGGGCAAAAAAGTGCTGCTTCGAGTTTGTTATTAAGTAGTAAAATTGATGATGAATCGACAAATTATAATTATTACTATTATGGTTCGAGTGATAGAAATCGCGCAATGGCATTGGAAACAATGTTATTATTAGACCAGAAACAAAAAGCATTTGCAATGGCAACGAAACTAGCTAAGAGTATGGCAAGTGACCAATGGATGAGTACACAAACTACTGCTTATTGTTTATATGCAATGTCTAAATTCTCAATGAATAATGGTGTAAAAGGAATCGATATACAGTTTAGCCAAGATGGAAAAAGCCAAACTATAAAAACTTCAAAAACTGTTGCTGATAGAAGTTTAGTGGCTAAGACAGGTTCTAATAGTATTACCTTGAAAAACAATAAAAAGAACACAATTTATATTCGAGTGTTAAATACTGGAATTCTTCCTATAGGTCAGGAAAATGTCGTTCAGAGTAATGTTTCGGCTAGTATAGTTTTCAAAAACAGAAAAGGAGGAGTGATTAATGTTTCGAAAATTGCTCAGGGAACAGAATTTATCGCTGAAGTAACTGTTAGGAACCAAAGAAACGAACGTGTTGAAAATGTAGCGTTGTCTCAGATTCTACCTTCAGGATTCGAAATTGTAAATACACGTTTCACCGATTATGGAGATGCAATCAATAATGTTGCCGATTATATTGATATTCGTGATGATAGAACAAATTTCTATTTTGGACTTAAAGCTGGTGAAACCAAAGTGTTTAAAATTCTCTTGAATGCGTCTTATTTAGGAAACTATTATTTGCCAGGATTACAATGTGAAGCAATGTACGATAATACATTCTTAGCAAGAACTAAAGGATTCTGGGTTGAGGTGGTGAAGTAGAATTCGTATCCTAACAGGTTTTGGAAACCTGTTAGGTATTGTTTGTAATTGATGAGAAATTTTTAAAAGAGATATATAATTATTTTTTTAACTTACTAAGTGTTTATTAGAAAAGGAAAAGTATTAAGAATAAAAACTAAAAAAGATACCTAACAGGTTTCCAAAACCTGTTAGGATATAAAAAAACAAAAGATGTAATGAAAAAAGATATTTTCGAGACAGGCCAATATTATCATATATACAATAGAGGAAATAATAAGGAGAATATTTTTATTGAAGAAAAGAATAATAATTACTTTCTTGAAAAAGTGAAAAAATATCTTTTGCCTATTGCAGATATTTATGCCTATTGTTTACTCAAAAATCATTTTCATATAGTATTGAGAATTAAAGACGAAAAGGAATTGCCTGAAAAATTAAAAGAGAAATTACATTTACCTTTTTCGAATTTGTTTAATTCTTATTCCAAAAGTATAAATAAATCCTATGTTAGGACAGGAAGTTTGTTTCAGGAGCATTTGCAAAGAAATAGGATAGAAAGTGAAGTTTATTTAAAGCAATTAATTGTATATGTTCATTTGAATCCTGTAAAGCATAAGTTTGCGAAGTATTTTGAATCCTATTTGCATTCTTCATATCGCTCTTATTTGTCTAGTAAAATAACAAGTATTGATAGAGATTATATTCTTGAATTATTTGGAGGATTAGAAAATTTTAAGGTTTGTCATGATGAAAGAAGAATTGTTTATGAGGGGATGATTAATGATATAAGTTTAAGTGACGAATAAAAAAATAGTAAGTTATCCTAACAGGTTTCTAAAACCTGTTAGGTATTATTAGTGGGTCATGTTAAATAAGAAGGAAAGGATTTTATCTAGGATTGAAATAGATGCCTAACAGGTTTCCGAAATCTGTTGGGGATTGTTAATAGGTTATATTGAACAGGAGGAAGGGTTTTTATCAAGGATTGAAATAGATACCTAACAGGTTTTGGAAACCTGTTAGGATATGAAAACAATGAGATTAAATTGAAAAATAAATTAAAAGCGTCGCTTCAGCGCATTATAAATTGGATTAAACGGAATAAGATAAAATCACTACTAGCATTTTTGTTAGTGGTGATTTATTATTTTTCATTACCACGAACATTATTTCAAGAGCCTTATTCTACCGTTATTGAGAGTAAGGAAGGAGAGTTATTGGGGGCGAAGATTGCTCGTGACGGACAATGGCGTTTTCCTGCGCAGGATAGTGTTCCGGATAAATTCAAGAAATGTATTGTATATTTTGAAGACGAATATTTTTATAGACATCCTGGTTTCAATCCCGTGGCTATGGTAAATGCGATTAAACAAAACAGGAAAGCAGGGAAAGTGGTTCGAGGAGGAAGTACGCTTACTCAACAAGTAATTCGATTATCGAGAAAAGGAAAAGGCAGGACTTATTTTGAGAAATTTCTCGAAGTTATTCTTGCAACAAGGCTTGAGTTAGGATATTCCAAAGATGAAATATTAGAGTTATACGCTGCACATGCGCCTTTTGGGGGAAATGTTGTGGGATTAGAAATGGCTTCATGGAGGTATTTTGGAGTAAAATCTAATCAATTATCATGGGCAGAGAATGCAACTTTGGCGGTATTGCCAAATGCACCGAGTTTAATTTACCCAGGAAAAAATCAAATAAAATTATTAGAGAAACGCAATCGCCTTTTGCGTAAGCTTAATGAAGAAGGGATTATTGATAAACAAACTTATGAGCTTTCTATAGATGAACCACTGCCTATGAAACCATTTGATTTACCTCAAATCGCACCACATTTATTGCAACGCATTGCCAAAAAACAAGAAGGAACGCGAGTGAAAACTACAGTAGAGTTTGCGTTGCAAAATAGAGTGAATCAAATTGCAAAATATTATTACAATCAATATAAGCAGAATGAAGTTAGTAATCTGGCAATTTTGGTAATTGATGTTTCTAATAGAAATGTGATAAGTTATGTTGGGAATTCCCCAACGGATAGGGATCATCAAAAAGATGTTGATATTATAGATGCACCCAGAAGTACAGGAAGTATTTTGAAGCCTTTATTATATGCTGCAATGCTTGATGATGGTGAATTATTACCTAATACGCTAATTGCTGATGTGCCAACTCAAATTGCAGGTTATACACCTCAAAACTTTAACTTGACGTTTGATGGTGCTGTACCTGCGCATCGTGCTTTATCACGTTCTCTTAATATTCCTGCAGTTTTGATGTTACAGGATTTTGGCGTGGATAAATTTTATGAAGAACTACAAAAATTTCAATTAAGAGATATTTCAAAATCAGCGGATCATTACGGATTATCACTTATCCTTGGTGGTGCCGAGAGTAATCTGTGGGATTTATGCCGTACGTATGCAAGCATGTCATCGACGGTAAATTATTTTAATAAAAGTAATGGGAAATATAGAACAAAAGAATTTACAGAATTAAATTATGAAAATGATTTTAAGACCGATTTTGGGAATGAAAGTAATCAGAAGAATATCTTAGGTGCTGGATCAATTTGGTTAACGTATAATGCGATGGAAGAGGTTAACAGGCCGGAAGGAGATGAAGCATGGAAGTTTTATGATAGCTCGCTTAAAATTGCATGGAAAACAGGAACAAGCTTTGGTAATCGCGATGCTTGGGCTATAGGAACAAATTCCAGATATGTTGTTGGGATTTGGGTTGGAAATGCAACGGGAGAAGGAAGACCAACGTTAACAGGAGTTACAAGTGCTGCACCAATTTTATTTGATATTTTTAATTTATTACCGAGGCAAAAATGGTTTACAACTCCTTATAAGGATTTGGACGAGGTTGAGGTTTGTAGTTTAAGTGGTTATTTGGCTAAGGAAGGATGTCCGATAATTAAACAATGGGTTACCCGAAAAGGGAAAACTACCTCTATATGTCCATATCATAAAACGGTGCATTTAGATAAAACAGAGGGATTTCAGGTAAATAGCAGTTGTGAAAGTGTTGATAATATGATTGTAAAGAATTGGTTTGTTCTGCCTCCAGTAATGGCATGGTATTATAAAAGCAAGCACATAGAATATATGCAGTTACCACCTTTTAGAGAAAATTGTGTTGGGACACAAACGGCTTCTATGGATTTTATTTATCCTAAGACAAACAGTAAAATTTATTTGACAAAAAATTTCAATAGTGAAGTGCAACCAGTGATTTTTAAAGTAGCGTATTCACAAAGAGAAAGTCAGTTGTTTTGGTATGTCGATGATGTGTATAAAGGGGTTACTAAAATCTTTCATGAAAAACCAATTGTCCTGACTGCCGGATTTCATTACATTACAGTAGTAGATGAATTTGGGAATGAGATTAAGAGAAGAGTTGAGATTGTACGGGAATAAAATATGATAAAATTAAAACATTCTTAAGTGACCATAAACATTTTTATTATTGGTGAATCTAAAAGTAATGCCTAAAGTAAACCCTTGGATTACTGGTTTTTTTTCTTTGTTGAATGGTGTTGTATAGCCAAAACCTAAATCTAGTATGTTTAAAAATGTAAGACCAGCGAGTGCATAAGCATTTTTATTTGAGCCACCTGCTTTTAAAAATATTGATTTCTGAATGTTATATGATAAATGCACATCTGGCAAACCGTAATATTTACCGTCGTAACTAGTGATTCCATATCCTAAGCCTAGAAAGAGTTTGTTTTCTTGCTTGCAATCTAAGCAGAATTCCAATCCGCCAGTTAATTGACTTTTGGTTGCAATTGAATATCCTAAATAAAGAATTGGCCACTCAGGAATTTCAAATTTAGAATTGTTGTTGGTTTTGTAATTGAAATCTCTGAAGTCTAGAAGAGTTTTGTTTTCGTTATACCATTTTGCTTTTCCGACCAGATATTCACCTTCTTTATCTTTTGAATATCCTTCAAATTGTAATTTGTTACTTTTTAAATAATAATCATTAATTATATAAACGGAATCAATGGATGTTATTTTGTATCCAATGGCATTTTTAGTTTTTATTTTTATCGGTTTGATTCTGTAGTAAATAGCAGATTCTCTGGAGGTGTTTTTCCAATTCTGGTCAAAAAAGATCGTGTCATTTTGAGCGGAAATTCTTGATGCAAATAATACAAAAATTGCCAGGAGGTAATATATGTTGTTCCTTTTAAAGAAATTATAGGTGTATTTTGTTGAAAGCATTTTGCAGTTAATTTGTGTTGTTTTAAAACTAATTCAAATCTAGGAAAAATACTTTTATCGATTGGGTTTGTTTGAATAACTTATAGATTGATTTTCGGGATTATTAATTAAAAAGCACAAAAAAACCGCCAATCTTTCGAAAAGCGGTTTTTTGTTTTATTCTTTAATAACATTTCCATCTTTATCATAGAAATGATATTCTAAATACGTGTAAGCGTCACGAGGTATGATTTTTACCCATTTTTTATATTCAAAAAACCATTTTGAACGTATTGATGGAAAACCTTTACTGAGGTATGCAGCCACAAATGGATGTGTGTTAAGCACAACTTTTTTGTGGGTTTTTAAATGTCTTTCCAGATCAGCTGTGATTTTATCAATGATTAAAATTGGCGCTTCAATCTCGCCATGTTCATTGTTAGGATCTTCTTCTCTGGTTTTAATGTTTACTTCGGGTCTTACTCTTTGTCTTGTAATTTGAACTAATCCAAATTTGCTAGGCGGTAAGATTTTATGTTTTGCTTTATCGTCGCTCATTTCTTCTCGCAAGAAGTCGAACAAAACCTTCCTGTTTTCAGGATTAGACATATCGATAAAATCAACTACGATTATTCCACCCATATCGCGCAAACGTAATTGTCTGGCAATTTCGGCAGCAGCAATCATATTAACTTCCATGGCTGTGTCTTCTTGATTAGTGGCTTTATTAGAACGGTTTCCGCTATTTACGTCTATAACGTGTAAAGCTTCTGTATGTTCAATAATAAGATAAGCCCCTTTGCTCATAGAAACAGTTCTTCCAAATGAAGTTTTGATTTGTCTTTCAATATTGTATTTCTCGAAAATGGGAGTGTCATTTGATTGATAAAACTTAACAATCGATTGTTTTGAAGGGGCAATTTCTTGTAAATAGTCCTTCGTTTGATGGTACAACTCTTCATCATCAATTTGAATACCACTAAAGGTATCATTAAATACATCTCTCAATATTGAAGAAGCTCTGTTGAGTTCCCCTAATACCTTAGATGGATGATGAGCAGTTGGTAATTTTTTACACATTGCAGTCCATCTGCCAAGCAGGTTCTGCAAATCTTTTTCTAATTCGGCTACGTTTTTGCCTTCGGCTACTGTGCGAACAATAACACCAAATCCTTTAGGTTTGATCGATAATACAAGTTTTTTTAAACGATCCTTTTCTTTTTTGTCTTCTATTTTTTGTGAAATAGAGACACGGTCAGAAAAAGGAACTAAAACAATAAAACGTCCAGCCAAAGATAGTTCTGCACTAATTCTTGGACCTTTAGTTGATATTGGTTCTTTTACTACTTGTACTAAAACAGATTGATTGGCACTTAAAATATCAGTAATGGTACCGTCTTTATCAATCTCTTTTTCAAACTGAAAGGTTTTTAGGGAGAAATCTTTTAATTTACCTGCGCTTACAAGTTTTATGAATTTCAGTTGGGAAGCTAAGTTAGGTCCTAAATCGTGATAATGTAAAAAGGCATCTTTTTCAAAGCCAACATTTACAAAAGCAGCATTAAGTCCAGCAACTGGTTTTCTTATTTTGGCAATAAAAATATCACCAACCTGAAAATTGCTTTTCTCTTCTTCCTTGTGTAATTCAATTAGTTTTCCATCTTTTAATAAGGCAAAATCTACGAAATCAGAACTTGATCGAATGATTAATTCTTTATTCATTTGTAAATTTTTATCCACACTCTTCGATTTTAGATTTTAGAATTTAGGATTTAGATTTAAAAAAAAAATCTGAAATCAGAAACCTTTAATCTGCAATTAAATTGTAAGGATGGATTAAACAATAATTTTTAACAGGTATTGAACCCGGGGAAAATTAGCTGGCAGTAAGCAGTTTTAAGTAATCAGTTGACTGAAGGCTATATACTGATGGCTGAATACTAATTTTCAATTTCAATGAACGTTTAAAAAGAAAAAAGTAGTTTAAAACTACTTTTTCTTTTTGTGACGGTTAGCTCTCGCTCTTTTTTTACGTTTGTGCGTTGCTACCTTATGTCTCTTTCTTTTCTTACCACTTGGCATATCTTGTCGATTTTATGATTAATTAATAGTATTATTTTGCTTCGTTATTTGTTTTTACTCCTTCTACAAAAACTTTTGCAGGTTTAAACGCAGGAATGTTGTGTGCTGGAATTTTAATAGTGGTATTTTTAGAAATGTTTCTTCCAGTTTTTTCAGCTCTGGTTTTTACAATGAAACTACCAAAACCTCTTAAATAAACATTGTCTCCAGTTTCTAATGAAGTTTTTACTTCATTCATAAAAGTCTCTACAGTTGCTTGAACATCACCTTTTTCAAGACCTAATTTTTCTGAAATTTTCGCTACGATATCTGCTTTCGTCATTTTCTTTCCTATTTATAATGGTATACTATTTTTTTGAGTTTGCAAATATAGGAATTAAAAAAACAAATATTCAAGCTAATTCGTTAAATTTTAATTACATAAACTTTTACTTTTGTTGTCTAATATTTAATGATGAGTTTTTCTAAACAATTGATAAAATGGTATTTACAGAATAAACGCGATTTGCCATGGCGAAATACTACCGATTCTTACCCTATTTGGCTATCAGAAATAATGCTTCAGCAGACAAGAGTAGCGCAGGGAATGCCTTATTTTTTGTCATTTACAAAAACATTTCCTACTGTTTTTGATCTTGCTAACGCTCATGAAGAACAAGTTTTGAAACTTTGGCAAGGTTTGGGGTATTATTCTCGTGCTCGAAATTTGCATCAAACGGCACAATTTATAGCAAATGAATTGAATGGAGTTTTCCCAGGTAATTATGCCGATCTATTAAAATTAAAAGGAGTAGGGGAATATACCGCCGCCGCAATTGCTTCTTTTTCTTATAATGAAGCTGTTCCTGTAGTAGATGGGAATGTGTTTCGGGTTTTGTCACGCTATTTCGGTATTGAAACTGATATTGCAGCAGCTTCGGCCAAAAAAGAATTTTCAGCTTTGGCTAATGAATTAATGCCAAAAGATAATCCTGCTATTTTCAATCAGGCAATAATGGAGTTTGGTGCCTTACAATGTGTTCCCAAAAGTCCAGATTGTTCCGTTTGTGTTTTTAATGATAGTTGTGTCGCTTTACAAAAGAAGAAAGTAGATGTCCTACCTGTAAAATCTAAAAAAATAAAAGTGTCTACTCGCTTCTTTAATTATTTGGTTGTTGAAGATGATTTAGGGAATACGGTTATACAAAAGAGGACAGCAAAGGGAATCTGGCATAATTTATATGAATTTCCATTGCTGGAAACAGATGCCGAAAAAGACTTTGATTTTGTTTCGGCACGTATCCGTGATGATTTTTTTAGTGACTATTCTATTATAGGTGTGGAAGAATGGAATTCGAAAAGTATTATCCATAAATTGTCACACCAGCATTTGCATGTCAAATTCTGGAAAATTAAGGTAAAAGGGATTGTTTTGAAAGGAATCAATGCTCAGGATTTGAAAATATATCCTTTCCCGATTGTGATTCATAATTTTATCGAAGCAGAATAAAATAAGTTTCCAAAAAAATGTATCTTTGATAGAAATACTATAGAATATCATGAACGGAACATTAAATAAAGTGATGTTAATAGGTCATTTGGGTGACGATGTGAAGATGCATTATTTTGATGGTGGGAATTGCATTGGGCGATTTCAGCTGGCAACTAATGAGATTTATATTAATAAGACTACTAATGAAAAGATCACTTCGACAGAGTGGCATAATTTAGTTGTTCGAAATAAAGCCGCGGAAATTTGTGAAAAATATTTATCTAAAGGTGATAAAATTTATATCGAAGGACGAATAAAATCCCGTCAATGGCAAGCAGAAGATGGTTCAACAAAACATACAACAGAAATTCAGGTAACAGAGTTTACTTTTTTGACAACGAAAAAAGAGACGGAGGGACAGAAGCAAATTCCTCCTTCAGAATCATCAAAAAACACTAACTTTGACGCTTCGAATGATGGTTTGCCTATTAATGATTTACCATTTTGATTGTTTAACTAATTCTTTTTAATTTGGACCCAGAGCCCAGTTTATACCTTACTAACACTTTAGATACCAACATGATCGTTGGTTTTATTGGAATTTTTATTTTACTATTCTGTTCGGCAGTAGTTTCAGGTGCCGAAGTAGCACTTTTTTCGTTGTCTCAAAAAGATATTGATGAGGCATTGCAAGAAAATGTATCCAAAGGCAGGATAATTTCGAACCTTTTGGATAAACCCAAAAAACTTTTAGCAACATTGCTTGTAGCAAATAATTTTATTAATATCGGAGTTGTTATTTTATTCTCCTTTGTTGGTAGAGATATTTTTGAAGCAGTAGCAGAGATTTCTCCTGTATTGAAATTCATTCTGGAAGTAATTTTGGTTACATCCTTAATATTATTGTTTGGAGAAGTTTTGCCAAAGGTTTATGCGAGCCGCAATAATCTCAAATTTGCCCAGCGGGTAGCTTATCCTATAGCTATACTGGATAAATTGCTTTCTCCGATAAGTTTGCCAATGCGTTCGGCAACTATTTATTTGCATAATAAATTAGGAAAGCAAAAGACTAGTTTTTCGGTAGGTCAATTATCTCAGGCTTTAGAACTTACAGATTCTGATGATACCTCAACCGAAGAACAAAAAATATTAGAAGGGATTGTTTCTTTTGGAAATACAGACACAAAGCAAGTAATGAGCCCGAGAATTGATATTTTTGCATTGGAAATTTCAGAACCTTTTGCAACTATTTGCCCTAAAATCATTGAAAAAGGATATTCCAGGATTCCAGTTTATAGAGATAATATTGATCAGATTGAAGGAGTTTTGTTTGTTAAGGATTTACTTCCTTATATAGATAAAGTAGATTTTGATTGGGTAACGCTTATTCGGGAACCTTTTTTTGTTCCTGAAAATAAGAAGTTGGATAATTTGCTAAAAGATTTTCAAAGCATGAAAAGTCACTTAGCAATTGTAGTTGATGAGTATGGTGGTACTTCGGGATTGGTTTCTTTAGAAGACGTGATCGAAGAAATTGTTGGGGATATTAGTGATGAATTTGATGATGAACATATTAATTTTTCTCAAATAGATGATAAGAATTACCTGTTTGAAGGAAAAATAAATCTTAAAGACTTTTACAGAATCATTGATGTAAATGAGGATTTATTTGAAATACAAAAAGGTGAAGCGGAAACATTAGGAGGATTTATTCTAGAAATCATTGGGAATTTTCCAAAAAAGAATCAAAAAATAACTTTTGAGAACTGCATTTTTACAATAGAGGCAGTGGACAGTAAGAGAATTAAACAAATAAAAGTAACAATAGAATAATGCTTAAAAAATCAATTGCCATAATTATACTTTTTATAATGACATTAATGGTGTTTAGTTGTAAAGATGATGTTGTGCCTAAGCCGGCAAGTTATTTACGATTGGATTATCATGAGGCTAAATATGTGAATTTTGAGAATCAATGTCCATTTGCTTTTGAGATGAATGCAGATGCTATTATAAAAGGAGAGAAAAATTGTGGGTTTACGATCTTATATCCCAAAATGAAAGCAACGATCTATCTTACTTATAAACCGGTAAATGGCGATATAAATAAATTATTAAAAGATGCTCAGAAATTAACCTATGAGCATGTTATTAAAGCCGATGATATATTGGAGCAACCGTATTTAAATAAAGATAAAAAATTATACGGTATGTTTTATCAAGTTGATGGAAATGCGGCTACAAACTCACAATTTTATATTACAGACAGTATTAAGCATTTCGTTACAGGTTCGGTTTATTTTTATGCAAAGCCCAATTTTGATTCTATTATGCCGGCTGCAAGTTATATTAAAAACGATATGCAGCATTTAATGGAAACTATTAAGTGGAAGTAGAAAAAACATCATATACAAAAAAAGAGCATTCGTTACGGATGCTCTTTTTTTGTATGACCAAAATCGATTAAATTACGATTTCATATTCGAAACTTTATATGTTTTTCCGTCTCCTGTAGCTTGAACTATTTTAGTTAAGTTTTCTGGATTTTGAATAGTTTTGTCAAAAGTTACAGTAGCAGTTTTTTTCTCAAAATCTACTTTTGCGTCTTGTACACCATCTAAGTCAGATAATTCGCTTTCGATAGTTTTAGCGCATCCCATTGCACAAGTCATTCCTTCGATATTAAAACTTGCAGTTTGTACATTTTGAGCAGCAATTTCTTTGTGTACTTTAGGAGCGGCTGCTTCAGTTGTAGCTACTTCTTTAGTTTCTGCTTCATTCTCATTTTTTTTACAACTAATAAATAAAAGACCTGCGATTGCTAAAGTTGCTATTGATTTTGCGATTTTCATATTGTTTTGTTTTAATAGGTTTTCAATTGAATTTGTTTGCAAAATTAATAAAAAACGAATGTGTAATTCATAAATTTATTACAATTTTGCATAAAAAACGGGTATTATGAGTTCAAAACAATTAAAATGGGTTTACTTAACAATATTGGCGTTGGTTTGGGGAAGCTCTTTTATATTAATAAAAAAGGGGTTGGTTGGTTTAACGGCTATTCAATTGGGATCTTTGCGAATTATTTTTGCATCCTTATTTTTGTTGTTAGTTGGTTTTAAAAGCTTAGCCAAAATTCCGCATCACCAATGGAAATATATTGCGCTGACTTCTGTTTTTGGAACGTTTACTCCTGCCTATCTTTTTGCTATTGCCGAAACACAAATTGATAGTTCGATTACGGCAATTTTAAATTCATTAACGCCTTTAAATACTTTGATAATTGGAGCAATGATTTTTGGAATTCAATTTCAGAGAAGGCAAATCTGGGGTGTTTTTATTGGTTTAGTGGGGTGTTTATTATTGGTTTTTAATGGAGCAATAAGTCATCCGGAACAAAATTATTATTATGCCGTTCTAGTGGTGATAGCTTCGCTTTGTTATGCGATAAATGTAAACTTGATTAAGAGATATTTGTCCGATTTAAGTTCGTTGAGTATTACTACAGGTAATTTTGCAGTATTGTTAGTTCCTGCGGTCTTAATCTTGAGTTTTACCGGATTTCATGAAGTGATTTATGACGAAAAAGTTCAGCATTCTATTTTGTTTATAATTGTCCTGGGGGTAGTGGGGACAGGTATCGCAAATGTTTTGTTCTTTAAGTTGATACAAATGTCTTCGCCTGTATTTGCAACTTCGGTTACTTATTTAATTCCTATAGTGGCTTTCTTTTGGGGATTTCTGGATAATGAAATGCTTACGCCAATTCAGCTTCTGGGTGCTTTTATTGTTTTAATAGGGGTTTATTTGTCAGCGAAGAAATAGACTTTTGTGAAAAGTAAAATATAAAAAAAGGATTGTCAAAGCTTTTAAAACTTTGACAATTCTTTTAAAAATCTTAGTACCTCAGTACCTTTGTGACTTCAAATTTTTAAAGGAAATCTTTATCCGTAACGTCTTCGTTAATCTTTACTTCCGATATTTTTATATCTAATTCAAAGCCTACATTTTGAATGATGTTAAAGGGAACTTTAACTCCTTTTATTTCTTTGTAATCACCAAAATTTGTTGTTTGTGTAATTGTTTGTCCGCCTTGTTCGGCTGTTTTGGACTTTGCAACTTTTAATCCGGATTTTGTGTCGTAAAAGTATGTTGTCTTGCCGTCTTTTATTGCGTATGCCTCGTTACCGTTAACAGGTTCGATACGATCAATCGTTAATCCGTCTTTTTTAGCAAGTTGTAATTCTTCAAATGGAGCTGCGCCAGCTTTCATGTCTGCAAGATCAGAGCCTTCAAGGGTCTTTTTTTGTCCTTGTTGTTCGATGTAAGCGCCTTTTTCATTAACGACCTGTTTCATTAAATTCATGGTGCCCATTGCAAGCGAAACCATCATTTTTCCTTTTGCATCCATTTTGGAAGTAAAACTTAGCGGGGAAGGAGCTTGTGGGATTGTGGTTGATCCAAACATTGCAATAGTTTTTACAGCTGTAACATTTTTCTCTCCACCAATAGCTTTTATGTAATTGTTAAATACGCTTTTGGCAGTGATTCCGGCGGGAACTTCTTTTTTTAATGTTGGTTTCTCTGTTGGATTAGCGTATTTGTCAAAATAGCTTATCGGAATATTTAATTTCTCTAAGCCTAGAATTACTTCAGAACCTTTTCCTGTAATCACAATTCTCATATTATTAAGAAGGAAATACTTGTTGGCTACTCGAAGTATTTCATCTGGAGTTACACTGTTAATTGTCTGGATATATTTTTCATAAAAATCGGCAGGAAGGTTTTCTGTTTCTATATTCAAAGCATATCTGGCTACAGCTTGCGGTTTCTCGACCTGCATAACGAATCTTCCTATGTATCCCGCCTTAACTGTTTTTAATACTTCATCTGAAACTTTTTCGGATCGGATTCTTTTTATTTCTTTTATGAATTCGACTACAGCGCTATCAGTAACAGCATTTCTAACTGCTGAAGACGCTTTGAATTTTGTTACATATTTTCCGCTTCCTATGCCCGAACTAGCGCCGTATGTCCATGCATGTTGTTCGCGCAAATTCATGTTTAAATAACTATTAAAATCTCCACCTAGTATTTGATTTGCTATTACGGCAGGGAAAAAATCTGGGTCGTTCATCTTTAAATTTACTGTGTTGACCAAGGTTATTTCGGATTGTACAGCATTTGGAACATCAACAAAATTAATTTGAAGTTTAGAAACATTCTCAGGGGTAGGGTAGGTTTCTTTTGGTTGTGTCTTTTTCTCCCATTTTCCAAAAAGTTTTTCTACTGCTGCTTTGGTATCTTTGAATTTTATATCACCAATAACTACCAAGTAAGCATTCTCAGGAACAAAATGGGTTTTGTAATTATTCTCTACATCGGCTAGGGTTACATTTTTTAATGTCTCTTCGGTAGTGAATTCTCCTGATGGATGGTTTTTTCCAAAAGCTAATGCGTCAACCACTCTGCTTTCAATTGCTGGAACGCTTTTTTCATCGGCTTTAAGTCCTTCTACTAATTTAGCTTTTTCTTTATCAAATTCGGCTTGTGTGAAATTTGGTTGTAAGGCACCTTCGGCTAAAAGTTCCAGGATTCGTCCTGAATATTTCGAAAGTGAGCTTGCATAAGCGCCTTGTGAGCTAAAATTAAGGCTTGCTCCGTAAAAGTCTATTTCTTCATTAAAAGCTTCTTTGGTTGTTTTTTTAGTTCCGTTTCCAATTAAACTGCTTGTTAGTTCATCTACACCTTTTTTGTTTCCTTCGGCAAAAGGGGCATTGTCTAAAGTAAGATTAAAACTTACTCTTGGGAGTTTATGGTTTTCAACAACCAAAACCTTCATCCCGTTTGCTAAAACAAAGGTTTGTGGTTTTTTTATGTTTACTACGGGCGAATTTCCTGGTTTTGGTTGCGGGCGATCTTGTGCTTGCATAATTCCTGTTACGAATAAAAGGATTAAAATAATTTTTCTTTTTTTCATGATTCTAAGAGTCTTAATTTTGTGCCTTTGTAGTAGGAACGTAGTCTAAAATTAAACGTTGATTAGGATTCAGATATTTTTTGGCCACATCTCGAATTTCTTCTCGAGTGATAGAATGATATAGGTCGATTTCGGTATTTATAAGGTTTACATCACCATAAAGTAAGTAGTATGTTGCTAGGTTTTCGGCTATTCCTTCTACGCTTGAGTTTGTGTTGACATAATTATTGTCAAACTTGTTTTGTAGTTTTTGGTAATCTTTCTCCGAAATTAAATTGGTTTGAAGTTTTACAATTTCTTCATCAATTTCTTTTAATAAATCAGCCGATGTATAAGGAGTCATTGGTAGACCGTATAATATGTACATACCATAATCTTCTTGGCTAAAGCCTACTGCGCCAATTTGTAAAGCCATTTTTTTATCGTCGACTATTTTTTTGTACAGTTTAGAGCTTTTTCCATCACTTAAATAAGAAGAGATTAAATCAAGAACTCTCGCATCTCTGGTTTTCATAGATGGAGTTCTGTATGAAGCAACGAGCATCGGAATTTGAATGTTTGGATCTTCATAAGTTGCTTTGATAGTTTGAGTAATAGGCTCTTCTGTAAAGGTTTGTTTTTGTAGTTTCTCTCCTTTTTTTATTGGACCAAAGTATTTTTGAACCCATTCTTTGGTTTTTGTCTTGTCAAAATCTCCTGCAATTACTAAAACAGCATTGTTGGGAGTGTAGAATTTTTTATTAAATGCTTTAAATTCGTCCAGAGTGGCAGCATCCAAATCTTTCATAGAGCCAATTGTAGTCCAGCGATACGGATGATTCTTGAACATGTTTTTCTTTACTTCCGGAAGAATGTTTCCGTAAGGCTGATTGTCATAACGGGTTCTTTTTTCTTCTTTAACAACTTCGTTTTGAGTATCAACTCCAATTTTATTAATTACAGGATGCATTAATCGTTCTGATTCCATCCATATTGCTAATTCGAGGTTGTTCGAAGGAAAAACTTCATAGTAATAAGTTCTGTCATCAGAGGTGTTGGCGTTATTGGTTCCGCCATTGGCAGTTACAATTTTCATCCATTCACCACGTTTTATATTCTCGGTTCCCTCAAATAATAGGTGTTCGAAAAAGTGTGCGAAACCAGTTCTGTCCGGAGTTTCATCTTTGGACCCTACGTGGTACATTACAGATGTTATAACAACTGGTGCCGAAGAATCATTGTGCAAAATAACGTGCATGCCATTATCTAAATCGTATTCTTCGAAAGCTACTTTTTGAGCCGAAGCTACTCCACCTAACATAAGTGCTGCACTTAGCATAATTATTGGATTTTTCATAAAGGTTAATAATTTTTTCATTTACAATTAATAAGTAAAGATTAACTAAAATAGTTACATCAAAAATAACTTTTTTTAATTACTAATTGAAAAACAGTCTGTGTTTTGATAAATCATTAACAGTGTATTACTATAATATTGATTTTGCATTAGTTAGAAAGCCTTGAAAAATAAGAATTAATACTTGTGTAATAAATTTACTTTAAGAAATTGCACAGTAAATTATTAATTGTATATTTGCAACCTTAAAAATCAATAAATCAATTTGGTATGTATGCAATCGTAGAGATAGCAGGGCAACAATTTAAAGTAAGCAAAGACTTAAAGGTTTTCGTTCACAGATTAGCTAATGAAGAAGGTTCAAAAGTTTCTTTTGACAAAGTTCTTTTATTAGATGATAATGGGAATGTAACTTTAGGCGCCCCAGCTATAGAAGGTGCTTCAGTAGAAGCTAAAGTGTTACAACACTTAAAAGGAGACAAAGTAATCGTTTTCAAAAAGAAAAGAAGAAAAGGTTACAAAAAGAGAAATGGTCACAGACAATATCTTACTCAAATTGTAATTGAAGGTATTACTGCAGCAGGAGGAACTAAAAAAGCAGCGGCTAAAAAAGCAGTTGTAGCAGAAGAAGTAGCTACTGAAGAAGTAGAAGCTCCTAAAGCGAAAAAAGCAGCTCCAAAAGCAAAAAAAGAAGCTACTAAAGAATAATAACAATATTTAAACTCATACGTCATGGCTCACAAGAAAGGTGTCGGTAGTTCGAAGAATGGTAGAGAATCAGAATCAAAACGTTTAGGCGTTAAGATTTTTGGAGGTCAAGCTGCTATTGCTGGGAACATCATCGTTAGACAAAGAGGTTCAAAACATAATCCAGGTGAAAATGTTTACATCAGTAAAGATCACACACTACACGCAAGAGTAGCTGGAGTTGTAAAGTTCCAAAAGAAAAGAGATAATAAATCATACGTTTCTATACTTCCATTCGAAGCATAATAAGTAAGATTGTATATCATTATAAAAACCCGTTTCTTTCGAAACGGGTTTTTTGTTTTTAGGAAATTGATCATAAAAAGATAGATCAGTTATGGTATTTTAATTTGTGTAAGTTTTTTAGCTAAATAATAATCCGGTCAAATTTTAGATTAATTTATTATCAGTACTTTTGGACTGATTAATCTATTTGAATTTTGAAAAAAATAATATTACTACTGCTATTGCTTTTTTGCGTAAGCATGTCTGCTAAAGAAATAAAAGAAACATCTGGTAGTTTTACTAATCAAGTGGCGTCGTTAAGCGATTCGCAAAAAAGTATATTGTATGAATTTGCTGTTTTGCAAAATAATGGTTCTGATGCCGATGTGTATTGGTCAAAACATAAAAGTCAGTTTCCGGTATTTAGTAATGATGTAAGGGATGGATTAGCCAAAGAAATTTTTGCAAATTCCCATGTGTTGTATATTCCTGTAAAGGATTCGCCTATCGAATTATGGATGCGTGCGCAATCACTCACAACCTGGATGTTGTATTTAGCTGCATTTATTGCGGTATGTGCGGTGATGGGATTGTTGCGCAATTACTGGGGTTTAATTATAAATATACTTATAAAACAATTTGCACCTTTGTTCAGGGTATTGTTTTCGGAAATTTTACTTACCTATGAATTACTGTTAATTGGTGCTGTTTGTATTGTTTTTGGGTGTCATATAGATGATATGGTGTTTCGTACGGTTGTGATACATGTTGGTGTTTTTTTGATATGGAGTCAGTCAACTGCCATTTTTACTAAAAAGTATCTGGTTAGAAAGTATATTTACGAAATAAAAAATAATTTCTGGGAAAATGAAAAATGGGAAGTGGTAAAGACAATTTTTCTTCCTGCGGTTTTTGTTACAGCGGCTATTTTGTGTGTATTGTATAAAGTACCAGGTGATATATTTTATAATTATGAAGTTGTTTTAACGAGTCTCGTGGGTATTTATGCTTTGCCTATTTGGCGTCCAATTGAGAAATATATTTATCCTATCCTGATTCCTTATAAGGATACTTATATAGAAAAGAGCATTTATGCGCTTGCAACTTGCACTGTTCTGGCATTACTGATTGATACTTTGTTTGTATGGCTATCAAATGTTGATTTATCTTATGTGATAACGGCTTTAACATCTTTGCTGATTATATCATTTTTAATTTTGTCTCTTAAGGTTAATTACCAACACAATTATAAAAATTATTTTTACTTGCAGTTTGTTATAATTCTTTTCTTTTTATCTGTTTTGTTGTATAGTTATCATATTCAATCGGGTGAAATGATTTGGGTATCATTGCTTGGGGCTTGTATTTTTATTGTTATCAAGTATTGGGAAATTCCAACGTTTTTCTTTAGTTGGAAAAGACGAAATGGTTCGATGGCGTGGGGTTTTTTAGGAATGGCCGTTTTATTATGGTTGCTTGCTAAAGGGATTTTGTATGTTTCGCATTTGTTATACGTGGTTTAGTTTTTGTGTTGAAAATGTATTTCTTTTTTTAGATATATTTCTTTTTGGAGAGTATCTTCCTGAGTGTTTTCTTTAAAATAAAATTCTTTGTACTCTAGTGATTCCAGTGTTTTTATTAAGACAGTATCTTCTTCCAGGGCTTTAACCCAGATTAAATCGTACTTCCTTTGTGTTGCAATTTCCTCGGTGCGTTTAAAAAGAGTTAGTATTTCTTCCTGACTAAAGTAAATAACATGGTCAATGCCAATCGGTTTATCGGCTCCAAGATTTTGGTTGTAGAGTCTTGAGGAATTCAGTTTCATGAAAGATAGCGGAGTTTCGCCTTCGTAAACGGTTAATATTTCGACTGAAAAATCATTCTGTATTTTAAATATTTTTTCGCGAGAGAGGTTTTTTGCTGCATATTCTTCGCCTGATGTTTTGGATTGGCTAAATAAATCGCTGTAGAAACGTTTGGCTTGATTTTCCATCCAGGCAACATTTTCAAGAATTATAACTACAAATTTTGCAACTTTAGGCATGTCTTTATTTTTTATCAATTACTAAATTATTATTCAGCAAAGCTGCGTTTATTAGTGCAGTTTATAAAGGGCTAGATGGTGTATATGTTGGTCATAAAGGCGGTAGTGCTTTATGATATTTAATCCTTCTTGCGGTATTCCATTGGGGATAAACCAGTGTGGTTTTTGAAAAATTTACCAAAAACAGATTGGTTGGTAAAGTTTAGTGTATCGCTTATTTGGTTTATAGTTAAGGATTTGTTTTGTAATAATACTTTTGCTTCCAGAATTACGACATCATTTATCCATTCTCCGGCAGTTTTTCCGCTAATGCTTTTAATTACTTCCGATAGGTATTTGCGTGTTACATTTAATTGATCGGCGTAATATGTGACTGTTCGGTGGGTTGAGAATTCTTTGAAGAGAATTTCTTTAAATTTTTCAAACAACGGGTTTTGAGTTACGCTATTCGAGATTTTTTCTTTTATACTATCAAGTTCATATATTAGTATATAAAGATAACTTCTTAAAATGGCGGCTTGATGGTTGGTGTTGGTATTTGTTGCTTCTTGAATTAGATTGAAAATTTTATCAAATTTAATTTCAGTCTTTTTCTCAAGATTGAATACATGCATTTGGCTGTTTTCGAAAAAATCGTATTGTGTCAGGAAAAAGACATTAGCCTGATTTTTGAGGAAAAATTGAGGTTTAAAGAAGATAATATCAATTAGAATTTCATCACTATTTTTTGCAAAGCTTCTTATTACGGTAGGGGATAATGCAATTATTGCCGGAGCATGAATTATAGTTTTTGTAAGTCTCGTTTGCATTATGATGCTGCCTTTTATCAGGAATTCTATGGCGTAACTTTCTGCTCGATAGGGTTCTTCTATATAGGGATGACTCTGTGTTTGAATAAAGAAGTAATCGTCTTCGTTGTTTATTGTTGTGAATAAGCTTTTGTGATGTTCAAGGGAATATGTTGTGATTTTGTTCATCAAAGAGACTTTTGTTTTAAATAACTTTTTTAAAAAGTGTGTAACTTTTAGTATTGTTAGATTAATTTAATTCCCAAGCTTCTATAAGAATCGAGTACACTGTCATCGCTTGGTAAATCTGTAATAAGAGTGTTTATATCTTCAAGATCACAAACTTTAAATGGTTCTGTATTGTTTATTTTTTCAATGTTCCCTAAAGCAATTGTTCGCTTAGAATTGGCTAACATTATGCATTTTACTTCTGCTTCATCATTAAAAGTTGCCGATATTCCAAATTTACTCTGTATTGCACATGCGCCCATAAAGTAAACATCGGCGATATAGCTTCTAGTTTCTTCACAAGTTTTAGAGCCCAAATTAGTTTCAGTGTGTCTATTATAAATACCTCCTAAAATAATAATTTCGATATCTTTAAATTTCTTCAGGATTGGTATGAGTGCTATATTATTAGTTACAATTCTTAGATTTGAATTCAATGGAAGATGAGAAGCTATTGCGCACACAGTAGTGCCACCGTCCATAAAAACTGTCTGACCGTTTTTAATAAATTGTTGCGCTTTTAGGGCAATTATCTGTTTGCCATCCGAAAGGTATGACGCTCGATCTTGAAAATTCAAAGGATTTTTTGATATTGAAATTGCCCCCCCTCTAACTTTTGATAATAGCCCATTATTGTGGAGAAGGTCAATATCTCTACGTATGGTATCTTCAGATACTTTGAGGTCTAGCGCCAATGTATCATAAGTTACTTTGCCTTCTTGCTTCAGTAATCCAAGTATGTGGTCAAAACGTTCTTCTTTAATCATGGAATTTTATTATTAATACAAATATAGTAGGTTAAACAATTTTTAAGAGTTTTGATAACTGATTAATTTCTTCAAAAACAACTGCACCCATATCTGTCATTCCTTTTTTATTGAATCCATTAGTAAGTCCGTATACGTTAAAACCGTCTTTTATCCTGTCTTTTATTTCGGAAATATTATCCACAATCACAACACATTGCTTCGGTTGATATCCCATAGTCTTTGCAGCATCCAGATATAATCTATTGTTTGGATTACTGTTTGTTATTCCGCAGGTTGTAAATGTTTTTTCAGGAGGAAAAAAATGATGTAGGTTTGTTGATTTTAGATTAAGTTCAATTTTCCCCCGAGGGATATCGGATACTATACAAAATGGAGTTTTTAGTAGTTCAAGCATTTCTTTGACTCCTTCTTTGGGTTCAAGCCCTTGTCTTAATTCGGTGTATATTTTTTCTTCCAGCTCTTTTTCAAAGTCGACAGGAAGATTAATCTCAAAAAGATTTTTAAGAAGTATTATGTTTTGTTCTATTCCTTTTTCGCTAAAGAGACGAACAGCTTCATCCAGTTCTATGTTTATTCCATGTTCTTCGGCTTTGTCTAGGAGAACAGAAATTATTATCGTTTCTGTATTTAGTAGAACAGTATCATGATTAAATATAATACACTCGGGAACCTGAGGAATTTTTTTATTTTTCATATCTTAAAATATTTTATTCCTGTTTTTTTAACCTATAAACTGTTGCCACCAATACCAATAAGACGCCGCAGAAGCCTAATGCTATCGGTAAAGAGAATAAGTTTGCAATTAAACCAAGTAAAGCAGGTCCTGCCAATTGTCCTGCATATCCCATAGTCGTAATAGCAGGAATTGAAACTGTTGGGGATATGTCCTTTAATCTGCCGGCTTCACTTAAGAAAACAGGAACAATATTAGCTGCTCCTAACCCTAAAAGGATAAAGCCAAATAATGCTGTTATAGTCCATGGAGTAAATACTGCCAGAAACAACCCTGAAGCAGCAACGAGACTTCCTGTAATGATAACTATTTTACCGTTAAAACGCGATACTATTTTGTCGCCTGCCAAACGCATTGTTGCCATGGCAATTGAAAACATTGCATATCCTATTCCTGCAAACTCTTGGTTGATACCTCGGTTTTCATGTAGGAATAGTGCGCTCCAGTCGAGCATTGCGCCTTCTGAAAGAAAAACGACAAAACACATAATCCCCAGAAAAGCGACACTCTTTTTTAGCCAAGAGAAAGATTTTATTTTGGTTTCTTTTTCTGAAGTAAAACTCTTTATAGCAGCTTTTTCGGTCGCCATATCAAAAAGAGAACGATATTGTGAGGAAACAATCAAGATAAGTAGCATCGAAATACTTACCGCAGCTGTAATAGGTTCTAGACCTAACTTCATTAAGAATCCTAAGCCTAAAGAGCCAAAAAGTCCACCAATGCTAAAAAGCCCATGTAGAGAAGACATTATAGGCTTACCGTATAGATTTTGTACCTGAACACCATGTGAATTCATGGCGACATCTACCGTACCAACCGATGCACCAAAGATAAATAATGCGATGCCCATTGTTAATGGAGTGTTTAAGATTAATAGTAATGGTAGTGTTGTTGCCATAAGCAATGTGGCGCAAAGAATAACGATCCTGTTGCCATATTTGTGTCCCAGATACCCGCTTACAGGCATCATGGTTATTGCGCCACAACCTAACATTAGGAGTAGTAAGCCTAAACTGGCATCATCAAGGTTTAATCTTTGCTTTGCATTTGGAACCATTGGTGCCCAGCTTGCTATTCCTAATCCGCATACTAGAAACATTGCTTTTGTTGCATTTTTAGCTTTAACTATATTGTTATTCATAATTCATCTATTTATAATATTTGCAAATTAATGCAAATATGCATTAATTTGCAAATATTATTTAAGTAATTAAATTTTAATGATGAGAAGAGCGAACTTCTGTGTTAGGTAAAAAGTAAGAAAATTGTAAGTAATTGTGGTTATAGGTTTGATTTAATCCTTGTGTTGAGAATTTGTAATCAGACACTCGTAATAGTGAGGATTAAATGAAGAGTTTTTTATGAAAATATAAGATATAATAAGCTTCTTACGAACCTGTTTGCGAATTATTTTTGCAGGATTTAAAGAAAAATTTCAATAAGATAATGCTTAGAAGTCATTTGTATTTCTGTTTAAAAGAGTTGATAAATTGTAGTAAAAATATTTATTATATTCGCTTGAAGAAAAACTAGCTTTTTGTGTAAAGCGAAATCTATATTTTGAAGGCTTGCTTATTTTGCATAGCAATTGGAAAAAATTATGAACCTTAATAATGTTAAAAAATATAATGAATGGGTAAGATTGATTTATTAATTATTGTAACGGTTGTTTCCTTGTTTATTTCATTATTTCTTGCTTTTTTTTTGTTTGCAGTTAAGACAAAACATAAGATAAGTAATTATCTTTTTGCTACTTTTTTAATATTATCAGCGATAGATACCAGTCAGACTTTATTTAACTTAATAGTTGATAAACCTTCAAATTTTGGAATGTTAAGAGGTTTATGTGCTTTCTTGCAAATTCCTGTTTTTTACCTTTATGTATTATCTGTTTGTTACTCTGATTTTAAGCTTAAACCTAAACACTTATTGCATCTGCTTCCATTTGTAATTGCAAATGCAATTTTGATACCTCGTTTTTATGCCGTAGATGTTGCTTCTAAGATTAATTTTATTCAAAATTATCAAAATAAGATTGAAATACAGTTCAATCATATACTTATACATGTTCAGTTAATTGTATATATTATTGCTGTTTTTATGGTTTTAAGAAAGGCAAAAAAACTATATCTCGAAAATTGTACAGGTACAAGTATTAGTTCTTATAATTGGCTGTTTCAGTTTACAGTTGTATTGACTATTCTGTATTCGGGTGCTCTTTTAAAAAATGTTTTCAAGTTCTCTGATTATCCCTACGTTTCTGAATGGATAAAAATTGGACTCCTCGTATTTCAGTTATTTATTGTTTGTTGGTATTTATTTAAAGCATTAAATAATCCTGGATTGTTCAGGAGTATTGATTCAAAATTACAACTGGTTTCAGATATTGTTTTAGAAGAAAAAAATAATGCACAATTGGCTGTAAGTGAAAAAGAATACAATGAGGATTTATTAAAATTGCAGCAATATATGGCCGAAGAAAAACCATTTCTAGATCCTTCCTTAACAATTCAGGATGTTTCTAAGGGTATTGCAATTCCTGTTAGGGATCTCTCGCTTTTAATTAATCATAGGTTAGAACAGCATTTTTACGATTTCATTAATACCTATCGTATAGAAAGTGCTATGAATATTTTAAAAGATGTTACAAAAAGTAAGGTCACTATTTTAGAAATTTTGTACGATGTAGGTTTTAATTCAAAATCTTCTTTTAATACTGCTTTTAAAAAACACACCGGTTTTACTCCTACAGATTATCGCAAAGCATTGTAATTTATCGCTTTGTAGTTACTCGTACTTGTGTTTTTAAATATTCGTACTAGTTTTTAAGAACAAATGCGTTCGAATATTTTTACTCGGTCGCGTAGGTTTAACTTCTCCAGCATCTTTGTATCGAAATAAATTCTTAACCTTGAAAATTACGATACAATGAAAAACATTATCTATTTATTACTTCTTATAGTAACAGTTGCAAGTGCTCAAACAAACAAAAAAGTAGCATCAAAAGAGAAAGATTATAGCTTTCTTACAGACAGTTTAAATATTGATAAACAATTAGAAAAGTATAAACTGGCAGGATTTAGTCTTGTTGTTTTTAAAGACTACAAGATTGTTTATACAAACCAATTTGGTGTAAAATCAATAGATTCTAAAGAGAAAATAGATCAAAACACTGCTTTTTCTACAGCTTCAATTTCTAAACCAATCACTGCGCTTCTTTGTTTTATGCTCGAAGAGAAAGGATTGATTAATTTAGACGATCCTATAGATGGTTATCTAAAACGCTGGCATTTGCCAAAGAGTAAGTTTATCGAAAATAACCGCCCAACGTGGAGACAATTTCTTAATCATACGGCTGGTACAACACAAAGCGGATTTGCAGATTATTATGAAGGAGATACAATCCCGACAATAAAAGAAAGCCTTTTAGGAAAGATTCCGCGCTATGATAAAGAAATTGATTTCTTGTTTACGCCAGGAACGGGTTGGGCGTACAGCGGTGGTGGTTATGTAATTGTTCAGATGGCATTAGAAGATACTTTTAATAAATCTATTGCAGAATTGGCGAAGGAATATATTTTCTCTCCTCTTGGATTAAAAAATACTACAATGATACAGCCTAATGAAAAAGGATTCCCTAAAAATGTAGCACTCGTTCATGACGAAAATGAAAAGGTTATTAGAACAGGTTTGCCAATCACGCCACAAGTTGGGCCGTCAGGAATGTGGTCTACACCGACAGATTTAGCTAAGCTTGCTATCGAGATGCAAAATGCCTTACGTAATAAAAACAACAAAGTGATTTCTTATAATGTTGCAAAAAAAGTAACAGAAGTAACTGCTTTAAAAGATGCTGTTGGTGGGTGGAGTTACGGATGGCAAAAGTCTTTTGGTTATAATAACTATGATTGGTTTATATGTAATGGTTCAAATACAGGAGTAGGAGGTAGTGTTTTTGCTACTATGACAGATGGAAACGGATTTACATTTCTTACCAATGGCGAAAAACCGAATCGTTTTCCTGTGATGGGACAGACACAAAAAAAACTTCTTAGCCTGATGGATTGGAATGGAAAAGAATCTAATGAGGAAATTCAGGAAATGCCTGCAAGTTTAAAAGAAAAACTAATCGGAACTTATGATGATTTTCTTTATGCACAGGGAGTGGAAACCAAAATTGTAGAAAAGAATAATCGTCTTTATGTTGAATCTATGCTATTGGATCATTTTAAAGGGAAAAATGATAATGAGTTGGTGTATCTTAAAAACGGATTATTTAAAATTATAGATTATCCAAACTTATTAAAATTTGATTTCAGCAACGGAAAGCTTAGTTCTGTAACCTTAATGAGAGATAATCTGACGAGTGAAGTATCGGTAGTTGCTAAAGTGAAATAAACTATTAGGATTGATTGAAGATTTTATTTTTACTTTTAGTTGTTTAATTGTTGTTGAAAAAAAAACTCCATTAGAAATAATGGAGTTTTTTGGTGGTTATTAAGAGGTTGTTTGTGTGGTATATATTCCTTTATTTATTTGAAATGAATGCTTACAAAATATATTAAATATTTTGATTTGTTTATGTTTTATTACTATTACTTTTTTGGGCAAAACATTTCCTATATTAGCAGAAAGGAAACTCATTTGTGCTCAAGTATTAAAATTATTGCAAATATTTGGTTTATGTTTGATATTGATAATTGAGTGGAAAACTTTGAAAAACACTACAATATGTATACAAAAATACTATTAATTCAAGAAGTTCTTGAAAATGATAAACCAGATTTTCGCTTAATAAAATCTGATTACTTCCAATGGACTTTCGAGCATCGGAGAACCAAGTCAAATGATGATCCGGATTATTTCCCATTTCTTATTTTTGGTGAAAACTTAAATGTTATGCGTCAAAATCCAGGAGCTGAAACAAAAATTTTTAAAAATAAAAATGAATTAACTTTTATAGATAACTATTGTGTTCCAGCAGGATTTACAATTGCTGTTTTATTTCCAAAAAATTATATTCCAAAAGCTTTGAAATTCAAGGATAAATCAATTATACCAGTAAATTATCAAGGACAATTCGTAGCTAAAGCTCCTGGACAGTTTGAAATCGCATATAATTTTTTAGAAAAAAGATGCGCAATAATATTCAACATCCATGAGAATGTTTGTTTCGGGTTTAAATGCAAAACTATAAAAGTTGAAGATGAGGATTTTCCGCGAACAGAAAATACTTATGCGGATGAATTTTTTGAAGTAAGTATCGATGCAGAACTGCTTAAAGTTGAAGTTATTAGAAATGAAGATTTGCTTATTATTAATGAAGTTCTCAATACTACAGATTTAGAGGATTTAAAAAATTCTATAAATGAAGTGTTAATTTCATTAAAAGACGGGAATAAACCGAAAGCTAAATCTGCTTTTGACAGATTTACGAAATATGTTTTAAACGGTACATCATTGACGGGAAATCTTACTAAGATAATTGACTCTTACAATGAGGGAGGTACTCCGCAAAAATTTGTCGCGAGTTTGTTAGAGCATATAAATTGGTAAAGAGGTTTGGTTGTGTATATTCACAATCCGTGGTCATAATATTGGTTTGAAATTTTTCAAAAACCATAAAAAAAACTCCATTAGAAATAATGGAGTTTTTGGTAGTTTTAAAAGGTTTATTTTCCTTTTAATAATTTTTCTAAATATTCAATCTTTTCTTTTTCAGATTGAAGTAAACGTTCGTAAAGTTCAACTACTTTATCAAGTGGATTGAATGAACAATTATGATTTACGGTTGGACCACTGTTAATTACTGCTCCTTCATAATTATTTTGAATGTTATTTAAAACTGTTTCGTCGCTATAATTTTTAATTGCTTCTGCTGAAACTCCTAAAATATTTGCAATTGCTTGTAATTTATCTTCTTCTACAGTCTCGCTTCCTTCAATATTAGATATAGATTGTTGGCTTACTCCAATTGCAGTAGCCAAAGCCTCTTGTTTCATACCACGTAGCTCTCTAATTCGGCTAATATTTCGGCCTATATGTTTTGGTTTTGTTGCTGTGCTCATAGTTCAAAGATATTTAAAATTCTTTTAAAAAACTGGTTTTGGTAAAAAACAAGTGCCACTTGGTAAGATACAATTCATAATGGTTCGATACAGTACTAAGTCGTCTTTCCTTGCGTGTAATAAACAAAAATAGAGAATATAAGTAATTGTTTAACGTGTAAAAAACAAAATTATGGGAGCACAAGAAATTAAAAACTCTGAGGACTTTAAGCGATTAATCGCGAGGTATTTCACGACAATAAAACCCACAAATGATAAAACGGGTATTTATATCGCAGAAATCAGCGTGTCTGGTTACTGTGAGCTTTCATATGTTATTTCTAATATCCTAAAATTATGCATTCTGGCATTAGATCATGAAACACTTGGAATTTCAAAGACAGCCAAAGATTCTTCTATCGATATTGCATTAATATTAAAAGTAGTTACGCAGTTGCTTCCTATAGATGAAATAGAATTTCTGGATGAGATTAATAAAATGGTTGTTACGGATCTTGATTTAGTGGATTTGGAATCTGTGCTCAGAACAGTAAATTGTGAGTGAAAAAATAAGACATAAAAAAACTCCATTATTTCTAATGGAGTTTTTGGGATATTATTAAGCTTTAGAAAAAGAAATAACCGACAGATACTTGAAATACGCTGTTTTTATTTTTAAAAGAAGAATTATCTACATTATTAATATCAGTTAATCCTAGATTATATCTTACGCCAAAATTAAGTCCATTGTCAAGTTTATAGCCTAAGCCAAAATTAACACCAAAATCAACAGTATTAAACGAATCTTTTACGTTTGTCTTTTCATTTTTGGCGGCAAGTAAAAAGCCTATTTGCGGTCCGGCTTCAACACTCAATCCTTTTGTTACATAATATTTTCCCATTAAAGGAATGTTCAGATAACTTAAGGCAATTGTATTATCATTGAAACTATATCCCTGACCAGAATACATTAATTCAGGTTGAAAAGAGAATTTATCTGAAATTGGAATTTCTGATAAAACACCAAAATTAAATGATGTTACAACATCAGCATCTTTGGTATTATCTCCGCTGATATTTGCAAAGTTTAAACCTCCTTTAACGCCAAATTTAATTTTTTGGGCATTAACATTTGTGAATCCTAAAACTGTAACAACAGCTAGTAATAAAAATTTTTTCATAAAAATTGATTTGAATTATTTGAAGCCAAAAGTCGCATAAGAAAAAGTAGAAAAGGTTTCAAAAGCTTAAAATTGGATAAATCGGTACCTATTTGCTGGTGTTTTTGTATTCATTTGGTGTCTGACCAGTAACTTTTTTAAAGGCTTTATAAAAAGTCGTTTTTGAAGTAAAGCCAGATTCTAATCCCATCGTCAATAAATTATAGTTTTCATATTCAGAATTTGAAATCATTTCCTTAACAGCTTCAATCCGATAGTTATTTATGTAATTGGCAAAGTTATCCTCTGTTATCGTGTTTATAATTTGTGAAACATATCCTGGGCTTATGCCTAGTTTTTCGGCAACTTTTTCTCTGTTTAATGTACTATCAGTATAAATGTGCTGATCCTTGCAAAGATGTTCTAGTTTTTGAAAATAAAGATTATCTGCTGTGATAGATTCTCTATATTCTTCTGGTACAATATTTTCTGCAATTTCCAGATTGCTATACGAAATAGCTAAATCTTTATTATTTAGAAAATTGTAAATAGCACCTTTGTCTTTGGCTAGTTTGTATTTGTAAATGCCTATATAAGCTGTCCAGTGAATTATGAATGTTGCAGATAAAGCTAGGACGTTCATAGTAGGGGAGATGTCATATTGAAAAAATAAGCCGGCTAGGCAGGTAATAAGCCAAGCAAATAACAATGAAGAAATAATTGTTAATAAAGTAATTGTCCATTTTTTTTCCTGTGAATCTTTTAAATGCCTTATCATAAAATAAGAGTAAAGCGGCAGAAATGGGATGAATGTAACGGCTAAAAAAAGTTGAATCAGACCAAGTGTTGTAATTAGATTGATGCCTGACTCGGGAATAGTATAAATTCCAGCAACACGATCAAGATCGTATGTAATATTAAGGACAGCGGAGTAGGTAAATGGAATAAAACACAAATAAATTTTTTGTTTGCTTTTTACAGTATCATCAACCCGGTTTATAATAAATAGGAATATGAAAGCAGGTATTAGAAATACCCACTCGATGTGGTCAATAAAGCGTAGAAATGGATAGGAAGTAAATGCGTCTTCAATCTCAAAGACATGATTCAGTAAAATAATTGAAAGTGTAAATATTAAGTATGCCAGGTATTTATTTGAATTACTATTGAATAAGGAAGACTTTAAAATAATTAAGCCTAAGACTATTCCCTGAAAAATCGCAATATTTAAAAGTGTTGTGTAAATCAAATTTTTAATATAAAAGTTGTTTTTTTGATTTGTTTTGGGATATCATGGTAATTAGGAATTTTTTAAAATATAGCCTATTTCATACGAATTGATGAGGCGAAATTATGTTAATACTGATGACTTCCTTAATAGATTAAGAAATGATTAACTAAAATGATTTATTAATTTGTATAAAAAAATAGCCCTAACTCTCCAAAGTGTTCCTGATAAAAGCTATGCTAATATATCTGACTTTGTGCAATTTTTTTAGTGGTTATAAATTGTACATTTCTAAAAATATCCCGATAGCGTGGATTTACAATCCGTGTCTGCAAAAGATTTTCAAGAAATGGAAACATAAGAGAGGCTGTCTCAAAACAAAAAAAGGATGTCTCTTTTTATTTTGAGACAGTCTTTTCTTGGTGTAGTGTCAGGGATTGTAGTCAAAGACTTAATACCAATTTTGACGTTTTTCGATAATATGAAATAAAAATATTTTGATCTGAAAATAATTATGTGCAACTATGTAAAAAGTTTTTATTTAATTATTGTTTTAAAACCTATAGCCTAAATTAAAAACAAATCTCGTAACATGATTGTGTGATTTTTTGTTATTGAAAACACTACCAGAAATAATTAAATGACGTAATACAAATGTCGGAAGAAAATTGAAAAATGTTATAAGTATTCAGAAATATCAATCCAGGCAATAGAATTATGAATATGTCCGGGATATATTGCACTAAAAATTAGTTTACTACCATTAGGGAAGAATTTTGGGTGTTGTGCATTAAGTTTACCCGTTGGGTCTGTCAGTCTTACGGGATGGTTTTCAGGCTTACTTAAATTAAATAAATAGATTGCGTAGCAGCCATCTCGGTTGCTCTCGAAAGCAATATAGTTTCCATCTGGTGAAACAGCAGGGGCTCGTCCTTGAAAACACTTCTCAGGGTGATTTAAATTTGCTAAAGGCTCCATAGGCATCGATAAAAATTCTTTGCCGTCTTCGACATTAAGGAAAATATAGTTTTCATTCTGATTGTAACTAGTATTACCTTCGCTTGAAGCCTGGCCAGCAAACGCAATTAATTTGGATTTATTTGGGAAAACTGCAGGCATGCCGCCAAGCACTGCATTGCCATTAATATCCTTACCGTTCATGTTGGCAATAATAATATTTCCGTGAACATCTAATAGTGTACTCCGCGGATGTGACGGCTGCTTACTGTTCATTACAACGAAACCTTTAAATGGTGGATTAATGGCCCATTGCGGATAAATACAATTAATTGTATTTTTAATCTGTTTTAGGTTGTTACCAGTGGCATCAACTGTCCAAACAGTAAGGTTGCCCCCATGTTCTAAATTTAAAGCTATCGTATCGTCAGTCCAAGCAGGTCTGGTTTGTTGGAGGGAATCACAGTTATTAAGAAAAAGTTGTGGAACAGGCTTGTTTAGATTATGGACAATAAAGAGCTTGGTGGACAACGGCCTCAATTCAGAAGCGTAGGATGTTCGTTCAAATACTACAGCTTTACCGTCCGGACCAATAGCTGGTCGGTAGTCATTAAAACTGCCTTCTAATGTAATCCAATTTAGTGATGGATAATCGTTCATATTTTGATGGGTGTTATTGATTAAATAATCAGTTTTTACATTCACCAAAAGCAGACTTGCTGCTTGGAATCATAATATTCAAAATAAATATTATGGAACTTATAGATAAGAATACTTTATGTTATGTCAAAGTAGCCAATAATCTACGAACTACGATATTAAGATATGATTCCTTCAATTTCAAAAAAGGATTATAAAGTACTCAAAATTAGAATATTTTTATTCTTGGACTATACGTAAAAATACGTGATTTTAATAAACAGTTATAAAAGCTGATACGAGAAAAACAGCCATTTTATTTTGACAACAAAAGTACAAATGCTCCAGCCGAATCATTCAGTGCTAAAATAAAAGCATTTCGGTCAAGATTCAAAGGTATTGGAACTATAGAATTCTTCTTTTTCTGACTAACTAATATTTATGCTTAATTTTTATCGCTTCACAGATTTTGGTATTGATTCTCTAATACTTATGATTTGCAATCTGTGGACACTCGCTAAGGCATAAAAAAATTCCTTAATTCCTTAAGAAGTTTCTGGGTGGTCCTTACGAGCCTGTTTATGAATCATTTTCTACATGATCTAAAGAAAATTTCAATGAGGGGAGGATGAGGAATTATTTTTATTTATCTTAAAAAGGTTAATGAATTGTAGTGAAAATATTTCTTATATTCGCCTGAATAAAAGTATCTTATAGCTAAAATTCGACAAAAAAAAGTTGCATTGATGCCATTTTATGGCTGGAATAACTAAGTTAGTGGTAATAGTAATGACACATAGAAGATATGAAAATAGACAAAACAAGTCGGACAGCTCAATATATGGCTTTATTTAGGGCATTGGAAACAAAACACATTTCAAACGATAAATTGTTTTCTGACCCTTATGCCATACACTTTCTCGAAGCTAAATTGAGATTTGTTACCCGTATGTCTAGATTTCCTATTCTAAGGAAATATATAAGCAAAATTATTCAGAAGAAAATTCCAGGTGCATTTTCATCAGGAATTGCAAGGACGAAATATATTGATGATTTGTTGCAATCAGCGATTATAAATGGAGTAAAACAAGTTGTTATTTTGGGTGCAGGCTTTGATACGAGAGCGTTACGCCTTGATTTTCTTCAATCACTTCCTGTAATAGAAATTGATCATCCAAACACTTCAAACTTTAAAGTCGGAGTATATAAAAATCGTATTAGTCATGTTTCTAAAAATATTAATTTTTTCCAAATTGACTTTAATAAGCAAAATCTAGAACAATTAGCCGAACAGCATAATTTTGATTTTACAAAACCTACCGCTATAATTTGGGAAGGTGTCACAAATTATTTAACTGAAGATGCAGTAAAAAATACTTTTGCATTTATTTCAAAATTTGCAAAGAATACTCATGTAATTTTTACTTACATCCATAGAGAAATTCTTGAAAATCCAGATTCTTTCATAGGTGGAAAACAACTTTTAAGAAATCTAGAAAAGCTTGAAGAACAGTGGACTTTTGGTTTTTTTCCAGAAGAATTACCAAATTATTTAAATCAATTTGACTTGAAACTTATTGAAGATCTTGGCGCAACCGAGTATCGTGAAAAATATTTGCCAAATCGAACAGAAAATGGATATGAGTTTTATAGAGTGGCGATGGCTATAAAGGAATAACTGTTTTAAAAGAAAAAAACCTATGAATCTTTCGATTTACAGGTTTTTAAATGTTTCGGGGTTTGAAAAGATTGATAAAGTTGCCTTTTACTTCTTTTGCCCTTTTGTGGGGAGAGCAGGATTCGAACCTGCGAAGTTCACACAGCAGATTTACAGTCTGCCCTCGTTGGCCGCTTGAGTATCTCCCCAAATCCGATTGTGTGGATTTCAAATCCGTGGACACTCGGTAAGGCATAAAAAAACTCCTTAATTTCGTAAGGAGTCTTTTGGTGGGCGATGAGGGGTTCGAACCCCCGACCCCCTCGGTGTAAACGAGGTGCTCTGAACCAGCTGAGCTAATCGCCCTATTTTACTAGGTTGCTATCGTTATGTGATTGCGAGTGCAAATATAAGACTGTTTTCTGCATTACCAAAACATTTTTAAATAAAATATAATAATAATTTACAGTTAGTTTTTATGCTATTGATATTTAGTTATTTGGAAATGAATTTTTTTTAATAAATTTTTATCATCTGGCTCAAAAGATTCGTTTTTGAACTATTCCTCTTTGTTTAATGGCAATTCGGCTACTACAAATGTGCTTCCTCCCACAAAAATAAAGTCGTTTTTGGTCGCATTTTCCTGTGCTGCGATAAAAGCATCCGAAACTGAATCGTAAGTTTTACCTATTAAATCATATTTTTTAGCATTTTCCTGTAAAATTAATGTGCTTAAACCTCGAGAAGAGTTAGGACTACAGAAATAATATTGTGCTTTTTTAGGAAATAGGGGCAAGACAGAATCTAAATCTTTATCATTTACAACTCCTAATACAATATGTAAGTTATTAAAAGTCTCCTTCTGGATTTGGTTCATTACTATAGCTAGGCCATTTTTGTTATGAGCCGTGTCGCATATTATTTTAGGATCCTTGCCAAGTTGTTGCCATCTTCCTTGTAAACCTGTATTGGCAACAACGTTTAATAATCCAGTTTTAAGATTTTCGTCGGATATTTTAAATTCATTTTGAGTATTCAGGATATGGATAGTTTCCTGAACAGTCTTTTTATTATGTTGCTGATAATCGCCAATTAAATCAGAAGGGTAAACTTCGGTAATTAAATCTGAGGCAAAATATATTTCAGAATGAGTCTCTTTTGCTTTAGCTAAAAAAACAGGTTTTGTTTCGGGAGTATATTCTCCAATTACTACAGGTACATTTGGTTTAATTATTCCTGCTTTTTCGCCTGCAATTGCTGCTGGAGTTGTTCCTAGAAACTGAGTGTGATCTAAGTCGATATTGGTAATAACAGAAATCAGGGGAGTAATGACATTAGTTGCGTCTAATCTTCCGCCTAAGCCTACTTCTATTATAGCGATATCTACTTTTGCAGTAGCAAAATAATCAAAAGCTAAACCTACAGACATTTCAAAAAAACTCATATCATTAGATTCAAAAAAAACTTTGTGTTTGCTTATGAATTTAGAAACAAAATCTTCTGAGATTTCTTCACCGTTAATTTTAATACGTTCACGAAAGTCTTTTAAATGTGGCGATGTATAAAGCCCGACTTTATAACCAGCTTCTTGCAATACCGAAGCAAGCATATGAGAGGTAGATCCTTTTCCGTTTGTTCCAGCCACATGAATACATTTTAATGAATTTTGCGGATTGTTTAGATGGTCAACCAATAGTAAAATGTTGGTTAAGTCTTCTTTATATGCCGAAGCCCCTTGTAGTTGGTACATTGGGAGTTGGTTGAACATCCATTCGGTAGTTTCTTGATAGTTCATTTATTTTGAGTAAAATAGTTGTTGATTGAAATAATTTTCGTTTTTTTTAGTTTAATATAACAGCGAAAAGTATCTTTATTGCAAAATTGGAATATTTTTTAGAATTAATTATCAAATACAAGAATTAATATATGTTTAGCTTCATTCAATTACAAGCGGATACTATTGCAAATGCCGCATCTAACGTAGTTATCGAAAAAATTGCACCAAATACAGAGATTTCTGTTTTAGGATTTATTTTAAAAGGGGGATTTTTCCTGATTCCAATTGCCATCTTATTATTCTACACTTTTTACGTTATCATCGAACGTTATTTATACATAAGTAAAGCTTCAAAAATTGACCCTAGATTAATGATGGATGTAGGTGTAAACCTTAATTCTGGTAATCTAGATATGGCGAGAAGTATTGTAGAAAGAAGTAATACTGCTGCTGGAAATATTCTTAAAGAAGGTGTTCTGGTTATAGGAAGACCAATTGCCGAGATTGAATCGAATATGGATCGTGCTGCCGATATTGAAATAGGAGAGATGGAAAGACGTTTAGGTCACCTTGGTCTTATTGCAGGTATTGCACCAACATTAGGTTTTATTGGTACTATTTCGGGAGTTATTAAGATTTTTTATAGCATTTCGGTTACAGAGAATATTAGTATTGGTAATATTTCTGGTGGTTTATATGAGAAAATGATTAGTAGTGGTTCTGGTTTAATTGTTGGTATTATCGCTTATAGTGCATACCACCTGTTGAATGGGAAAATTGATGATTTCGCATTAAAAATTCAAAAGCAAATACTTGAATTTGTAAACATAATTCAAAGATCATAAGATATGTCTATTAAAAGAAAAAGAAGATTTCATGCCGAGGTGGCAACTTCATCGCTAAGTGACATTATGTTTTTCTTGCTGTTGTTTTTCTTGATTATATCTACATTGGCAAATCCTAATGTTATAAAAATGACATTGCCAAAAGCCAAAGCAAACGAAAAAACAAACAAACAATTTATAAGCTTATCGGTTACAGAAGATAAAAAATTTTACATTGATAAACAGCCAGTAGATTTTGAAGAGTTAGAAACAACGTTAATGTCTAAATTAGGTACAGATAAGGAGCAAACAGTAATCGTAAGGATTCCGTTTAATCTTCAGGTACAAGATTTGGTAGATGTGTTACAAATAGGGGTTAAAAACAATCTTAAGTTTGTTATCGCAACAAGTCCTAAGTAAGTTAGGATTATAGTAATAAAAAAGGCTTTCTGAAATTTTCAGAAAGCCTTTTTTATTGTCTTATACTTTTTAATTTAAATTGAAATTGTAAATAATCTTACCAACTTGTTTTTCGGGAGCATCGCTACTAGCATCCCATTTTGTATTCATAGCTGCTATTTTAGCTTGATCTAGTAGACATTTTGCTGTGTTTGTAGTTCCTTTAATTCCTGCAATAGCGCTTATCGTTCTTCCGTTTCGGTCTACAGAAACTTCTACAACTACTCTTCCTACTTCGTTGCAGGTATAGTTTGGAGCTGGTTTAGATAATGCCTTTCTGTTTCCAAGAGAATAACCTGATCCACCACCAGAACCACTTCCTGATCCTCCGCCACTTCCAGAACCGTATCCGCTACCTGTTCCTATACCGTTGCCAGTTCCGTTTCCTCCGCCGGTTCCACCGCCAGAACCTCCAGTTCCATAATATCCGTTAGAACTTAAACTTCCATTTGATTTTCCTTTGTTTCCTGAGACTTTATCATCGCCATCGCCACCTTTATTAGAGCCTTTTAAAAGACTTGATAAGGCATCGTTAGTCGAATTCGAAACTTTAGGTTTTTCAACAACAGGTTTCGGGTCGGGTTTGGTAACTGTTATAGGCTTTTTGGTTTTTTCCTTTTCAGGAATAACAACGCTTTCTTCTGTAGAGTTTTCTTGTGTTAGTGTAGCTTCTTCAGGAGTTGATTTTACAGGCGTTTGTTTTGCGTGATTTTTAACTTCTAGAACTTCACTTTTGAAATTTGCACCAGAGCCCAGATCGCTATCACCAAAGTTTACGGTAACGCCACCACCTCCGCCACCTCCAGCGAGTTCGGTCAGACTATTTGCTGGTGGCCAAAATCGGATGAAGAACAACAATAATAGTATTGTTGCATATATAAGGGTAGAGAGTAGTAATGATTTCTTTTTATCTGAAGAAATGGATGAACTCATTTTTATGCTGAATTTTTATAAGTGTATTAGTAAAACGCATAAAATTACTGAAAATTGTTTACAATCAAAGGGAGTAAGGGATTTAACCGCAAAGTTTTTAAATATTTGGCCTTGGGTATTTAACTGCAAAGGTTTTAAATCTATTGGAGAGAATTAACCGCAGAGAGCGCAATCCCGAAGCTTCGGGATACACAAAGATCGCAAAGGTTTGGAACAAGGTTAATTTTTTTAATCCTTTAATCTGTGGCGAGAAAAAATTAACCACAATGCGCGCAAAGGTTTACGCAAGGTCACAAAGTTTTTAAAATGTGGTAATCTTTTTAATTCTTTTAATCTGTGGCAAGAAAAAATTAAAGACAAAGTTTATGAATAAAAAAAACGAACCAAATCGATTTTAATCTAATTCGGTTCGTCTTTAAATTGTGGTATAAAAAATTATACTAATTGTTTCAGTGCAATTTCAAATGCTGTTGCACTGATATTTGTTTTTGATGCATTTAAAGCGTGGGCTTTTTGGATTGCATTTTTTATAATATCCGAAGTATCATTAAAGATTGCTTCATCGGTCATTTGTACTTTCTTTTCCATGAAATATGCAAAAACACGAGCCATTCCACAGTTAGAAATAAAGTCAGGAATTAAACTCACTTTACTATCTACTTCTTCCATGATAGAGCCAAAGAAAATTTCTTTATCGGCAAAAGGTACATTTGCACCACAAGAAATTACTTCAAGACCATTTGCAATTAAAGCATCGATTTGATTTTGAGTTACCAATCTTGAAGCAGCACATGGAGTGAAAATTTCGGCTCCGATTGTCCATATCTTTTCATTAATTTCTTCAAACGGAATCATGTTTTGAGCAACAAGTTTGTTACCATCTTTTGCTAAAAATAATGCTTTGATTTCTTCAAAAGAAAAACCTTCTTCGTTAATCAAACCACCATCTCTATCGATAATCCCGATTACTTTTGCGCCCATATCTGCCAAGTAAAAAGCAGCTGCAGAACCTACATTTCCAAAACCTTGTACAATTGCTTTCTTACCTTTTACATCACCACCATAAGTAGCGTAAAAATGACGAACAGCCTCAGCAACACCAAAACCGGTAATCATATCGGCTACAGTATATTTTTTGGTTACATCTGGTGAGAATTTAGGGTTTTCGATTACCTTGATTACACCCTGACGTAATTGTCCAATTCGGTTAATTTTATCAGCTTCGGTAGGTTTAAAGTGTCCGTTAAAAACTCCTTCTTGTGGATGCCAAACACCGCATTCTTCGGTCATTGGAATTACTTCGTGAATTTCATCAACATTTAAATCGCCACCAGTTCCATAATAACTTTTTAGTAATGGAGAAACTGCTTTGTACCAGCGTTGTAAAACACCTTTCTTTCTTGGGTCATTTGGATCAAAATTAATACCAGATTTAGCGCCACCAATCGCAGGACCAGAAACTGAAAATTTTACTTCCATTGTTTTTGCCAATGATAAAACTTCGTTCATATCCAAACCTTTTCGCATACGAGTACCACCACCGGCAGCCCCACCTCGAAGAGAATTAATTACTGTCCATCCTTCGGCTTCAGTTTCAGAATCCTTCCAATTGAATACGATTTCAGGTTCTTTATTTTCGAATTTCTTTAATAAATCTTTCATTTTCTGCGATATGTTTAATTTTCACAAATATAAAAAAATGGATAATGCGAAATGTGTATTTAGTAAAATATTTCAGATGACTTATTTTATGTTAAATTTTTAACTAAAATTCTTTAAAAATAATTATTTACCTAATAACTGATTCTTTAGTTTTTCATCAGCAGGTTTATCAGATAACCAGATTCCGAAGAGTGCTTTTTTGAATTCAAGTCCCTGAATTTTTCCTTTTAACTGATTGTTTTTATAAATCCAAACAGAGGTGTCTGAAGGAGAATATACAAGTTTAAAAATATTTTTTTTATTGATATCACCCATAAAGTAGCTTTTGAATTCTTCTATTTTTGGTCGTAATGTTTCTATGTTGCCTGCGTATGTTTTTTTGAAATTATCATCTATTGCTTTCATTAATTTCGCTGAAGATACTGTTGCAGAAGTAACTTCAATTCTAACGCCCATTGGTGTATCGCTATCCAGAATAAATTTTGGATCTTGGCTCAATTGAGATAAATATAATGCTTGAAGATATGTTCCTGGCCACATTGTCGATTTTCCACCACCACCATTTAACGATAATGTTTTACTTTGAAATTGAATTGTTCTCGGTATTGTTACTCCATCAATAGTGAAGGTTTTTTGAGCTGCTACAGTCGAGAATTGTAAAGTAAGAATTAATGTAAATAAAAGTAATAAGTTTTTCATTGTATGGTATTTTATGATTTTTGCTAAAATACGCCTAATTTATATGTTCTTAAAGTATTTTGCGTCCCATTTTTCAGGAAATGCCTTATACTTAAGTATTTTGAAAACAGTATTTATTTGTAAATCAGTATATTGTAAAACAAGAATAATCCCGAAACAAGAGAAGTTTTCTAGAGTTGTTATACCAGTTAAAAAACCTATTTAGTTTTGCGATTTTGATATTATAAGAAGTAGAAAAACAAAAGTTACTTTAAGTTTAAGAATCTTGTTTTCAGGAATTATGATGTTTGTATTTGATTAAAGAAATTGGATTTATCTAACCAAAAAATGATTTTAAACAACGATACAATTTATAAAAACAGGTCTGTTTTTATAAGGTAAAAAGTACATATAATTTTCGGGATGCAATAATTTGCAAAATCCAGTAATTTGCTTGTAGCTTAAATACTATAATATTTGATTGCTAGTAGTAGAAAATCTATATGAATCCGAATTGTATCAATCAGTCGAGGATTTATTTTGAGGAGAATTAAAAGAATGCAATCTATTAAATACAGCTTCTCTAGTTTTCTTTACCCAATGAAGCTGTATTTGTTACTGATGTTTTTTTTAATCAAATTATTAGAGAGGATTATTTACCTAATAATTGATTTTTCAACTTTTCATCTGCAGGTTTATCAGATAACCAGATTCCAAAAAGGGCTTTTTTGAAATCAAATCCCGGAATTTTCCCTTTTAAAACGTCATTTTTATAAACCCATACAGAGGTGTCTGTTGGAGAGTAAATAAGTTTGAAAACATCTTTTTGTGTGATTTCATCACTTAGTAAACTTTTGAATTCTTCGATTCGTGGTCGCAATGCTTGTAGGTTGTCTCCAGCCGATTTTTCGAAACCACTATTCATGGCTTTTGTTAATTTGTTTGAAGATACCATTGAAGAAGTAATTTCAATACGAATTGCCATTTCTGTATCGCTATCGATAATAAATTTTGGATCTTGACTTAATTGTGATAAGTATAATGCTTGGACATATACTTCTAACCACATTTTTGATCTTCCGCCAGCGCCATTTAATGATAAAGTTTTACTTTGAAATTGCATTGTTCTTGGAACCGTAACGCCATCAATATTGAAAGCTTTTTGTGCCATAACATCTGTAAATTGCAAAGTTAAAATTACTGTAAGTAGTAGTAAAATTTTTTTCATCTTCTTGTAATTTATATGGTTTTGACAAAAAATACTTTTAATTTCTATATTTTTAAGAAAAAATAGTTGTCTTTTTTACGAAAATGACTTCTGTAAGAATACTTCTACTTGAAACTTATTGTTTTGGCTGTTAGTAGTTTATGCTGTAATGGTGTTTCTCCTGCTGTACTCTTTTTTAACTTCGGTAGCACTACTTAAATTATTTATTTTATATTGTAATTATAATAATTCAAAAAAACCTAAAGTTAAACTTGGGGATTTTTAAATTGTTAATTTTTGGTCTTTAATTCAAATTATATGTGTACTTAATCTACGTCACGACGCGAAGTTCCTGACATTATTACGATAACGTTATAGTAATCTGTTGTGATCGATCAAAAAAACTTTGCAAAATTGAAAATTTCAGTATAAAAAAGTACCTTTGAGCACATTTTTTGAACAAAAAACAACTTTTATTTTATAATACTATGGATTTTAATCTTACCGAAGAGCATTTAATGATACAACAAGCCGCTAGAGATTTTGCTCAAAACGAATTGTTACCTGGTGTGATAGAAAGAGACGAAAAGCAAATTTTTCCGACGGAACAAATAAAAAAAATGGGACAACTCGGGTTCATGGGAATGATGGTTGATCCTAAATATGGTGGAAGTGGTTTGGATACTATTTCATACGTAATTGCTATGGAAGAGATTTCGAAAGTTGATGCTTCGGCTTCTGTAGTTATGTCGGTAAATAATTCATTAGTTTGTTGGGGACTTCAGGCTTTTGGAACCGAAGAACAAAAACAAAAATACTTGCCAGGATTAGCTTCTGGAGAGATTCATGGTGCCTTTTGCTTAAGCGAGCCTGAAGCTGGTAGTGATGCCACATCACAAAAGACTTCTGGAATTGATATGGGCGACCATTATTTAGTAAACGGAACCAAGAACTGGATTACCAATGGTAATACGGCTTCTGTGTATATTGTAATTGTACAAACTCATGCCGAGAAAAAGCATAAAGGAATCAACGCTTTAATTATGACTAAGGATATGGCAGGTTTCTCTGTTGGTCCTAAGGAACAAAAAATGGGGATTCGTGGATCAGATACGCATTCATTAATGTTTAATGATGTAAAAGTGCCAAAAGAAAACCGTATTGGTGAGGATGGATTTGGATTTAAATTCGCCATGAAAACATTGGCAGGAGGAAGAATTGGTATTGCATCTCAGGCATTAGGAATAGCTTCGGGAGCTTATGAACTTGCTTTAAAATATTCAAAAGAGCGTAAAGCTTTTGGAACAGAAATTTGCAATCACCAGGCAATTGCTTTTAAATTAGCTGATATGGCGGTAAATATCGAAGCAGCTCGTCATCTTTGTATGAAAGCGGCTTGGGATAAAGACCAGCATAATAACTATGATGTAAGTGGTGCTATGGCAAAATTATTTGCTTCGCAAGTTGCTATGGATACTGCGGTAGAAGCGGTGCAAATTCATGGAGGAAACGGTTATGTGAAAGAATATCATGTAGAGCGTTTTATGCGTGATGCAAAAATTACTCAGATTTATGAAGGAACTTCTGAGATCCAAAAGATAGTTATTTCCAGAGCTGTTATCGCCGGATAATTAAAACTACAAAATTTATATTTAAACCCTTTCAGCTTTCTGGCTCGAAAGGGTTTTTTGTTTTTGGGATATAACTACAATTCCCATTTATATTAAACAGAAAAAAAATCACTTTTTTTTCTGTTTTAGAAAACCATAAACTAATTTAAAACGTAAATGATATAAAAGCCATCAACAAGTTTTATAAAATAGGAATAATAACTCAATTTATTGTGTTTTGGGAGCCATGCCCGAAATACGGTATTTTTTGATAATTATCTGTGGAGTTTTATTCCTATTTCATGTCCAAATAGGTGTGATTTGTTTAATAACAACTTACACATCATATCTATAATATTTGAGCAAAGTAAAAATTGTAAATTTTTGATATCATGAAACAAGTCAAAAACATTTCGGTAGGTTTTCTAGTTAGTTTTTTAGGTTCAATTCCGCTTGGATATTTGAATTTAGTAGGTTTTGAAATTTATAACAGATCTGGATTTGATAATTTATTTCTGTTTTTACTGGGGATTGTTTTTGTAGAATCCTTTGTTATTTATTTTACCTTATTATTTGCCAGACAGTTGGTTGATAATAAAAAATTAATGAAAGGAATAGATTTTTTTACCGTTATATTCATGCTTGCCTTTGCCTATTTATTTTATATACATTTTGATTCAAATATAAATGAGCATAGCTATTTGGAGAAATATATTATGTACTCTCCCTTTGTAATTGGGGTGCTGCTTAATTGTTTTAATTTTTTACAATTACCTTTTTGGACCGATTGGAATTTGTATTTAATAGATGAGAATTATATTTCTACAGAAAAAGACTTTAAATATTATTATATTGCAGGAACTTTAATTGGATTTTTTTTAGGAATGCTTAGTCTGATCTTGATATTACAATTCATATTTAATAATACATCATTGTTTTTTAACTACTTGATGTCAGTTTTAATTCCGTTGTTTTTCATTGTCTTGGCAGGTATTCAAATTTTTAAAGTGTACAATAAGTATTTTAGATCAAAAACTACAAAAACTTTGCCTAACCAAACCAGCTCTATTTAATGAAAAAACTATTCTTTTTATTCCCATTTATTTTTTTTGGATGTAAATCTAATTCGACAATTGCAACTGATGCAACGGAATCAATATCAAAGTCAGAAGTTAATTATAAAGTAAAAGAAGATGATGTTGCTTCGATTTTAAAATATCTTTCTTCGGATGAGTTAGAGGGTCGGGAAACAGGTACAAAAGGGATAGAGAAAGCAGCAGTATATCTGGAAGATTTTTTTAGAAAGAATAGCATAAAACCTTATTTTTCTTCTTATCGAGATACTTTATCCACATTTAAAACTCCTGCATACAATATAGTTGGATATTTGGAAGGAACAGATTCAAAACTAAAAAGTGAATTTGTGATTTTAAGTGCACATTATGATCATATTGGTTTAGATAAAAAAGGTCTTAATGGGGATTTTATAAATAATGGTGCAAACGATGACGCATCGGGAGTTACTGCTGTTGCCGAAATGGCAAAATATTTTAGTAAAACCAAATCGAATAAAAGAAGCATACTTTTTGTCTTTTTTGCAGGCGAAGAAAAGGGATTGCTAGGGTCTAAACATTTGGCTAAAAAACTTAAGGCAACGAATTTTAATTTATACACTCAGTTAAATATAGAAATGATTGGTGTGCCAATGAAACGTGATTATCTAGCCTACATTACAGGTTATGATAAATCAAACATGGCAACAAAAATTAATGAATATACCGGTGATAAGACTATTGGGTTCTTACCAAAAGAAGCCGAATATCAATTGTTTTTCAGATCGGATAATTTTCCTTTTTTCGAAGCATTCAAAGTGCCTTGTCAATCTATAAGTACATTTGACTTTGAGAATTTTAATTTTTACCATCATGTATCAGATGAATTTAAGGTTATGGATGTTCCACACATGACTTCCTTTATTCAGGAATTATTGCCTGCAGTGACTCATATGGCAAGCTCTCCAACAAAAGAAATTTTGATGACTAAATAAAAGGTGCTTTTTTATAGGTTTTCCTTATTTTTGCTACATGAAAAATATTATTATTACAGGAACGAGTAGAGGGATTGGTTATGAGCTTGCTTTGCAATTTGCAAATGCGGGAGATCAAGTATTGGCTATTTCTAGAAAAATTCCTCAATTGCTTTTGGAGCATGCTAATGTTACTTGTCTTTCTATTGATTTATCAAATGAATCAGAATTATATAAAGTAGAGGATTTTCTTTCTTCGACTTGGAAAAAAGTTGATGCTTTGGTGCATAATGCAGGAGCGTTACTTTTGAAACCTTTTGCAGAAACGACTCAGGCCGATTTTGAAAGTATTTATAAAGTCAATGTTTTTGCAGTAGCAAATCTTACGAGAGTTTGTTTGCCTTATCTTCAAAGCGGAAGCCATGTTGTAACAATAAGTTCTATCGGTGGTGTTCGTGGAAGCCTTAAATTTGCTGGACTTGCAGCTTATAGTTCCAGTAAAGGTGCAGTAATTACGTTATCGGAATTATTGGCGGAAGAATATAAAGAAAAAGGAATCTCATTTAATGTCTTGGCATTAGGTTCTGTTCAAACAGAAATGTTGCAAGAAGCTTTTCCAGGATATCAAGCACCAATTTCGGCCAGCGGAATGGCAACTTATATCTATGATTTTACATTAAACGGTAATAAATATTTTAACGGTAAAGTATTGGAAGTTTCTTCGACTAATCCGTAATTGTTATAAGTTATAGTTTTTGAATTTTGAGTGAAAGTGTTGCGAAACACTATTATCTTAAAGAAAACGTATAACTTATAATTAATAATTTATAATTAAAATTGTTTTGAACGAAACGCTATCCAAATACATCCCTGAACACGCTGTAAAGCCAGTTTTTGATCTCATTGTTGATAATCGTGTACATCTTAAAATTGTAAACGAAAGGCAAACACGTCATGGAGATTATAGAAAAGGGCCAAGCGGTAAACATGAGATTACAGTAAACTCCAGCTTGAATAAATATAAGTTTCTGATTACTTTAATTCATGAGATTTCGCATTTGGTTGCGTTCGAGAAGTTTGGAAGAAAGATTAAACCTCATGGAAATGAATGGAAATATTCTTTCCAGAGGTTGATGGTTCCTTTTATACGTCCAGAGATATTTCCTAGTCACTTACTACCATTGCTTGCAAGGCATTTTAAGAATCCTACGGCAAGTAGTGATACAGATACTACTTTGTCATTGGCTTTAAAGCAATACGACAAGCAAAACGACAAGAATTATATTTTCGAAATTCCCTATGGAAGTGTTTTTAGAATTCACAACGGGAAAATCTTTAAGAAAATAGCGGTTCGAACTAAACGTTTTGAATGTTTAGAAATAAGCTCAGGAAGAACCTATCTTTTTAATCCAAATGCCGAAGTCGAGTTGTTGATCGCCAAAGACTAAAATTACCCTTTTAAATATGCTTCTCTTACTTTTTTGAATAGATTAGAAGAATAAACAAACTCAACAATAGCTTTATTATCGGTTACGAAGATTTCTTCTTTGGTACCTTGCCATTCTTTTACTCCGTTTTTTAGGAATAAGATGTTCTCTCCAATTTCCATTACCGAGTTCATATCATGCGTATTGATTACTGTGGTAATGTTGTATTCTTCGGTGATTTCTTTAATCAAGTTGTCAATTAAAGTCGAAGTATTTGGATCCAAACCAGAGTTTGGCTCATCGCAGAATAAGTATTTTGGGTTGTTTACAATAGCACGGGCAATGGCCACACGTTTTTGCATTCCTCCGGAAATTTCCGAAGGTAATTTTTTATGCGCATCAACTAAGTTTACTCTCTTTAAAACGAAATCAACACGATCCTGAATTTTAGATCCAGTGTCTTTCGTAAACATTCTAAGTGGGAAAGCTACGTTTTCGGCTACAGTCATAGAATCGAAAAGTGCACTTCCCTGAAATACCATTCCGATTTCGGTACGTAATTCTCTTTTCTCGTCTGGATCTAGTTCTGAATAAACTCTACCGTCAAACTCAATTGTTCCTGAGTCTGGTGTATGAATGCCTAACAAACTTTTTAATAAAACCGTTTTTCCAGATCCACTTTGCCCAATAATAAGGTTTGTTTTTCCGGTTTCAAATACGGTCGAAACACCTTTAAGAACTTTGCTGTCGCCAAATGATTTTTCTATGTTTTTTACTTCTATCATGAGCCTAATAACAATTGTGTTAGTATATAATTAAAAAGAATAATGGATACAGATGTCCAAACGAAAGCTACTGTACTTGCTTTTCCTACTTCTAATGCCCCACCTTTCATGTAATAGCCATGAAAAGATGGAATGGTTGCCAATAACATGGCAAAGATTATAGTTTTAATAAAAGCATAAGTGATATGAAACGGAATAAATTCCATTTGGGCTCCCATTATAAAATCATCACTGGTTGTGAATCCGCCGTAAACTCCAGCTAACCAACCACCAAAAATACCTAAGAACATACTAATTCCAATTACGAAAGGATATAATAGTAAGGCGATTATTTTTGGAAAAACCAAATAGTTTAATGAGTTTACACCCATAACTTCCAGTGCATCGATTTGCTCTGTAACGCGCATTGTACCTATGCTTGAAGTAATAAAAGACCCCATTTTTCCTGCCATAATAACAGAAATAAATGTTGGAGCAAATTCCAAGATTACAGATTGTCTGGTTGCAAAACCAATTAAGTATTTAGGAATCAAAGGGTTTGTTAAGTTTAGTGCTGTTTGAATTGCAACAACTCCTCCAACGAAGAATGAAATGAAACAAACAATACCAAGGGAATCAATAATTAAGTCATCAATTTCTTTAAAGATTAGTCTTTTCATTACAGACCATTTAGTCTGTTTGTTGAAAATTTCTTTAAGCATCAAGAAGTATCTTCCTATTTGGGATAAATAACGAATGAGCATCATAGTTTTTACGAATATGGGCTAAATTACGAAAATAGTTGCCAGTTTACGGTTTAGGTTTTGTAGTTTTTTTGTTTGCTTGAACTAAAAAAGCTTTTTTTTCATTTTTTGCAAACGATAATTTCGAATGAATTTTGCTTGCATTTCAGTTACCAATAAAGGTGTTTTTGCTTTTTTTGCTTTCAGGAATCCTTTAATGTAATCAAAGAATAGTAAAGGTTTTTTCTTCATCATTGCCAACTTTGCAGATGCAATTGCGGTGATCCAAAAACCATATCCTAAAGTATAAAAAGCTTCGCCTTGTTTATAGCGAGCTGTTTTGCTGTAATTTGCACCTGTTGGTTTAAGGTGTTTTACGTGTAAAGAAGAATCGGTAACTATTTTCCAATCGTAATATTTACAAAGTAATTCATCTACTGTGTCCCAACCCATTGAAGCTTTTAAACCACCAATTTGCTGAAAAGTTTCTTTTCGATAGGCTTTTAGAGCGCCACGAATATGATCTTTATCAGTTAGATTTTCTAATATCCAATCTCCATTTTTTTCTATATAGCAAAATCCTCCTGCCATTCCGATTTTTGGATCGGATTGAAAGTGAGAAATAATAGTTTCGAAATAGTTTGGAGGAAAAATTAAATCTCCATCTAATTTTACGATGATATCATAATTGTCATCAAGAGTTTCAAATCCTTTATGAAATGCTTGGATTACTTTGCTTCCCGGTAAATGTATGGCACTCGAGGTTTTGTTGACTAATGATATATATGGGTTTTCCTTGGCATAATCCAAGACAATTTCTTCCGTTTTATCGGTAGAATTATCGTTGACTACAACAATTTTTTTTGGTAAAACGGTTTGTGAAATTAACGATTGTAACGTTAAACCAATAAGATCTTGTTCGTTATGTGCCGGAATAACAATGTAGTAAGCCCCCCAACCCCCAAAGGGGGAGCTTGACGTATTTTGTGAGTCTGAGTTGTTCATTTTGTGAAATTTGTTCGAAACTATTTTATTCCCCTTTGGGGGTTAGGGGGCTTTTCTCCGCGTAAACGATATAATATCTATTGGTAAAGCTTCGCAATAACGGACGTATACCAAATTTTTTCACTGGATTTGTCCATTTCTGTCTGTCGATGATTTTCCAGCCTGTTTTTTCTAGAAGCCAGTCCAATTGCCAATCTTCAAATTCATGATAATGTCTGTCCCACATATCTGTTTTGCTACGATACGCTGGGGAAAACCATAAACGCATAGGAATCGAGATAAAAAGTTTATCTGATTTTATTTCGTTTAAGATTGTGAATGGGTTTAGTAAATGTTCGAAGATTTCGAAAGCAGTAACCACATCTTGTTTTTCGGTAGAAAATACGGTTTGATCGATATCTAAATCTTCTCCGGTAGTATTTTTTACTTTAAAACCTTCGGTTTTCATAATTTTTGAAAACGGATTTTCAACTCCTAAATCCAAAACAGTTTCGGATGTTGTGATGTGCTTTTTTAGAAAATCTAAAGTATGTTTGAATCTTTTATTCGGAAATGTTTTTTCGTACATAGTTATCGCGCGGAACGAAGCAATCTCTCGTTCTTAATTTTAATTAGGTTTCAAAGGTACAAAGATATCTTCTTTTTTTATTGTTTTTTAGCCCATATAGAAATGAAAAGCCCACATTTAAAATAATATTTTTAAATGTGGGCTTTATTAGTTTTAAGTTTTGGTCTAGGTATTCAATTAAACTGAAAACTGAGGCAAAAACTATTTTATAAATTTAATATCTGTATACAAATGCATTAACATTCATTCCTGCACCAACGGATGCAAAAATCACAACATCGCCTTTGTTGATTTCGTGATTTTCTAATTTTCCTTGTATTAATAGGTCATAAAGTGTCGGTACAGTTGCTACACTGCTATTTCCTAAATCATGAATGCTCATTGGCATTATGTTTTCTGGAGGAGTTTTGGAATATAATTTATAAAAACGATGGATAATTGCTTCGTCCATTTTTTCATTGGCTTGATGAATAAGGATTTTCTTTACATCATCAATTGCAATTCCGCTTTTGTCTAAACAGCTTTTCATGGCAGCAGGAACTTGGCTTAAAGCAAATTCATATATTTTACGACCATACATTTTTATGTATTTAGTATCTGGATCTGAATCGGGTTTGTATGATTTTCCGAAGTATAAATAGCCAGCTTCTTCATTTGCAAAAGTAGCACTTTCGTAAGATAGTAATCCTGTTTCATCATCTGAAGCTTCGATTACAGATGCTCCAGCTCCATCAGAATATATCATGGAATCTCTGTCATGATCATCAACAACTCTGGAAAGTGTTTCGGCACCAATAACTAAACAACGTTTTGCCATTCCCGATTTGATAAATGCATTTGCTTGTAGCACGCCTTCTATCCATCCAGGGCAACCAAAAAGTATGTCATAAGCGACACATTTTGGATTCTTAATGCCTAATTTGTTTTTTACACGTGTTGCTAAACTCGGAAGTATATCTGATTGTGTTGTACCATATTTTACATCACCAAAGTTATGTGCGAAAATAATATAATCCAGAGTTTCCGGATCGATTTTAGAATTTTCGATTGCTCTTTGTGCTGCAAAATAGGCTAAATCGGAAGAAGTATATTGATCTTCGGCATACCGTCTATTTTCAATTCCAGTTATACTTTTAAACTTATTAATGACAACCTCGTTTGGGTATCCAAATGGAGTTCCGTCTTCATTTAAAAATACATGTTCGCTAAAATCTGTATTCCTTATTTCTTTCTGTGGAATATAGCTTCCTATTCCCGTTATTTTTATTTTCATGACTCAGTTTTCCAAAAAAATTTAGGCTAATTTAGAAATAAAATAATAATTACAGCTATAATATTTACTATGCATGCATATAATTATAAAATAATATGCGTTTGCTTTAAAAAACTGATTATATTTCAATGAATATCTTTTATTGTTGGTTTTTTAACAGAGTAAATTACTGCTGCTTTATTTTTTATTTTTAAATTATTTGATTTATATAAAAAAAATGCCCCGATTAATCGAGGCATTTGTAAGAATAATTTTTGTTTTTACTCTTCCATGTAGGCTTCAATAGGGGCACAACTACAAACTAAATTTCTATCTCCAAAAGCATCATCGGCTCTGCGTACAGTTGGCCAGAATTTGTTCTCGGCAATATAATCTAATGGGAAAGCTGCTTGCTCTCTTGTGTATGGGAAATCCCAAACATCGGTAGTAAGCATTGCCAATGTATGTGGTGAATTTTTTAAGACATTGTTTTTGTCTTCGATAGTCGAAGCTTCTATTTCGTTACGAATAGAAATCATTGCATCACAAAAACGGTCTAATTCTTCTAAGTTTTCACTTTCTGTAGGTTCAATCATTAATGTTCCTGCAACTGGGAAAGAAACTGTTGGAGCATGGAAACCATAGTCCATTAAACGTTTTGCGATATCTGTAACTTCGATTCCTTTTTGTTTAAAAGGACGACATTCCAGGATCATTTCGTGAGCTGCACGACCCATTTCTCCAGAATATAAAGTATCGTAATGACCGCTTAATTTTTCTTTGATATAGTTGGCATTTAAAATCGCATGTTCTGTTGCTTGTTTTAAACCATCGGCTCCTAACATCGAGATGTATCCGTAAGAGATTAAACAAACTAATGCTGAACCCCATGGAGCTGCAGAAATAGCTGTAATTGCATGATCTCCTCCTGTTGCTATAACTGGGTTTCCTGGTAAAAATGGGACTAGTTGTGGCGCAACGCAAATTGGTCCAACTCCTGGTCCACCACCACCGTGAGGGATTGCAAATGTTTTGTGTAGGTTTAAGTGACAAACGTCGGCTCCAATTGTAGCTGGATTTGTTAATCCTACCTGAGCATTCATATTTGCACCATCCATATAAACTTGACCACCGTTATCGTGGATCAATTGTGTGATTTCTTTAATTGCACTTTCATAAACTCCATGAGTAGATGGGTAAGTTACCATTAAACAAGAAAGGTTGTCTTTATGCAAGATTGCTTTTTCACGTAAATCTTCTACGTCGATGTTTCCATTCTCTAATGTTTTTGTAACAATAACTTTCATTCCAGCCATTGCAGCAGATGCAGGATTTGTTCCGTGTGCCGATGATGGAATTAAAGCAATGTTTCTGTGGTGATCACCTTTGGATTGGTGGTATGCACGAATAACCATAAGTCCTGCATATTCTCCTTGTGCACCAGAGTTTGGTTGCAAAGTTGTTCCTGCAAAACCTGTGATAACATTTAATTGTTGTTCTAGTTTTTTCAACATTTCCTGATATCCTTGTGCTTGATCAAGCGGAGCAAAAGGGTGAATGTTGTTCCATTGTGGGCTGCTTAAAGGTAACATTTCTGAAGCTGCATTCAGTTTCATCGTACAAGAACCTAGCGAAATCATCGAGTGATTTAAAGCTAAATCTTTACGTTCTAACATTTTGATGTAACGCATCAAAGCTGTTTCAGAATGGTATTTATTGAAAACATCATGCTCTAAAAATGATGATGTTCTTTTTAAATGCTCTGGGAAATGATTTGTATTTGTTAAGCTATCGATTGTTGTAGCTTGTTGATTTGTAGCTGTAGCAAAAACAGAAATGATTTCGTTTACTTCGGCAACACTTACAGTTTCATTTAATGAAATAGAAATTGTGTTATCGTCGATGTAGTAAAAGTTAATTTCGTTTTGTTCTGCAATTGTGCGTACTTTTTTAGCATCGGCTTTAATGACGATTGTATCAAAGAATGCAGTATTAGTTTGCTTTACACCTAATTTTTTTAATTCGATTGCAAGTGTTGCAGTTGCAGCATGAACTTTATCGGCAATGTATTGTAATCCTTTTGGTCCGTGATATACTGCATACATTCCTGCCATTACAGATAATAAAACCTGTGCTGTACAGATGTTTGAAGTTGCTTTATCACGTTTTATATGTTGCTCACGTGTTTGTAATGCCATACGTAAAGCGCGGTTTCCGTTGGTATCGATTGTAACACCAATGATACGTCCTGGCATGCTTCGTTTGTATTCGTCTTTTGTTGCAAAATAAGCAGCGTGCGGTCCACCGTATCCTAACGGAATACCAAAACGTTGTGTAGTTCCTACAACAACAGCAGCTCCCATTTCTCCCGGAGGAGTTAATTTGGCCAAACTCAAAATATCTGCTGCAACAGCAACTTTAATTTCGTTTTCTTTTGCTTTAGCGATAAATGCTGCATAATCATGAACTTGTCCGTATTTTCCAGGATATTGAAGGATTGCTCCAAAATATGCTGTTGAAAAATCGAATGTTTCGTGATTTCCTATAACGAGTTCAACTCCGATAGGTGTTGCACGAGTTTGTAAAACAGATAATGTTTGTGGTAAAATTTCTTCGGAAACGAAAAACTTATTGATTTCGTTTTTCTTTTGGTCTCTTGATCTTACATCAAATAAAAGTGCCATTGCCTCAGCAGCAGCAGTTGCTTCATCTAATAAAGATGCATTGGCAATCTCCATTCCGGTTAATTCTATAACTGTAGTTTGGAAATTAAGAATTGCCTCTAAACGACCTTGAGCAATTTCGGCTTGGTAAGGTGTATAAGCAGTATACCATCCTGGATTTTCAAAAACATTCCTTTGAACAACGGCTGGAACGATAGCTTGGTTATATCCTAAACCAATATATGATTTAAAAACCTTATTTTTATTTCCTAATTGATGTATGTGATTCGAAAACTCATATTCTGTCATTGCAGGGTCTAAGTTTAGCGGTGCTTTTAAACGAATATCATCTGGAAGCGTTTCATAAACGAGTTGTTCAATAGATTCAACCCCAATTGTTTTCAACATTTGTTGATGGTCAGTTTCTCTTGGGCCAATGTGTCTTAAAGCAAAAGCATCTGTTTTCATAAAGTAGTTAAAGTGTTGTTTTTTTGTGATGCAAAATTAAGTATTATTAATAATTTAATAGCTATTTATTGCTGCATTTTTTATCAAATTTACAAGTAAAGGGTTGATTTCTTATTAATTGATTAGTTTTGTTATATGAGGGTAATTACACAGGTATTTAATTTTTATCTTAATAGTAGTATTCACGTGGCTTTGTCATGTTATGCTTTGGTACGTTTAACGTTTCATATGTTTGGTATTGAGTATGATGAATCGATGGCTTTGTTTGTGTTTTTTGGAACAATTGTAGGATATAATTTTGTAAAATACGATGCTTTGGTCCGGGTAAAGAGAGTGCCAATAGGAAACCAATTAAAAATTATTGCAATTTTTAGTTTTTTTTCTCTTTTATTGGTTGGATATTATTTTTTTCAATTACAGCGAATAACTCAAATTGTTTCGGTAGGAATTTTTGCCATTACAGCACTTTATACGCTTCCTTTTTTTCCGAATAGAAAAAATGCTCGAAATTGGGCTGGAGTCAAAATATATATAGTTTCACTTTGTTGGGTTGGAGCCACTTTGGTTTTACCATTAATAAATGCTGAAATTGCCTTTACTTCCGATTTTTATTTAAAATGTGTACAGCGTTTTATTTTGGTTTTTGCGCTGATTTTAATTTTTGAGATTATTGATCTTGCAAATGACGATCCGCATTTGCAAACTGTTCCTCAGCAAATAGGAGTAAAGCGTACTAAGATTTTAGGGTTATCGCTTTTAATTCCGTTTTACTTTCTTGAGTTTTTAAGATTGGCTCTCGACAAAAATCAATTGATAATTAATTTAATTATGGTTCTTGTGTTGTCCCTTTTTATTGTTTTTGCAAATGAAAAACGACCTAAATATTATACTTCTTTCTGGGTTGAAAGTATTCCGATTTTCTGGTGGCTCATGGTTGTGTTTTGTGGATGAAAAATGGAGAAACGAGTTAGCCGTAATTTGTGAATATTTTGTTCAACACATAGAAACATAGATTTTAAGTGAGAATAAAGAGAGTAAAAAGAAATATATTTCTTCCACACAGTTTTTGGTACAGTGTCGCTTTAATTAAGTGAAACGCCTTTTTGAGAATACAAATTCTATGTTCCTATGTGTTAATTAATCTATATTTAAAGGTTGAAAACAAAAAAACCGATGTACGAACATCGGTTTTTTATAAATGAAATTTTCATTTCGTTTTTTGAGCAGCAAGAGCTTTATTTAATTCAGCTTTAGCTTCGTCTAATTTCTTTTTCTTCTTGTCGATTTTTTCTTTCGATTCTTGATTTTTAACCGCTTTGTTGTACTCATCGGTTCTTTCCTTAACTTCTTTTTGTTTTTCTTTTACTTTTTTGTCAAGGTCATTGGTAACTGTTTTTGTAGTGCAGTTCTTTTTAGTTTGTGCTATTGCTTCTTCAACTCCTTTAATCTGACTTTGATTACCAGCTTTTTTAGCGGCGACTAATTTTGTGTTTAGTTCACATAGTTTTCTTTCGCATCCTTTTAATTCTTTGCAATTACTTTGTGCAAACCCGATAAAAGAAACTGCAAAAAATGCTACTGACAGAATTTTAGTTTTTAATGACATATACTTTTTTTTAAGGTTGTTTTACTGATTATTTGTTATACATAATAATTATAAAGGTAAGGAATTTACTTTAGTTATCTTTTTCAGATGCTTCTTTTAGGATTTTGTTTCTCTCTGAAAGGAATTTAATTAAATGTTTCTTTAAAAATAAAACATCAAATAATTTCCCTAAAATGCCAAATGGAGTTTCATATTGTAATTTATCTGTCATTATTGTAATTCCATTTTCTTCCTCAAAAAAATGTTCGTGTTTGAATGAATTGAATTTTCCACTTTCCATTTCATCTACAAAATAGTCGTAATAATCCATTGCGGTAATTCGGCTTTTGTGTGTTAAGTAAAACCCGAAGTGTTTTCCTCGCCACGTTACCGTTTCGTTATAATTTATTAATCCAGTTGTTACGCCAGCAATTGCAATTTCTTTTGTTTTGCTAACAGATTGTTGATGAACATCAATATCTCTAGAATTATCAAAGACGATTTGTTTTGGGGCTTTGATTTTTATTGTAAGATGAATCGTTGTCATAATTAGTCAGTGTTATTTTTAAAATTTAAATTAAAAAATAACCCAGTAATAATTGATGATATTGAATATGAAAAAGCGATAAAATACCATAAAGTCCCATCTATGAAGGCTGTAGTTATAAAAACTCCAATTACTGGTATTGATATTAAAATGGTTTTTGAATATGGAATTGATGAAATTTCATTAGTAAGGTAGTTGTAAACGAAAGCATATATAATATACGTTGGAATGGAAAAGATAAGACTGGCAATAAATACTATTGGAAATATTTCTAATAAACCAATTGCCTGACTGGGATAAAAAACAGGAATAAACGCAATTATTTGAGAGATAATTGGACCTAATATCAAGGTGAAAACCCAGTGTTTAAGCATATAACCCCAATCTGTATCTTGTATTTTCATTTGCTGATTAAATTTTCAAATGCGTTATTAATATCCCCAAACTTAAATTTAAATCCTTTTTCTAAAAGTTTTTTCGGAATCACGTTTCTGCTTTTTAAAACTAATTCGGGTTGTGTTCGAATAAAGAAAGCTCCTATTTTAAGAAGAACTGTATTGAGTGGAATTCCGAAAGGGAAACCAACAGCTCTTTGAAGTTTCTTCATAAAGTCGGCATTACGAATCGGTTTAGGAGAAACCACATTAACAATCCCAATCATTTCTTTTTGGAGTATAAAATCTATTGCATTTGCAAAATCGTCTTCGTGAATCCAACTAATAAATTGATTTCCTTTTCCTTGTTTTCCTCCGAATCCAATTTTGGCTAAGGTTTTAAGCGGAATTAAAGCGCCGCCTTTTTTTCCTAAAACTATCGATGTTCTTAAAGCAGTTTTTAATGTATTTGGAGTTTCGGTTTTAAAGAATGCTTTTTCCCAAGATAGAGCCACATTTATAGAGAAATCATTCCCGATTTCGCCACTAGTTTCATCCATTTCTTTATCTAATGAAAATCTATAAATTGTAGATGTAGATGAGTTTAGCCAATGTTTGGGCGGAGTTTTACAATTTAAAACAGCTTTGTTTAAAACACGTGTACTTTCGATTCGAGAGAGCAAAATTTCTTTTTTATTTTCTTTGGTATAGCGACAATCAACTGACTTTCCTGCAAGATTTATTAAAACCGTTGCGCCTTCAAGCTCATTTTCCCAACCAGAAAAAGTTTTTGCATTCCAGTTAACGTATTTAATTCCGTCGATGGTTTGTGATTTTCCTCGGGTCAGAATTACAATTTCTTCAAATTTATTTTTGAAATGATCTACTAAAACTTGTCCTAAAAAACCTGTTCCTGCTGCTATAATTAGTTTTTTCATTTTTTGTTAAGTATTAAATCTAGTAGTCTTGAAGCCTCGGGATAAAACCTGTTTAGGTTTGGTTATCAATTAAACTTTTAAAACTAATCTTTCTTCTAGTTGAGTTTCTTTAGCTTTTCTTTTTCCTCTAAAAAAGAAGTATAAGTTGAAGAATAACATTACACCAAGATAAATAGAAAAACCTCCAATTTTATAACTTAAATTTTCAATTAATTCCTGATAGCTGTCTCGGCTTAATTGCAATTCTAATATCATAAGGGCAAAGCCAATATTTAAAAGATAAAATCCTGTTTCGAAAAGTTTATTAGTTGCTTCTGCAATATCTTCTCGACCTTTAAAAATGTCAAGCATAAAGATTTTACCGTTTTTGAAAAGCGTTTTAGAAACATAATAAGTAAGTAATAAAGCAACTGGTAAATAAATGCTGTAACCAATTAAGATTTTTGTAGTTTCCATGATATTTAATTTTAAGATGTTATTTAATTAATTTTTGAACGTATTTGGTTAGTATAATTATGTTGAGATAATGCAATATTGAAATGATGAAAATTATAATAGCAGTTCTAATTCCGATTGTTTCTATAAGTTGAGTTGATGATATGATTTTTTGCCAGGAAATTAAAGTCATAGCGCAATAGCCAATGTTTAAAAGATAATAGCCTAAAAGCAAAACCTGATTGATTCTTTGACATAAATCAATGTGATTTGGAATAAGTTCTGCGACATAAATGTTTCCGTTTTTATAGCAGATTTTGCCAACTTTCAGAATGATGAAAATCGTAATGCTGAGGTAGATAAAATACCCAATAATATTGAGATTCATAACCTGCTTTTTTGGTTGTAAATAATGTAGGTCAAGAAAAAGATTAATGAAGCGGGCAATAGAAATAACCAATTAAAAGTGTGCCTGTCCCAAATCAAAAAGAAGGTAATTACTAAACCAAAGTAGATGTATATCAATTTATTTTTTGGGAATAGTAAGAAAAAGAAAATTGCTGTTATAACTTGTAAAGCTCCTGTAATTGCTAAACCGTACCCACCTAGTATGAGAAATAATAAGGCGACTATGTTTATAAATTCTACAATTTTGAATGTTGTTTTCATAGTTCTTGTTTGTTTTAAACTTTCAGAAAAAAATGAAAGTTGTGATTAAATTTTTTTAGTTTAATTTTTACTTCATAATCTTTAGAACCAAACGTCCCAACCAGTTTTCATTAATTTCAGTCATTTTATCTAGCATATTGTCTGCCTTTAATACAAAATCATACAATTTGGTAGTTTGCTCAACAAAGTGTTTTTCTTCTGCTGAATCTTTCGAATTTATCGAGGAAACTTCTTTTAAGATTTTAAGAGCAGGCTTAATTTCACGTTTGCTTCTTTCTCTTGCAATTTTCACAGCAAGTTCATCTAAGTCTTTCTCAGCAGTAAAAAACTCTCTTCTTTCTCCAGCTTTGTATTCTTTATAAACAATTCCCCAATCCATCAAAGCTCTTAAGTTCATACTGGCGTTTCCGCGGGAAATTTGTAATTCTTCCATCACATCTTCCATAGAAACAGGCTCGTTGGAAACCATTAATAAAGCATGGATTTGTGCCATGGTTTTATTAATTCCCCATTGAGAACCTAATGCTCCCCAGGTTTGTACGAACTTATTTTTTGCTTCTTTGAATTCCATACATCAAATGTAAGTAAAAGTTTTTAAACTTTCAAAAATAAATGAAAGTTTATTTAAGGCAATCAAAATGTGGCGTTTTGAGTCACTAAATATCATCAGAAAAATCTTGAGACATATTTACGAGATCTTGTGCCTTAATATTTGTTTTTTGTGGCATTTTTCTACTTAAATAAAAAGCATTATCATTAGTTTTGAGATAGATAAGTGATGTGTAGTATAGATTTTATTAAAGATGTTGCTAAATTTTTGGCAGACTTCTTAATGATTTTTTCTGTTTTATTGATCTCTTCTCTATAATTATTACTTCTAAAACCCTACTAATTATGAAAGAATTCGAAAGCAAAAAAAACATGCTTAATATAAGCGATTGTTTTTCTGATGCAGATTTTTTAAAGCAAATTGATGCTATTATACAAGAAAAAAAACAGACCCTTCATTTGGAGTTTCACAACTAGCCGATCAATTAAAAATCAGTAAAGCACAACTTAATCGGAAAATACAAAATCAAATGAGTTTCTCTCCCGGGAAACTCATTTTGCATTATAAGATGGAGCTGGCAAAGCATTTTTTAGATTTAAAGAAGTACTCTATTGAAGAAACAGCTCTTAATTGCGGCTTTAGCTCAGCAGCTAATTTCAGCCGTAAATTTAAACAGGAGTTCAGTCTTTCTCCGTCAGCATATCGGGAAAATGGGCTAACCACCGGATTTAAACCAGATGACTGGAAAATTCCTTTAAGCAATGAATGCTTTACCAAACTCATACAGTTAAAAAGTGAATATATATGGTTAGCAAAGTTGCTGGTCATTGTAATTGATAATCTTGACAATGAAACATTCTCTATCGAGATTTTATCGAACAAACTTTTTATGAGTTCGTCAAACCTTAACCGGAAAGTGAAATCTTTATTTGGATTGCCTGTCATACGTTTGTTTCGTGATATAAGACTTCAATATGCTACAGAACTCTTAATACTTCAAGAGAAATCAATTACCGATGCAGCTTCTCTTGCCGGTTTTTTTGATATCGCGCATTTTTCTCGTGTTTTCAAACAAAATTTTAAGTGTCCTCCCAGTAAATATAAGAATGACATCAGTTTATTTCCTTTTGTTGGCCTATTAAAAAAACAGTTATGATTCAAATTGACAAAAAGTAGCTGATTCTGTACAAATTAAAAGAGAAATAAACTTATAATTTTGACTTATTAGAATTCAGGATTTGTACAAATTGAACCTAAAAAAATCATGGACTGGTACTGCAGATTAGGAAATGATTAAATCAAGAGTAGAAAAAAACCAATCTGTTCAACAGTGTAAATGGGATTTTTATGCCAAAAAAAAAATAGAAGTACAGTTTGATTGATACAGTTTGTTTAAAAACTATTCGAGATTATGGCTAAAAACACTAGAGAGTCTAGTAGCTAGTAAAAAAACTTTGTAAGCATGAAGCTTATAATAGTATTAAACGAATTATTATGGCAGATATTAAAAAAGGAACCGTAATTCGAGGCTTAAAAAATGCCAATCTTAAGCCTTTTTCCAGTGAGGAAGTAGACCAACATGGTCGATTATTAGATGCTAGTGTAAATAGCATTGAAGGCTCAAACAATATTGCAGCAATTATGGTAGGAATGGCTCCGGCAATGCATGCTTATGGAACCCGAACATCAACAGCCGAAAAGATAATACAAAAAGGCGGCAGGGTTTTGAAGGCTCCAATACCAGGTAATCCTAATCATTGCCTAATATCGGGTTTAGAACTAAAAGATGCAAATAATCTGTTTAGCTGATATTGTTAAGGATTATGTGATATACTAGTTCATGGAAATTAAAATGTTAATCCATTTTAGTGGAGCAGTACTCACTTAAAAAACGAACTGTTCGCATTCAGAAAATAATGTGAAGCGAAACCCGAAAAGCTTATGAGTAGGGACAAACAACCAAAAAATATAAACTATGTTAAATATTCAAGCATTAAATTCGACAACTAATTATACTATTTATTTAAAAAATGAAGGTAGTGGTGGTAAAAATTTCTGGTGTTTTTTAGAAAAACCAGAAGGGGTACCAAATGATGCAGTATTTGCAAATTCATCTGCTTCCCTATATGTATTGCCAAATTATGGAGGAATAAATAAGTTTACCATCCCACTTCAATATTCTTTGGGGGCTGGTGCATCAAATAAAGCCGTAGGACTTGGTGTACAAATTGATGCAAGTATTATTCAAGACGCTCAATTAAAAGAAACTTGGGAGGCTCAATATGCAACAATACCACCTAAACAAGGACCAAACTTGAATCTTGTACAAGGTCAAAAAAGTTCAGATGGTACTATTGGTATATTGTCTAATGATTTTGATAAAGGTATAAACGAAAATGGTAAGTGGTTTAGCAACATGAGTTTTGGTATTCAGACACAAAATGGATTTTTGGGAGTTACGTGGTCTCCATCTCCAAATGATGACCATACAATTACTCCAAAGTTTTCATTCTATATTGCTACCGGTTCTTTTACAAGTTATGAACTTGCTGATATTGCAACAATTTCCAGAAAATCTGCAAAAGTTGAAATAAGTAGTTTTAAAAACTTAGAGGCAACTATTACCTTGACGGGTAAAGGAGAATGGTTAGTAACCCCTGGAAAACGATAGAAGTATTTAGAAGGGCTGCATATTAGGCAGCCCTTATTTTAAATTAACACTTTATGAAAACATTCGATAATAAAGGATATATAGATGAACATCTATATGCCTTGCAACAGCGAAATCTTATATATAATCATGATTTTAGATATTTCAGTAATCAAATTGAATTTAATTACGGAATTCCTGATGGTTGGTGCTATGAAGACAAGGGAGCAAATGGGAGTATTAATTTTGATAAAAATACAGAACGTTGCATTATTAAGAAAAGTGGAGGTAATAGCTTAATGACTTTTAAGCAAGCGCTCCATGAATTTCCTCGTTGGAAACAAATGCTTTTAGAAAAAGTCATTTCAGTTAAAGTTGTTTTGAACTTAAGCATTGCTGGTGATGTAAGTATGACACTTTCAGATGGTATTGATTCAAATACTATTGTGAAAAATGGTATAGGAGATTTTGAAGTTGAAGTAGAATTAAAAGTTAATAAAGCAGCTAAATCTGTTTGGATAACAATTAGTTCGTCAGCGCCATCGATTGTAATTGCTATTTCAAAAGTATATGGAAATGTGGGGTTAATTGCTATAGAAAATTTACCGTGTATTGTGCAAGGTATTATAGGAGAACGTAAACAATATATTGCAACCAAAAATCCTCCTGCTGAAGAATTGTCTTTATGCCAAGCTCCAGTAGAACTTAGTAATGATTATTCAAGATTAAATTCGGTAATTAATAATAGATTTGGTAAGGGACAAAACGGAAATTCAATGCTTATCGATATGCGGGGATATTTTAGTAGGGCATGGAATAATGGCGCCAAGGTTGATCCTGATGCTACGAATAGAAAGCCACCTGGAACAGGTACCATCGAAGGGGATCATGTAAGCACTTTTGAGCAGGACATTTTTCTTAAACATGATCACGAGTTAGGCTTTTCAATTGATAAGACTATTTTAATGGGGGATAAGAGTTCTACAACAATTATAAATACTGCCAGCACTTCTAAAACCAAAGAAACGGCTGATGGAAAAGAAACCCGTCCAAAAAATATTGCAGAGCTTTATACCATCAAATGGGCATGATTAATTATTTAATATATTTTATAATCATTTCTAAAGAAAAAATTCGAAGTAATTTACTTCGGATTTTTTTATCGTTTTTACCTTTAGGATAATAGGATGATTTTCATATTATGACTATACAGTTGAAGATGTACCAATAAAAACTATCCCAAGTTTGAATGAGGAATAAACATAAAAATAATTTACTTGAAAAAGATTGTTTATTCAGGTGGTCTTTTTTTTTGATTATTAGTTTGTGTTAGTTGAAAATCAGGTATTTATACGTTAAAAAAATTTACCGAATTATTGTTTCTTTATTATGGTCTAATAAAGTGGTTTGATTTGATAACTAAAAACAACTAAAAATTATTTTATAAACGGGCTAAATACTTAACCTATAAATATTAAAATATGTTGCACATCCCCCAAAATCTAGGCTCAGGTATATGGATTTATCGGAGTCTTCTCTATGATCCGGATTTATTTATTGATCTTGATTTTGTTGAATTGAAAAAGAAAATTTTGAAAAGAGAAGTCTTATCAGTTGTCTTTTCCATAAGAGCAATTCATAATTAAGATATAGAATCCTGATCCCAAAGAGTCGTTTTATAGACTTCTTATAACGGATGTAATTAAAAAGTACATCTTAAATTCTAAAATTAAAATAGAAAAACTAGTTAATAACCAATAAGCGATGAAAAAACTAAACGTAAAAATTACGGTTGTATCGATTGCAACAGTAATACTCCTTTTTTTAGGATGTAAGAAAACAGATCTATTAGCCAATTCGGATAAAGATTATGAAAATTTACCACAAGATGTAAAACAATCTTGTGTTGTTACAGATGCCGAATTTAAAACTTGGTTTAAGGGTGGAGCTGTAACCGAAAACGGATTAGTTGTACCTGCAAATAGTGTAACATTTGGTCATGAAAACAATTGTGATTTTTATCAATGGTCAGAGCAGATGTTTTTATGGATTACTTCACCAACTTCTAGCGGTTCATATAAAAGCGGAGGGACAGTAATGGAATCTCCCGTATTTTATACTGTTTCGGCAGAAGACAGTTTGCATAATCGTGTATTGACTCCTCATAAACCTAACACTATAATGAGTGCGGTAAGTAATATTCTTCAAACAGGACCAAATAGATTGCCGATTGTGTTTGATAAAAATGGGAAAATGTTTGAAGTAGAACCTCAAGCGAAAGATGAAACAGTTAAAGATGCGACAAATAAATCTGTTGTTGTAGGTAGTGTAATTGCCAATGCGAATGGATTACCTTCTTTTATAGATACAAAAGGTAAAGCAATTTCAAGGCCTAAAGCTATAATTGAGAATAAAGTTCATCCTGAAAATATTGTACAAGAATTTAAACAAGGGAATAAAACTATTCTACTTGATTCAAAAGGGGATATAATAGATACTGAACAAGGGCAGGCAGGTTCTAATGGGGCATTAATTGCAAGAAATAAGTCATTAGTTTATTACATAACAATGGTAAATGACGTTTATGCTTACTTTTTGACTGGTGTGAAAAATATGAAATTAAAAGGAAGTCATTTTCCAACTACTCAGGCTGAACTGAAAAATATTCTTGCCTATGCAAAAGACAATGGTTTTGCAACGCCACCAGATCCAAATGCTTTGGCAATGGAATTAAAAACTTCTTGGGTTGAAGTTAAAGATTTACCAAACGCAGACAGTTATATTAAAATTAAAGCTATGGTTCCAGTATATGATAAATCAAATCCTAAGCTTTGGAAATTAACAAATAAAACAACGCCAACAACATTGGCATTAGTTGGAATGCATGTGGTAGGAAGTGTTGCTGGACATCCTGAAATGATTTGGTCAACTTTCGAACATAAAAAAAACTCACCAAATACAGCATATTCATACAGAGATGTTAATGATAAAATTAAACAAGTAAAAGCCGATAGTGGTACAGACTGGCTTTTTAACGTTAATGCCGATGATACTGTAAAGAATACTCAGAAGATGACAGTAAATAAGAATACAATTATAATAGCAGATTCTTTACATCCAGAATCAATATATAAGCCTAATGTAAAAAGAATTATGGCTTGGGGTGCAGCTTCTAATGTAGAGCCAAATCCAGAGGATAAAACTCCTGCAGATTCCAATAGTGAAATTATTTCTATTAATAATGCTATACATAAAATGTTAGTTGGTAACGACATTAGGAAAAATTATTTACTCATAGGGGCAACCTGGACTGCAGGAGGTGTAACGCCAAATGGTTTTTCATATCCTTATAATGGACATCCAGTAACAGTGGGTAATGCGATTGGTACCGGGCGATTAGCAAATAGTACTATGGAAACCTTTTTTCAGGCACCAAACTCAAATGCAGTTCCGAACAGTGGTACTAATGCCGTTACTTCTTGTTTATACTGTCATGGTTATTCACTGGATCCAATGAACAAAACGGGTTTGAGTCATGTATTTAGTGATATTATTGCATTACCAACAAATTAAGAGTAACTCAATGAACAAAAAATAACTTACTAATTCAAGAAAAAAGCCAGTACTAATTTTAGTTACTGGCTTTTCATGTTTTATATCAATCCCGCTCTTTTTAATAAAGCTTCAGGTTTTGGCTCTTGACCTCTAAAACGTTTGTACAAAATCATAGGATGTTCTGTTCCTCCTTTAGAAAGTACGTTGTCTTTAAATTTTGTAGCAACTTCATGATTAAAGATTCCTTTTTCCTGAAAGTATTCAAATGCATCGGCATCCAAGACTTCTGCCCATTTGTAGCTGTAATATCCCGAAGAATATCCACCGTGAAAAATATGTGAAAATGCTGTACTCATTGCATTTTCTTTTACGTCTGGATATAATTGAGTGTCTTTAAATTGTTCGGTTTCGAATGTTTTTAAATCGGTAATATTTGTTGGGTCTTGCGAATGCCAAGCCATATCCAACAATCCAAAACTTAGCTGGCGCAATGTTGCCAGACCTTCTTGAAAACTTGCACTTTCTTTGATTTTGGTAACAAACTCAATCGGAATGATTTCGCCAGTTTCATAGTGATTTGCAAACAAAGCCAAAGCTTCTGGTTCGTAACACCAGTTTTCCATAATCTGACTAGGTAATTCTACAAAGTCCCAATAAACCGATGTTCCCGATAAACTTGGGTAAGTTGTGTTTGCTAACATTCCATGTAATCCGTGACCGAATTCGTGAAACAAAGTAGTTACTTCATTAAATGTAAGTAATGAAGGTTTAGTTTCGGTAGGTTTAGTAAAGTTACATACGTTCGAGATATGTGGTCTTTCATTTATTCCGTCTTTTCTGGATTGAGATTTAAAAGAGGTCATCCAAGCACCATTTCGTTTTCCTTTTCTTGGGAAAAAGTCGGCGTAGAAAATAGAAACTAATTCGTTATTCTCATCTGTAACTTCATAAGTAGTTACTTCTTCATGGTATTTGTCAATGTCAAATACTTCAGTAAAAGTAAGTCCGTATAGTTTTTTGGCAACAGTAAAAGCACCATCTAATACTTTTTCTAACTGGAAATATGGTTTTAGCTTTTCATCATCTAAATTAAAAAGCTGTTGTTTTAATTTTTCCGAATAGTAAGCACCATCCCATTTTTCCAATTGTTCGATTCCGTCCAATTCTTTTGCGAAAGCAGTAAGTTGAGCAAATTCTTTTTTGGCTGCAGGCTTGGCTTTTGCCAATAAATCATTGGAGAAGGAGAAAACTTTTTCTGGATTTTCGGCCATGCGTTCCTCCAGAACAAAGTGAGCGTGAGTTTTATATCCTAATAAATTGGCTCTTTCAAAACGTAGTTTTACAATTTTAAGCACAATTTCCTGATTGTCGAATTCGTTGTTTTGGAATGCTCTTGCTCCAAAAGCGATTGCTAGTTTTTTACGCAATTCACGATTATCGGCATACGTCATAAACGGAAGGTAACTTGGATGGTCTAATGTGAAAATCCAACCTTCTTTTTCTTGGCTTTTAGCCAATGACTGAGCTGCTTCAATAGTTCCTTCTGGTAATCCGGCCAAATCTTTTTCGTCGGTAAGATGTAATTCGAAAGCATTCGTTTCTGCCAAAATATTCTCTCCAAATTGTAAGCTTAATTTAGATAATTCTTTGTCGATTTCGCGTAATTGGTTCTTCTTTTCTTCTGGTAAATTGGCTCCGTTTCTTGAAAAACTTTTGTATTGTTTGTCTAAAAGAGTTGTTTGTTCCGGATTAAGATTTAAACTTTCTTTTTGATCGTAAACTGCTTTTACTTTTGCAAATAAAGCAACATTTAAACGAACATCATTTCCGAATTCTGATAATAAAGGCGAAACTTCCTGAGCAATTTTTTGCATTTCGTCATTAGTCTCGGCAGAATTTAAATTGAAGAAAATACTTGAAATACGATCTAGAATATCTCCGGTATAATCCATTGCTTCGATAGTATTCTCGAAAGTTGGTGCTTCGGGATTATTTACAATTGCATCAATTTCGGCTTTCGCCAAAGAAATCCCTTCTTGAAAAGCAGGAAAATAATCTTCAATTTTGATTTTCGAAAAAGGTGCTGTATTATGTTTGGTAGTAAATTTTGAAAGTAAAACGTTCATTGTGATATAATTATTTTATTAATTGAAGTCGATATTTTTGAATTTCAAAGATAGCAATTTATAAAAATCTAGCGTTCTAAACAAGATTGATTCTCGGCATAAAATCCTCTTAAATTGTGTTATAGATATGTTATTTATTGCTGCGGGAGATTTAAAAATCTTAAATTGTAAAAATAAGAGGATTATAAAATTCTAATTATAAACAATTGTAAATAAAAAAGATGAACTACCAAATTATAATAAAACGTATTGATACTGTTAATGAAGTGGAAGGATATTGGTCAGATGAAGATTTTATTCAGTTATTAGAAAAATTCAACTTTCCGGATGGGGCGACTGCGGAGAAAAAGAATTTACCGGAATTATTAGAAATGGCTATTTCAGATTATGAGCCTAATGAAGCTGCCGAAATAGTCTTGAAATACAAATTGGGTAATCAATTAAACGATGGTCAAATTGAGCAAATAGCACATAATATGTTAATTGATAAGGTTTGTGAGGAATATCCCGAAATAGAAATGCAAGGGACTTTGTTTCATGTGAATCAATTACTTTTTAAAGCATACAACGGAAAATTTCCAAATGCAAAAGCTTCTGTTGTGCATTTTTCAATGACACCAACTGATGGTGAAGTACAAAAGTTGACAGCCGAAAATGTGCTAAAATTATTGAATAACGGCTTGTCTGATAGAAATCTTATTAAAAGATTGTTTGAAAATCAAATGTCTCGAAATATTCCATTTCCAGAAGCTCAGGGAATTGTTTGGGAATTAACAACACAAGATAATATAAATTATAGCTTGGTTACTTCAGAGAATTGGTTGAATAATGAAGATATAACAGTATCTGAATTTGAAGCTATTCTGGAGGAAATTGAAGACGAAGCATAATTTTAGTTTTTAGTCGCAGTTTATACTGAAAACTGCGACGACTAAAACTAAAAACTATTTCAAGCCTTCCGAAGATTTGTAAACGGCTTCTTTTAGGCTTTCTTTATATGCTATGATTTTGTCTAAAATTAATTTATCATGGCTTCCTATGATTTGTGCTGCAAGGATTCCAGCATTTTTAGCTCCGTTTAAAGCTACAGTCGCAACAGGAACTCCACCTGGCATTTGCAGAATCGATAAAACCGAATCCCAACCATCTATAGAATTACTTGATTTTACAGGAACTCCAATTACAGGAAGTGGCGACATCGAAGCAACCATTCCAGGTAAATGTGCTGCTCCACCTGCTCCGGCAATAATTACCGAAATGCCGCGTGTATGTGCATTTTTACTAAAATCGAATAATTTTTCCGGCGTTCTATGTGCCGAAACGATATCTACTTCAACTTCTATATTAAATTGTTTTAGTATATCGATGGCATCTTGCATGACTGGCATGTCGGAGATGCTTCCCATTATAATGGCTACTTTGCTCATTTTATTTTATTTTTTTAAATTCAAGGTTTAAAGTTGCAAACAGTGACTGCAACTGCAATTACTCACTAATTACCTTAATCGTATTCTTAACATCTTCGGCAATTCGTCTTGCTTCGTTCATATCTCCATTTACGATTGTAACGTGACCCATTTTTCTGAAAGGGCGGGTTTGTTTTTTACCATATATATGTGGAGTAACGCCATTCCATCCTAGGATAGTTTCGATGTTTTGATAAATTACATCGCCAGAGAATCCTTCGGCTCCAACTAAGTTTACCATAACACCAGCTACTTTACTATCGGTATTTCCTAACGGAAGATTCAAGATAGCACGTAAATGATTTTCGAATTGTGAAGTATAACTTGCTTCGATTGAGTAATGACCTGAATTGTGTGGGCGAGGAGCAACTTCGTTTACCAAGATTTCATCGTCTTGAGTTTGGAACATTTCAACTGCCAGAAGTCCTACATGATTGAATTTCTCTGAAACATTAAGCGCAATTTCTCTTGCTTTTTGAGCTACTTTTTCGTCGATTCGTGCAGGGCAAATTACATATTCTACCTGATTTGCTTCAGGATGAAATTCCATTTCGACAACAGGATATGTTTTTATTTCTCCCGATGGATTGCGACAAACAATAACAGCAAGTTCGTTCTTGAACGGAACCATTGTTTCTGCAATACATTCTACATTAGGTAAATTATCTAAATCTGAAGCTTGGCGAATAACTTTTACACCATTTCCATCATATCCAAACTCTGTACATTTCCATACAAAAGGCATCTCGACTCTGCTCGATGTGACAGCAGATTTTAGGGTTTGCAGATTTTCAAATCTTTCAAATGGAGCAGTAGGAATATTGTTTTTAATATAAAAATCTTTTTGGATTCCTTTATTCTGTATTCCTCTTAAGGTTTTTGGTGAAGGATATACTTTTACGCCTTCATTTTCTAGTTTTTCCAGCGCTTCGAGGTTTACAAGTTCAATTTCGAAAGTCAAGACATCTACTTGTTTCCCAAAATTGTAAACAGTTTCAAAGTCCATTAAATCGCCTTGAAAGAATTTATTGCAGGCAATCTTGCTGGGAGCTTCATCGCTTGGATCTAAAACATAGGTTTGGATATCAAATTTACGTGTATCAAAAAGTAGCATTTTGCCTAATTGTCCACCACCTAATATTCCTAATTTAAAATCAGAAGAAAAATAATTCATTGTTGTGTGTTTGTGATGCGCAAAGATAATTGATAAAAAACAAATGCCAATTTATTGTTTGTTGAAATACTGTTTTTTCATATTTAGTAGTTATTTAGGTTGCTTGAAAAACGCTATTTTATTTTAAGATTAATTTTACTTTAAATTTTGTTTTTTATGAGCGAATTCTTAGGTTTGATGCGATTTTCATCCACTCTGAATTAGTTATATAAATGAGCACAAATAATTGGGCCAAGCACATTCAAAAATTCCTTTTTTTATTAAAAGATGAATTTTTCGAATTTCCTTATCTTTCTAATTCTCCTCAGGTTATGGTGGATAGTTTGATCAAAATCCCAGTAATTAAACACAAGCCTTTACAACAGTTAATATATTCTGACAATCCATTTTGGAAAGGTACAATGCGTTATAGGGAAATAGAAAGTGGTTTTTGGATTCTTGAAACGAATATTGAACTTAAGCAAAATATAATTGCAAAAGCAACCTATGATGAAGACCACTTAAGGGATTATTATATATTATCATTTTCGGTTTTTGAATATAAATATCCCATTAAGGATTCGGAGGATGTAACGCTTTTAAGTACTTGTTGGACATTTTATAAGCCCGAAACCGAAGTTGCTACTTATTTTTATAAAGGAACAAAGGGAAAATTCTTTAATCTGGCAATTAGTAAGGAATGGGTAACTAAGAATATTAAGTCGTCTAAAATTTATAAAAAAAATATTGATGATTTTTTTAATACTCAAAAAGGATTTTATACCTGGCTGGATGTTGCTCCAAATGCACATATTTTATCCAAGAGTATATCAGATATATTGGAAGCTGATAATGAAATTGAGTTTAATGCCAAAGAATTAAAAAAGAATTGTGTCAAGTTAATCGATGATTTTTTTGATAATGCTTTTCATGATAGTCGTATTCCGGATAATGTTTCATTAAGTAATCTGGATTATTATAATGTTGCTAAAGCAGAGAAAATGATTTTGCATAATTTGCACGTTCCTTTTGTTGGAATTGAACACATCGCATTTGATGTGAATACCTCTCCAACTAAATTAAAATCTAATTTTAAAACCGTATTTGGATTCTCTTTGTTGCAATATCACAAAGAAAAAAACATGCTTTTGGCAAAACAATTACTTGAGAAAACGGATGTCGAAATTCAGACTATATCAGTTATAACAGGTTATGAAAGTGCGAGTAAATTTGCTGCTGCTTTTAAGAAACGTTTCGGGAAATTGCCTTCGGCATATAGAGACGAACGATTTACAATGTGCACAATTTAACAATAATTAAAATCTGAAATAATTATATGAATCTAGGAAAGTGGATTAAATTCATAAAAGAAAATATAAATTTTTATAGAGATGGTTTTTTCGAATTACCTTATTTATCCAATTCTCCCGAAGTTCTAGTAAAGAGTATTATAAATTCTCCATCTGTTCGTCATGTCCAAGAGGAACAAGCTGTGTATAGAAATAATCCTTTTTCTAAAGGAGTTATGCGCTATCGGGAAATCGAAGAAGGTTTCTGGATTATAGTAACGAGCATTACATTTAAGAAAAACGTAATGCTGAAAGCCGTTTATGATGAAGATGTTCCAAGCGATTACTATACAATTACATTTTCGGTTTTTGAAAGTGAAGTAAAATTACAAAATACATTTGCCGATAAAACACCATTTTCAAGTAAATATTGGGGGTTTAAAAGACCGGGAACAGAGGTTGGTGCTTATTTTTATAAAGGTTCTGTTTGTGAATTTTATCTATACGGATTTAGTAAAGAATGGGCTGAAAGGAATTTTTCTTTCGAAACACTCCCAGAAGATAATCAGATTAAAAAGTTCCTAAATTCCGACAAAGGGTTTATTACTTATCAAGATATTGTACCAAATGCAGCGGAATTATCGAAAGAAATTTTGATTAATTTGCAAAATAACAATCGCGATTTATTGAGTAAGTCGATTCTTAAAACACAGACTTTTCAATTAATCACAACTTTTTTTAAGAATGCTTTTATAGATCAACGTATCGGTAATTATATACCGACTGATACACCGGATTATAGAAAAATTGCTAAAGCCGAAAAATTACTTCTTGATACAGTGTCAGCTCCTTTCTTGGGTGTTGAATATATTGCCGAAAAAGTAAGTATGTCTCCGACTAAACTTAAGTTGACATTTAAATCTGTTCATGGAACTTCGATGATGCAATATCATAAAGAAAAGAAGCTACTTCTGGCTATGCAAATAATTCAGAATACAGATATGCAGATAAAGAATATTGCGTTTGCTACTGGCTACAAAAGTTCAAGTAAGTTTACGGCAAGTTTTAAAAAGCGCTTTGGTAAATTGCCTTCAGAAGTACGTGGTTTTTAGTTTATAGCTGTTTTTCAATTCTATTTTTAAGAATATTTCTCTCCTTTTTTTTAGTTTTTATTATACGATATGTTTTTGGTTTTAAAACATATTGTGTTGATTTTTATTGCTTTATTAGTAACGAAGTGATTTCTTACACTCTTTAGCTTTTAAAGAAAATATTCGGTTGGTCTTATTGGGCTATCGATGTGTCCGAATGGGCTATTCAGAGCTTTTATTTCATTCTACTTTTGCAAAAAATAACTCTAAAGAAACCTGAATGAAATAGAAATACACCTCACCGCGAATATATTTCGCACTTATAAAAAACTCTTTATTTAAGATGTGCATAAAAAGGGATGCATCCTTGTTTTTAAAACAGTTTTAATTTTTTCCAAATCAAAATAATTTGTCTTGCGATAAATATAGTCCAATTAATAAAGCAATTGGATAGGGGAAACTTATGCCTGTTTTTGAAATCAATAAATTAAGAGAAACAATAAATTTCAATTATAAACCAAATAAACAATGTATGCAAAAACAGACAAATACTCAATTAAATATTTTAAAATCTAAACGTACAAGAGAGGTGATTTTTATATCTCTTTCTTTTCTATTCTTTTGTTTTGGAGGATATTCTCAACAAAAAAATAATAACGTGACCAAAGCGAATACTACAGAAAGAGGTTCACATAAAAGCTCCAAAGTAAATGTTGATTTTGAAGAATTATTTCGTTTGCTGAACAATGAAATTAAAGAGAAAAAATCATTGCTTAAAAGTAAATCTACTCAAGTTCTTTTAAAATCGAATGATAAAAATGCTCTTGATGTTTTCTTGAAAAACAATAAAAAGGTTTTGGGAATGACTGTAGTTAATGATCTTGCTTCTAAGACGAATGGTTATTATCAGTTGGATTTAAATGTTTCTTATTCAGCTTACCATGTTGAAGTGGTAGTGTCTGAAGTTAGTGGATTAATTGTGACAGAAAAAGAGAAATATTGGATTAGTATGCCAAATATTCAATTGTATTAATTTTAAATATTCGATTAAATGAAGAAAATTACTTTGATTTTACTTTTGTTATTTATAAAGTTATCAGCACAAAATACCGCGGGTTATATAACTGGTGGCACCGAGCCTTGGGGTCGACAAAGCAATATAATGGCAATGAATTTTGTATATGGTGGAGATTGGGATAAATATACTTACAATAACGTTGATGCTACAGATGTTTTTGTGCCTTCCCGAAAGTTTGTATACATAGAAGGTGGGGCATCTAACACTATATTCATGATAGATTTTATTGCTGCAAATAAAGTGATAATGGAGAACTGGGTTAGTGCAGGAGGAGTATTGCTTATAAGTGCAGCTACGAATATAATAAATACAGATTTTAGTGGTGGATTTGGAATAACATTCAAGAGAAAAGGACTAAGTACTGTTGAACCGGCTGATGTTGATCATATGTTTTTTACAGAGAGTTCTTATACGCCAATTTTAAATAACAGATATGATGGAAATTCTGTGGCACATAATGTGGTTTACGGGCCAGGATTGGTACCTATTTTAAAAGAGTTTGGAGGGCCAGAGATTGCTTTGGGTGAGTTGGAATTTGGAAGTGGATTGGTTCTTTTTTCAGGATTGACAGCACCTTTTTTCGATGTGTGGACCCCACAGCCTATAATAACTAACGTATTGAATCGAATGATTTCCTATGATGGGGTGAAAAAACCAGTAATATCGACAATTACAAATAAATCTACCTGCATTAACGTTCCTGCTTTGAATATTCCTTTTACGGCTACAAATAGAGGAGCGTTACCAGATGATTTGGTTTTATCGGTAAGTTCTTCAAATGTAGCTTTATTGCCGCTTGGTAATATTGTTTTTGGAGGGACAGATGTAAATAGGACTTTGTCTTTAACACCAACTGCTGGTGAGACAGGAACTTCTAATATTGTTGTAACCCTTACGAATAAATTAACAGGACAAACTGCTACTACTTCATTTGTTTTTACAGTTAATCTAACTCCTGTTGCTACAGCAAAAAACATTACTGCCCAATTAGATGCAAATGGTAGTGTAACGGTAGATGCAAGTCAATTAAATGGTAATTATAATGATTGCGGAATTAATAATTTTAAGCTTGTACCTGGAAGTATGGGGACATCTTGTGCAATAGCTATGGAAGGTAGTAATTTAGTGATTTCTGCACCGCCACAGTTTGTTTTTAATAATGTGCTATTTGCTAGTTATGGAAATTCAACCGGAAGTTGTGGTAATTATATTAAAGGAGGTTGTGATGCTGGTAATAGTTTAAGTTTTGTATCTCCTGAGTTAATAGGAAAGAACACAGCTACTATTTTTGCTAGTAATGATATTTTTGGAGATCCATGTAGTGGAACTCCTAAAAGGTTAGCTGTTGAGGCTAGTTATGTTCCAGCAGTTTCTGGGGTAGCTTCTATAACATATAGTTGTGCCGATACAGGTGTTCATAATGTAGTATTGGTTATTACTGATGATTATGGAAATATTACTTCGATAAACGCTACTATAACTGTTGAAGATAAAATTAAACCAACGATTACTTGTGCTACGCCAGCAGCATCGTATAATAAGGTTGCGGGTACATGTGATTATACGGTAACTGATACTAGTTTGGATCCTATTGCAGTTGCAGATAATTGTTCAGGACCACTAGTAGTTTCAAATGATTATAATGGATCAGATTCGCTTAATGGAGAAACATTTGATGTAGGGACAACAACAGTAATCTGGACAGTAACGGATGCTTCATTAAATACTACAACTTGTAAATATGATATTGTTGTAAAAGAAACAGAAGCACCTACAATTACTTGTGCTACACCAGATTTGTCATATAACAATGATGCAGGAGTTTGTAGTTATACGGTGATTGACGATAGTTTGGATCCAATTGCATTTGGTGGTAATTGTGCAAATTCGACAATTTCAAATGATTATAATGGTTTAAGCACGCTTGAGGATGCTGTATTTCCTATTGGGACCACTACAGTAATCTGGACTGTAACAGATACTTCATTAAATACTACAACTTGCCAGTATGATATTGTTGTAAAAAGTACAGAAGCTCCAGAAGCATTTGCAAAAGATATAGCAGTTTCACTTGATGCAACAGGAAGTGTAACAATTGTTGGAGCCGATGTTGATAACGGATCGACTCATATTTGTGGAGCTCCTACTTTGTCGGTTTCTCCGAATACATTTACTTGTGCAAATATTGGAGCCAATAATGTTGTTTTAACAGCGACAGATGCATCCGGTAATTCTTCTTCTGCAACAACAATAGTAACTGTTGAAGATAAAACGGCGCCAGTTGTAGTTGCAAAAGATATTACAGTAGAACTTAACGAAGTAGGAAATGCTACAATTACTGTAGCTGATGTTGATAATGGTTCGTCTGATAATTGCGGAATTAAATCATTAGCGCTTGACGTAACTTCTTTTACTTGTGCCAATATTGGTCCTAACGAAGTTGTTTTAACGGCTGGCGATGCATATGGAAATACTTCTTTTGCAAAAGCAATAGTAACTGTTGTGGCCAAAAGTGCTGCGATATTCACTAATAATATAACTATTAATCTTGATGATACAGGAAATGCTTCGATAGTTGCAAGTCAGCTAGATAATGGAAGTAAAAGTTCTTGTGGAATAGCTTCAATAAGTGTTACTCCAAAAACTTTTAATTGTAGTAATGTTGGTATTAATACAGTGACTTTTACTGTTGTTGATGTTAACGGGAATATCTCTTCTGCGAAAGCTATAGTAACGGTTCAGGATGTTTCGGTTCCAACGGTTTTTACCAAGGATATTACAGTTGAACTTGATGCGGCTGGAAATGCTTCAATATCTGCAAGCCAAATTGATAATGGTAGTTCAGATACTTGTGGAGTAGATATAATTAGTCTTGATAAAACTACTTTTAATTGTACTAATGTTGGAGTAAATACGGTTGTTTTAACGGTAAAAGATAAAAATGGAAATACTTCTTTTGCTTCTGCAAAAGTAACAGTAGTAAATAATTTCGACGATAATGATGGTGATGGAATTAAAGATAATTGTGATGATGATGATGACAATGACGGAATTCTGGATGTAGTAGATAATTGTCCGCTTACTTATAATCCAAATCAGGAAGATTACAATAAAAATGGTATTGGTGACGCTTGTGATTCTACCCAAATAAACGTAGCTGAAGCTATTACTCCAAATGGCGACGGAATAAACGATACATGGTTTATTTCTAATATAGAAAGTTATACAAACTCTGTTGTGCGTGTTTTCAATCGTTGGGGTACAGAAGTGTTTATGGCAAGAAATTACCGAAATGATTGGGATGGACATTATAAAAACGATGCCAAATCTCTACCTGAGTCCAGTTCATATTACTATCAAATTGATTTAGATGGCGATGGAACATTGGATAAAGAAGGTTGGATATACATTAACAGGTAATTGTAAAATATAAAATTTCAAAAATGAAAATAATTAAGAATATATTGGCAGGTGCATTACTCCTTTTTAGTAGTATGCTTTTTGCTCAACAAGAAAGTATATTTACAACATATCGTTACCATATGAATGTTGTAAATCCCGCTTATGCAGGTGTAGATGGTGAAACTGTTATTACTAGTACGTTTCGTAGACAATGGACAGGAGTTAAAGATGCTCCCGAAACTCAGGCGGTTTCTTTTGCTACATCGGTAGGAGGAAATCTTGGATTAGGTGTTTCTATGGTTTATGACAAGACTTTTATCGAAAAACAAACTCAGTTAGGAATTGATCTATCTTATAAATTACAAATAGGAGCTCTTACCGATTTGTATTTAGGATTAAAAGCGGGAGGGAATTTCTATAATGTTAATACTTCTGGTCTTGAAACCTATTTGCCACAATCGGATCCTGCTTTGTCTTCAATAAGTGAATTTAATCCTAATGTTGGTATTGGAGCCTTACTTAAGAACGAGAAATACTTCGTGTCACTTTCTGTTCCAAGAATGTTAAATACAGAAAGAGCAAAAAATAATGATGGATATGCTTCTGTTGCTACAGATAGACCTCATATTTATTTAAGCAGTGGATATAATTTTGATTTTGGAACCATTACACCTTTGGTTTTAAAGCCATCGTTTATGTTACGATATGTTAATGGCGCGCCAATTTCATTGGATGTTAATACAATGTTACAAATTCAGGAATTTTTCGAAATTGGAGCCAGTTATAGAACCGATGATGTTTTTGCCGGACTAATTAATTTAACCATTAGTAATCGTATGATGCTTGGTTATGCTTATGAAGTTAATACCGGGAAAGTATTGGCTAGTGCAAAGAATTCTAACGAATTTTTTATACGCTTTAAGTTTTAATAAGCTGTAAGAAAGAATTTAAAAATTGTCATTTTTTATTTCTATTAGTAGAAAAAGAGGGTATCTTTAATTAGATATCCTCTTTTTGGTTTGTAGTAATTTTGTTTTTATAAACCGATATAATTTTTGATGAAATGTTATTTTATTTTCTTAAGAAGTTCCCGTGCAACAGCTTTGTAGGCAGCGGTATGATTCGCATAATCTTTGGTCATGATAATTTGTAATTCGGGATGAATCCAATCGTATTGTTTTCCTAATATGTATAAGGTTCGCATTGCATATGCCTTTGCAGCTACTTTGGTATCGGTTATTAACCAATCAAAACAAGTTTCGATTATATCCTGAAGTTGTGTTTCGGAAAGTGTAATAATAGTTTCCGATTTTTTATAATGAGCAGTAACCAGAAGTTGACAGATTTTAGCAATCGGACGAATAGCACTTTCATCTTTTAATTTTTTTAGACTAGAGCAGAAAAAATTAAGATGAGGTTGTAGCCATTCCAATTTTTCATAAGATACAAATTCTAAAACCCAACAAGCTTTATGATAGTTTTTATTTGAAATATCGAAACAAGCGAAAATTAATTCGGTAAAATAATCAGGGTTTTCTAGAACTGATTGTGCGCCTTTAAGCCTATTTTCTCTGTAAGCGTTTACGTAATCAAGGGTTTTCTGTAATTCTGATGACATTAATTTTAAATTTGATTCGTAATTCAAGATCTAAAATAGATAATTTAATTTCTTTAAAGCAATAAAGGTTCGGCTATTTATTTGCGCTAACTCTCCAGATCGTGTTTCCACTGTCATCATTTACAAGGAGAGATCCGTCTTTCATAACTGTAACAGCAACAGGTCGTCCATAAACTTCGGCTTTATCTTCATTGGCTACAAAGCCAGTTAAAAAATCCTCAGGTTTTCCAGAAGGTTTTCCATTGGCAAAAGGAACGAAAACAACTTTGTAACCAGATATTTTTGCTCTATTCCAAGAACCGTGCTGACCTACAAAAATTCCGTTTTTATATTTTGCAGGGAAACTGTTTTTGTTATAAAATGCCAATCCCAAAGAAGCTGTATGTGCACCAACAGAAACATCCGGAACAATTGCTTTGACGGCCAGATCCTTACCTGCTCCTTTCATTCTTGGGTCTAAAATGTTGCCGTAATAAGAATATGGCCAGCCGTAAAAACCATTTCGTTTTACACTAGTTATATAATCCGGAACCAAATCATCGCCTAATTCATCACGTTCATTAACAGCTGTCCAAAGTTCATTATTTACAGGATTCCAATCCATTCCTACAGGGTTTCTAAGTCCGGAAGCATAGATTTTTTCACCAGTTCCATCAGGATTAATTTCAAGAATATTTGCCCGACGTATTTCTTTATCCATTCCGTTTTCTCCATTATTACTACCGGAACCTACAGAAATGTAAATTTTCGTTCCATCGGCATTCGTAATTAAATTCCTTGTCCAGTGATTGTTGTAACCACCGGCTGGAAGTTCAAGGATTTTCTCGCCTTTAGATTCTAATTTTAAAGGATTGTTTTTATATGGATATCGGTATAATCCATCTGTATTGGCAACATAAAAAAAGTCTTTTAGTATTAGCATTCCAAATGGTTTGTTGAGATTCTCAAGAAAGACTTCGCGGGTTTCAAATTTTCCATCTTTATTGGAATCTCTAAAAATTGTAATTTGATTTTTACTCGTTCTTGTTCCACTTTCTACTACGAAAATATCATTGTTGGGTCCAATATATGTCCAACGAGGATTCTCAAAGCCATCAGCAAATTTTGATACTGTAAAGCCTTGAGGTGCTTTTGGCATTTTCCCTTCTGGCCATTTAATAACTTTGCTATTGTTTGTTTTTGATTCTGTAGCATAGGGTGGAGGTAATGTAATTTCTCCAACAGCCGTTTTTACGATGTTGCCTGTTTGATTTGCCAAAGCTTTTTTTTCATCTTGCTTTACTTGTCCATTGCAAGCTGTTATTAGCATTAATAAAGGTACCGAAAATATTTGTGAGGTTGATTTCATTGCGGGTTTTGGTTAAAATGTTATAGGATAGTAATTTATAAAATTAAGAAATATTTGTAAAGAAAGATTTGTAAATATTAAGTGATATTTAATATTCTTAAAAAAAATGGATACAGCGTATATTTGATACTTACATTTTGTTTGTAATTCTGTATCTTTGCGCATTATTTTAAATGTAAAAAATAATGATACAACTTCACGATAAACAATTTGTTCCGTTTATTTCGGCTAAAGAAATTGATTTTGCAATTACTAAAATGGTAGCTCAGGTAGAAGATGATTTTGGAGATGATATTCCAATTTTTATTGGCGTACTAAATGGGTCTTTTATGGTTGTTGCCGATTTTTTGAAAAAATATAAAAAACACTGTGAGGTTTCATTTATCAAGATGGCTTCTTACGAGGGTACAGAAACAACTCATGATGTTAAACAATTGATTGGTTTAAATCAGGATTTGACAGGTAGAACGGTGGTCATTATCGAAGATATTGTAGATACTGGAAATACATTAGTAGAGCTTAAAGAGCTGTTTAAAAAGCAAAATGTTAAGCATTTAAAAATAGCTACTTTGTTCTTTAAACCTGAAGCATATAAAAAAGATATTAAGATTGATTATATCGGAATTCGGATTCCTAACAAATTTATTGTTGGTTACGGTTTAGACTACGATGGTTTAGGAAGAAACTTGGCTGAGGTATATAAATTGGCAGAATAAATTTGAACCAAAACCAAAGGATTATAAATTTAACTATTCATTTTAAACTTCTTTAAAATAATAAGGAAGTACGACACAACACACAAACTATGATTAATATTGTTTTATTTGGGAAACCTGGAGCAGGAAAAGGAACTCAGGCAGAATTTTTAAAAGAAAAATACAAATTAACGCATCTTTCTACAGGAGATATTTTTCGTTTTAATTTGAAAAATGATACAGATTTAGGTAAAAAAGCAAGAGTTTTTATGGACAATGGAGAATTGGTTCCTTGCGAAGTTACTACTGCAATGTTAATTGATGAGGTGAATAAACATCCTGACACAGCAGGTTTTTTGTTTGATGGTTATCCAAGAACTTTAGATCAGGCAGAAGCTTTAGATAAATTTTTACCAACTATTGGGTCAAGTGTTACTGCTACAATAGCATTAGAAGCTGATGATGAAATTCTGGTAGCGCGCTTATTAGAAAGAGGGAAAACAAGTGGTAGAGTTGATGATCAGGACGAAGAGAAAATTCGTGTAAGATACCAAGAATACAATGAAAAAACAGCTCCATTGATTGGATATTATAAAGAGCAAAATAAGTTTTACGCTGTAAATGGTATCGGAACTATCGAAGAAATTACAGAGCGTTTGACTAGTGTAATTGATAACTTGTAGTAAAAAAAAGTTTAAAGTTTAAGGGGTTTAAAATTTACCTAAGTAGTATTTATTTGGGATGAATTTTAGGCTTTAAACTTTAAATGTTTAAATATAAAAATGGAAATACTAATAATATTTTTTCTAATAATTTTAAATGGGGTTTTCTCTATGTCAGAAATCGCATTGATTTCGGCAAGGAAGAATAGATTAGAGACGGCAGCCAAAAAAGGGAATAAAAGTGCTAAAATTGCACTTGATTTAGCCAATTCACCGAATAAATTTTTATCAACAGTTCAAATCGGTATTACACTGATAGGGATTTTGACAGGTATTTATAGTGGGGATAAAATTACAATGGATGTTGAGGTTTTTGTAAATCAATTCCAGTTTCTGCAGCCTTATGCGCATTCTGTTTCAGTAGGTATTGTGGTTGTGATTTTAACGTTCTTTTCTCTTGTTTTAGGTGAGTTATTGCCTAAAAGAATTGGTTTGAATCACCCAGAAGCTATAGCCAAAGCAGTAGCTTTACCGATGAAGGTAATTTCGATTATTACAGCTCCGTTTATTTGGTTGCTTACTAATTCGACAGATTTTTTATTGAATATTTTGCAAATTAAACCTACTGCAGATGGTAAAGTAACAGAGGAAGAGATTAAAGCTATTATTAAAGAAGGTACAGAAGGTGGAGAAGTACAAGAAATCGAACAAGATATTGTAGAACGTGTTTTTCATATCGGTGATAGAAAAGTTAACTCGTTAATGACGCATAGAAAATCGGTTGTTTTCTTGCCATTAAACTCCGACAAAGAGCGTGTAAAAGAATTGATTTTGGAAGATTTACACTCTATTTACCCTGTTTATAGTGAGAATTACGATGATATTTCGGGAGTTGTAAATTTAAAAACAATCTTTGCAAATATTGAAAAAGAAGATTTTAGTTTGGCTTCGATAATGACCGATGCTCCTTTTATAATGGAACAAACAACGGCATATAAAGCATTGGAGAATTTTAAAAAAACAGGAATACATTATGCTTTTGTTTCTGATGAGTATGGGATTTTTCAAGGAATTATTACTTTAAATGATATTCTGGAAGCGCTTGTAGGAGATGCGGCCGATTTTTATAAAGATGAATTCCAGTTAATAGAAAGAGAAGATGGAACGTGGTTGGTAGATGGGCATTATTCATTGCATGATTTCTTAACTTATTTTGAGTTAGATGAATTAATCAATGATTATGAAGTAACTACAGTTAGCGGATTAATAATGACCGAATTATCACGAATTCCAAAAGAAGGTGAAAAATTGATTTGGCAAAAGTTTGAGTTGGAAGTCATCGACATGGATGGCGTAAAGATTGATAAGGTGCTAATAAAAGCACTAAAAGTTTAAAATAAAATAGTTTCCAGTTTTAGTTTTCGTCCGTAGTTTGCGTCGAAAATTGTTACTGTAACTGAATACTAAAGAAAATGACAGAAGGAAATTTTGTAGATTACGTTAAAATATTTGTTTCTTCCGGAAAAGGAGGGAAAGGTTCTACGCATTTACATAGAGAAAAGTTTATTGAAAAAGGAGGTCCGGACGGAGGAGATGGTGGACGTGGAGGTCATGTTTTTTTGGTTGGGAATAAAGGTCTTTGGACTTTATTTCATTTAAAATTTGCGCGTCACATTAAAGCTGGACATGGTGGAGATGGTGGAGGAGACCGAAGTACTGGAGCCGATGGTGATGATAAATTCATCGAAGTACCTTTAGGGACTGTTGTTAAGGATAAAGAAACAGGAGAAACTTTATTTGAAATCACCGAAGATGGAGAAAAACAAGTTCTTTCAAGAGGAGGAAAAGGTGGTTTAGGAAACTGGCACTTTAGAAGTCCAACAAATCAAACACCTCGATATGCACAGCCAGGTTTGCCAGGTGTAGAAATGGATGTTATTTTGGAGCTTAAAGTTCTTGCCGATGTTGGATTAGTTGGTTTTCCTAATGCTGGAAAATCTACTTTACTATCTGTTTTGACATCTGCAAAACCTAAAATTGCCGATTATCCATTTACTACATTAAAACCAAATTTAGGAATTGTAGCTTATAGAGATTTTCAATCTTTTGTAATTGCTGATATTCCTGGAATTATTGAAGGAGCTGCAGAAGGGAAAGGATTAGGTCATTATTTCTTGCGTCATATTGAGCGTAACTCTACTTTATTGTTTCTTGTTCCTGTTGATACACCAGATATTAAAGCGGAATATGATATCTTGGTAAATGAGTTGACTAAGTATAACCCGGAAATGCTCGATAAAGAACGTTTGTTGGTAATATCAAAATGCGATATGCTTGATGATGAACTTAAAGCTGAGTTGAAAGTTGAGCTTGATGTTGCTTTTAAAGATGTTCCTTATATGTTTATTTCATCGGTTGCTCAGCAAGGATTAACGGAGCTAAAGGATAAATTGTGGAAAATGTTGAATGATTAATGTTTTTTCATTAATGATATATAATAAAAAAACCACCAATTGGTGGTTTTTTATTTTAATGGGGCAAGGTGTTTTTACAAACTGAAGTTTTTAGAAATACCAATGTTCATTGTTTTTCCAAAATTGAATCCAATACGTTCTTGTCTTGGGTCATTTTTGCCGTCAATATTGTCATAATTTAGTCCACCTATTGAAAAGTTTAATCCAAAACCTTTTTTCATGTTTATAAATAAAGCTGGTGTGATATAAGCGTACATCCCTTTAGCGTCATTTATAGAGTTTTGTTGGTACCCAGATCCTATGTCTGCAAAAACAGCAAACGTTTCGTTAAGTGGTCTAGAGTAACGAACGAATCCTCCAATTTTTTGATTGTTAGAATTGTCAGCAAGATCATTATGAATACTACCAATAGTAGCATCTACTCCAGCTGTCCAGTTCTCTGAAAATTGATAACCAAATCTAGGTGAAAATTCAAATGATTCAGCTTTTGCATCACCAATTTTTTCAGAAGAATATCCAACATTTCCTCCTACAAGTACTGAACCTTTTTGTGCAGTAGCCATTGCAGAAACAACTAAAGCAACACATAATAGTAATTTTTTCATCTCTATATAAATTTAATTTATGCAAAAGTATAAATTTATTTATAAGAAATTAATTATATATAATTAATTTTTAATAAATTATTTATTACATATTTAATTGTGAAATAAAATGAATTTTCTAAGATGTAATTGTTTTTGAATCTGTGAAATTCACAAATATTAGGTGTAATTTGATTGATATGTTTATTTTTGGGATTGTGGCTACATGTTTAATTGTGAAAATGCACTATATTCGCGGAACTAAAAATATTTAATACGTATGAAAAAAATAATTTTATTTTTGACAATGTGCCTTATGGCTTTTCCTGTGAGAGCAGATGAAGGAATGTGGTTCTTGATGTTTATCGAAAGATTGAACCATAGAGATATGGAAAAAATGGGCTTGCAACTTACAGCCGAAGAAATTTACAGTATCAACAATCATAGTTTAAAAGATGCTGTTGTACAATTTAATGGAGGTTGTACTGCCGAAATCGTTTCTAAAAACGGTTTAGTATTAACAAATCACCACTGTGGTTACGATGCTATTGCTGAACTTTCTACTGAAGAACAGAATTATTTAAAAAATGGATTCTGGGCAAAAGATAAAAGTGCCGAAATGAAACCAAAATCATTATATGTTCGTTTCTTCGTTCGTATGGATGATGTTTCTAAAAGAATTTTATCAAAAGTAGATGATAAAATGACAGAAGCTGAAAGAAATAAAATTATTCAGCAAGAGATTGCTTTAATTGAAAAGGAAAACAATGAAGGCGGAAAATATACCGTTTCAGTTCGCCCTTTCTTTCAAGGAAATGAATACTATTACTTCGTTTATCAAGATTATAAAGATGTTCGTTTAGTAGGAACGCCACCAGAAAGTGTTGGAAAATTTGGAGGAGATACAGATAACTGGGAATGGCCACGTCATACTGGAGATTTTTCTATGTTTAGAGTATATGCTGATAAAAATGGAAATCCTGCAGATTATTCTAAAGATAACGTGCCTTTAGAGCCTAAACATTACTTGCCAGTAAGTTTAAAAGGAGTAAAAGAAAATGATTTTGCTATGATCTTAGGTTATCCGGGAAGAACAAACCGTTGGATGCCAGCTGGTGGAATCGAGCAAAACATAAAGTATGCTTATCCTGCTTGGGTTGAAGGTGCAAAAACCGGAATGGACCAAATGAAAAAGTATATGGATAAAGACGCAACTGTTCGTTTGCAATATGCATCTAAATATGCTTCTACAGCAAACTATTGGAAAAACCGTCAGGGAATGATTGATGCTTTAACAAAAGCGGGAACAGTAGCTACTAAAACAGAACAAGAAGATAAGTTCTACGAATGGGCAACTAAACCAGCTAATAAAGAAAAGTACGAAAATGTAATTCCAACGATTAATAGTTATTATAGAGAAACTAATTTAAAAGCGACTCACGATAATTACCTGATGCAACTTTTGCGTACTTCAAGTTATGCGGCAGGACCTGCAAATTTAGGAAACGCATTAATTGCATATTACAAGGAAAACGATGCGAAAAAAGCAGAGATGTTACCTAAGATTAATGCTATGATTGAAAATATTTATGGAGAGTTTTATGCACCACTTGAAAAAGATGTATTAACGGCTCAATTGAATTTATACGCTGCTAAAGCTGCAGAGTATGGTTTAGCTCCACAAATAGCTAAAATGAAATCAGAGAATAATGGTGATTTTACTGCAGACGTTGTAAAAGCAACTGAAATGAGTTATTTTACATCTAAAGATAAAGTACTAGCATTTATGGCTGATCCTAAACCATTGGCAATTGTACATGATCCATTGTATATTATCTCTAATGATTTACTGACTAAATACCGTACAAAGACAGAGGGACAATTAAAAGCGGATGATGGATTTGCAGTTGCTTACAGAGAATTAGTGGAAGGTTTAAGAGTGTCTAAATTAAATACTATTAAATATCCAGATGCAAACTCTACTTTGAGATTGACTTACGGAAAAGTTCGTGCTTTACCAGAAGATAAGAGAAATGATGCTAAAACTAATAATTATACTACAATGGCTGGTATGGTTAAAAAGTATAAAGCGGGTGACCAGGAATTTGATTTGCCAGCTAGATTATTAGAATTAAACAAAGCTAAAGACTTTGGTCAATATGCAGATAAAGCTGGATATATGCCAGTGAATTTCTTAACAGATAATGATATTACAGGAGGAAATTCAGGTTCACCAGTTCTTAACGGAAAAGGAGAATTAATCGGAATTGCTTTTGATGGTAATATCGAAGCTATGGCTGGAGATGTTATTTTTGATCCTAAATTACAAAGAACTATCAATGTTGATATTCGTTATGTACTTTGGATTATCGATAAATATGCAGGAGCTAAACACATTGTTGATGAAATGACAATTGTGAAGTAAAAAATAAATGTATTTTTTTAAATTAAGCCACCAAGATTTTAATCTTGGTGGTTTTTTGTTATTTTCTAATTTCAAGATGTATTACAAATAGCTTGGGTCTCAAAAACAAATTTTTGGACAAATTACTAATTTATACTTAAAAAGAAATGATACGCTTTATATTTCCACTATTTTTGAAGAATGAAACAAATGGTGCTTATCTTTCTTTTATTTCCTATCTTAATTTGGTCACAATCCAATTTTGAGAAGGCAGAAAAGTTGTTTGAGATACAGAAATTTGATAAAGCCAAAACTCTTTTTGAAACTGTTTTAAAAGAGAATCCGTCAGATTTAAAAACACTCGAATATTTAGGAGATATATCCAGTCATAATAAAGAGTGGGATCAAGCTGTAGGTTATTATAAAAAAATGAAGCAATTGAATCCTTTCGAAGCTAATTATTTCTATAAATACGGTGCTGCTTTAGGTATGAAAGCATTAAATGTAAGCAAGTTAAAAGCTTTTGGAATGATTGATGAGATAAGGGGATCTTTTGAAAAAACGATTGTACTTAATCCAAAACATATAGAAGCACGCTGGGCACTTATAGAAATGAATTTGGAATTGCCTGGAATAGCAGGTGGAAGTCAGGCTAAGGCGATAAAATACTCGGATGAATTACTGAGATTGTCATCAATAGACGGATATTTATCCAGAGGACATATTGATGAATATTTTAAAAGATATTCGGATGCAGAAAGACAGTATAAACATGCAATCATTGTAAGTAAATCAAAAAAGAGTTATCAAATGTTAGCTAGTTTATATCAAAAAAAAATGAATCAACCTGCAAAGGCTAAAAGTGTTTTAGAAGAATATAGAAAAAATCAACATTGATTAATCAACCAAAATAATAAACGAATAACCGTAAAACTAAAATGAGAACACATTTTATAGCCATAGGTGGAAGCGCCATGCACAATCTAGCATTAGCATTACTTAATAAAGGATTTCAAGTTACTGGTAGTGATGATGCAATTTTTGAACCTTCAAAATCACGTCTATTAAGAAAAGGAATATTACCTCATGAAATGGGATGGTTTCCAGAAAAAATAACATCTGATATTGAGGCTGTAATTTTAGGAATGCACGCAAAGGTTGATAATCCAGAACTGTTGAAAGCTCAGGAATTAGGGTTGAAAATTTATTCTTATCCGGAATTTTTATACGAACAGTCAAAAAATAAGACACGAGTTGTCATTGGTGGTTCTCATGGTAAAACAACAATTACTTCAATGATTCTGCATGTTATGCATTATCATAATATTGATGTTGATTATATGGTTGGAGCACAATTAGAAGGTTTTGATACAATGGTACATCTTACCGAAAAGAACGATTTTATGGTTCTTGAGGGAGATGAATATTTGTCATCTCCAATCGACAGAAGACCAAAGTTTCATTTATATCAGCCTAATATTGCTTTGATTTCTGGAATCGCATGGGATCACATTAATGTGTTTCCAACATATGAAAACTATGTAGAACAGTTTGAAATCTTTATTGGAAGAATTACAAATGGAGGAATATTAGTTTATAATGAAAATGATCCGGAAGTAAAACGCGTTGCAGAAGCAGCTACCAATCCAATTCGAAAACTAGCATATCACACACCAAATTATACAGTGAGTGATGGGATAACTCTCTTGGAGACTCCAGAAGGAAATATGCCAATAGAGGTCTTTGGTGCGCATAATTTAAATAATCTTGCTGGAGCAAAATGGATTTGCCAGAATATGGGCGTCGATGAAGCCGATTTTTATGAAGCAATTGCGAGTTTTAAAGGAGCATCAAAGCGTTTAGAGAAAATAGCCGAAAGTAAAAATAAGGTTGCTTATAAAGATTTTGCTCATTCACCTAGTAAGGTTGCTGCAACTACAAAAGCTGTGAAAGAACAATATCCAAATCGTAAATTAATTGCTTGTTTAGAACTGCATACGTATAGTAGTTTAAATGCCGAGTTTTTAAAAGAGTATGAAGGAGCGTTAGAATATGCAGATGTTGCAGTTGTTTTTTATTCTCCGGATGCTGTAAAAATTAAGCAACTCGAAGAAGTGACTTATGAGCAAATTGCCACAGCTTTTAATCGTAAAGATTTAATCATTTATACAAATCCAAAAGATTTTAAAGATTACCTTTTCGATCTAAATTTAGATAACTCAGCTTTGTTGTTAATGAGTTCTGGGAATTATGGAGGATTGAATTTTGATGATGTAAAAGGATTAATTACAATATTATAATTTTTTGATGAAAGAAAGTTCTTTTTTATCTATAAGCAATTGGTCAGAAGATGATAAGCCACGTGAAAAATTAATGCTTAAAGGCAAAAATGTTTTAAGTGATGCCGAATTGATCGCTATTTTGATTGGTTCGGGAAGCAGAAATGAATCGGCAGTTGGTTTAAGTAAAAGAATTTTATCAAGCGTAGATAATAATTTAAATGCATTGGGTAAATTATCTATTGCACAATTAATAAATTTTAAAGGAATAGGTGAGGCAAAAGCAATTTCTATTATAGCAGCCGCCGAATTAGGAAGACGCAGAAGAGCCGAAGATGTAGCAGAATTAATTAAGATTACATCGAGTAGAATTATTTTTGAAATCATGCAACCTATCATTGGCGAATTGTCACATGAGGAATTTTGGATTATCTATTTAAATAATTCAAATAATGTTATCTCAAAATCACAACTTAGTAAAGGAGGTATAACCGGGACTATTGTCGATGTGAGATTGGTTTATAAAATGGCTCTCGAAATAGGAGCTATATCTTTGATTTTATGTCATAATCATCCCTCGGGATCATTAATTCCCAGTGATTCGGATAAACAGATTACAGAAAAGCTTAAATTGGCAGGCGATAGCCTAGATATAAAAGTACTAGATCATTTAATAATTACAGAAACTGGATATTGTAGTTTCGTAGATGAAGGAATTTTTTAAGAATGAAAAATAATAACATAATTACAGATGTGTTTTTTGATTTAGATCACACACTTTGGGACTTTGATAAAAATTCAGAGTTAGCATTTGGAACTATTTTAAAAAAGAACCACCCAACAATTGAAATGAAAGATTTTATCGAAAAATATTTACCGATAAACCAGGAATGTTGGAGATTGTACCAGAATGACAAAATTTCGCATGAAGAATTGCGTTATAATAGATTGAAACACACTTTTGATGCTTTGAATTACAACGTTTCGGATGTATTAATTGATGAGATGGCAGAAGAATATATTCAGTTATTGCCAGAAAGTAATCATCTTTTTGATGGGGCAATAGAAATTTTAGAATATTTAAAAGATAAATACAGGCTGCATATCATCACAAATGGATTTGCAGAGGTTCAGACTAAGAAAATAAATAATTCTAAGATAGCTACCTATTTTCAAACAATAACAAATTCTGAAAAAGCAGGTGTGAAGAAGCCTAATCCTATTATTTTTGAATATGCTTTAAATTCTGCTAACTCTAAAAGAGAAAATAGTATTATGATTGGAGATTGTTTGGAGGCCGATATTCAAGGAGCTTTGAATGCCGGAATAGATGCGATCTTTTTTAATGATAAAAAAATTCAAGCTCCACAAAATATTAAGCAAATTAATTATTTATTAGAACTAAAAAAATATTTATAAAATTATGAAAACAAGATTTCTATTATTTATGATATTCGTATCTAGTTATGGTTTCTCTCAATCAATTAATGATTACCGAGCAGTTATTATTCCATTGAAATATGATTTTATGAAGTCGGATAATCAATATAGATTGGCCACACTCACTAAATTAAATCTGAATAAATCAGGTTTTGAAGCTTTTTATGCAAATGAAGTTATTCCACATGATTACAATAGATGTGACCTTTTATATGTAGATGTGATAAAGGAAAATGGATTTTTAATAACGAAATTATATGTAGCTCTTAAAGATTGTTATGGTAAAGTTGTTTTCGAATCTCAAATCGGAAAAAGTAAAGTAAAAGAATACGATGCTGCATATGCTGAGGCATTAAATGAAGCTTTTGCATCGATAACTGCTTTAAGATATAAGTATAATGGTAAAGTCGCAACAAATACTACAGGTTCTGTGACTGCGGTTGCTACTCCAGTTACTTCATCGACTAATGCAGTTGTAAACTCGGTAGTAAATAATAATGATCCCAATTTATTGTATGCACAACCTACAGAAACAGGTTATCAGTTAATTGATAAAACTCCAAAAGTAGTTATGAAATTAATGAAAACTTCTCGTCCCGATTCTTTTATTGCTATAAAAGGGGATGTTCAGGGTTCTCTAAATGCTAAAGACAATGAATGGTACTTCGAGTATTATCAAAACGATAAATTAGTTTCAGAAAAAGTATCAGTAAAGTTTTAAGTTACTTTTCTTCGGAATTAATAACCGTATTTATTTTTCCAACGATTTCTCAAAAATTCCCGGTTGCTATTCTCTCTAGAGTTGTTACCGGGATTATATAATACAGTCTCAGATATTGCATCTGGTAAAAACTCCTGTTCTGCAAAATTATTGGCGTAGTCGTGTGAATATTTGTAATCGTCACCATAACCCAGTTCTTTCATTAATTTTGTCGGAGCGTTGCGCAAATGAATCGGTACGGGTAGATCTCCAGTTTGTTTTACCAATTGTTGTGCGCTGCCAATTGCCATGTACGAGGCATTGCTTTTTGGTGATGTCGCCAAATAGATAGCGCATTGGCTTAATATTATCCTGCTTTCTGGATAACCTATTGTTGTAACGGCTTGAAAAGTATTATTGGCCATTATAAATGCCGTAGGATTTGCATTTCCTATGTCTTCACTAGAAAGAATAAGCATTCTTCGAGCGATGAATTTAACATCTTCACCACCTTCAATCATCCTGGCAAGCCAATATACCGCTCCATTAGGATCGCTTCCGCGAATAGATTTTATAAATGCCGAAACGATATCATAATGCTGTTCGCCACTTTTGTCATATAAAACAGTGTTTTGTTGCACTAACTCAAATACGCGATCGTTGGAGATTGTAATCTCATCGTCTGGTGATGCATTTACGACCAATTCGAAAATGTTCAATAGTTTTCTTCCATCTCCGCCAGAAAGTCTCAATAAGGCTTCTGTTTCTTTTAGGTTGATCTTCTTTGTCGCCATAACAACATCAGTTTTCATGGCTCGATGTAATAATAACTCTAAGTCTGTTTTTGTAAAAGCATTCAGGATATAAACCTGGCAACGTGACAATAGTGCAGGGATTACTTCAAAACTTGGGTTTTCGGTTGTTGCTCCAATGAGCGTAATCCAGCCTTTTTCTACTGCAGCCAAAAGAGAATCTTGTTGCGATTTGCTAAATCGATGAATCTCATCAATAAATAAAATAGGATTTTTGGCAGTAAATAGACCACCGCTTTGTTTGGCTTTTTCTATAACATCACGAATGTCTTTTACGCCAGAGTTAATTGCACTCAAGATGTAAAAAGGACGTTTTGATTCTTGCGCAATAATTTGTGCCAAGGTTGTTTTTCCTGTACCTGGAGGTCCCCAGAATAGCAATGAAGGTATAATTCCTTTTGCAATTTGTTGCGTTAATGAACCGTTTGGTCCAACCAAATGACTTTGACTAATGTAGTCTTCTAATTTCTGTGGTCTTATGCGTTCTGCTAATGGTGCTTCCATTTTGTAAAATTACTATTTTCAATTTTAATTTATTACCTCATTTAGTTTTTTTAGGAGCTAATTCCAGCTATTCACTATATCTTTATTGTTGCAAAAAGAGCAACAATAAAGGATGCCGTTCCTATCTGGGCTATGAATGATGATTTTTACCAGGCTAGTATCTGACAAAATAGCATTAAATTTATTTTGGATGAATTTTTGACTAAATTTAAAATGACTAATATTAATAAAAACAATAGTGGATAATCATTTTAAATATACCAATTCGGTCATCGCATTGCCTTTGTTTTCTGTTTTATTTTTATGGATTATATATTGGATTCAAATTCGGTATGATTTCGATTTTTATAATAACGGAATATATCCACGTACCTTCTCGGGTTTGCAAGGCATAGTTTTTAGTCCGTTTATACACGCAGATATAAGTCATTTGTATAACAATTCAATCCCATTATTAGTTTTGCTGGCTGCGCTTCAGTTTTTTTATCCAAAACAAACTGTTTCTGTAATTGTTTATGGAATATTGTTTTCAGGTTTAATTACTTGGATTATAGCAAGACCTAATTATCACATTGGGGCAAGTGGGCTAATTTATGTTTTGGTAAGTTTTATCTTTTTTAAAGGTATACAAACAAGATATTACCGATTAGTTGCTTTGTCTCTATCTGTTATTTTATTATATGGAGGTATGATTTGGTATGTTTTCCCCGAGGTTGACTCTTCTATATCTTGGGAGGGCCATTTGGCTGGTTTTATAACAGGGTTTGTGATGTCAATAAAATATAAAACTCCCGAATATCAAAAACCTATTTTATATGAGTGGCAACGATCAGATTTTAATCCTGAAGATGATGCATTCATGAAACATTTTGATGAAAATGGTAATTTTGTGAATACAGAAATTCCTGAAGAGATTTCATATTTCAATTCAGATGTTCTTGTAGAATATACTATCATTAAAAGTAATAATGCGTCTGCGGAAGACTAACTTATTTGTGGTTAGTTTAATACCGTTTTTTAATGACTACTTTTGTGAGAAGGTTATTAATTGTTTTAATCGATTAGTTATGGGAAAGATAATTTTTTTAATGTTGTTGTTTTTCTCAGGGCCCTTGCTTTTGGCTCAATGTGAAATTCATAATAAGATTCAACCAGATGGTTCCATGTTTTATTATTTTAAGCCAGCTACTTTTTATACGACTAAGTCAAAGTCCTTAAAGATTAATATTGTAACCGATAAAGAGAATTATTTTATTGCTTTACAGCCAATACCTTTTCCATCAAAAGAAGAGGGAAAGAAGATCAAAGACGATTTGTTTTTGGAACTGGCAGATAAAAATAAATATACTTTGAAGCATTATGATACTCGCTACTTAAAGCAAGATTCTATCTTGCAGGTTCTTTATCTAATAGATAAAAAGGATTTAAAAGCATTTTCGACATTTGAGGCAATATCAGCCGATATTAATATGCAGGGAACAGAATTTATTAGAAATTACGTTTTTAAATTGCATAAGAATGCTATATTGGAGCAATTGAATTGTTTTATAAAAACGAATGATTAGTATTAATCTTCTTTAGATACTATTTCATTTTTATGAAATAGTTTTTTATTTACATTCTTAAAAAGATTATTAAAGGTAAGGGTAAGAGAAGCGGCATTTACAATTTGATTTTCACTATCTCTCGGTAAGTACTCATTCGCATAAGTTAATTCTACTTGGATATCATCCGTAAATAGATATCCTGCGCCTAAGTTCAGTCTATTACGATCAAAGAAGCTTAATCCAGTTACCTTAGTGTCAGATTTAAAGAATAATTCATCCGAGATGATAGCATAAACAACACCTTCACGCAATGCTTTACTATTTATAGGTTTTAGATATTTTATTTGTTGGCGGTATCGATATACATCTTCATAGTTACCGTTTTCATCCCTTATATGTCGTAATTCAATCCTCATTCTTGTACTGAGAGTATATCCTATTTTATGAAAGTAGTATATCCCTTGTAATGAAAATCTCCACTCAGGAGATTTAAATTGCCCAATTTCAGGAACGTCTTTATTATCATAATAGGCCAAAGAAGTGGATAATTTCCACCGGGGAGATAAAAAGTAATGTCCCCAAGCTCTAAATTCTTTTTGGGTATTTTTTTCAAAAATTGAAGATGATGTAGTGGTGCTGCTATAAGTGTTTCCAAGGTTTAGCTCGGCAGACCATTTGTCATTTATTGTTCTGTTAAATTGAACTTCACTCCAGAATTGATTGTATGTAGTAGTTTGTCCATAACTTATACTTGTAATCATAAATATTACAAGTATAGATAAGGCTTTTTTTGTGGGAATGGGAATAGAATTGGAATGCATAAAATTTGTTTAAAATTATTCATTAACCATCTAATCTTATAATGTGAGTTTAGCTTCTTTGGCGAACAGCTTCGTATAAAAAAGCGCCACAAGCAACCGAAACGTTTAGTGAACCTATAGTGCCAAACATTGGGAGTTTTGCTTTTTCATCGACGATTTTTAATACAGAAGGATTGATACCCCTATCTTCCGATCCCATTATTATTGCTACTGATTCATTTAATGCAATATCATATATGTTTTTGTCTGTTTTTTCAGTTGCAGCGACAGTTTTTACGCCAGATGCTTGTAAATAAAAGATAGCGTCTTTTATGTGTTCTACTTTACAGATAGGCACATTAAATACCGCACCTGCAGATGTTTTAACAGTGTCACCATTAACAGGAGCCGATCCCGATTTTTGTACAATAATACCGTTTACACCTGTACATTCTGCAGTTCTTATTATTGCACCAAAATTACGTGCATCAGAGATTTGATCTAGTATTAAAAATAGGGGAGTACTTCCAGATGCTATAGTAGAATCTACCAAATGCTCTAATTCTATAAATCCTATTGGAGATATTGTTGCAACTGCACCTTGGTGATTATTTGGAGTTAGTCTGTTTAGCTTTTCAACTGGAACATAAGAGAAATTGATGTTAGCGCGTTTCATCACTTTCATCAAATCTTTCATTAACTCACCTGATATTTCTTTTTGTATGAAGACTTTGTCTACTTCTTTTCCTGATTGTATTGCCTCAATAATGGCTCTTATTCCGAATATTTGATGTTCTTTTTCCATAGGGCAAATATAGGTATAATGTTTATATAAAAAAAAACCACTCTGAATGAACAGAGTGGTTTAGTTGTATTAAAGAAAAGAATATTAGTTTGTACGTAATACACCTTCTTTGTAAGAGAATATTAATTTTTGACTAGTATCTCCTGAAACTTTATCAGTAACTTTCAATATTCCGTAGTAATCTACGTCTTGAATGTCTGGTTCGTCAGCAGTTCCAAAGTCAACTTTTCTAGTTACTTTGTAAAGAACAACATCACCAGTGCTTAAACTGGTTAATTGGGTAACTTTAGCACCAGCATTATACGCTGTATTAGCCATAAATAAATCAGCAGTATCATAGTTTAAAGTAGATGCCACTAAAGTAAGTGGAGTAGTACCATCAACTTTTATACCGAATGGGACAACAAAAGCTATTTCAGCATCTTTAGTATTGTCATAAGACAATCCCGTTAAGAAGCTAAATTTAGACGAGTTAGGGTCATTAGATATGCTTCCGCTTTTGTCAGCGTCGAATTCTTGATTAGCAAATGTAATTTTAGTTGAAATTACATCAGTTTGTGTTCCAGCTGTTACAGTGAATCTGTATGTAATAGCATCGCCAGCAACAAGTCCACCATATGTACTATATGGTATCGCAGCAACATCAATATCCTGAGTAGTTTTTGCAAATGTACCTGGTAAAGGAGCGAAAACAGTGCTATTGTTTTTTGCCCATTCTCCAACTACTGAAGTAATAACTGTAGTTGATTTATTAACTACTGCATACTTGATGATAGCTTTACTAGTATGATCGTTATAAAGCACACTTGAAACTCCACTTCCTGAAGTTGTCGAAGTACTACCATCTTCATTGTACTGTTTCCAAACAATTCCTTTCGCTACAGTAAGCGTATAAGGTTGTGTGGTAGTTGTACCATCTGAATAAGTAGAAAGAATCAATAATGAAAAACTTCCTGTCTTACCGGTTAAGGTTGATGGAGTAGCTGTAGTTGGGAAGGTGTCAAAACTGCCTAATGTAGATGTGTTAAATGTCACATCACTTCCAGTTATTGTACCGTCAGATACCTTAGCTCCAAGTTTAAAAAGTTCACCAGATCCTGCAGTGTTCAGGTAAATTTCAACTTTGGTAGCGGTTACGCCTTCTTTAGAGTAAACTTTTAACGGTAAATTATAGTTGTTATCTAAACGACTAATACTCGTTGTTTGTGGTGCTACATTACCACCCACTGATGTTACCATCTCTACATCATCGTCTGCAGAACAAGATGCGAAAGCCACAATTAATGCGAGAGTAGCAATTTGTTTTATATATTTTTTCATACTTAATATTATTAATTATTAGAATTTATCCCAGAATACATGAGTAGTTGCTTTGTCATTACCTAGCTTAGCAACTGCAGCTTGGTAATTAGTTCTGTTTAACGTTTGCTCAATTCCTGGATAAGAATAACGTTTTGGAACTTCTGTGATGTCATTAAATGTAAATGAAGGTGCTGCAAGAACAGGGAAATCTAGTCTTCTGTATGAAGTCCAAGCTTCAAATCCTCTATTGTAAAAAGCAATCCAAGATTGTTCTCCAATTTTTTGTTTCCAATTTCCGGTAGCTGTAGCATAAGCAACTTCTGTTTTTGCTAAATAGGCTGCGATAGTAACGTTAGCTACACCCCAGTCTTCCAAAGAAGCAGTAACAGCATTGTTGTAATGTCCTGCGGCAGTACCACCTACAGCAATACCTCTTTCTATAGCTTCAGCCAATAGGAATTCAGTTTCAGAGTAAGTTAATAAAACTCCAGGATATGTAGGCGTTTGGATAGTAGGAGTAATATGTGAAAAATTACCATATACGTTTACTGTTCCATATACACCACCAACATACTGTCCTGATCCTGCTGCTGGATATTCAGTGAAGTATTTAGATCTTCTTGGATCTTGAAGTGCGTTTAATTTATTTACAAAAGTATTTGCAGGTATAAAGTCATTACGTCCACTTGCAACTAAATCAACATATAATGGATTTGCATTTGGTTGTGTAGTAGCATAAGTCATATAAGCACCCTGTGAACTTTGTGTGAAAATTCCATCAGTGATTGCAGCTAAAACTTGTGTGCTTGCGTATCCATGATCTGTATCATCCATGTTGATTGCCATTCTCAAACGAAGTGTATTTGCAAATTTAGCCCATTTTGCAGTGTTTCCACCGTAAATAAGGTCAGCAGCTCCGTAACTTTCTGCGTTTTGATCTAATGATTCAGATGCAGTAGTTAACTTAGCAATAAGATCTCTGTAAATTGTTTGAGCATCATCATACTGAGGTAGTGGATAGTCAATAATGTTCAATGCTTGTGTGTAAGGAATGTCACCAAAAGTATCAACTAGAATACCATAAGAATAAGCAGATGCGATATCAATAATAGCAATTTTATTGTCTAATATTTTTGCTTCTAGTGCAGTTCCTGAAAAACCAGCTTTTTGACCAACTAAAATATCTCTAGCTTCTTTGTAATCTCTTAATACATTACGATAATAAACTAGCCAGTGATTATCAGGAATTTTACGTCCTGTAAGATCATATTGTGATTCTTGTGGATATTGTACTTCAGCCCAGTATTGAGCATATAATCTAAAAACATTAAAATTAACAGATGTACTTGTTACTTGGTCTACCATTGCATGTTCTGCATTAGTGAACAAAAATTCAGCTTCGGTTTTTGTCGGACGTTTAACGTCCGTATTTAATCCTGTAATGTCGTCAGTACATGATGATACGAACAGGGATATGATCGGGATTAATATGAGCAGTCTACTTTTCATAGCTTAAAATTTTAATGTTAGGTTACAACCGATGTTTCTAGTTGATGGTAAAGATCCGATAGATAGTCCCATAGAACCTGCATTAGATCCTAGTCCACTTTCTGGATCAGCATCAGGAAGGTTTTTTTGGATTATCCATAAGTTAGATCCGATAAGAGATACTCTCAAGTCAGTTAATTTCAATCTAGATACTAATGAGCTTGGTAGTGAATAAGTAATGTTTACTTCTCTTAATTTGATGAAACCTGCGTCATAAATAGCTACTTTTCTTGGACCATTAGTATAAGAATTAGTTATAGCTCCTCCAGTTGAATATTCTGTTCTTGTAGTATTCGGAGTTCCGTCCGCATAAACACCAGGAAGAATTATACCTCCTCCGTTTGGAATAGTGTTTCTTAATGGAAGACCCAAGTCGTTATTGCCACCTGTTTCATCTGTTAAACCAGTTCCTACACCATACCATTGGTCAGTAGAGAATACATCACCACCATGTTTTGCATCAATTAAGAAGCTAAAAGATAGGTTTTTGTATGTGAATTTATTACGAATACCACCAATCCAATCTGGATTTACATTACCAATAATGTTGTCTGTAGAAGTGTTAATTACATATCTACCAGTTGTAGGGTTCACAACTCTTTGACCATCTGCAGTATAAGTGTAATCAGTACCTTTTAATACTCCAAAAGGTTGTCCAACTACAGCGTTCAATGTAACTGTACCAGGGAAAGAGCTAATTTGTAAGTTTTCGATACCAGGAGCTAACGCAGTTACCTCATTTTGGTTTTTAGACCAGTTAATCATAACATCCCAAGCAAAATCATTTGTTTTGATAGGTGTTGCGTTAAATTGAACCTCGATACCTTTATTTTGAATATTTGCAGCGTTTATATAACGGCTAGAATATCCTGTAGCAGTAGAGTAAGGAACGTTGATTGCCTCACCGTTATTTACGTTTTTGTATGCACTCACATCAAAACCTAATCTTCTGTTTAAGAATTGCATCTCAAGACCAATTTCTTGAGTTTTAGTTTTGATAGGTTGTAAGTCTGGATTGTTTTTAATACTGTTAACAGAATATTGTTGTTGTCCGTTAAAAGAATCGATTTTAGCATAAGTATCAACTAAAGCTTGTCCTGGAGTTCCAAGTGGGCTTTCAGAATAACCTCCTCTTAATTTACCAAAAGATAACCAACTTGCATCTATATGTTTAGAGAAAACCCAACTTCCTGATACGGAATAACTTTCTAATGCATTATTACCTACTGGTAAGTTAGAGAAAGCATCTCTACGTGCTGTAGCATCTATAAAAAAAGCATCTATATAACCTACTGAACCAGAAATATAATAACTATTTACACCGCTTTTAGCATCTCTTTCATAAGGAAATGGGCTTGTGTCAATAGAGTTTGATAAACTGTAAAGGCCTGGAATGATAAGACCTCCTTGTGTAGAAGCTGTAATTGTATTGAAAACATTCCTTTTTATAGTTCCTCCAGCTACTCCGCTTACACTAAAGTCTTGCCCGAAGTTTTTCTTAAATGTAAGTAAGAAATCGTAATTTTGCTCTGAGAAATTACCATTATAACGTTGGTATCCTGATTTTTCATCTAAAGCATTGATGCCGAAAGTTTTTGCAACTGAACCAACAGCTACTCTTTCTTCACGTATCTCATCATAAGTATCTGTAGATATTTTTGCAGTTGCAGATAACCATTCTGTGATTTTGTATGTGAAATTTGCATATCCTACAAAACGATTTCTAGAGTCATTTTGGTAGTTTTGGTAACGATCAAAATAAGGATTATTCCAATAAGCTGGACTTCCGTCTTCTATTGATTTTCTGTTCCAAGTAATGTTTTGACCTCCAGAGTTGTTGTATGCTTGTTCTAATTCTTTTATATCAACATTTGTTTGCCACCATTGACGGAAACCAGAAATCATGTTATCACTGTATCCAGTCATGTTTCTACCTACTGCAGCTTGATTAGAGAAATTAGCATAAGTACTAAGGGATAATCTATCAGTAAATTGGTGATTCAACTTTAAGCTGAAGTTGTTTTTGTTTATTTCACTATTTGGTAAAATACCAGTTTGTTTAGTGTTAGTGTAATTAAAAACTAAATTAGTTTTGTCATTAGCATCTTCAAAAGAGATACTGTTTACTAAAGAAAGTGAGTTTTTAAAGAAAGAAGTAGGGTCATTTGCTCCAGCTTTCCATGGAGTTGCTTTTCCGTAATTAGCGTTCCCAGGATAGTTTGAGAAAGCATCCCATTGGTATGCAGTAATTGATGGATCAAATCTACTTCCTACAGAAGCATCATCTCCAAAACCTACAACTCTGTCTACGATACCGTCTCCATTAATGTCAGTTGAGTTTGTAAATGAACTCGTACCGTAACCAGCTCCGTAATTTTTTTGGTATTTTGTAAAAGTGCTTTTGTCAATAGTACCAGTTACAACTTCAGATGAAACTGTGATTCCAAGTCCTTTTTTAGTTTTTCCTTTTTTAGTAGTAATCATCAAAACTCCATTTCCAGCTAAGTATCCGTATAACGCAGATGCAGCTGCACCTTTTAATACGTTAATGCTTTCAATGTCTTCTGGATTAATGTCCATACCATTATTACCATAGTCATAACCTTGTCTACCTGTTGTTTGAGATGTTAAACCATCTGTAGCAGTGTTTGAGTTGTTAATTGGCATACCGTCAATTACAATAAGCATTTCGTTAGTTTGACCAAGGGCTTTTACTCCACGAGATATAGCGCTTGTAGAACCTCCAAAGTTGGCGTTTCTTGTAATGTTAACCCCTGCTACTTTACCAGAAAGTTCATTTAAGAAGTTTCCACTTGAAGTACCGTTTCTTAAATCAGCACCTTTAACTTCTTGTGTAGCGTAACCAAGAGATTTTTTCTCTCTTTTGATACCTAAAGCTGTTGTTACTACAACACCTTCAAGTTCTAGTGCGTCTCCAGTTAATTTTACATTAACTACAGATGAGCTAGCTGCTATCTCTTGGGTTTTCATCCCGATGTAGCTAAATACCAAGGTTTGACTTGATGATGCTTTGATAGTGTATTTACCATCAAAATCTGTTTGTGTCCCGCTTTTTGTTCCTTTAACCAATACACTCACGCCTGGTAATGGCATTCCTGTGTTGTCAGAAACAATACCCGAAACAGCTCTTTCTTGCGCAAAAGTTAGTTGCGCCACAAGTACTAGTAGTAGTACTAAGAATCCATTGAACTTTAGTCTCATTTTTAAATATTTTGAATTAGTTCGTCAAAAATCTTAATAATTTGTTAACTTTCCTAATAAATAAAACCTTTTTTTTTGTCTAGATTAAAATTTAACATTATAACAGATGTTTAAGATGCTGTTATAAAAATTTATTTTATCATCTTTTGTGCTTCCGTTTGCAAGGGTTATTTTTAGTAATCCATTTTTAGTAATTACGCCTAAACCGGCTCCGATACCTATTAGGTTATTCAGTTTTTTGTTATTGTCTAAAGATGTTTGATCTTGGTAAATTCCATAGTCTACAATGGTGTGGAGGTATAAATTTTGGGTTGCTTGATAGCGATATTCAGTTATGAGTAAGTTTGCATTATTGCCTTGTAGGCTGTTTTCGGCAAATCCGCGAATTGAGTTTATGCCGCCGAATCTGTACAATTCATTTGTTAGGTAAGTGTTACTCCAGAGGTAGTAATTTTTGCTTCTTATATAAAAACTATTTTTGGTATTTATATAAAAAATGTTAATTAAGTCAATATTGGCATAATGTTGTTTGTCTTCGTTTGAGTCTTCGGTTGTGCTGTTTGTGTTTGTTCTTTTTCCGAGACCTGTTGTTATTAGGATACTTGTTTTGTCTGGGAACATGAAATTCTGAGGGTCAACTTTTTTGTATTCAAAGGTGAGAGTTGTGAATTGATTTTTATAATCTTGTATTGATTGGTTATTGGTGTTTTGGATATCGCTAGATTCTGTGGATTGATATCCTATATATAGGTGTGTATTATATTTTGTATAATAACCTAGTGCTAGGCTGGTTTTTGTGTTTTGGAAAATGCTGTCTTGTTTGAAGATTTCTAAATCTGCTTTTAAACTTAATGGAGTTCTAAATAGGTAGGGTATTTCTATTTTAGTTTTAAAGGTTGTTTGTTTGTTTCCGTCGCTCTTCCAGTATAGTGAGAATTGTTCACCGCTATGTAGTGTGTTTTCGAGATTAATATCTAGATAGCCGTTGAAGATTAATTTTTTGTTGTCGTCGTTAGAGAATCCGATGTAGCCGTCGAATGTGTTGGATTTTCTTTTTTCAAGATAGATGTATATTTTGGTTGAATCATTTGTGAATAAGATTTCGGGGTATTTGCTCTGTTTTATAAATGTGAATTTTTCGAAATCATTGTAAATATCAGCTGAAGTTTCTTGGTTGAAAGTTTGTCCTATGTATTTTTTTTGAATTTGTTTTAGGTGTCCTTTTGGGAAAATGTTTGATTGATTGTTTTGTGTGTAGTTTAGTACAATGGAATTTATTTCTCTTTTCTTTTCGTTTTTAAAGTCTAGGTTTGCGTAAAGTGTGTTTTTCTTTCGTTGAATGTTTGTGAGTTTTAGTTTTGTAAATGCGTATCCTAAATGTTCAAGTTGATTTAGTTTTTGGTTTAAGATTGATTCGATTTCTTCATATGGAATTACTACAGTATCATTTTTTGTGTTTGAAAATAGAGTCTTAAGAATGGGGTCTTTTTTGTTTATATATATATGTATTGAATTTATTTTTTCTTTTAAGCTGAGTTTTATGCTAAATACACTGTCATTTATTTGGTTATTTGTAGTTATTTTGTTTTCAATATATCCCTTTTTTGATAATTTATCAGAGAATAATTGTATTTCGTCGCTGATGGATTTTGTTGTTTTGTGTTTTTTTAAATAGGGTATAGAGTCTATTGTTTTGTTTTCGAAATTGTTTTCTCCAGTTATTTTTAATTCAAAATGCTGTGCGTAACATTGCAAACTTAAAGTGGTTATTAGGAAAAAAGACAGTAGTGTTTTCAATTTTAAAAGTGTTTTATTAAAAGTAATGCAAATATCTAATCTTTGAGATAAAAAACATAAGGTTAAATAATGTTATTGAAAATTAATGCATTAACGTTTGTATAGTGAAAAATATTTTATACATTTGCAACCCCGTAAAAAGCGGGAATTTAATATACATAATAAATTTTTAGTATTAATTATGCCAACAATTCAACAATTAGTAAGAACAGGAAGAACTCAGATAACTAAGAAGAGTAAATCGGTTGCTTTAGATTCTTGTCCTCAAAGAAGAGGGGTTTGTACGCGTGTTTACACTACTACACCAAAAAAACCAAACTCTGCAATGCGTAAAGTAGCGCGTGTACGTTTGACAAATGGTAATGAAGTAAATGCTTACATCCCTGGAGAAGGACACAATTTACAAGAGCACTCGATAGTATTAGTTAGAGGCGGAAGGGTAAAAGATTTACCAGGTGTTAGATATCATATCGTTCGTGGAGCGCTTGACACGTCAGGAGTTGCAGGAAGAACGCAAAGAAGATCTAAGTACGGTGCTAAACGCCCAAAAGAAGCAAAAAAGTAATTTAAACTTTTAAAAAAAAGACATGAGAAAAAGAGCGGCAAAGAAAAGACCACTTTTACCAGATCCGAGGTTTAATGACCAATTGGTAACGCGTTTTGTGAATAACTTAATGTGGGACGGTAAGAAATCTACAGCTTTTAAAGTATTTTATGATGCAATTGACATCATTGAATCTAAAAAGCAAGATTCAGAAAAATCATCATTAGAAATCTGGAAAGATGCTTTAACTAATGTTATGCCTCACGTAGAAGTGCGTAGTCGTAGAGTTGGTGGAGCTACATTCCAAATTCCAATGCAAATTAGACCAGATCGTAAGATTTCTATGGCAATGAAGTGGTTAATACTTTATTCTAGAAGAAGAAACGAGAAATCTATGGCTCAGCGTTTAGCGTCAGAATGTTTAGCTGCGGCTAAAGAAGAAGGTGCTGCTGTTAAGAAAAGAATGGATACTCACAAGATGGCAGAAGCTAATAAAGCTTTCTCTCACTTTAGATTTTAATTCGTAAGAAATGGCTAGAGATTTAAAATATACAAGAAATATTGGGATTGCTGCTCATATTGATGCTGGTAAAACAACAACAACTGAGCGTATTCTTTTTTATACTGGAAAATCGCATAAAATTGGTGAAGTGCACGATGGTGCTGCAACAATGGACTGGATGGCGCAAGAGCAAGAAAGAGGTATTACTATTACTTCTGCTGCTACAACTTGTGAATGGAATTTTCCTACTAAGCAAGGTAAAATTTTGCCTGAATCATTACCATATCATTTTAATATTATTGATACCCCAGGTCACGTTGATTTTACTGTAGAGGTGAATCGTTCTTTGCGTGTACTTGATGGGTTGGTTTTCTTGTTTAGTGCTGTTGATGGTGTTGAGCCACAATCTGAGACTAACTGGAGACTTGCAGATCAGTATAGAGTTCCTCGTATGGGATTTGTTAATAAAATGGATAGACAAGGTTCTAACTTTTTGAATGTATGTCAGCAGGTTAGGGATATGTTGAAATCGAATGCTGTTGCAATCACTTTGCCAATTGGTGAAGAGAATGATTTCAAAGGTGTAGTTGATTTAGTGAAGAATCAGGCTATTATATGGCATGATGAGACTCAAGGTGCTACTTTTGATATTGTGCCTATCCCTGAGGATATGATTGCAGAAGTGAAAGAATACAGATCGATTCTTATTGAGGCAGTTGCTGATTATGATGAGAATTTGTTGGAGAAATTCATGGAAGATGAAGATTCAATTACTGAGGAGGAAATAAACAAGGCTTTAAGAGCGGCTACTATGGATATGGCTATCATTCCTATGATTGCTGGTTCTTCTTTTAAGAATAAAGGAGTTCAGTTCATGTTAGATGCTGTGTGTAAGTACTTGCCGTCTCCAATGGATAAAGAAGGTATTGAGGGTATTCATCCTGATGATGCTGATTTATTGGAAGAGGATCAAACGAAAATATTACGTAAACCAGATGTGAAAGAGCCGTTTGCTGCTTTGGCTTTTAAAATTGCTACTGACCCGTTCGTAGGGCGTTTAGCTTTTTTTCGTGCTTATTCAGGGCGTCTTGATGCTGGATCGTATGTATTGAATACTCGTTCTGGAAACAAGGAAAGAATTTCTCGTATCTATCAAATGCATGCTAATAAACAAAATCCAATCGAATATATCGAAGCTGGGGATATTGGAGCGGCAGTTGGGTTTAAGGATATTAAAACTGGAGATACATTGTGTGATGAAAAGCATCCAATTATTCTTGAGTCAATGAAATTTCCTGCGCCGGTAATTGGTATTGCAATTGAGCCTAAAACTAAGGCTGACGTAGATAAGATGGGTATGGCTTTGGCTAAATTAGCTGAAGAGGATCCAACGTTTACAGTTAGAACGGATGAGGCTTCAGGGCAGACGATTATATCGGGTATGGGTGAGCTTCACTTGGATATCTTGGTGGATCGTATGAGACGTGAATTTAAAGTTGAAGTAAACCAAGGTGAGCCTCAAGTTGAATATAAAGAAGCGTTTACAAGAAGTGCTACACATAGAGAAACTTATAAAAAACAATCAGGAGGTCGTGGTAAATTCGGTGATATCGTATTTACGCTTGAGCCAGCTGACGAAGTTGATGGTAAAGTTCCAGTAGGATTGCAATTTGTTAATGCTGTAAAAGGTGGTAACGTTCCTAAAGAGTATATACCATCTGTTGAGAAAGGTTTCCGTGAGGCTATGAAAACTGGTCCTTTAGCAGGATACCAAGTTGATAGTTTAAAAGTAACTTTAACCGATGGATCTTTCCACCCTGTAGATTCAGATGCGCTTTCTTTTGAGTTAGCTGCTAGAATGGGGTATAGAGAAGTGGCTAAGGCTGCTGGAGCTATCATTCTTGAGCCAATCATGAAAATGGAGGTTATTACACCAGAAGAAAACATGGGAGATATCGTAGGTGATATAAACCGTCGTAGAGGTCAGGTTAATGACATGGGTGATAGAAATGGTGCTAAAACTATCAAGGCTGATGTGCCCTTGTCGGAGATGTTTGGTTATGTAACAACATTAAGAACACTTTCGTCTGGTAGAGCAACATCTACAATGGAATTTTCACACTACGCTGAAACGCCTTCTAATATTTCAGAAGCAGTTATCAAAAAAGCAAAAGGAAACGCTTAATCTTTAAGAAAATGAGTCAAAAAATCAGAATAAAACTAAAATCTTACGATCACATGTTGGTGGATAAATCTGCTGAAAAGATTGTAAAAACAGTTAAGAGTACCGGTGCTGTTGTAACAGGTCCAATTCCGTTGCCAACACATAAAAAACTTTTCACTGTACTACGTTCTCCGCACGTTAACAAAAAAGCGAGAGAGCAATTTGAAGTAATGTCATATAAGAGATTAATTGATATTTATTCATCTTCATCTAAAACTATTGATGCTTTAATGAAACTTGAATTGCCAAGTGGAGTAGAAGTAGAGATCAAAGTTTAAGTAGTTCAAGAGTAAAAAAGGACGCTGCTTTTAGACGAAAAATATTTTTTTTGGTTTGTGTGTAAATAAGTTATACTTTTGCACCTCTTAAAAAATAGGTTTCGGTTTAAAAGCTGCGTTCTATATTTATATTTAATAATTAATAATTAATATTTATGTCTGGGTTAATTGGTAGAAAAATCGGCATGACTAGTATTTTTGATGAAAACGGGAAAAATATTCCTTGTACAGTAATCGAGGCTGGTCCATGTGTTGTTACCCAAGTCAGAACCAAAGGTGTTGACGGGTATGAAGCGTTGCAACTTGGTTTCGATGACAAAAACGAGAAACATTCCACAAAAGCGGCTTTAGGTCACTTTAAGAAAGCGGGAACTGTAGCTAAGAAAAAAGTCGTTGAATTCCAAGATTTCGCAACAGAGCAAAAATTAGGAGATCTTATTGATGTTTCTATTTTTTCTGAAGGAGAATTTGTAGATGTACAAGGTGTGTCTAAGGGTAAGGGTTTTCAAGGGGTTGTAAAACGTCACGGTTTTGGTGGTGTTGGTCAAGCAACTCACGGTCAACACAACCGTTTAAGAGCGCCAGGTTCTGTGGGAGCTTCTTCTTATCCATCTAGAGTATTCAAAGGAATGCGTATGGCTGGAAGAATGGGAGGAGACAATGTAAAAGTTCAAAACCTTAGAGTTTTAAAAGTAGTTGCTGAAAAGAACCTACTAGTTATTAAAGGATGTGTTCCTGGTCATAACAACTCTTATGTAATCATTCAGAAGTAATGGAAGTAAAAGTATTAGATTTCAACGGAAAAGATACTGGAAGAAAAGTTCAGCTTTCTGATTCAGTATTCGCAATTGAACCAAATAATCACGCTGTATATCTTGATGTTAAGCAATATTTAGCAAATCAAAGACAAGGTACTCATAAAGCTAAGGAAAGAGCTGAAGTAACTGGAAGTACGCGTAAGATTAAAAAACAAAAAGGAACAGGTACTGCTCGTGCGGGTAGTATTAAAAACCCTTTGTTTAAAGGTGGTGGAACAGTTTTTGGGCCAAGACCAAGAAGTTATTCATTTAAATTGAATAAAAGCTTGAAGAGATTGGCAAGAAAATCTGCTTTCTCAATTAAAGCAAAAGAAGCAAGTATTGTTGTTTTGGAAGACTTTAATTTTGAAACTCCAAACACTAAAAATTTCATTAATGTTTTGAAAGCTTTAGGGTTAGAAAATAAAAAATCTTTATTTGTGTTGGGAGAGTCGAATAAAAATGTATATTTGTCCTCACGCAATTTAAAGGCTTCTAGTGTTGTAAGTAGTTATGAATTAAGTACTTACGCTATTCTAAACGCTAATAATTTAGTGCTTTTAGAGAGTTCTTTAGAGGTAATTGAAGAAAATTTAAGCAAATAATAGGAATATGAGTATCATAATTAGACCTATAGTAACTGAAAAAGTAACCAAGGAAAGTGAAGTTTTAAATCGCTTCGGTTTTGTTGTTAATAAAAAAGCAAATAAAGTTCAGATTAAGAAAGCTGTTGAAGCTGCTTATGGAGTAACTATTTTGAGTGTTAACACGATGAATGTAAGACCGGATAGAACTACAAAATACACAAAAAGTGGTTTGATCAGTGGAAAGACAAATGCAATCAAAAAAGCAATTGTTCAAGTACAAGAAGGAGAAACAATTGATTTTTACAACAATATCTAAGATAGAAAAATGTCAGTAAGAAAATTAAAACCTATTACCCCAGGTCAGCGATTTAGAGTTGTGAATGGTTATGACGCCATTACAACTGATAAGCCGGAACGCTCTTTGATAGCGCCGATAAAAAACTCTGGAGGTAGAAATAGTCAAGGAAAGATGACCATGCGTTATACGGGTGGTGGTCACAAGCAGAGATATCGTATTATTGATTTCAAACGTACAAAAGAAGGAATTCCAGCTACAGTGAAATCAATCGAATATGATCCAAATCGTACTGCGTTTATCGCTTTGTTAGCTTATGCTGATGGAGAGAAAACATATGTTATTGCTCAAAACGGATTGAAAGTTGGTCAGAAATTAGTTTCTGGACCAGAATCTCAACCTGAAATTGGTAATACATTGCCTTTAAGTAGAATTCCTTTAGGAACTGTTATTTCTTGTATCGAATTGAGACCAGGTCAAGGAGCGGTAATTGCTCGTTCAGCTGGAACATTTGCTCAATTAATGGCAAGAGATGGAAAATATGCTACAATTAAAATGCCATCTGGTGAGACGAGATTAATCTTGTTAACTTGTTCGGCTACAATTGGAGCAGTTTCTAATTCAGACCACCAATTAGTTGTATCTGGTAAAGCAGGTAGAACAAGATGGTTAGGAAGAAGACCTAGAACAAGACCTGTTGCAATGAACCCTGTTGATCACCCAATGGGTGGTGGAGAAGGACGTTCTTCTGGTGGACATCCACGTTCAAGAAATGGAATACCAGCAAAAGGTTATAGAACTCGTTCTAAGAAAAACCCGAGTAACAAGTATATCGTAGAACGTAGAAAGAAATAATAAGATATGGCACGTTCATTAAAAAAAGGACCTTTCGTTCATTATAAGTTAGACAAGAAAGTTCAAGAAAACATTGAAAATGGGAATAAAGGAGTGGTAAAGACTTGGTCTAGAGCTTCTATGATTACTCCAGACTTTGTTGGGCAAACTATCGCAGTTCATAACGGTCGTCAATTTGTACCAGTTTACGTAACAGAAAACATGGTAGGTCACAAATTAGGAGAATTTTCACCAACTAGATCTTTTAGAGGTCATGCTGGAGCAAAAAATAAAGGTAAAAAATAAGAAGCAATGGGAGTTCGTAAAAGAGAAACAGCAGATGCGAGAAAAGAGGCTAATAAGTCTATTGCTTTCGCAAAATTGAATAACTGCCCTACTTCACCTAGAAAAATGCGCTTAGTAGCGGACTTGGTAAGAGGTCAGAAGGTAGAAAGAGCACTTAACATCTTAAGATTTAGTTCTAAAGAAGCTTCAAGAAAATTAGAAAAACTATTATTATCTGCAATCAATAACTGGGAGCAAAAAAATAGCGAAGGTAATTTAGAAGAAGCTGGGTTATTCGTTAAAGAGATCAGAGTAGATGGAGGAATGATGTTGAAAAGACTTCGTCCAGCACCTCAAGGTCGTGCACACAGAATAAGAAAACGTTCTAATCACGTAACAATCGTGCTTGGGGCTATCAATAACACACAAAGCAATTCTTAAACAGCATGGGACAAAAGACAAATCCAATTGGAAATAGACTTGGTATCATCAGAGGGTGGGACTCAAACTGGTATGGTGGAAATGATTACGGTGATAAACTTGCCGAAGATCACAAAATCAGAAAGTATATCCACGCTCGTTTATCAAAAGCTAGTGTATCAAAAGTAATCATCGAGAGAACTTTGAAACTTGTAACCGTTACTATCACTACTGCTAGACCTGGTATTATTATCGGAAAAGGTGGTCAAGAGGTAGACAAGTTAAAAGAAGAACTTAAGAAAATTACAGACAAAGAGGTTCAAATTAACATCTTTGAGATCAAAAGACCTGAATTAGATGCTTATCTTGTGGCGACAAGCATCGCTCGTCAAATAGAAAGTCGTATTTCTTACAGACGTGCAATCAAAATGGCTATTGCTGCTTCTATGCGTATGAACGCGGAAGGTATCAAAGTTTTGATTTCTGGTCGTTTGAATGGAGCTGAAATGGCACGTTCAGAAGGTTTCAAAGAAGGTAGAATTCCTCTATCAACTTTCAGAGCTGATATTGATTATGCACTTGCAGAAGCTCATACTACTTATGGTAGAATGGGAATCAAAGTGTGGATCATGAAAGGTGAAGTTTATGGAAAGAGAGATCTTTCTCCACTTGCTGGAATGGATAAAAAACAAGCTGGTGGTGGTAAAGGTGGAGATGCTCCTCGTGGCAAATCTAACTTTAATAAAGGTTCAAAACCAGACGCTCGTAAAAGAAAGTAAATTTTTAAACTAAAGAAAAATGTTACAGCCTAAAAGAACAAAATACCGTAAGGTACAAAAAGGTAAAATGAAAGGAAATTCTCAAAGAGGATTTGAACTTTCTAATGGAATGTTTGGTATTAAATCTGTACATGAAGATGGAATGTTCTTAACCTCTCGTCAAATCGAAGCTGCACGTATTGCTGCAACTAGATTTATGAAAAGAGAAGGACAATTATGGATCAAAATATTTCCAGACAAACCAATTACTAAGAAACCTCTTGAAGTACGTATGGGTAAAGGTAAAGGTGCAGTAGAATATTGGGCTGCAGTTGTTAAACCCGGAAGAATAATGTTTGAAGTTGGAGGAGTTCCTTTATCAGTTGCAAAAGAGGCGTTACGTCTTGCAGCTCAAAAGCTTCCAGTAAAAACTAAGTTCGTTGTTGCTAGAGATTTCGAAGCATAATTTATAGTATATTATGAAACAATCAGAAATAAAAGATCTTTCTGCAGCGGAGTTGCAAGAAAAACTTAGTCAAACTAAGAAGATATATGCTGACCTAAAAATGGCCCACGCTATTTCTCCAATTGAGAATCCACTTCAAATTAGAAGTGTAAGAAGAACAGTTGCAAGATTGGCTACAGAGCTAACTAAAAGAGAGTTACAATAATTGTATTCTGCTGAAAGATGGAAGAAAAAAGAAATTTAAGAAAAGAAAGAATTGGTGTTGTTACTTCTAACAAAATGGAGAAATCTATCGTTGTTGCTGAAGTAAGAAAAGTAAAACACCCATTATACGGTAAGTTCGTGTTGAAAACAAAGAAATACGTTGCACACGACGAAACAAACGACTGTAACATTGGAGATACTGTAAGAATTAGCGAAACGCGTCCTTTGAGTAAATCAAAATGTTGGAGATTAGTTGAAATCATTGAAAGAGCTAAATAATTATGGTACAACAAGAATCAAGACTAAAAGTAGCAGATAACACAGGAGCTAAAGAAGTTTTAACTATCCGTGTTTTAGGAGGTACCAAAAGAAGGTATGCCTCTGTTGGTGACAAGATTGTAGTTTCTATCAAAGATGCAACTCCAAACGGAAACGTGAAAAAAGGAGCTGTTTCAACTGCAGTTGTTGTACGTACCAAAAAAGAAGTGAGAAGAGCTGATGGTTCTTATATCCGTTTCGATGACAATGCATGTGTTCTTTTGAACGCTGCAGGGGAAATGAGAGGAACTCGTGTTTTTGGTCCGGTAGCAAGAGAACTTCGTGAAAAACAATTCATGAAAATTGTATCATTAGCACCAGAAGTGCTTTAATTCGTTTTAAGATGATAAAGCTAAAAATAAAATCAGGTGACATCGTAAGAGTAATTGCTGGTGACCATAAAGGATCAGAAGGTAAAGTTTTACGTGTATACCGTGAAAAAAATAAAGCGATAGTTGAAGGTGTAAACATGGTTTCAAAACATACAAAACCAAGTGCTAAAAACCCTCAAGGTGGTATCGTTAAGAAAGAAGCTTCTATACAAATATCTAACATTTCTCTTATTGATCCTAAAACTAAGGAAGCAACTAGAGTTGGTATTAGAGTAGAAGGAGATAAGAAAGTAAGATTTTCAAAAAAATCTAATCAAGTACTATAGTAATGGCATATACACCTAGACTAAAAGAAGAATATAAGAGTAGAGTAATCTCTGCTCTTAAAGAAGAATTCGGATATACAAACGTAATGCAAGTTCCTAAACTTGAAAAAATCGTTTTGAGCCGTGGAGTTGGTGCAGCTGTATCTGATAAAAAACTTATTGACTATGCAGTTGATGAGTTAACAAAGATCACTGGACAAAAAGCAGTATCTACAATTTCAAAGAAAGACGTTGCGTCTTTCAAATTGAGAAAAGGGATGCCTATTGGAGCAAAAGTTACTTTACGTGGTGAGAGAATGTATGAGTTTTTAGATAGACTTATTACTTCTGCTTTACCGCGCGTTAGAGATTTTAGTGGTATCAAAGCTACTGGTTTTGACGGAAGAGGTAATTATAATCTTGGAGTTTTAGAGCAAATCATTTTCCCAGAAATTGATATTGACAAAGTAAACAAAATTTCAGGAATGGATATTACTTTTGTTACTACTGCTCAAACAGACAAGGAAGCAAAGTCATTATTGACTGAATTAGGATTACCTTTTAAAAAGAATTAAGACATGGCTAAAGAATCAATGAAAGCCCGTGAGGTGAAAAGAGAGAAAACGGTAGCTAAGTATGCTGAGAAAAGAAAAGCTTTGAAAGAGGCTGGAGATTTTGAAGGTTTACAAAAATTACCTAAAAATGCTTCACCAGTTCGTTTACACAATCGTTGTAAGTTAACAGGTAGACCAAGAGGTTATATTCGTCAATTTGGTATTTCACGTGTAACTTTCCGTGAGATGGCTAATAATGGATTAATTCCTGGAGTTAAAAAGGCGTCTTGGTAATCTCGCAATAAGTTATTACTTTTGCAAACCAAAAAATAATTTTAATTGATTAAAGGTTCGGGAGACAAGTGTCTCCCGAAAACCATAATCGCAATCAAATACATATGTATACAGATCCTATTGCAGATTATTTGACTAGAGTTCGTAACGCTGTGGCTGCAAACCACAAAGTTGTTGAAATTCCAGCATCTAATCTAAAAAAAGAAATAACTAAGATCTTATTCGATCAAGGTTATATCTTAAGTTACAAATTTGAGGACAACGCTGTTCAGGGTTCAATCAAAATCGCTTTGAAGTATGATAAAGATACTAAAGAGTCAGTAATTAAAGATATCCAAAGAATTAGTAAACCAGGTTTGCGTAAATATGCAGGTGCTTCTAATTTACCTAGAATCCTTAACGGATTAGGAATTGCTATTGTTTCTACGTCAAAAGGTTTGATGACTGGAAAACAAGCTAAGCAATTAAATGTAGGTGGTGAAGTAATTTGTTACGTATACTAATTATAAAGACTATAAAAGATGTCAAGAATAGGTAAAAATCCAATTGTAATCCCTGCTGGTGTAACTGTAGAAGTTAAAGACGGTATTATTACAGTAAAAGGAAAAAATGGTCAGCTTACACAGGAGTTTTCGGACGTAACTGTAACAGTTGAAGGCGATCAAGTACAAGTAGACAGATCGTCTGATCACAAAGATCACAGAGCAAAACACGGACTTTACAGATCATTAATCAATAATATGATTCTTGGTGTAACTGAAGGGTTTACTAAATCTTTAGAATTGGTTGGAGTTGGTTATAGAGCTTCAAATCAAGGTCAAAAGTTAGATTTAGCTCTTGGATATTCTCACAATATTGTTTTGGAAGTTGCTCCAGAAGTAGTTTTAGAAACAATATCTGAAAAAGGTAAGAACCCTATCGTAAAATTAACATCAATAGATAAACAACTTTTAGGTCAAGTTGCTGCGAAAATCAGAGGTTTCCGTAAGCCAGAGCCATATAAAGGAAAAGGTGTTAAATTTGTAGGTGAAGTATTAAGAAGAAAAGCAGGTAAATCAGCTTAAAAAATAAGATTATGTCATTAACAAAATCTGATAGAAGACAGAGAATTAAATTCAGAATTAGAAAAACGATTAGTGGTTCTGCTACTAAACCAAGACTATCTGTATTTAGAAGTAACAAAGAAATTTACGCACAACTTATTGATGATGTGAATGGAGTTACTTTATTAGCTGCCTCTTCAAGAGAAAAAGAAATAGGTAAAGGTACGAACGTAGAAATTGCAACTGCAGTTGGAAAACTAGTTGGGGAGAAAGCGTTAAAAGCTGGAATTGATGCAGTAACTTTCGATAGAGGAGGGTACTTATATCATGGTCGTATTAAATCATTAGCAGAAGGCGCAAGAGCGGCTGGACTTAAATTCTAATATATTATGTCTAAATACAAAAATGTAGAATTGGTAAAACCAAGTGGTCTTGAACTTAAAGATCGTCTGGTAAGTGTTAATCGTGTTACTAAAGTTACAAAAGGTGGTAGAGCTTTCGGTTTTTCTGCTATTGTAGTTGTAGGTGATGAAAATGGAGTAGTTGGTCATGGATTAGGGAAATCTAAAGACGTTTCTGAAGCAATTGCGAAAGCAGTAGAAGATGCTAAGAAAAATTTAGTAAAAATTCCTTTGAATGGTCAGTCTGTTCCTCACGAACAAAAAGGTAAATTTGGTGGTGCACGTGTATTCTTAATTCCTGCGTCTCATGGTACAGGAGTTATTGCTGGTGGAGCTGTTCGTTCAGTTCTTGAATCAGTAGGTATTCACGATGTATTATCTAAATCTCAAGGATCATCAAATCCTCATAACGTAGTTAAAGCAACTTTTGATGCTTTATTACAAATGAGAAGCGCTTACACTGTTGCAAAACAAAGAGGTGTTTCTTTAGAAAAAGTTTTTAAAGGTTAATTCAAGGAAATTATGGCTAAATTATTAGTAAAACAAGTAAGAAGCAAAATCAACTGTCCTCTTTCTCAAAAGAGAGGTTTGGAAGCTTTAGGTCTACGTAAAATGGGACAAGTTGTAGAGCATGATTCAAACCCTGCTATCCTTGGGATGATAAACAAAGTTAAACACTTAGTTTCTGTTGAAGAAGCTAAATAACAAATACTGTTATGAATTTAAGTAACTTACAACCAGCTGAAGGGTCAACACACAATCAAAATAAAAGATTAGGTAGAGGAGAAGGTTCTGGAAAAGGTGGTACTTCTGCAAGAGGTCACAAAGGAGCAAAATCTCGTTCTGGTTATTCTAAAAAGATTGGTTTTGAAGGTGGACAAATGCCACTTCAAAGACGTGTACCTAAGTTCGGTTTCACAAACATCAACCGTAAAGAATACGAAGGTGTAAATTTGGATACGCTTCAATTATTAGTAGACAATGGTATTATTACAGATTCTGTTGATATGACAGTTTATGTAGCTAATCGTCTAGCTACCAAAAATGAAATCGTTAAGATTTTAGGTAGAGGAGAATTGAAAGCAAAATTAAAAGTAACTGCTCACAAATTTACTGCTACTGCAAAAGCTGCTATTGAAGCTGCTGGAGGAGAAGCTGTAACAATATAATTTTTCTATTGTATGAAGAAATTTATTGAATCAATAAGTAATGTTTGGAAAATCGAAGAACTAAAAAACAGAATCTTAATTACATTAGGACTTCTTTTAGTATATCGTTTTGGAGCACACGTTACGCTTCCTGGAATTGATGCAACGCAATTGACTGGTTTAGCGGGACAAACAAAAAATGGTTTAGGATCTATTCTAGACATGTTCACCGGAGGTGCATTTTCTAAAGCTTCAGTTTTTGCTTTAGGTATTATGCCTTATATTTCTGCGTCTATTGTTGTACAGTTAATGGGAATTGCGATTCCGTATTTACAAAAACTTCAAAATGATGGAGAAAGTGGTAGAAAAAAAATTAATCAGATAACACGTTGGTTAACTATTGTTATTACACTAGTTCAAGGGCCAACTTACATCTATAATTTATATAGAACATTACCTAGTAGTGCATTTTTACTAGGTTTTAATTCTTTTGAGTTTTTATTTTCTTCTGTGATAATCTTAGTTACAGGTACAATTTTTGCCATGTGGTTAGGAGAGAAAATTACAGATAAAGGTATTGGAAATGGAATTTCATTGTTGATTATGGTTGGTATTTTAGCTCGTTTTCCACAAGCTTTTATACAAGAATTTACAACCAGAGTTACCAATAACAATGGAGGTCCAATGTTATTAGTTATCGAAATTATTGTTTGGTTATTGGTTATTATTTCTTGTGTACTGTTGATTATGGCAGTTCGTAAAATACCCGTTCAATACGCTCGTCGTACAACTTCAGGTGATTATGAGCAAGATTTGATGGGAGGAAATAGACAATGGATTCCACTTAAGCTTAATGCTTCTGGGGTTATGCCGATTATTTTTGCGCAAGCAATTATGTTTATACCTGCAGCTGTAGCTGGATTATCAAAATCAGATACATCACAATCAATTGTTGGTGCTTTTAGTAATATGTTTGGATTTTGGTATAACCTTGTATTTGCAACATTAATTGTTGTATTTACTTTCTTTTATACTGCAATCACAGTTCCTACTAATAAGATGTCTGATGATTTAAAGAGAAGCGGTGGTTTTATCCCAGGTGTTAGACCAGGTGTTGAGACTTCAGATTTTCTTGATAAAGTGATGTCCTTAATAACTTTCCCAGGATCTTTATTCCTTGCTTTGATTGCTGTGTTCCCAGCTATTGTTGTAAGTTTTATGGATGTACAACAATCTTGGGCAATGTTTTTTGGAGGTACCTCGTTAATAATTATGGTTGGTGTTGCGATAGATACTATCCAACAAATCAATTCGTATTTATTAAACAAACATTATGATGGTTTAATGAAGACTGGTAAAAATAGAAAAGCAGTAGCTTAATTTTTATATGGCAAAACAATCAGCAATAGAACAAGACGGATCTATCATCGAAGCATTATCAAATGCGATGTTCCGTGTAGAATTAGAAAATGGACATATTGTAATTGCTCATATTTCTGGTAAGATGCGTATGCATTACATCAAATTATTACCTGGTGATAAAGTGAAACTAGAAATGAGTCCTTACGACTTGTCAAAAGCAAGAATTACTTATAGATATTAAAGGATATTCACTATGAAAGTTAGAGCATCAGTAAAAAAGAGAAGTCCCGAGTGCATCATTGTGCGTAGAAAAGGGAGATTGTACGTAATAAACAAAAAGAATCCTAGATTTAAACAAAGACAAGGATAATTATGGCAAGAATAGCAGGGGTAGATATCCCAAAAAATAAGAGAGGTGTTATAGCACTTACCTATATCTTTGGATTAGGAAGAAGTAGAGCTATTGAGATTTTAGAAAAAGCTCAAGTTAGCCAAGATAAAAAAGTTCAAGATTGGAATGATGATGAGATCGGAGCAATTCGTGAGGCAGTATCGGCTTTCAAAATTGAAGGAGAATTACGTTCTGAGGTTTCTTTGAACATCAAACGTTTAATGGATATTGGTTGTTATAGAGGTATCCGTCATAGAACTGGTCTTCCATTAAGAGGACAAAGAACTAAAAATAACTCTAGAACTAGAAAAGGTAAAAGAAAAACTGTTGCTAACAAGAAAAAAGCAACTAAATAATAAGTAATATGGCTAAAGCAACTGCAAAAAAACGTAAAGTTATCGTTGAATCAACGGGAGAAGCTCATATTTCTGCTACCTTCAATAACATCATCATTTCTTTGACTAACAAAAAAGGTGAAGTTATTTCTTGGTCTTCAGCTGGTAAAATGGGTTTTAGAGGTTCTAAAAAGAATACTCCATACGCAGCCCAAATGGCAGCAGAAGATTGTAGTAAAGTAGCTCTTGAGGCAGGACTTAAAAAAGTAAAAGTTTATGTAAAAGGACCAGGAAACGGACGTGAGTCTGCAATTCGTTCTATACATAACGGTGGAATTGAAGTTACAGAGATTATCGATGTTACTCCAATGCCTCACAATGGATGTCGTCCTCCTAAAAGACGTAGAGTTTAATTTATTTTATTTAATAGTATAACAAGGTAGGATATAGATTATCGGAGGATATGACCTGAATTCATAATCTCTACCTTAAATTTAATTTTTAGAAATGGCAAGATATACTGGTCCAAAAACTAGAATTGCTCGTAAATTTGGCGAAGCAATCTTCGGAGATGATAAATCTTTCGAAAAAAGAAATTACCCACCTGGACAACACGGGATGGCTAAAAAAAGAGGTAAAAAATCTGAGTACGCTGTTCAGTTAATGGAAAAGCAAAAAGCTAAATATTCTTACGGAATTTTAGAAAAACAATTCAGAAATTTATTCAAAAAAGCATCAGCTACTAAAGGTGTTACTGGTGAAGTTCTTTTACAATTATGTGAAGCAAGATTAGATAACGTTGTTTTTAGAATGGGTATTGCTCCTTCTAGAAGAGGTGCTAGACAATTAGTTTCTCACAGACACGTTACTGTAAATGGTGAAGTTGTAAATATTGCTTCTTACCACCTTAAGCCTGGTGATAAAGTTGCTGTTCGTGAAAAATCTAAATCTTTAGAAGCTATCGAACGTTCTTTATCAAATTCAAGTCATGTTTATGAATGGATTACTTGGAACAACGATCTTAAAGAAGGAACTTTTGTTTCTGTACCTGCGAGACTTCAAATTCCAGAAAACATTAAAGAACAATTAATCGTAGAGTTGTACAACAAATAATAATTGACTTAGTCGAAATTTATGGCAATATTTAATTTTCAAAAGCCCGATAAAGTTATCATGATCGATTCAACCGATTTTGAAGGTAAATTCGAATTTAGACCTTTAGAACCTGGTTATGGATTGACTGTTGGTAATGCACTTAGAAGAGTTTTGCTTTCAGCATTAGAAGGTTATGCAATTACATCCGTTCGCATTGAAGGTGTAGATCATGAGTTTTCTACTATCTCAGGTGTTGTTGAAGATGTTACCGAAATTATCCTTAATCTTAAGCAAGTTCGTTTCAAACGTCAAATTGAAGATATCGATAATGAAGCAGTTACTATTTCTGTTTCTGGTAAAGATCAATTAACAGCAGGTGATTTTCAAAAATTTATTTCAGGTTTTCAAGTTCTGAATCCAGACCTAGTTATCTGTAATTTAGATAGTAAAATTAAACTGAATTTCGATTTAACTATCGAAAAAGGTAGAGGATACGTACCTGCTGAGGAGAACAAAAAACAGAATGCTGCAATTGGAACTATTTTTACAGACTCTATTTTTACTCCGGTAAAAAATGTAAAATATGCAATTGAAAACTTCCGTGTTGAGCAAAAGACAGATTACGAAAAATTAGTTTTTGAAATCAAAACTGATGGATCTATTAATCCTAAAGATGCTCTTACTGAGGCTGCTAAAGTTTTAATTCACCACTTCATGTTATTCTCTGACGAAAGAATTACACTCGAGGCTGACGAAATTGCACAAACAGAATCGTATGATGAAGAGTCATTACATATGAGACAATTGCTTAAAACTAAGCTTGTTGATATGGATTTATCTGTGAGAGCATTAAATTGCTTGAAAGCGGCTGAAGTTGATACACTTGGTGATTTAGTATCGTTCAATAAAAATGACCTAATGAAATTCCGTAATTTTGGTAAAAAATCTTTAACTGAACTTGATGAACTTGTTGCAGTTAAGAATTTAACTTTCGGAATGGATTTAGCTAAATACAAACTAGATAAAGAATAATCTAATTCGCCTTGGCGAGTTAAATTTAACATAGCAATGAGACACGGAAAAAAATTCAATCACTTAAGCAGACAGACTGGACATAGAAAAGCTATGTTAGCTAATATGGCTTGTTCTCTTATTGAGCACAAACGTATTAACACTACTGTTGCTAAAGCTAAAGCGCTTAAACAATTCGTTGAGCCTTTAATCACAAAATCAAAAGAAGATACGACTCACAATCGTCGTATTGTTTTTGCATACTTACGTAGCAAATATGCTGTAACTGACTTGTTCAGAGATGTAGCTGCTAAAGTAGGAGACCGTCCAGGTGGATACACTCGTATCATTAAAGTTGGAAATCGTTTGGGAGATAACGCTGATATGGCGATGATCGAACTTGTTGATTTTAATGAACTTTACAACGGAGGTAAAAAAGAAGTTAAAAAAGCTAAAAGCCGTCGTGGTGGAAAAGCAAAGAAAGCTGATGAAGCTTCTGAAGCTCCTGCTGCTGATACAGAAATGACAACTGAAGCTTCTGAATAGTTATGAAAATAATCATTCAATAAGAATTAAGGATAAACTAGTTACTAGTTTATCCTTTTTTTTTGTTTTTTCTAATCTAAAATTACAATAATCTAACACTTTCCCTTCTTTGGGTTTTATTTTTAGAGATGAATTTTTTAAAAAACCTTGCACTCGCTCTTTTAAAAAATTAAATTTGCAAAATATCTAATTACAAATGAAATACACAACACGACAAAGCGCTATTCTTTTACTAAGTGACGGAACAATTTTTCACGGAAAATCAATCGGAATTAGTGGTACTACTTTTGGCGAAGTTTGCTTTAATACTGGAATGACAGGATATCAAGAAATTTTTACGGATCCTTCTTATTTCGGTCAGATTATGGTTGCTACCAATGCACATATCGGGAATTATGGTGTAAATGATTCTGAAGTAGAATCTGAAAGCATTAAAATTTCAGGATTGGTTTGTAAAAACTTTAGTTTTAATTATTCTCGCGAAGATGCTTCTGGGAGTTTAGAGTCTTACTTCATAAAACAAAATCTTATTTGTATCTCGGATGTTGATACAAGGGCATTGGTAAGTTATATAAGAGATAACGGAGCAATGAATGCAGTTATATGTACTGATGAAACATCTATTGAAGATTTGAAAATTGCTCTAGCAAATGTTCCAAATATGGAAGGATTAGAGCTAGCATCAAAAGTTTCAACTACCGTGCCTTATTTTTATGGAGATGAAAACGCTACTTATAAAATATCAGCTTTAGATTTAGGGATTAAAAAAAATATTTTACGTAATCTGGCTAAAAGAGATTGCTATATTAAGGTTTTTCCTTACAACTCAACTTTTAAAGACTTATCAGAATTTAATCCTAATGGGTACTTTTTGTCAAATGGTCCTGGAGATCCAGATCCTTTATTTGGTGCGATTGAAGTTGCTAAAGAGATTTTGGCTAATAACAAACCATTATTTGGTATTTGCTTAGGTCATCAAGTTATTGCTTTGGCAAATGGAGTTTCGACATATAAGATGTTTAATGGACACAGAGGGATAAATCACCCGGTTAAAAATATCATTACAGGAAAAGGAGAAATCACCTCTCAAAATCATGGATTTGCTGTAAATAAAGAACAATTGGATAATCATCCGGATTTAGAGATTACCCACTTACATCTTAATGATAATACTGTAGCGGGTATGCGTATGAAAAATAAAAATTGTTTCTCTGTACAGTACCACCCAGAAGCAAGTCCAGGACCTCATGATTCGTCTTATTTATTCGATCAATTTATTGAGAACATTAAAGGGAATTAAACTAAAACGATTGAGTTAATAAATAAAAGTATTTTATCGCTAAGGAACTTAACTAGTGTCAAATATTTTTATAATTTCGGAAAATATTTATAATTTAATAATAAAAAACAAAAATAATGAGTATTATAATAAAAATTCACGCAAGACAAATTTTTGATTCCAGAGGGAATCCTACTATTGAAGTTGATGTAATTACAGATAACGGAGTTTTAGGAAGAGCTGCGGTTCCATCAGGAGCTTCTACAGGAGAGCATGAAGCGGTTGAGTTACGTGATGGGGGAAAGGCTTTTCTAGGTAAAGGAGTCTTAAATGCAGTGAAAAATGTAAATACTATTATTGCAGAAGAATTAGTTGGTGTTTCTGTTTTTGAACAAAATGTAATCGATCAAACTATGATTGATTTAGATGGAACTCCAAATAAATCTAAATTAGGAGCAAATGCTATTTTAGGTGTTTCTCTTGCTGTTGCAAAAGCTGCAGCTAATGAGTTAGGATTACCTTTATATAGATATGTAGGGGGTGTTTCGGCAAATACATTACCAGTTCCAATGATGAATATCATCAATGGTGGTTCGCATTCTGATGCTCCGATTGCTTTTCAGGAATTTATGATTTTCCCAGTAAAAGCCACTTCTTTCTCTCATTCTATGCAAATGGGAACTGAAATTTTCCATAGCTTGAAAAAAGTATTACATGACAGAGGTTTAAGTACAGCTGTAGGTGATGAAGGAGGTTTTGCTCCAAATTTACCAGGTGGTACTGAAGATGCTTTGGATACTATTAAAAAAGCGGTTGAAAATGCAGGATATACTTTCGGTGACGAAATTATGATTGCTCTTGATTGTGCATCTGCTGAATTTTATGTAAACGGAAAATACGATTACTCTAAATTTGAAGGAGAAACAGGTAAAGTAAGATCTTCTGCAGAACAAGTTGATTATTTAGCTGAATTAGTGGCTAAATACCCAATTATATCTATCGAAGATGGAATGGATGAAAATGACTGGAATGGATGGAAATTACTTACTGAAAAAATTGGACATAAAGTACAATTAGTAGGTGATGATTTGTTTGTGACTAATGTTGAGCGTTTATCTACAGGAATCGAAAAAGGTATTGCAAATTCTATTCTTATTAAAGTAAATCAAATTGGTACTTTAACAGAAACTATTGCTGCCGTAAATATGGCTAAAAATGCTGGTTATACTTCAGTAATGTCTCACCGTTCTGGAGAAACAGAAGATAACACTATTGCAGATTTAGCAGTTGCATTAAATTGTGGTCAAATTAAAACAGGTTCAGCTTCTCGTTCTGATCGTATGGCAAAATACAATCAATTGTTAAGAATTGAAGAAGAATTAGGAAGTACTGCTTACTTTCCTGGATTAAATGCTTTTAAAATCAAATAATTCTTAGAGTTATATATAGATTTAAGCCATTCGTTTTTACGAATGGCTTTTTTTTTGACTTTTAACAAATTCATAGCAAGATTCCTTTTTTAGTTAGTCTTAAATTCCTTAGATTTGATAAATTATTATTTTAAAGATTTATTTCCGATTATATTATGTCAAAAATAGCTACCCTAGAAGTAGATGGTCAGAAAATTGAACTTCCTGTTATAACTGGAAGTGAAAATGAATCTGCTGTCGATATTAACAAATTACGTGATTTAACTGGTTTCATTACACTTGATCCAGGATATAAAAATTCAGGTTCTTGTACAAGTGAAATTACTTTCCTTGATGGAGAATTAGGTATTTTACGTTATAGAGGATACTCAATTGAAGATTTGGCCGAAAAAGCAAGTTTTCCTGAAGTATCTTATCTTTTGATTTTTGGAGAATTACCAACTGCTCAGCAATTAGCTCAATTTGATGCTGATATTAAAAAGCATACTTTGGTAAACGAAGAGATGAAAAACATCATTGACGGTTTCCCAAAAACCGCTCATCCTATGGGTGTTTTGTCTGCTTTGACAAGTGCCTTAACTGCTTTTAATCCAAAAGCAGTAAATGTAGAAAATGAAAAAGAAATGTATGAGGCTATCTGTAAAACTATAGCTAAGTTTCTTGTTATAGCTACTTGGACTTATAGAAAAACAATGGGTTATCCATTAAATTATTATGATAATACAAAAGGGTATGTAGAGAACTTTATGCAATTAATGTTTAGATTGCCTACTGGACCTTATGCTGCAAATCCTATTATTGTTAATGCATTAGATAAATTATTTATTTTACATGGAGATCATGAGCAAAACTGTTCTACATCTACAGTAAGAATGGTTGGTTCTTCACATGCGGGTTTATTTGCTTCAATTTCTGCTGGAGTTTCTGCACTTTGGGGACCACTTCACGGAGGCGCAAATCAAGCGGTTCTTGAGATGCTAGAAGAGATTAATAAAGACGGTGGAGATACAGATAAATTCATGGCGAAAGCCAAGGATAAAAATGATCCATTCCGTTTAATGGGATTTGGACATAGGGTTTATAAGAACTTTGATCCAAGAGCTAGAATCATTAAGAAAGCAGCTGATGAAGTTTTAAATACATTAGGTGTTGATGATCCAATTTTAGCAATTGCTAAAAAACTGGAAGCAGCTGCACTTGTTGATGAATATTTTGTTTCAAGAAAATTGTATCCAAACGTAGATTTCTACTCTGGAATTATTTACAGAGCGTTAGGCATACCTACAGATATGTTTACTGTAATGTTTGCTATTGGAAGATTACCAGGTTGGATTGCGCAATGGAAAGAAATGCGTGAGAATAAAGAGCCAATTGGTAGACCAAGACAAATATATACAGGTCATCCTTTAAGAGAATTCAAATCGAATAAATAAAATTCAATTTAAAGCTTCACTTAACTGTGAAGCTTTTTTTTATCTTTGTCGAAATCAAATAATAGAATATGTTACAATTAAATGTAAAGAACGAAACATCAAGATTACGGGCAGTAGTTTTGGGATCTGCAGTTCATAACGGACCTACGCCAACAATTGAGGAAGCGTATGATCCGAAATCATTGGAGCATATTAAGGCAGGAACTTATCCAGTAGAGTCTGATATGGTTGCCGAAATGGAAGCTTTTAATGCAGTACTTCAAAAATACAATGTGACAGTTTTTCGTCCAGAAATGATTGAAAATTACAACCAGATTTTCGCTAGAGATATTGGTTTTGTAATAGATGATATTTTTGTAAAATCAAATATTTTACCTGATAGAGAACGTGAGTTGGATGCAATCCAATACATAATAGATCAAATGGATCCTAATAAAGTAGTTCGTCCACCCGAAGAAGTGCATATTGAAGGAGGAGATGTTATGCTCTGGAATGATCACATATTTATAGGAACTTATAAAGGAAGTGACTATAAAGATTATATTACGGCAAGAACAAATATGCATGGGGTTGAATTTATTAGAAATTTGTTTCCTAATAAAATCGTTAAAGAGTTTGATTTAGTTAAGTCTAAAATCGAAGCTCGTGATAATGCTTTGCATCTTGATTGTTGTTTTCAGCCGGTAGGAAAAGATAAAGGGATTATTTATAGAAGAGGATTTCGTGAAGAAGCCGATTATAGATATCTAGTTGATCTTTTTGGAGAAGAAAATTTATTTCATATCGAGAGAGAAGAAATGTATTATATGAATTCGAATGTTTTCTCGATAGATACAAATGTTGTCGTATCAGAGAAAAATTTCACTAGATTAAATAATTGGTTAAGAAGTAATGGATTTGTTGTAGAAGAAATTCCATATGCCGAAATAGCCAAACAAGAAGGATTATTAAGATGTTCAACATTGCCTTTAATCCGAGATTAATTTAATATCAAAAAAATGAAACAAACTACAAACGCAATAGTAATGATTCGCCCAGTGGCATTCCGTATGAATGAGCAAACGGCAGTAAATAATTATTATCAAAAAGTGTTAGACGGACTTTTACCAGCTACAGTAAATGCTAAGGCGCAACAAGAGTTTGATACTTTTGTTGAGAAGTTAAGAGCAGTTGGAGTAGATGTAACCGTTGTAGAAGATACTCTAAATCCAGATACGCCAGATAGTATATTTCCAAACAACTGGGTTTCTTTTCATGAAAATGGAGATGTGGCATTGTATCCTATGTTTGCCGAGAATCGTCGTCAGGAACGTCGTGAGGACATCTTAGATACGCTAGAGGAAAAAGGATTCGAGATAAATAATATAGTCGATTATACATCGGCAGAAGAAGATGGATTTTTTCTAGAAGGAACAGGAAGTTTACTTTTGGATAGAGCAAATGGAAAAGCATATTGCGCCTTGTCACCAAGAGCAGATGAAGAACTGTTTATTGAATTCTGCGAAGATTTTGATTATGCACCAGTTATTTTCGAAGCATTTCAAACTGTAAATGGAGAGCGAAAACTAATTTATCATACCAATGTTATGATGTGTGTAGGAGAAACTTTTGCAGTGATTTGTGCAGATTGTATCGATGATAAAAAAGAGCGTAAAATGGTTCTTGAAAATCTAAAGGCCGATAAAAAAGAAGTTATTTTAATTACCGAAGCTCAAGTAAATAATTTCGCAGGAAATATGCTTGAAGTTCGTGGTACAAATGATAAAAAATATATTGTAATGAGTGCTTCAGCGCATCAAAGCCTAACGCCAAAACAAATTTCGCAACTAGAAAATCATGCCGAAATTTTAAGTTCAAGTTTAGATACTATCGAGGCTTGTGGTGGAGGAAGTGCAAGATGTATGATGGCAGAAGTGTTTTTGCCAAGAGCATAAGCTAAAATAGAAAACTAAAAAAAGGGATAAATTTTAATATTTATCCCTTTTTTTAGTTTTCAGTCGAAATCAAAATTACATTAAATTCACTTTAATTATATTGATAATAGCACTTACTATATATTGTATCCCAATAGCAATTACGATAAAACCAACAATTCTAGAAATTGCAACAATACCAGAAGCACCTAGAATTTTGGCAAGATAATGAGCGCTTCTAAGAATAATAAAAATTACAAAAGCAATTGCTAGAATTGCAATAGAGCCTATTATAACTTCGGTGGTTTGGTGGTGTTCTTGGTAAAAGGCAATTAACAAAGATATTGATCCAGGACCGGCAAGCATTGGTATTGCTAATGGTGTAAGAGCGATGTCATTTCTTTGTTGAGCATCCGTTTCTATCTTTTTATTTATACCTCTTTTCTTGTTGAATTTTCCCGAAAGCAGTGAGAACCCTGAGTTTACAATTATAATTCCTCCAGCAATACGAAGGGCATCGATGCTAATTCCGAAGAAAGTCAGCATATATTGGCCTACAAAAAACGAAACAATTAAAATTAGGAAAACATTTATTGCTGTCCATAAAGAAATCCTGGAACGCTCTTTCTTGGAGTCGTGTTGTGTTAATCCGACAAAGATTGGAACGGTTCCTATTGGGTTCAATACCGAGAAAAGAGCGGCAAATAAGTAAATAAATAGATCCATAAAGTCTGGTTTAGTATTGTAAAAATAGTCTTTTTCAAAGATATGATTACAGTTTAATCAGTAGGTTGTCATTTTTGTTGAAAAATAACTAAACTTTTTAAATCATCCAAGAGCTGAACCTTTTTGATTACTTTTGTAGAATACAATAAAGACAATGAAAAATAAAAAAACAGTAGTGCTTGGAGCAACTACAAAACCTGATAGATACGCTTTTTTAGCCATAAATAAATTAGTAGAAAAAGGACATACAGTATTGGCAATTGGTCAAAATACTGGAGAAGTTGCAGGAGTAAAAATATATACAAAAGCGATTCCGCTTAAAAATATCGATACAATAACTTTATATTTAAATCCGGCACGTCAGCGTGATTATTACAATTACATCGTAGAAGCCAAGCCTAAACGAGTAATTTTTAATCCAGGAACCGAAAATCCAGAGTTATATCAATTGTTAGAGCTTAATAATATCAAAGCTGAAGTTGCATGTACATTGGTTTTACTTACTACAAATCAATACTAGTTATATAAAATAATCAATTATTGTTTTAGGAGCTCCCGAAGTCTCTGGGCCAGCTATCCGCTATATCTTTTTCTGGTAGAAAAAACCAGAAAAAGGATGTCGCTTTTATCTGGGTTAGACTCGAAAATAAACAATAGTAATAATTAGTTTCAAAATGTAATAGTTGAAGCATTTTAAACTTCTGATTTTTATAAACAAAAGTCGAGTAAACCCGCAAATTTAGTATTTTTGCCCTCATGGAATTTTCTTCAAAATTAATAGAAAAAGCAGTCAACGAAATGTCGCAATTACCAGGTATAGGTAAGCGCACGGCTTTGCGATTGGTTTTACATTTATTAAAACAACCTAAAGAGCAAACCGGATTTTTAGCCGAAGCACTTACAACAATGCGTGCAGATATTAAATTTTGCGAAAGCTGTCATAATATTTCTGACGTTTCGGTTTGTGAAATTTGTGCCAATATATCTCGAAATCATCAAACTATTTGCGTAGTCGAAGATATTCGTGATGTCATGGCGATAGAAAATACAGGGCAATACAAAGGCATTTACCATGTTTTGGGAGGGAAAATTTCTCCTATTGAAGGGGTTGGGCCAAGTCAGTTAAATATAACAAGTTTAGTCGAAAAGGTAAAACTTGGAGGAGTAAGTGAAATTATATTTGCTTTAAGCTCTACTATGGAAGGAGATACTACCAATTTTTATATCTACAAACAAATAGCTGATGTTGATATTATAATCTCAACAATCGCACGAGGAATTGCAGTGGGAGATGAACTTGAATATGCAGATGAAGTTACTCTTGGGAGAAGTATATTGCAAAGAGTTCCGTTTGAGAAAACTTTCAAAAATAATTAACAGATTCTTTAATCAAAACCGATATTTTCTAAATAGTAAATGAAAAGCTATATTTGCTGTTAAAATTCCACAAATGAATAAAAACTCTTTTTATCTGTTGCTGCTCGTCAGCATATTGTTTACATCTTGTATTCCGCTAAATGATTTGGTTTATTTACAGGATAAAGGAGCAACGGGAACAAAAAGTAATATTGCTGTGGTAGAAGCAAAGCCATATCGATTACAAACAAATGATGTTTTAAGCGTTAATATTAAGGCTATTGATCCAAAATTAGTAGCAATTTTTAATACGACAGATGCTGCCACTGGAACGGGTAAATCTGAATCGGCTTTGTACTTTGATGGTTTTACCGTTGATGACCACGGAAATATAAGAATGCCAGTTTTGGGGGAAATAAATGTTATAGGTTATACCCTTGAAGAAGTACGTATTAAAATTGAAAAGCAATTATTGGAAGAATATTTTAAATCAGGAGCCAATATTTTTGTTACTGTAAAGTTAGCGGGTTTTAGATATACTATTAACGGTGAAGTTGGATCTACTGGTACAAAAACATTGTTTCAACAACAAGTAAATATAATGGAAGCCATCGCAAATTCTGGTGATATTACAATCACAGGAAATAGAAAAGCGGTTACAATTATTCGTCAATCGCCTACAGGAGTTGAGATGCATGATATAGATCTTACCGATGTTAATGTGATAAAGTCACCTTACTATTATTTACAACCAAATGATTATATATATGTAAAGCCTCTTAAACAGAAAACTTGGGGAACAGGTAAAACAGGTATTGAATCTATAGGCACAATCATAACAATACTTTCTTTGGCAACAACTACATACTTACTTTTAAAACTTTAAAAACCTACTCAGAGAATGTTAGACATAAAAGATTTTTCGATTTTTGAGAATCAAGCAAGTTTTGATTTTAAAGGTTTTTTGTTGAAAATTGGAGGATACTGGAAATGGTTTTTAGTAAGCTTAATTATTGCTTTTACAATTGCATACCAAGTAAATATACGTAAAGAGAAAATTTACGGAATGGAAACTTTGATATCCATAAAAGAAGAAAATAATCCATTTTTTACTTCAAATACTAGTTTGGTTTTTAATTGGGGAGGGAGTTCTGATCAAATGAGTAGTACAACTACAGTGTTACAGTCAAGATCTCATAATGAGCTTGTTGTAGATAAGTTGCAATACTATATTGATTATCTTGAGCAAGGAGAATATAATCTGGTAGATGCATATGGAGCAGTTCCTTTTTATGTTAACATTGATAAATCCAAAGGTCAATTAGCAGGTTCATTAATTAGCATACAGTTTCTAAGTGCAAATGAATATGAAATCAGAATTCCTTTTGAGAGTAATTCAGTTTCGCTAATTACTTATACAAACAATTCTTATAGTAACACTGCAGTTGCTTTAGGGGAATTTGTAAAGAAGTATAAAGTTGGAGAGCAAGTCTCTTTGCCTTTTTTAAATTGGAAATTAGAGATAAAAGATAATCCAGGTTTTTATAAAGACAAGGAATATTTTGTACGGTTTAATGATTTTGATGGGACAGTAGCTAGATATAGAGGTGTTAGCGTTCAATCGGATGAGAGAGGGGGGTCTATTTTGACTTTGGGGATGCAAGGAACCAATAAAGCAAGAATGGTTGAATATTTGAATTCGACTGTAAAAATGTTAATGAAGATTCAGCTTGATAGTAAGAATCAATTTGCTACAAATACGATTAATTTTATTGATAGTACACTTGTAGCGATGGAAACGCAACTTAAGGAAACAGGTAATGAATTGAAGACGTTTAGGAAAGATAAGAATATTTATAATATTGAAGAAGGGGCAGGGAAATTTTCGGATAAAATTATGAACTTCGATGTAGAAAGAGATGAAGTTACTCGTAAAATAGCCTATTATAATTCATTAAAGACATATCTGAAAAATAGTGTTGATTATTCTAAATTGCCTGCGCCATCAGTAGCAGGAATTGAAGATCCAAATATTGTTGTAAACGTTTCTAAATTAATATCGCTTTCTACACAAAGATCAGAAATGGCTTATGCTGTAAAAAGTGATAAAATCTTTAAGGATTTTGATAATCAAATGATGGCTATCAAAAATGTTTTGTTAGAAAATATTGCTTCAGCAAAATCTTCTCTTCAGTATGATTTAGCAATGGTTAATAGTAAAATTGGTCAAACCGAAAACACTATAAAGAAGTTACCAGAAGAGCAGCAGGAACTTTTGAAAATTAAAAGAAAATACGACTTAAGTGATAATATTTATAGCACATTTCTTCAAAAAAGAAGTGAGGCCGATATTGTAAAAGCTGCAAATTTATCTGATATTCATTTTGTAGATTCAGCAAAAGATATTGGAGGAGGGTTAATAGGGCCTAAAACATCTGTTAATTACGTTTTAGCATTATTTTTAGGATTGTTAATTCCGTTATTAGTTGTTTTTGTTATTTTCTTTATTAGTGACTCAATTAAAAATATAGAAGATATAAGTAAGCAAACACAAATTCCATTGATTGGAGTGGTTGGCTTAAACAATGAGATTTCAAATTTAGCAGTATTTGATAGACCTAAATCTGCTTTGGCAGAATCATTTAGGGCGATTCGTTCCTCATTGCAGTTTTTATATAAGAAACAACATGTTGATGGCGCAAAAACATTGATGATTACTTCATCTGTTAGTGGCGAGGGAAAGACATTTTGTTCAATTAATATTGCCACAGTTTTTGCCTTGAGCGAAAAAAGAACTGTTATTGTTGGTTTGGATTTACGAAAACCAAGATTAGCAGAAGAGTTTGGTTTGACTAATGAGGTTGGTGTTGTTAATTATTTAATTAAGCAAAAAAGCTTAGCTAAGATTACTAATGCAACTAAAATTCCTTACTTAGATGTTATTCTTTCAGGACCTATCCCTCCAAATCCTTCGGAATTGATTATAGGCGAGACGATGAAAGAATTTATGGATGAATTGAAGGAGAAGTATGATTACATAATTTTGGATACACCTCCAGTTGGACTTGTTTCTGATTCATTAGAATTAGTTCAATATAGTGATGTTACTCTGTATATAGTAAGACAGAATTATACCAAAAAGGATATGATTACGTTGTTAAATACTAGGGTTAAAAGAGGAGAGTTAACCAATGCTAGTATCGTCTTGAATGGATTTGAGAATAAAGCCAAATATGGTGCGACTTACGGTTATGGATACGGATATGGTAGTTATTCTAATGGGTATCATGAAGAATCTGAAAAGCCTGGTTTATTAAAAAATATTTTTAATAAATTGTTTAAAAAATAATATTTAGTATTTAAAAAAGAATAGCTGATGAAAACACACAACACCATACTGATTACTGGAGGAGCTGGATTTATTGGTTCAAATCTTTGTGAATATTTTTTAGGATTAGGTTATAAAGTTGTTTGTTTGGATAATTTTTCAACAGGGCATCACCATAATTTAAAAGATTTCATCGCTGATGATAATTTTAAATTAATTGAAGGAGACATTCGTAACATTGCCGATTGTATTGAAGCTGTTCAAGGAGTTGATTATGTTTTGCATGAAGCAGCTTTAGGTTCTGTCCCAAGATCAATAAATGATCCAATTACTACTAATGATGTCAATGTCTCTGGATTTCTAAATATGCTGGTAGCATCGCGTGATGCCAAGGTAAAGCGATTTGTTTATGCGGCAAGTTCATCTACTTATGGAGATTCAGAAGGATTACCAAAGGTAGAAGATGTAATAGGGAAACCATTGTCTCCTTATGCAATTACAAAGTATGTTAATGAATTATATGCTGATATTTTTAGTAGAACATATGGTTTAGAAACAATAGGGTTGCGTTATTTTAATGTTTTTGGTAGAAAGCAAGATCCAAAAGGGGCTTATGCTGCTGTTATTCCAAAATTTGTCATGCAGTTAATGGCTTTAGAAAGCCCTCTTATTAATGGTGATGGAAATTTTTCCCGTGATTTTACTTATATTGATAATGTAATTCAAATGAATGCTTTGGCAATTGCAACAGAGAATCCGGAAGCAATAAATACAGTTTATAATACAGCGTACGGCGATAGAAATACATTAAATAACTTGGTAGATTATTTAAAAGAATATTTGTCTGAGTATAACGCAGAAATTGCTTCGGTGGAAATAGTATATGGGCCAAACAGAGCGGGAGATATTCCGCATTCTTTGGCTAGTATTGACAAAGCCAAGAAATTACTTGGCTATGATCCTAAATATTCATTGCAGGGAGGGTTAAAAGAAGCTGTAAGTTGGTATTGGAATAATTTGAAATAATAATATTCTTTAAGTAGAATAAAAAATATAACACTAGTAAATTTAATTAGATGAAAATCACAAAGATTTGTTGCATTGGTGCAGGTTATGTGGGAGGGCCAACGATGGCAGTTATAGCGCAAAAATGCCCACATATACAAGTTACGGTAGTTGATTTAAATGAAGAAAGAATCAAAGCTTGGAATGATGAGGATACTAATAATATTCCGATTTATGAGCCAGGTCTTGATAAAATAGTGGCTGAAGCCAGAGGTAGAAATTTATTTTTTTCTACCGAAGTTGAAAAGGCTATAGATGAAGCTCAGGTTATTTTTATATCTGTAAACACGCCTACAAAAACTTATGGAAAAGGAAAAGGTATGGCCGCAGATTTGAAATATATAGAGTTGTGTGCAAGACAAATTGCAAAAATCGCTAAGGACAATAAGATCGTAGTTGAAAAGTCAACTTTGCCAGTACGTACTGCAGAAGCTATTAAAAGTATTTTGGATAATACAGGAAATGGTGTTCAGTTTCAAATCCTTTCCAATCCTGAGTTTTTAGCTGAAGGGACTGCAGTTACTGATTTGTTGAATCCAGATAGGATACTAATTGGAGGCGATTCTACACCAGAAGGTAAAGCGGCTATAGATGCTTTGGTTGAAGTTTATTCAAACTGGGTGGACTCAGATAAAATCCTTACTACAAATGTATGGTCATCGGAGTTGTCAAAATTAACAGCAAATGCTTTTTTGGCTCAAAGAATATCTTCTATTAATGCAATGTCTGAATTATGTGAAAAAACTGGAGCGGATATAAATGAAGTTGCAAAAGCAATCGGGATGGATACTAGAATTGGATCTAAATTCTTGAAGGCTTCAGTCGGGTTTGGAGGGTCTTGTTTTCAAAAAGATATTTTAAATTTAGTTTATATTGCAAAGTCATATGGTTTGCATGAAGTCGCTGATTATTGGGAACAAGTAATAATTATGAATGACCATCAGAAAAGAAGGTTTTCTAATAAAATAGTTCAGACATTATATAATACTGTTGCCGATAAAAAAATAGCGTTTTTAGGTTGGGCTTTTAAAAAAGACACAAATGATACTCGTGAGTCGGCTGCAATTTATGTAGCAGATGATTTAATTAATGAACAAGCGAAAATATCAGTTTATGACCCTAAAGTTTCCAGAGTTAAAATGCTGAATGATTTAAATTATTTAGAAACTAGAAGCTCAGAAGAAAATATAAAAGCTGTTACTACTTTCGGAAATGCTTATGATGCTTGCAATGGAGCTCATGCTGTGGCAGTGCTTACGGAGTGGGATGAATTTGTAACTTATGATTGGCAAAAAATATATGATTCGATGCAAAAACCAGCTTTTATTTTTGATGGGAGAAATGTTTTAAATAGCAAAGAATTAGAAAAAATCGGGTTTGTATATCTTGGAATTGGATCGTAAAGTTGAATTAAAAAATAATTAAAAGCACTTTATCTTAGGTGAATTTATAGCAAATAAAAATAATGAATTGGTACGTAGTTTATACGAAGCCCAAATGGGAGAAAAAAGTAGCGGATCAATTAAGTAAAATTGGAATAACATGTTATTGCCCGTTGATTATTCAAGTTCGGCAGTGGTCAGATAGGAAAAAGAAGGTAGAAGTTCCATTGTTTAATTCTTATGTTTTTGTTCAATTACAAGATTTGGATAGGAATTTGGTTTTTCAGATTTCAGGAGTAATTCGGTATTTATTTTGGTTAGGAAAGCCTGCAATCGTGCGTGACGAGGAAATTAATGTCATAAAAAAAAGTTTAGATTCTCCGGCAATTAGTGAAGTTTTAGTAACTTCTTTCAAAATAGGAGATAAGATAAAGTTGGATTCGGGAGCCTTCAGCAATCAGGATGCAGTAGTTCAGGAAATATCTAATACTCACTATATTTTAGTTTTAGAATCCTTAGGTTGTGTGTTGAAGATAAAATATAAATAAATTAACAAGAGAAATAAGAAGTCTTTGTAGGGATTTATAATAAAAAGGAATCACTAATTTTAGTGATTTTTTTATGCTTAGTATTTTTATTTTATGCACTGTGGGCGTTGATTTGTAGTTAATTGTGTTTTTTTTTGTATTTAATTATCTATTTTTTGAGATTTCAGTAGTTTCTTCTATTGAATTAATAGCCTTATTATGGTATATTTGCCGAAATTGTATGTTCGATTATCTGTGTCAAAAATGTGACTTGGATAAGCGAAGCTGTGGGAATTAATGATTATAATAACTAAAAAACAGTAGGTAATAATGGAAAAAAACATAAAAATAGCAGTTATTGGCTTAGGTTATGTTGGTTTGCCATTGGCTAGATTATTTGCTACAAAATATGCTGTTGTAGGATTTGATATTAATAAGTCTCGAATAGCTTCATTACAATCAGGAATCGATACTACATTGGAAGTAGAGGATGAAATACTCCAAAAAGTTTTACTGGACAAAACAGGTAATTCTATTGGTTTATATTGTACTTCTAATATAGAAGATATAAAAGATTGTAATTATTATATTGTTACAGTTCCTACTCCAGTGGATAAAAATAATAGACCAGATTTAACTCCTTTATATAAATCAAGTGAAACGGTTGGTTCTGTTTTAGAGATAGGGGATATAGTTATTTATGAATCTACAGTTTATCCAGGTGTGACAGAAGAAGAATGTGTGCCAGTTTTGGAAAAAATATCAGGATTAAAATATAATGTTGATTTTTATGCAGGTTACTCGCCCGAGAGAATTAATCCTGGAGATAAAGAACATACTGTAGAAAAAATATTAAAAGTTACATCAGGCTCAACTCCAGAAATTGGTAAGAGAGTTGATGATTTATATAAATCTGTTATTACAGCAGGAACGCATCTCGCACCAACGATAAAAGTTGCTGAAGCGGCTAAAGTTATTGAGAATTCGCAAAGGGATATTAATATCGCTTTTGTAAATGAATTAGCGAAAATATTCAATTTAATGCAAATTGACACCCAAGCAGTTTTGAAAGCAGCAGGGACTAAATGGAATTTTTTGCCATTTAAACCTGGATTAGTGGGAGGTCATTGCATAGGAGTTGATCCTTATTATTTAGCACAAAGAGCTCAGGAATTTGGTTATCATCCGGAAATTATTTTAGCAGGACGGCGTTTGAACGATAGTATGGGAGAATACATTGCTTCACAAGTAGTGAAGTTAATGTTGAAAAAAGGAATTTCTGTAAATGGAGCTAATCTTCTAATGCTTGGAATTACATTTAAAGAAAATTGCCCGGATGTCCGTAATACTAAAATTGTTGATTTAATTCAGGTTTTGAAAGAATACGGTATTACAATTACAATATTTGATCCAATAGCAAGTTTAGAAGAAGTATATAAAGAATATAAATTAGATATAACTAATACAATCCCTAATCAAAAGTTTGATGCTGTTGTTTTAGGTGTAGCACATACAGATTTTTTAAATCTAAATTTTTTAGACTTACAAAAAACAAATAGTTTGTTGTATGATGTTAAAGGTGTGTTGGGAGATATAGCTGATAGTAGACTATAATTTTTAAATTAAAATATAATTATGAAAGTAGGGATAACTTTTAGTGCTTTTGATTTATTACATGCAGGACATATTAAGATGTTAGAGGAAGCAAAAAGGGAATGTGATTATCTAATAGTGGGCTTACAAATAGACCCCACTCTTGATCGTCCTGTAAAAAATAGTCCTTCACAAACAGTAGTGGAAAGGTATATACAATTAAAAGGATGTAAGTTCGTTGACGAAATTGTTCCTTATGCTACGGAACAAGATTTAGAAGATATCTTGCAATCATTTAAAATTGATATACGTGTTATTGGTGATGAATATCGGGATAAAAACTTTACGGGTCGTGATTACTGTGAAGAAAAAGGGATAGAGTTGTATTTTAATGTCAGAGATCATAGGTTTTCAAGTAGTAATCTTAGAAAAGAGGTTACAGAGAAGCAATTAAAAAAAATATAATATAAAATGTCAATAATTCATGTAATTTTAACGGGTGGTGTTGGAAGCAGGTTATGGCCACTTTCTCGTAAAAGTCAGCCTAAACAATATTTAGAAATATTCGAAGAAAAATCATTGTTTGAAATGACAGTGGAGAGGAATTCTGATTTAGCAGATAAAGTAATGGTTGTGGGGAATGTGGATAACTGTCATTTGAGTGAAAAAGTAATGAGAAAGTTAGATAAACCTTACATCAACATTGTTGAGTCAACTCCAAGAAATACAGCTGCGGCTATTGCATTTGCAGCATTTGCTTCAGAATCTGATGATGTTTTGATTGTAACTCCTTCAGATCATATTATTGATGAAATGGAAGAGTATAATAAGGCAATAAAAAAAGCAATAAAAAAAGCAGAAGAAGAATATATAGTAACTTTTGGGATCGTACCAACAAAGCCAGAAACTGGATATGGCTATATCGAATCAAAAGGAGATGATGTAATTTCATTTCGTGAGAAACCTAATAGTGTAACTGCTAAAAGTTTTATTGCACAAGGTAATTTTTTATGGAATAGTGGAATGTTTTGTTTTAAAGCGGGTGTTTTATTAGATGAATTAAAAACATATCAACCTGAAGTATATGAAAAGTCCAAAAAGGCTTGGGAACTTAATAAAAATGGTAATTTAGATTTAGATTTATCGCTAGACATCCCTTCTATTAGTATTGATTATGCTGTTATGGAGCGTAGTAAAAAGATTAAAGTTGTTCCAACAGCCTTTACATGGTCTGATTTAGGTTCTTTTGAATCAGTTTATGATTATTTAATTTCCAAAGGACATTACGTTGACGGGTGTGGAAATATGGTCATTGGTTCAGATAAACACACTACTTTTTTAGGACTAAAAAACACTATTTTTGTATATACTGATACGGCAAATTTAATTTTACATAAGGATAGCTCACAAGATGTGAAAGACCTGTACTGTAAATTAGAAAAACAGAATTCAGATTTGCTGAATTAATAAGATAAAATGAAAAAAATACTTATAACAGGAGGTGCGGGATTCATTGGTTCGCACGTGGTAAGACGGTTTGTGACAAAATATCCAGAATATCATATTTTTAATTTAGATGCATTAACATATGCGGGCAATTTGGAAAACATTAAAGATATTGAAGATAAACCAAATTATACTTTTATTAAAGGAGATATTGTAGATGAATCTTTTATAAATGATCTTTTTTCTGAAAATAATTTTGAAGGAGTATTACATTTAGCGGCAGAATCTCATGTAGATCGTTCAATCGAGGATCCATTGGCATTTGTGAAAACAAATGTAATTGGTACAATGAATTTATTGAATGCAGCTAAGAATCAATGGAAAAATAATTTCGAAGGAAAAAGATTTTATCACATTAGTACTGATGAAGTTTATGGTTCACTCGGAGCGGTGGGATTGTTTACAGAAAAAACTTCTTATGATCCTAATTCACCTTATTCTGCATCAAAAGCAAGTTCTGATCATTTTGTGCGTGCCTATGGAGAAACATATGGTTTGCCTTATGTTCTAACAAATTGTTCTAACAATTATGGCTCTTATCATTTTCCTGAAAAATTAATTCCACTTTTTATCAATAATATCATCAATAATAAACCATTGCCGGTTTATGGAGATGGAAATTATACACGTGATTGGTTATTTGTAGAAGATCATGCTATTGCTATAGATTTGGTTTTCCATGAAGGGAAAAATCATGAAACCTACAATATTGGAGGTTTTAACGAATGGAAAAATATTGATTTGGTAAAATTATTGTGTCAAATCATGGATGAAAAATTAGGAAGAAAGAAAGGGACTTCTGAAGAATTAATCACTTACGTGAAAGATAGACCTGGGCATGATTTGCGTTATGCAATTGATGCTTCCAAAATTAATCAAGAGTTAGGTTGGAAGCCATCAGTGACTTTTGAAGAGGGATTAGAAAGAACTATAAATTGGTACCTGAATAATGAGGAATGGTTGCAAAATGTAACTTCTGGGACTTATAAAGATTATTACAAAAAACAATATTCTTAAACATTGTAGTTTCTAATTCAAGGTATGGAATTAGGAATTATCTAAATGAATTTTATTTTAAAATCAATTTATGAAAAAGATAACCGCAGTATTAGTATTATTATTTACTTTTTTTGTGTCATTAAATATGTCAGCTCAGGATATACTCCAGTCGAAGGATCTAAGTACTGTTAAGGTTGATTATTTATCGGATAGTGATATTAATAAGATTAAGAATCAATTAGATGCCAAAGATCTTACTATAGATGACGCAGAGGAAGCAATTTTATCAAAAGGGATGAGCAAATCTGAGTTTTCGAAATTAAAAGCAAGATTGGAGGAAATCTCCAGAAAAGACCCGAAAAAGAAGAACTCAAAAGATAAAGATTCAAAAGATAAGGATTCAAAAGATAAGGATTCAAATGATAAAGATTCAAAAGATAAGGATAAGAATAAAAAGAGTGAATTTGGAAGAAAGCAACAAGAAATAATTAATAATAAAATAAAAGATTCTTTAAATGCTTTGATTTTTGGTTCTGAATTATTTGATAATCCGACTCTAAATTTTGAACCAGATTTGAAATTAGCAACGCCTATGAATTACGTTCTTGGACCTGGAGATGAATTGCAAATTAGTGTTTACGGAGTTCAGGAATTTGACGATAATATTCCTGTAAGTGTTGAAGGAAAGATTACAATACAATATGTAGGGCAAATTGCTGTTTCCGGAATGACAATTGAAGCAGCAACACAAAAGATAAAGGCAGCAATAGCAAAAGTATATAGTACCGTTCGATCCGGTCAATCACAAGTAAGCGTAAGCTTGGCTCAGATACGTACAATTAAGGTAACAATTGTTGGTGGTAAGCAACCAGGAAATTATTCAATTTCATCTCTTGCGACTGTATATAATGCTTTACATTTAGCAGGTGGGCCAGGTAAGAATGGAAGTTATCGAAACATTGAATTGATTCGTAATAATAAAGTCTATAGAAATGTTGATATATATAAATTTTTAGTAAAAGGTGATCAATCAGATAATGTAAGTTTAAAAGAAAATGATGTAATTCGAATTCCAGCTTATAGTCAGAGGGTTACTGTGGAAGGTGAAGTGAAACGTCCTGGGATTTTTGAAATGAAGAAAGGTGAAACGTTTAGTGATTTATTATCATTTGCTTCAGGATTTAATGAATTTGCATATACAGCATCTGTAAATATATTGCAAAAAACTGGGAAAGAATTTAAGGTTCATGATGTAAATGAAAGTGAATTTAGTAAATATCAACCGCAATCGGGGGATGTAGTTAAAGTTGCTAAAATTTTAAATCGATTTGAAAACCGTATTCAAATTGAAGGCGCTGTTTTTAGGCCAGATTATTATTCTTTTACAGAAGGAATGCGCATATCTGAGTTAATAATAAGAGCAGAAGGATTAAAAGAAGACGCTTATACAAAACGTGCAAGAATTATTCGTTTAAAATCGGATTTAACAACAGAAATTATAAATGTTGATTTAACAAAGGCTTTGGAAGGAGATTTGAATGCAGATGTTCCTTTGAAAAGAGAAGATATTGTAACAGTATATTCCATTTTAGATTTCAGAGAAGAATATAAAATTACTATTGATGGAGAAGTAAAAAATCCTGGTGAATATGAGTATTATGAAAATTTAACTCTGAATGATTTGGTTGTTCAGGTTGGAGGTCTAACAGGTTCGGCATCAAAAAGAGTTGAAGTCGCCAGAATGAAAAAATCGGATGCTATAAATGATAATGATCCGAAACGAGTCGATGTATTCGAACTGGAAATTAATGAAGGTAATAACGAGCAGATAAAAAATTTTGCATTAATGCCTTTTGATGTGATTAATATACGAAGATTAGCAGTTTATGAAAAGCCTGAAATGGTTAAAATAAGTGGTGCAATTTCCTATCCTGGTAAATATGTTTTGGCTAATAAAAAAGAAACAGTATATAATGTTGTAATGCGTGCAGGAGGATTAACATCTATTGCTAATCTTGATGGGATGAAAATAAAAAGGCCTATTAAAGAAGAGCAAATAGAAAAATTGCAAAGTATCGATTTGAATTTAACAAAGGAAGATACTATAAGGGAAAAAAGATTGGCTAAAAAATTAAAAGAAGAATTGAAATATGCAACTATTCCAGTAGATTGGGAAAGAATTGTAAAAGATAAAAATCATTACTCAAATGTTACCCTATTTCCTGGTGACGAAATAGAAGTTGCGACTTATAATGAAGGGGTGAAAGTGACAGGGAATGTACTCTTAACTTCTGAAATTCCGTATAGAAGGGGAAAAAGCTTTAAGTATTATTTAAATGCTGTTGGGGGTGTCGATAATATGGGATGGAAGAAAAAAGCTTACATTATATATCCGAATGGGAAAGCTGCTGTAGCAACTTCTTTTTTGTTTTTTAGATCATATCCTAAAGTAACACCAGACTCTCAGATTGTAGTTCCCGAGAAACCCGTTACTAAAAAGATGACTGCAGGAGAATGGGTAGGAATTGGTAGTGTAGTCTCGAGTTTGGCATTATTGATATTAACCGCTTTTAAATAAAAATAAGTTTTAAGAATGGATAATACATCAATTAAAAACGATGAAATCTCGTTAAAAGAATTAGTAGAAAAAGTAAAAGAGTGGTATAATTATTTGTTGTCAAAATGGAGAATGATTGTACTTGCAGGAATGATTGGAGCTGCTTTAGGTTTAACATATTCTTTTATGAAAAAGCCTGTTTATACTGCGACTTTATCTTTTGCATTAGAAGATGAAAAATCTGGAGGAGGAGGTTTAGGAAGTGCATTAGGTTTGGCAGGTTCGTTTGGTTTAGACCTTGGAGGGGGTGGAGGAAGTATTTTTACAGGTTCTAATTTGACAGAGTTATTTAAATCTCGTAGAATGGTTGAGCAAACTTTATTGACTCCAGTAAATTACAATGGAAAAATAATTTCTTTAGCTGAAATGTATATTGAGATTAACGAACTAAGAAAAAGTTGGAAAGATAAACCTAAATTAGCTAATATCCAGTTTCTAACAAATACAAATCGTAAGTACTTTACAAGGGTTCATGATAGTATTTTAGGTTCAATTTATCAAGGGTTGTCTAAAGGAGGGTTGACTGTCGGTCAGAAAGATAAAAAAGTAGCAATTATTAATATTGATATGTCTTCTACAAATGAATTATTTGCTAAATATTTTTGCGAAGCACTTGCTAAAAATGTATCTGATTTTTATGTGGATACCAAAAGTAAAAAAGCAAGAATGAATATGTTAGTTTTACAAAGACAGACTGATTCTATTAGAGCAGAGCTTAATGGGGCAATTACTGGAGTGGCAGTTGCGAATGACAATACTTTTAATTTAAATCCTGCATTAAATGTACGTCGTGCTCCTTCTGTACGAAGACAGGTAGATGTACAGGCTAATACAGCCATATTAACTGAGCTTGTTAAACAATCTGAGCTTGCTAAAGTTACCCTGCGAAAAGAAACGCCCCTAATTCAGATTATTGATAAACCAATTTTACCTCTTCCTAAAGAGCGTTTTGGTAAAGCAAAAGGTATTTTAATTGGGGGTTTTTTAGCAGGCTTTCTGACAGTATTTATTCTTGTTTTTAAGAGAATGTTAAATCAATTAATGAAATAAATTAGAGGATTTTTTATTTCTCATACAGTCTAAATGAAAAGTTATACTTTAAAGGTTCAGGAAATTAGAAAAGAAACTGATGATACAGTTACTATATGTTTTAAACAACCTGGATTAAAAAAAATAAAATATTTGTCAGGTCAATATCTTACTCTTCAATTTAGAATTAACGGTAGAAGGTATATTAGGCCCTATTCATTCTCGTCGACCCCCTTAATTGATTCTACTCTCGATGTGACCGTAAAAAGAGTACCTGGAGGGATTGTGTCAAATTATATTAATGATACGGTAAAAGTTGATGATGTTATCGAGGTACAAGAGCCATTAGGAGATTTTATTTTTGAATCAGATAATTTAATAAAATCTGTTGTGTTTTGGGGTGTTGGTAGTGGGATTACGCCTTTGTTTTCAATGATTAAAGAGTTATTGACCACTCAGTCGTTAATTAATATTTATTTGGTTTATGGTAATAAATCTAATTCGTCTGTAATCTTTAAAAATCAATTAGAGAAATTAAAAAAAATATATTCTGAACGTTTTAAAATTTACAATTTTTACTCTAAAGAAGAATTTTTTGATGATGATTCACATAATTACCAAGGGAGAATTCATGCTGGTTTTGTTGAAAAATTAATAAATAATATTCAAACCCCTACACAGCATTTTATATGTGGACCTATAGGGCTTAAAAATACAGTTAAAGGAACGTTATTGAATTTGGGATGTGCAGAAGGAGCTATATTCTCTGAGGATTTTGAAATAATTAAAAATCCTGAAGATTTTAAAGATATTAAGGAACAGAATATAATTTTAAATTTTCAAGGTATTGTCAATGAAGTTAAAATTAAAAAAGGGCAAAGTGTTTTAGAAGAAGCTTTAGAATCTGGATTAGAATTACCTTATTCATGTCAAACAGGCAATTGTAGCACTTGTAAAGCAAGACTTAAATCGGGTAAGTTGAAAATGATAGGTTTAAGTAAGCCAAGAAATGATTTAAATGAAAATGAATTTTTGCTTTGTTGTAGTTACCCTTTAACAAACGATGTTTGCATCGAAATTTAACAACCATAAAACGTATAGTATAATGAAAGTAGTAATTTTTGCAGGTGGTTTTGGTACGCGCCTTATGGAAGAAACAGAGGCTAGACCCAAACCAATGGTAGAGATTGGAGGGAAACCTATTCTTTGGCATATTCTTAAAATGTATGAACAACATGGATATAATGAATTTGTAATCTGTTTGGGGTATAAAGCAACTTTTATTAAAGAATACTTTTATAATTATTATTTGCATAATTCCGATGTAACTATCGAATTAGCGAATAACAATATTAATGTTCACTACTCAGAAACAGAATCTTTCAAAGTAACATTAATCGATACGGGATTGAATACGAACACTGCTGGGAGATTAAAGCGCATTCAGAAATATGTTAAAGATGAAACTTTTATGTTGACCTATGGGGATGGAGTTGCAGATGTAGATTTATCAGCATTACTTACTTTTCATAAATCACATGGTAGATTGGCGACTTTAACTAGTGTACAAGTTCCTGGGCGTTTTGGAAATTTAGAAATTAATTCAGAAGGCGAAGTTGATAGTTTTGTAGAGAAGCCTGCTGGTGATGGTATGTGGATAAATGGTGGTTTTTTTGTTTTAGAGCCAGGAATTTTTAAATATCTTGAAGGAGATGTTGATGATATCCAATGGGAGAAAGAGCCTTTAGGTACTGTTGCAAAAGACCAACAATTAGCAGCTTACAGGCATAATGGATTTTGGAAATGTATGGATGCTTTGCGAGATAGAGTTGAATTGGAAGCCATGTGGAATTCAGGAAATGCAAAATGGAAAACATGGTAGATTCATTGTTTCAAAAATTAGAGCAGACTTATAGTGGAAAAAAAGTTTTTTTAACAGGTCATACTGGTTTTAAAGGATCTTGGATGCTAAAAACATTATCTCTCCTAGGAGCAGATATTAAAGGGTATGCATTAGAACCAAACTCAAAAGATGATTTGTTTCATTTAATAAACGGAAACTCGATTTGTGATTCAGTAATAGCTGATTTAAGAGATAAAAAACGTTTAGAGAAAGAAATCCTCGATTTTCAACCTGATTTTGTTTTTCATTTAGCTGCGCAACCATTAGTTCGATTATCATATGACATTCCAGCGGAGACATTTGAAGTAAATGTTATTGGTACTGCAAATGTTCTTGATGGTGTTCGTTTATTAAAAAATAAATGTGACGTAGTTCTTATCACTACAGACAAAGTGTATCATAATAATGAATGGATTTATCCTTATCGAGAAAACGATAGATTAGGTGGTTATGATCCATACAGTGCAAGTAAAGCTTGTGCAGAATTGTTAATAGACTCCTATCGAAATTCTTTTTTTAATATTAAAACCTATAGTACTCATAAAAAAGCAATTGCTGTTGCAAGGGCAGGGAATGTTATTGGTGGAGGAGATTGGTCGAAAGATCGCTTAATTCCTGATATAGCAAAAGCATTTGCAATTGAAAAACCTGTAGTTATACGAAATCCAAATTCAGTAAGACCTTGGCAACATGTTTTAGAACCAGTTGTTGGTTATTTGTTGTTAGGTCTTAATCTTGAAAAGAGTCCATTGCAATTTAACCAAGCCTATAATTTTGGTCCTCATTTATCTGATGCTCTCCCAGTAGAAGATATGATTAAATTAGCTATCGAAAGTTGGGGTATGGGAGAATATAAGGTTGAGAATGATGAAAATCAACCTCATGAAGCTGGACTTTTAAAATTAGATATTAGTAAAGCGAATATGGAGCTAAAATGGCAACCAAAGATGGATGCTGTAAAGGCAGTAAATATGACTATGGATTGGTATAAAACTTTTTTTGATGAATCAGAAATAATTTCAGATTTTACTTCCAGACAAATTGATGAATTTTTCAGACTATAATATATTATTATATGTTAGATTATTTTAATGATGATTTAAATTTAATATTAGAAAACACCAAAGAGGTGTGGAGCGATATTAAAAATAAGACAATATTTCTTACCGGAGGTACTGGTTTTTTTGGGGTATGGCTATTAATGAGTTTTGTATTTGTAAATAGAAAATTAGATTTAAATTCGAACATTATTATTTTAACTCGTAATAAAAATAAATTTCTGAGTAAGCACAAGTGGATATTAGAATATCCTGAAATAAGTTTTTTAGAAGGTGATATTAATGATTTCGAATTTATAGATATAAATGTCGATTATATAATTCATGCAGCAACAGAGGCAAGTGTTAAGTTAAATAGCGAAGAGCCATTAGTAATGTTTGAAACAGTAGTAAATGGAACTAAGAGAGTTTTAGATTTTGCAAAACTTAAAAAAGTTAAATCCTTTTTGTTGACTAGTAGTGGTGCTGTATATGGGAAGCAACCTTCAGAGATTGAAAATATTTCTGAAGATTATTTAGGAGCTCCTATTACTTCAGATCCGGGATCTATGTATGCCGAAGGAAAAAGAATTGCTGAAGTTTTGTGTGCTGCTCATCATAAAATGTATGATTTGCCAGTTAAAATTGCACGATGTTATGCTTTTATGGGGCCTTTTTTAATGTTAGATTCTCATTTTGCTGCGGGTAATTTTATTAGGAACCTATTAAATAACGAGGATATAATAATACAAGGTGATGGTACTCCTTATCGATCATATATGTATTCTGCTGATTTGGCAGTATGGTTATGGACGATATTGTTTAAAGGGCAAAATAATAGTCCATATAATGTTGGTTCAAACCACTCTATTAGTATTGCCCAACTCGCAAATTTAATTTCGAAAGAAAGCGGTAATAAAAAGATAAATGTAATTATTAAGAATCCTTTATCAACTAAACAGTTTTTAAGATATGTGCCAAATGTTGATAAAGCATTTAATGATTTAAATCTAAAAATATACACTGATATAAATACTAGTATAAAAAAAACAATTCATTTTAATAGAATATTTTAAATAAGATAATAATGAATGAAATTATAAAGGTAAGTGATTTAATCGCAGACTTCTTAATAGAGAATGAAATAAAACATGTTTTTGGAATTATCGGAGCAGGAAATGCTCATATTTTTGATTCAATTCAGCAAAAAGGATATACTGAAATAATTTGTGTTCATCATGAGCAAGCAGCATGTATGGCTATGCAAACTTATTATAGGACAAACGGGAAAGTCACGGCAGCAATTCTGACTACAGGTGCTGGGTCTACAAATGGTATAACAGGGGTGGTGAGTGCTTGGGCAGATTCTATACCAGGAATTATAATATCCGGCAATGAGCATTCAAAATTTGTTGAACTGCATAAAGATGTTAGAATGTGGGGTGTACAAGGTTACGATTCTCCTGCAATGGTTGAAAAGGTAACAAAATATGCTGCAAAAGTTTCTGAAGCAAATTTAGTGGTTTATGAGTTAGAGAAGGCATATTCAATTGCAAAGCATGGTCGTCCTGGTCCTTGTTGGATTGATATACCTATGAACTTACAATCGACAAATATTAAAGAGAATGAAATAATTCATTTTCAATTATCTGATCTCCCTCAATTAAATTTAGATGCGGATTTAAATTTGTTAGAGAGTATTGATTTGATTACAGACTCCATAAAAAAATCTAAACGGCCTTTATTTTGGTTTGGTAATGGTATTAGATTGGCAAATGCCGAATCATTATTAGAACCATTGTTAGAAAAATATAATATACCAGCCTTAGTAACTTGGGCGGGTATAGATTCAATAGATTCAAATCATCCATTAGTATATGGAAGAGCTGGTACTTATGGACAAAGAAGTGCCAATTTTATTCTTCAAAATTGTGATTTATTAATTTGTATCGGAACTAGAATGGCAATTTCGCAGATTGGCTACGATATTAATGAGCTAGCAAGAGAAGCAGATATCGCTGTTGTAGATATTGATAAATTTGAATTAGACAAATATAAAGAACGATACAAATATTCTGTAAATGCAGATGCGGGTGTTTTTATTAGTAAATTACTTGAAAAGGAATTAAATCAATCGTTAGATTTTTCAAATTGGATTCAAAGATGTGATAAATATAGAGAAGATTATCCTTGGTTCAATTCAGAAGATCATCCGGATAAAGATGGATTTATTAATTCCTATCAATTTATGGAAAGATTAAATCCTTATCTAAAATGGGATCAGCACATTACAACAGATATGGGTACAGCACTTTTAAGTGGGCATCAAGTACTAAGAATAGGAAAAGATCAAAGATTAATGACTTCGACTGGATTAGGAGAAATGGGTTATGGTTTGCCAGCAGCAATTGGAGCATCGGTTGCTAGAGGAAAAGGGGAGGTTTTGTGTTTAAATTGTGATGGTGGAATGATGATGAATTTGCAGGAATTACAAACTATTGTTCATTATAAATTACCCATAAAACTATTTATTTTTAATAATGATGGTTATTTAATGATAAAACATACACAAAATGCTCTGTTTAATGGAAGAAGAGCTGGAGTAGATAGTAATTCAGGAGTAAGTTGCCCTAACTTTAGTGCACTCGCAACAGCTTTTGGAATACCTTCATTTCAAATTAGAACATGGGAAGATTTTGATGTTATTATTCCTCAAGTACAGGAAGTTTCAGGTCCTGTAATTTGTGAAGTATTTATGCATCCTTATCAATTATTTGTTCCAAAATTAGGTTTAGCCATTCAAAGTGATGGTAGTTTAATATCTCCTCCTTTAGAAGATTTATCTCCATTTATTTCTAGAGAAGAATTGAAAAAAAACATGTTAAATGGTTTGCATCCTAAATCATCTAATATTGAAGTTTAAAAAATAGAAAAAATGAAAAAGTTAAGAGTAGCAATATTAGGGAGTGGAAATATAGGTACTGACTTATTAATAAAAATACAGCGTTCTGAATTTTTAGAGTGTGTTTTATTTATTGGAAGAAATTTGTCATCACCAGGAATGGCGAAGGCTATTGCTATGGGAGTAAAGGTTTCAGATGAAAGTATAAATGCAATAGTAAAAAATTCAGATTTAGTTGATTTAGTTTTCGATGCTACATCAGCAAAAGATGCAAAAAATCATTGGGATATCTTAGATAAATTAGGTAAAATTGTTGTAGATATGACTCCAGCTAAACTGGGAATATTTTGCATTCCGGCTGTAAATTTAGAAGAAGTTATAGAACATAGAAATATAAATATGATTACTTGCGGGGGTCAGGCATCAATTCCTATTGCATATGTAATAGGCAAGACTCAGAAGAATGTAGAATATATTGAAGTAGTTTCTAGTATTGCTTCAAGAAGTGCAGGGCCGGCAACTAGATTAAATTTAGATGAATATGTAGACACTACTGAAAACGGTATAAAACATTTTTCTAATGTTCCAAGAACAAAAGCAATTTTAAATTTAAATCCAGCTGATCCATGTATCGATATGCAAACAACTATATTTGCTCAGGTAGAGAATCCAGATATGGGTTATTTGGAAAAAGAGATTGACATAATGATTAAAAAAATACAGAATTATGTACCTGGATATAGCTTATTAGTTCCTCCCGTTTTTGAAAATGGAAGAATAGTAATTATGGTTAAAGCGCAAGGATTGGGAGATTATTTGCCTAAATATGCGGGTAATTTAGATATTATCAATTGTGCGGCAATTGCCGTTGCTGAACAATATTCTAAAAATTTTAATAATATCAAATAAATTTTCATGATTAAGCAAATATTAATTAGCGATCCTACATTACGAGATGGAAATCATGCTTGCGCACATCAACTTAATGCTGAACAAATTGCAATTTATGCTGAAGCTGCTGATAAGGCTGGAGTTCCTATCGTAGAGGTTGGGCATGGTAATGGACTGGGGGCATCTTCATTGCAAGTAGGGTTGAGTAAAGAAGATGATAAAACTATTTTAGAGACTGCTAGGAAACATCTTAATAAAAGTAAATTAGGAATACATGTTATCCCAGGATTTGCTACCATAAAACGTGATTTGGTTAATGCTATAGATATTGGAGTTGATGTTATTAGGGTAGCCTCTCATTGTACTGAAGCAGATATTACACAACGTCATTTAGGTTATGTAAGAGAAAGAGGTAAGGAAGCATATGGAGTTTTAATGATGAGTCATATGGCTTCAGCTTCTGTTTTGGTTGAAGAAGCTCAGAAAATGGAGTTATACGGAGCAGAGGGAATCATAATTATGGATTCTGCAGGTGCTTATTTACCTTCAGATGTTCAAGAAAAAATTTCAGCTTTAGTTAATGGATTAAAAGTTCCAGTAGGCTTCCATGCTCATAATAATCTTGGAATGGCTATTGCAAATTCTATTATGGCTATTGAATCAGGTGCAAAAATTCTCGATGGAACCGCGAGAGGATTTGGAGCTGGAGCAGGTAATGCTCAATTAGAAGTTTTAGTTGCTGTTTTAGAAAAAATGGGCTATGTAACAGGCATAGATCTCTATAAAATTCTAGACGCCTCTGATATCGCAGAGAAAGAAATCATGAGCATTGTTCCAACTATTAAATCAGATAGCATTGTTAGTGGTTTATCTGGGGTTTTTTCAGGTTTTGCAAAACATGTAACAAGAATTTCAAATGAATATGAAGTAGATCCAAGAGATGTCTATCGTGAGTTAGGTAAAAGGAAAATTGTTGGCGGTCAGGAAGATATGATTATTGAAGTAGTGATGGATTTAATTAGAAATCGAAAATAATGAGTTTAGCTAAAAATAAAATTGTATTTGAGGATTGTAGAGCTTCATGTGTAGAAATTGAAAGTTTTTCAATTTTAGATAATCAATCAATCCTTATAACTGGTGGGACAGGCTTTATTGGTAAATGGCTAGCTGAAATGATATCTTTTATAAATTCTGTTAGCGATGTAAATATTAAATTATATTTGTTAGGTAGAGATATTACCAAATTTAAAGAAGAAGTTCCTCATTTAGCAGAAAAAAACTTTATAAACTTTATAGAGCAAGATATTAGGTATGTACATGATTTACCTAGTGATATAAATTATATTATACATGCAGCAGGTTCTCCAGATAATAGAGAGCATGTTTCTGATCCGTTAAAAACAATTGAAACATTCTATAAAGGAACTCAATCCTTATTAGACGTAGCGTCAAGAATTCAGAATCTAAAAAAAATAATACATTTAAGTTCACACCAAGTTTACGGTAGAAACGAAACTGAGGAACTAATTAGCGAAAATTATTTTGGGTCTTTTGAAGCACTTAATGTTGCTAATTGTTATGCAGAATCCAAGAGAATAGCGGAAACTTTGTGTTCCTATTATAAAAATAATTTAAGATTACCTATAGTCATTTTAAGACCGTTTGCTTTTATAGGACCATATCAAGATATAGAAAAGCCTTGGGCAATTAATAGCTTTATTAGGGATGCAATTTTGGGTGGGCCAATTAGAATTTTAGGTAATGGCTTAACAGAAAGGAGTTATTTATATGCAAGTGATATGGCATATTCTATCTTGAGATCATTAATTGTTGGTAAAGTTGGTGAGATTTATAATTTAGGAAGTAATAAACCAATATCTTTAAATGAATTAGCATTCAAAATACAAGGTCAGTCAACTGTTAAAATGGAAATTTTATCCAAATCCTCAAAAGAGAATTATTTAAGCATTTCTAAACTGGTTCCAGATACTGATAAAATCACTAAAGATTTAAATGTTAGAGAAATATTTACAATTGATGAAGCCATTAATAGAACCATTTTGTGGAATCAATTAAATAAAAAAGTTAAATAATAAAATTAAATAAGTAAGATTTAATCAGTCAGTGATATGTTACAAAATATAAAAGAAGACTCTTTATTAAATAGTTTAAGAGAAATAGCAAAAAAGAAATCTACACAAGTTATTATTGCTGGAGAGAATTACATACCTGTTACAGGAAAGGTGTTGGATGAAGAAGATATTTTAATGGGAGTAGATGCTGCTCTTGATGGCTGGTTAACAGCAGGACGTTTTGCTAATAAATTCGAAGCAGACTTCGCTGCATATTTTGGAGCACATAGATCTCTTTTAGTAAATTCAGGTTCTTCTGCAAATTTGGTTGCATTTTATGCTTTAACATCGCCAAAATTAGGGGCTAGAGCTATAAAACCAGGTGATGAAGTTATTACTGTAGCTGCGGGTTTCCCTACCACAATAAATCCAATTATACAATTTGGTGCGATTCCGGTTTTTATAGATGTTGATGTCGCTACACACAATGTTAAAGCAGATATGATTGAAGCTGCTGTAAGTCCCAAAACAAAAGCAATTATGATTGCTCATTCACTAGGAAATCCTTTTGACTTGGACGAAGTAATGCGTGTAGCTAAAAAATATAATCTATGGGTAGTAGAAGATGATTGCGATTCTTTAGGAGCTACTTACAATGGGAAGAAAACAGGTACTTTTGGGGATATTTCTACTTTCTCATTTTATCCGGCACATCATATTACTATGGGAGAAGGTGGAGCAGTTTTAATAAATAATCCAATTTTATCAAAATTAGCAGAAAGTTTCCGAGATTGGGGACGTGATTGTTATTGTGAACCGGGAAAAGATGATACTTGCGGTTGCCGTTTTGGTCAACAGTTAGGAACATTACCTTATGGGTATGATCATAAATACACTTACTCTCATATTGGTTTTAATTTGAAAGTGACTGACATGCAAGCAGCTTTTGGAGTGTCTCAGATCAAAAAAATTGACCAATTTGTACAACGTCGTAAAGAAAATTATGCTGCATTATATGAGCGTATGAAAGAGTTTGAAGAAGTTTTTATCCTTCCAGAACCTACCCCAAATTCAGAGCCATCTTGGTTTGGTTTTTTATTGACACTTAGAGAAGGAGATGCAAATGACCGTCATATGTTAGTACAACATTTAGAAAAAAATAAAATAGGTACGCGCTTATTATTTGGTGGAAATCTATTGAGACAGCCTGCATATGCTAATATAGAGCATCGAGTTGTTGGAGATTTGAAAAATACGGATACTATAATGAACCAATCTTTTTGGTTAGGTGTTTGGCCAGGATTAAATGAATCTCATTATGATTACATTGCTAAAGTAATCCGTGAATACTTAAATTCATAATGCTTAAATTCATAAAAAAGAGCTCCCACAAAATTGGAATCGATGGAGCAATAGCATACACCGTTTTATCAAGAATTATTCAAGCGGGAGGCGGAGTAATAACACTATTGTTTGTTGCAAAATGTTTATCTAAGGTGGAACAAGGATACTATTATACTTTTGGTAGTATTTTGGCTATACAGATTTTTTTTGAATTAGGGTTGTCAAATATTATTACACAATTTGTTGCACATGAGACAGCGAATCTAACTTGGAATAACAAAGTTAGTTTTTCTGGATCAAAAGAATCAAGTTCAAGATTGTCATCTTTACTAAGATTTACTATACGATGGTTTGGCGTAATTGCTTTTCTATTATTTTTTGGATTGCTAATTGCTGGATACTGTTTTTTTAATAAATATGGTGAAAATGATATTATAGTTGAATGGCAAATTCCTTGGTTGATTCTTTCTATTACAACATCATTGTCTTTAATGCTGTCTCCTATTTTAGCTTTTTTAGAGGGATTAGGAAGAGTTAAAGAAGTGGCTAAAATTAGATTAATTCAACAGATTGTTCAGTTATCATTTGTATTGATTTTCTTTTTACTTGGGTTCAAGTTATTTTCAAGTCCTCTAGCAGCAATATTATCGTTCGGGATTGTGCCTTTATGGATATTGTTAGGAAATAAAAAAAAGCTATTGATTTTTATATGGAATAAAATTGATGTTTATAAAGTAAATTATAAATTAGAAATTTTTCCCTTTCAATGGAAGATAGCTTTAAGTTGGATTAGTGGTTATTTTATTTTTCAACTATTTAATCCCGTTCTTTTTGCAACTGAAGGCCCAATTGTTGCGGGGCAAATGGGTATGACATTAGCTATATTAAATGCTATTCTAATGTTTACATTAAGTTGGGTTACAACAAAAGTTCCTGTTTTTTCAGGGCTAATTGCAAAGAAACAATATAAAGAGTTGGATAGTTTGTTCAATAAAACTTTAATACAATCAGCTGTTCTTAATGCTGTGGTACTTAGCTCCTTTTTTATATTAATATACTTTTTGCGTTATTTTGATATAAAAATTGGAAATAAAAATCTAGGAGATCGTTTTTTACCATTTACTTCAATGATGTTTATGATTATCCCTGTATTTTTAAATCATATAATAGCTTCATGGGCAACTTATCTCCGGTGTCATAAAAAAGAACCAATGTTGTTGCAAAGTGTTGCTATGGGAATACTTTGTTGTGTTTCTACTATTTTATTAGGAAATAATTTTGGTGTATTTGGTATGACATTAGGTTACATGATCTTGACTATTATTGGTTTTGTCTGGACATATTTTATATTTAAAAATAAGAAACAAGAATGGCATAATGAAGAATAAATTATTATCTATTTGTATTCCAACTTACAATAGAGCCGAAGTTTTAGATGATACATTAAATAAATTATTTTCGAATCCTGATTTTAATGGGGATTTAATTGAAGTATTAGTTTCAGATAATTGTTCCACAGATAATACAGCCGAAGTTGTAGCTAAATATCCTTTAGTGCAATATTATAGGAATGAAGAAAATGTAAAAGATATAAATTTTACTATAGCTTTAGGTTATGCAACCGGTCACTATATTAGATTGTTTAATGATACACTCTCTTTTAAACCTAAGGCTTTGGGAAAGATGCTGGGAATTCTAAAAAAACACTTGGAAGATAAGAAAAATGTTTTTTTTTATGCAAACATACAATTTCTTAATATTAACTGCTACAAAGAATTTAATGGTATAGAATCTTATTTTAAAGAGGTTAGTTATTTTAGTACGTGGATTGCTAATTTTGGAGCTTGGAGGGAAGATTTTAAAAATATTGAAAATAAAGAGAAATATGCCGATTTACAATTCACTCAAGTGGATTGGAGTTATCAAATAGTAAAAAATAAAAGAGATACAATTATATATTTTGATGATTTATTTGATGTTTTATTTCCCAATAAAAAAGGAGGATATCATTTAATAAAAACGTTTGTTAATAATTATCTTGTAATAGTGAAAGGCGAAAAATTATCCTTAATCAGTTATGAAATAGAAAAGTATTTTTTATGTAGATATTTTATTTTTCCGTGGTTAACAGAAGTCTTAATAATAAGAAAATCTGAATATAGTTTTGAAACTAAAAATGTGTTTGGAATTATTTTTAGAAAATATTGGTATGAACCATATTTTTATGCATTGTTGTGTGTTTTTATAATAAGGAAAATTATATTTAAAATAGAAGGATATAGTTTATAATTAATAAAGTAATATTGAAAACAAAAATAAGTACAAAAGCAAGAGTATTAGCATTTTATTTGCCACAATTTCATCCAATACCTGAAAATGATAAGTGGTGGGGTAAAGGATTTACAGAGTGGACAAACGTAGGAAAAGCAAAAAAACTTTTTAAAGAACACTATCAACCAAGAGTACCTGCCGATTTAGGATATTATGATTTGCGTGTTTCTGAAGCCCGCAAGGCACAGGCAGATATGGCAAAAGAATACGGAATAGAAGGTTTTTGTTATTGGCATTATTGGTTTGGTAATGGAAAAAGATTAATAGAGAGGCCTTTTAATGAAGTTTTAGCGTCTGGGGAGCCTGATTTTCCGTTTTGTTTAGCTTGGGCTAATGAAACATGGAAAGGGTTTGCGCATGGTTTAACAAATAGAAATGTTTTAATTGAACAATTGTACCCAGGTGAGGATGACTATGTAGCTCATTTTAATGAAGTTCTACCTGCTCTTAAAGATAAAAGATATATAACAGTAGAAGGTAAACCATTATTTTATATTTATCAGCCATTTAAATTACCTAATGCAAAATTGTTTATGGAATTATGGAAAAAATTGGCAAAAGAGAATGGACTTGAAGGTATATATTTTGTTGCTAATCACGATGAGCCTGTTAGTTATCAATCTGTAATAGATTTAGGTTTTGATGCTGTACATTTAAATAGAATGTTCGCTTTTGGTAAAAAAAAGAAATCCTTTCTAACTAAGCTTTATTTTTATTTGAGGAGAAAAATTCTAAACACTTCCAATGTATTTAATTATAAATCTGTGTATAATTCTTTTATAGGTGAAGAAGATGCAAAAGAGAATGTCTTTCCTACTATAATCCCAGGTTGGGATCACACCCCGAGAAGTGGAATTAAAGGCTTAGTTTACCATAATTCAACACCGGATTTATTTGGTAAACACATTAAAGAAGCTCTTGAAATCACGAAAAGTAAAGATGATGAAAAAAATATAATTTTTTTAAAATCCTGGAATGAGTGGGCCGAAGGGAATTATATGGAGCCTGATTTACGGTGGGGAAAAAAATATTTAGAGGAATTAAAAAAACATATAATGATATGTCATATTAATATATTATGAAAATTCTAATATTTGGAGCAACTGGTTTTATTGGGGAAAATTTAGCTTTGTTTTTTTCTACTGATAATAAAGTAGATGTTGCTAAAATCAGTGATGATAATGCAATTTTAATTAATAAGATTGAAAAGGCAGATGTGATCATAAATGCCTCGGGTGTTTCAAGATCTGATTCTGAAAATGATTTTTTCTTTTATAATATTTATCATTCACAACGAATTTTTTCTCTGATAAATAAGTTTGAGGATAAAATGTACATTTATTTTTCTTCAATTCATTATTCTGTAGATAGTATATATGGGTTCAGTAAAAGATATAACGAATTCCTATTGACTGAATTAGATTTTAAAGAAAAAAATAACTTCTTGTGTTTAAGAATACCAAGCATTTTTGGCCCAGGGGTCAAACCTAATTATGTTTCAGTAGTAGCAACTTTCTGTAATAATATTGTTAATAAAATAGATAGTAATATTATTAATGGTAGTAAAATGCTTAAATTACTGTTTATTGATGATTTAATTCATTGTGTTAATAGTAGAATAAGAAATAAGAAAAATAATGGTTTCGAATTAATTGAACTTTTTCCAGAAACTGTAGAAATATCAGTTAACGATTTATTCCAAACCATAAAAAATATAGGATTTAACGGAGTAGATATTAATAATAAAGATAAATTTTTATATAATTTATTCGTCACATATAACTTTTATTTAAATAAATTATGAATACAGATTTTTTAAAAGATAAAACAATTACGATTACAGGTGGAACAGGTTCGTTTGGGGCTACCTTGCTGGATTTTTTAAGTAATAGTGATATTAAAAAAATAAAGATAGTTTCAAGAGATGAAACAAAACAAGATATTTTAAGAAAAAAGTTCCCGAGTGATAAAGTAGAGTTTTTTATTGGGGATATTAAAGATCGGGATTCACTTTTTGGTTCATTTGAAAATTCAGATTATGTCTTTCATGCTGCTGCTTTAAAGTATGTACCATCATGTGAGTTTTTTCCTTTTGAAGCAGTAAAAACAAACATTATAGGATCTAATAATGTATTAGAGGTCGCCAGATTAGTAGATGTGAAAAAGGTTGTAATGTTAAGTACAGATAAAGCAGTACAACCCATAAATGCAATGGGTATGTCAAAGGCAATGATGGAAAAACTTACTTTTACATATGGTTTGAATCATAAAAGCACAGTTAAAACAATATACAATGTTACTCGATATGGTAATGTTATGGGGTCAAGAGGATCAGTTATTCCACTATTTATCAAATTGCTTTTAAATGACGAGGAATTAACTGTAACTGATATGAATATGACAAGATTCATGATGTCTTTACAAGAATCAGTTAATTTAGTTCTTTACGCTTTAGAAAATGGTACTCAGGGGGAGTTATTTGTTCAAAAAGCTCCTAGTGCCACTATTGAATGTTTGATTGGCGCACTGGAATTACTGTTTAATAAAAAAGCTAAAATAAAAAAAATAGGTTTCAGGCATAGTGAGAAACTTCATGAAACTTTATTATCTTCAGAAGAGTCAACAAGATCATCAAGTCATGATAACTATTTTAGAGTAAAACCAGATTTGAGAGATTTAAATTATTCAAATAATAGCGCTATAGAAAATTCATCTTCATTACCATTTGATTCCAGTAATACAAAAATTCTAAACGTTGAAGAACTTGCTCAGTTACTACTAAAACAAGATTTTATCAAAAAATATTTAAAATAACATGCAATTTTTGTTAGTATAGATGTATAAAATCAATATCAGAAATCTTGGAGAGCTTAAAATACCTCATCGTATTGATGTTGATAATGTACTATAATTTTTAATTATGAAGAAAATATTTATTATAGGGTCCAATAGTCAATTTGGAATGGAAAGGAGCTATAAATCGGCATTAGAAAAATTTGATTTTGAAGTTGAAATACTTGATTTTAACAACCTTTGTAATTCATATATACCAATAAAATTTTTAAAAAGATTGGGCTTATATATTGATATAATACCATCAATAACAAGAGGAAATCATTTTGTTTCAAAAAAAATATTTGCAGAAAGACCTCATGCTATTATTGTTTTTACCAACGTTAGGATTTTTCCTGGAGCAATAGAGTATTTTAAAATTTTTTGTAATAATGTTTCTTTTTATTGGCCTGATTCGATTGTTAACATGTCAAATTCTGTCTTTTCTAATTTAAAGTACTATCACAATATTTATACTCATTCTGAGAAAAATGTTGAAATTTTTGCCAGTAATGGTATAATTTCTAAATGGCTACCTTTTGCAGGTGATATTTTATTGTCTGAAAGTTATAATCCAGACGAAAAACGCCAAACCTCTTTTGATTTTTCATTTGTTGGGGCGTATAGACCAGAACGATTCGAAGCCATTAATGAATTAATGAAAAGTTTTGAAAATAGTAGATTTTTAATAGTGGGACTTGGTTGGAAAAAACTAAAATTCTGCAATGAGAATAATCTTGAGATTGTCAATAAGATGGTTGATTTAAATACGTTTTTGGAACATACTACAAAAAGTAAGATTGCATTAAATGCAATAGATCATATGAATTATCCATCTTCAAATTTAAGATTTTTTGAAATTGCTCTTTCTTCAGTGCCTCAACTGTCAACATTTGTACCTGAATTTAAAGATAAATTTATTGATAAGGAGCATGTATTTTATTATAGAAATTTAACTGAATTAGTAGAAGCTGCTAAATTTATACTTGAGAATTATGATGAAGCATTACTGAGTGCAGCTAAATTTAGAAAATTAATTGACTTAGAGAATAATTATTATACACGATCTCAATTTTTAGTAAATGATTTTGTTTAGTATTTACAATAATCAAGATATACAAATGATATGTTTTATAAAAAATATTTACAGCTTAAATAAATTGTTTCTCTAAAACCTATAACAATCTCTTTAATAATTCGTTTTGGCTATTTATATATTTATATTCATTTTATTTTTCCTTTTTTCTTATCTCGAAATACGTACAAGCATAGAAGCTTCTCAAAAAAACGTTTTATATATTATTTTATATAGTTTTTTAGTTTTGTTGGTTGGTTTTCGTTGGGAAACGGGTACTGATTGGAATCAATATTTAAAAAACTTTACTAATTCAACCTCAATAGATACTATTATAGTAAATATTTTATTAGGTTTTGAAATTGGGTATGGTTTATTTACTTTTTTTATTCGTTCATTGACTGATAATTACACTGTTTTTTTAGTCATTCATGCTATATTATATTATTTTCTGATTTTCAGAGCTAATAAACAATTAAGCCCATTTCCCTTTGTGTCGTTATTAGTATTCTACGTCTCAACAATGGGAATTTTAGGCTCCAATCGACAATTAATAGCTTTAGCTATATGCTTATTTTCTTTAAAATTTGTTTTAGAAAAAAAAGCATTTAAGTTTTTTTTATGTGTTTTAATAGCTTTTCTTTTTCATACCTCAGCACTTCTCTTCATAGTATATTATTTTTTAAATAGACATTTCTCAAAAGTTTTTATAATTCTCGTTCTATTGGGAGCCATAATAATTGGGAAATCTAGTTTGCCAGGGATGTTATTTTCAAATATTGCAAGCTTATTAGGGGGGGCATCTGCAAGTAAAGTAGATATATACAGTGAGAATGTAGTTTCAGAAACAAGTTTAAGTCTTGTGGGATTGATAAGACGAATTTTGTTTTTTATATTGTTTTTTGTAAATTATAAAATTCTGTCAATAAAATTTCTACCCTATAAATTATTATTTAACGGTTTCTTTTTAGGGTTAGTTATTTATTTTTTATTTTCAAGTTCTTTCATTGCTTTGGCCGGAAGAGGAAGCTTTTATTTTAATGTAATGGAATGTTTTTTACTTTCAAGTCAATTACTTTTATTCAAGTCAAAAAGAGATAGAGCATATCTTCTATTAATTTTCTTTGTCTATTCATATTTAATCTTTTTTCAGTCTATTTCAGAATATCCAGAATTATTTATTCCATACAAAGGAGTATTTATCAATACAGATTATTTTAGAGAATATTAAAATAATAGATTTGTCTCATATAATTTAATATCTATAAAAAACAATAAATTGTTTTATGCTCACAAATAGAAAGTTAATCATATTTTCATATGATTTTCCTCCTTCAAATGGAGGTATAGCTAGACTCTGTCAAGAAATAGCCGTTGGTATGAGATTATATTACACATCGGTTACAGTTTTAACAAGGAAAAAAACAGGTCCGAATATACCATACAATTTAAATGCTGTTCAGGTTGTGGAACTGCCAACTAAAAGAATAGTATGCGAACTTGCGGCAATATCATATTTATCGAAATTAAAAGATAAAAATCAATACGATATACTTTGTGGCAATTGGCATCCTGAATCTTTTCTATCTTTCATTTCTGGTTTTAAAAATGTATTTGCATTAGGGCATGGTACAGAGTTTTTAAGTGGGGATTCTTCTTTTAGAAAGTTTATATGGTTACCATATTATGGTAAATTAACATTAAATAAATTAAAATTAATTATTGCTAATAGTAATTATACTGAAAAATTAATCCGACAAATATCAGATTCAGGAAATGCTGTGGCACTTCCTTTGGCAGTTAATCATTATTTTTTTATGCCTTTAGATAAAGTTTCTTTAAAAGTTGATAAATTGAGATTGTGTACGGTCTCTAGAATAGAACACTTTAAAGGACATGATTTTATAGCAAATGTAATAGCAAAATTGCCTAAAGAATTTAGAAATAAAATGGAATGGAATATTGCCGGTACAGGTCCGTATTTGGTTGATTTAATTAGACTTATAAAAGAATTAGGGCTTGAAAATGAAGTGAAATTTCATGGTTTTGTAAAAGACGAAGATTTGCCAGCATTTTATAGTAATAATGATTTATTTATTTTGTGTTCAAGAGAAAATTCTAAAAATACAAGCGTAGAGGGGTTTGGCTTGGTTTTTTTAGAGGCACAATCGTGTGGGTTACCCGTAATAGGAACTAATACAGGGGGTATATCTGACGCAATTGATAATAATAATGGCGGCTGGTTGATAAAACAAGATGATGAATTTGAATTAAAAAATTTACTAGTAAATTTTTTACATGATAGATCCGTTCTTACCAATATGGGATTAAAAGCAAGAGAAAGAATAGTGAAATATTGTACATGGGAAATTTATTGTGCGAAACTGTCTGAACTACTTAATTTATGATTTCAGTAATAATACCAACCTATAATTCTGCAAATACGGCATTAATTGCTATTAAATCAGTTATTTATCAAACTTATCAAAATTGGAATATTATAATTATAGATGATGGATCTGAAGATAATACTTTTGTTGTTATAAATGATTTTTTAAAAACATTACCCCACAATATATCAGATAAAATCAAATTAGTTCAACAATCTAACCAAGGACCGTCATCAGCTAGAAATTTGGGACTTACGTTTTCGGAAGGAGAGTATATTGCTTTTTTAGATTCGGATGATGAATGGAGTAAAGATAAGTTGGAAGTTCAGATGAAATATATGGAAAATGACAAGTCTTTATATTTATGTTCAACTGCTTTTGGAAAAAAAAGAATTAAACATAACTTAGAATGTCAATATATTTCTTTTAATAAATTATTGTTTAGTAATTATTTTTCTACACCGTCTGTATTGTTAAGAGCTAAAGTTCTTGATAATTATAATTTTGATATTAGTCAAAAATTTGCTGAGGACTACAGATTATGGTTACTAATTGCGTACAACCATAAATGTCTTTATGTTAATCGGGTTTTAGTAAATAATCAGTCAAATAAAAGAGATTATGGAGAGTCTGGATTATCATCTAATCTATGGGAAATGGAAAAAGGAGAGTTATCTAATTTTATTTTTTTATATAAAAATTCAATGATAAATATTGTAACCTTTCTTGCTTGTAGTTTTTTTTCAATTTTTAAATTTAATATTAGATTAATTAAATCTAAATTACTTTTTTAACAAGATTATTAAGAAAATAATTTTTAGATTTTGATATTATAAAGTGTTTTTTGATTGTCAATTTAAATGACTTATTAAAAAAAAATAATTAGAATTTTATGAGGGTATTAGTTGTTATTACAAGGGGAGATACAATTGGTGGAGCTCAAACACACGTAGCTTCTATAAGTAAAAAATTAATAGAAGATGGTCACGAAGTTAAGGTAGTTTTTGGTGGAGAAATTGGTCCTTTTGCAGAATTATTAAAATTTAATAATATATCTTATTTGAATGTTTTGTCTTTTTTGAATAAATTTTCAGCAAAAAATGATTTAAAGGCATATAGAGAGATTAAGGAGATTATTACTAATTTTCAGCCTGAGTTAATTTCTCTGCATTCTACTAAAGCAGGAGTTTTAGGAAGGATTATAGCAAAAAGAGTTGGTTTACCTGTTGTTTTAACAGTTCATGGATGGTCTTTTAGTAATGGAATACCCTTCTATAAACGAGCAGTATCTGCTGTTATCGAGAGAAGTCTTTCGTTTATGGTTGATAAATATATTCTGGTTTCTTTTTATGATTCAAATATTGCAAAAAAAATCAAATTTAAAGTATCTAAATTAGTTGTTGTTCACAATGGTGTTGAAGATTTTTTTGTTAAGTCTAATGAAGAAAAAAAACAAGATTCTACACTTTCGATTGTAATGGTTGCAAGATTCGATAATCAGAAAAATCAAAAATTATTAATTGATGTTTGTAAAGATATTTCAGGAATAGAAATAAGTTTTATAGGTGATGGTCCGCTTTTAGAAGATATAAAATTATATTCCAATAATTTGAATACTTTATGTCAAATTAATTTTTTAGGATTACGTCTAGATGTGAAAAAATTAATAAAAGACTTTGATGTTTTTGCTTTAATTTCAAATTGGGAAGGCTTTCCAATTTCCACAATCGAAGCGATGTGTATTGGAATGCCAATTATTGTATCCGATGTTGGAGGAGCTGCAGAATGTGTTGAAGAAAATGTAAATGGTTATATTGTAAGAAATGATGACAAAGAATATTTACGAAATGCTATAATTGAATTAAGAGATAATAAATCTTTATTGCAAACATATGGAATAAATTCAAGAGAAATATTTTTAAAAAAATTTACTGATCAAGTAATGTATGATAAAACAAAATTAATTTTTAAGTCTGTATTAAATAATAAATGAAAATATTATTGACCGGTTCAAGTGGCTTCTTGGGAAAAATTCTTAAAAATAATTTCGTAAACGATGAGGTTTTAGAATTGAATAGAAAGAATGGCAATTTCCAGTATGCATTAGAAAAAGAAATTCCTTGTTTTAATCATTTTTTTGACTTAATAATTCACTGTGCAGGGAAAGCACATAGTGTTCCAAAAACTGAAATTGATAAACAAGAATTCTATAATGTTAATGTAATTGGAACAGTAAATTTATTAAAAGGTTTGGAGAATTCAGGTTTACCGAATCGATTTGTTTTTATTAGCTCGGTTAGTGTTTATGGATTATCCTCAGGGAATAATATTAATGAAGATTATCCGCTTTTGGCTAAAGATCCTTATGGTTCAAGCAAAATTGAAGCAGAAGAGTTAGTACAAAAATGGTGTAATGATAATAAAGTAATTTGTACTATTCTGAGATTACCTTTATTAGTTGGTAAAAAGCCTCCTGGAAATTTAGGTTCGATGGTTAAAGCAATCAATAAAGGGTACTATTTTAATATCGGAGGTGGTGCTGCTAGAAAAAGTATGGTTTTAGCTAAAGATGTTGCCTCTTTCATCTCAATAGTTGCACCTCTGGGAGGGATCTATAATCTTACAGATGGGGTTCATCCTAGTTTTAATACATTAAGTTTGGCAATTTCTAAAAATCAAAAAGAACAATTCAATTTACCGCTTCCCATTGCTAAATTGATTGGGAAAATTGGGGATTTTTTAGGGAATAAAACTCCCGTCAATACGCAAAAAATAAAAAAAATAACTTTAGATTTAACATTTGACGATTCTAAGGCTAGAACATTATTGAATTGGAAACCTCAATCAGTTTTGGACTATCTTGAAAATGAAAGCTTAGATTAATTATATATTAGAAAAAACAATAAAAAGCTTTATAAATAAATAATGCAATACACAATATTAGGAATCATCTTGATGATTATAATGTTACTTTATTTTAAAGTAGCTAATCAATTTAATATTATAGACAAGCCCAATGAAAGAAGTTCACATACTGAAATTACTTTAAGAGGTGGTGGGATTATTTTTTGGTTCTCTGCCTTATTGTATTTTATTCAACATATTCAAGATAACTATTTTTTTTTTACGGGAATTACTTTAGTTAGCTTAGTTAGTTTTTGGGATGATATTCAAAGTTTATCAAATAAAATAAGAATCTCGGTTCATTTTCTAGCAATTACATTAATTTTTTATAACCTAAACGTTTTTAATTTGATGCCATTATATGGAGTCGTTATTACATATATTCTATCCATAGGATTAATTAATGCTTATAACTTCATGGATGGGATAAATGGTATAACTGGTTTGTATACTTTGGTCGTAATGGGTTCGTTGTTATATGTAAACACAAGGATTCAATTATTTATCGATGCAACTTTTATAAAATATGCGATGATTGCTAGTTTAGTTTTCTTATTTTTTAATTATAGAAAAAGAGCAAAATGCTTTGCAGGAGATATTGGTAGTATTGCTATCGCTTTTTGGGTAATTTATTTGATTTTGAAACTTATTCTAGTGACAAGTTCTGTAATTTGGCTTTTGTTTATGGCAGTTTATGGCGTTGATGCAATATTTACCATTATACATCGACTGTATTTAAAGCAAAATATTTTTCAAGCACATCGTTTGCACTTTTATCAAATTTTAAGTAACGAATACAAAATTCAGCACAGATTGGTTGCTTTATATTATGCAATTGCTCAGATAGTGGTTTCTATTTTAGTTATATTTCTATACCAAAAAGTTCAAGATACATTATTATTTATAATGATTATTGTGCCATTACTTTTAATTTATACTTTGAAGTTTTATTTGATTAACAAAAGTAATTTAAAATTAAATACATGAAATCGACATGATTTAAAAAAATCAGAAAACAATAAAGAATGACGATTACATATTCAAATAAAAAACAAATATTATCTTCGTATGAATCCAAAAATAATTCAAGGAGGGAGCTTTTCAGACCATCGTGGAACTATTTCATATGTAAATGACTTTAGTTTTGCAGCTATTGAAAGGTTTTATGTTATTAGTAATTCCGATGAAAATCCTATACGTGCTTGGCAAGGGCATAAATTAGATACTAAAAATTTTTATTGTTTAAGTGGATCTTTTAAAATTCATTTTGTTAAAATAGATGATTGGGAAAATCCTTCGAAAGACTTAACTATTGAAACTATAATTGTTTCTGATAACGATAGTAAAATAGTTCATATACCTTCAGGTTATGCGAATGCTATAGAATCTTTAGAAACAGATTCAAAACTAATTTCGTTTTCTACTTTGCCATTATCAAACGTTAGTGATGACGACGTTCGATTTGCGGCAGATTATTGGAAAATTAATGGATAAAAAAAGGATTTATTTATCTCTTTCTCAACAAAGTGGTTTTGAACAGGCTTATGTTGAGAAAGCTTTAGAAACAAATTGGATAACTTCTGGTGGGCCAAATGTTGATCAATTTGAAAAGGAATTAGAGGACTATCTTAAAGATGAATCTTTTATCACCGCTTTAAATTCAGGAACATCAGCGATTCATCTGGCTTTAATTTTATTAGGGGTTAATACTGGAGATGAAGTTATTTGTCAAAGTATGACTTTTTCAGCTTCAGCTAACCCAATTTTATATCAAGGCGGAATCCCTGTTTTTGTTGATAGTGAATTGGAAACATGGAATATCTGTCCGGAAAATCTTGAAATTGCGATCAAAGACAGAATTAAAAAAGGCAAAAAACCTAAAGCAATAATTACAGTCCATTTGTACGGTAGTCCTTATAAGATTGATGAAATACATGCGGTTGCAGATAGATATGAAATTCCAATTATTGAAGATAGTGCCGAAGCTCTTGGAAGTTCTTATAAAGAGAAAAAATGTGGTACTTTTGGCGCATTTGGAATTCTTTCATTCAATGGAAATAAGATAATCACTACTTCTAGTGGAGGCGCATTGATTTCGAATTCTTTTGCTATCAAAGAAAAAGCGATTTTTTATGCGAATCAGTCTAAAGATTATGCCGCTCATTATCAGCATAGTGAAATTGGATACAATTATAGAATGAGTAATATTTGTGCAGGAATAGGGCTAGGTCAATTTGAAATTTTAAATAAAAATGTAATTACAAGAAGAGAAAATCATTCTTTTTACAAAAAGGTGTTTCAAGAAATAGAAGATGTAAAGCTTTTTGAAGTTATTAGTGATGATTATTATTCAAATTACTGGCTAAATACTATTTTAATAGAACCTGATAAAGAAAAAGGTATAAACACAGAAAGTTTAAGAATAGCTTTTGAAAATCAAAATATTGAAACGCGTCCGTTATGGAAACCGATGCACATGCAGCCAATTTTTGAAAAATATCCTTATTATGGAAATAAAATTGCTGAAAATTTATTTGAAAAAGGATTATGTTTGCCATCAGGTTCAAATCTAACAATTGAAGATAAAAATAGAATTAAAGAGGTAATAGAAGCCTTTTTTGATTAAATAAAAAATAAAGAAGAATTATATTTTAATATGAAAATCGAAGAAACGTTTATAAAAGATTTAGTAGTTGTAGAGCCAACTGTTTTTGGCGATGAAAGAGGCTATTTTTTTGAATCATATAGTAAAACTAAATTTGAAGATTTGGGAATTACTATCGATTTTGTACAGGATAATCAGTCTTTCTCAAAAAAAGGAACTTTACGTGGCTTACATTACCAAAATCCTCCTTTTGCACAAACTAAATTGGTTAGGGTTTTAGAAGGTGAAATTATTGATGTTGCTGTAGATTTAAGAAAAGATTCTCCTACTTATGGAAAATCGTTTAGTGTTTTATTATCAGCAGAAAATAAAAAACAATTATTAGTTCCACAAGGGTTTGCTCATGGTTTTTCAGTTATTAGCGAAACGGCTTCTGTAATGTATAAATGTGATCAGTTTTATAATAAAGCATCTGAAGGTGGAATTAAATTTGACGATCCATCTTTAAATATTGATTGGGGAATGGATTTGAAAGATGCTATTGTTTCTGAAAAAGATCAAATACTTCCTTTTATAGACAAATGTAATAGTTTATTCTAATGGAAAAAATTCTTGTAACTGGCGCAAATGGACAATTAGGATCTGAATTAGCTGTTTTATCATTGAATTATCCTCAATATGAATGGATATTTGCTGATAGAACTAAAATCACTTTAAATGATTTAGAAGCTCTTCAAATTCAATTAGAAGAAATTAAACCGAATATAATATTTAATTGTGGTGCTTATACGGCGGTCGATAAAGCTGAGACAGAAAAAGAAATTGCTTTTAAAATAAACCATTTAGCCGTTGAATTAATCGCAAAATATACTTTCGAGAATAATGCAAAATTAATACATATTTCGACTGATTACGTTTTTGATGGATCCTCTTCAATTGCATTAAATGAAGAGGAAGAAACGAATCCTATAAATGTTTATGGAGCTAGTAAAAGAGATGGCGAAATTGCTTGTTTGAAAGTAAATCCAAAATCAATTATCATAAGAACTTCTTGGGTATATAGTAAATTTGGAAATAATTTTGTTAAGACTATGCAACGTTTGATGCAGGAAAGAGAAGCTATAAATGTGGTTAACGATCAAATAGGTTCACCTACATATGCTGCCGATCTTGCTCAGACAATGATTGATATTTTAGAATTTCCGGAGTGGATTGCTGGAATTTACAATTATTCAAACGAAGGCGAAATAAGTTGGTATGAATTTGCTTTGGCGATAAAAGAACTTGGCGGATATAATTGTAATGTAGGAGGAATACCGTCAGTATCTTATCCAACTCCTGCAAAACGTCCAGAATTTTCATTGTTAGATAAGAAAAAGATTAAGAATACTTATAATCTGGATATACCACATTATAAAGAGAGTTTGGAAAAAATGTTTGTATAAATAAAGCTGGATCTCAGATTTTAAATTTTTGGATTCAATTTAAATAATCTAAAATTTAAAATCTGAGATCTAAAATAAAAATTTATGAAAGGAATTATTTTAGCAGGAGGTTCAGGTACAAGATTACACCCATTAACACTTGCGATGAGCAAGCAAATGATGCCAGTGTACGATAAACCAATGATTTATTATCCACTATCAACTTTGATGATGGCAGGGATAAATGAGATTTTAATTATTTCAACTCCACATGATCTACCAAATTTTAAAAAATTACTTGGTGACGGTGAAAACTTAGGCTGCAAATTTAGTTATGCAGAACAGGCTATTCCAAACGGATTAGCACAAGCTTTTGTAATTGGTGAAGAATTCATCGGAGATGATGATGTCGCTTTAATTTTAGGAGACAATATATTTTTTGGAGCTAATATGCAAGAACTATTGCGTTCTAATACAAAACCTAATGGAGGAGTGGTTTTTGCTTACCATGTTTCGGATCCGGAACGTTATGGAGTAGTAGAATTTGATCAGGATTTAAAAGCTATTTCTATTGAAGAAAAACCAGAGAATCCTAAATCTAATTATGCAGTTCCAGGATTATATTTTTATGATAATTCGGTTGTTGAAATAGCCAAAAATATCAAACCTAGTGCACGTGGTGAATATGAAATTACCGATGTAAATAAAGTGTATCTTTTAAAAGAAGCTTTAAAAGTTGGAATCTTAAGTAGAGGTACGGCTTGGCTTGATACAGGAACTTTTAATAGTTTGATGCAAGCAGGTCAGTTTGTACAGGTGTTAGAAGAACGACAAGGCCTAAAAGTGGGTTGTATTGAAGAAATTGCTTGGCGACAAGGTTTTATTAATGATACTCAACTTGAAGAATTAGCATTACCACTTGTTAAATCAGGTTATGGCACTTATTTGATGGATTTTTTGAAGCAAAAGAAAACAGGTCCGAAATTTTAATCTTTTGAATTCATTATTTCGTATTTTTGTAATTATTATCGCACTCAGTAATTTTAAGACTAATTAATTTGAATAATAAACCAACTACTCTGGCAATTTTATTTGCTAAATACTTTTCTATAGCAAACATGAGGCTTAATATTCATAATCTTAGCTATCTGCCTAGATGGATTATAGTTTTAATGGATGTAATGGTCTTGATCTTCTCTTTTACATTTACTTATTTATTGTTTAAGGGGACTGGACTAGGTTATATCGTTACACATCATGAGTTCTATTTCGTTGGATCACTTTTATTTGTTAATATTTTTTTCTTTTGGTTATTTAGAACTTATTCAGGTATAATAAGACATTCATCCTACATTGACGCAATCAAATTACTGTTTTCGCAAATGTCAGTATTGGTTGTTTTTTTGTTTTTCAATTTTGTATTTGAATTATATCATGGTGATAAAGCATTTTTAAATACAGCACTTTTTATCAATATTGTACTTTCATTTTGTGGTTTATTTTTATATCGAGTAGTTGTTAAACAGACATTTGAACTTTATTTTGCAGAAAAAAATAATAGTAAATTAATCAGAACTATTATTTATGGAACTGATGCCAATGCTATATCAGTAGCTAATGCATTAAAGTTTGAAACTCCATCTCGTTTTAAAATCGTAGGATTTGTAGATAAAAATAATCAGAATGCATCTAAAAGGATGTTGGATTTACCAATCTTGATTCAAAAGAAAAGGTTGCCTGCATTAATGCGTTCAGTTGCCGCAGAAGGTTTGATCATTGCGGATAAAAGTTTATCTAAAGAAGAACAGCTAATTATCGTAGATCAGTGCTTAGAGTTTAATTATAGAGTATATACAGTACCGTTAATTTCTGATTGGGAAAATCAAAAAGAAATTTCTCAAAAAGTAAAAAATATTCAGATTGAAGATTTGCTAGAAAGAAAACCAATTGTATTGGATAGCAAGTCGATATCTAAACAGTTAAAGGATAAAACTATTTTAATTACTGGAGCTGCAGGATCAATTGGTAGTGAAATAGTAAGACAAGTATTAGGGTTTAATCCTAGAAATATAATTTTGTTAGATCAGGCAGAAACACCACTACATAGTCTTTGTTTGGAAACACAAAGTATGATTTCAGATTCACAAATCCATGCAGTAATCGCCGATGTGAAGAGTAAAGAAGCTATGGAAAGGGTTTTTAAAGTTTACGGGCCACAAGTTGTTTTCCATGCTGCAGCCTATAAACATGTGCCATTGATGGAAGGAAATCCATCTCAGGCAATTTTAACGAATATAGAAGGTACTAAAAACTTAGCCGATTTAGCTTGTAAATATAAAGTAAAGAAATTCGTAATGGTTTCTACAGACAAAGCTGTAAATCCAAGTAATGTCATGGGAGCCAGTAAACGTATTGCCGAAAAATACGTACAATCATTACACTTAAAAAATCAGAAGGAACGGGGTAATGATACTACAAAATTTATTACTACTCGTTTTGGAAATGTATTGGGGTCTAACGGATCAGTAGTTCCTTTGTTTACCAAGCAAATTGCTGAAGGGGGACCACTTACTATAACGCATCCGGATATTATTAGATATTTTATGACAATTCCAGAAGCGTGCCAGTTGGTTCTTGAAGCTGGTGCAATGGGTAATGGAGGTGAAATTTATATTTTTGACATGGGTAAACCTGTTCGAATTATTGATTTGGCTAGGAAGATGATAAAATTAGCAGGATTTATACCCGAAAAGGAAATTAAGATTCAGATAGTTGGACTAAGACCAGGAGAAAAACTTTTTGAAGAATTACTAAATGATACCTCAAAAACACTTCCTACATATCATAATAAAATCATGATTGCCGAAGAAATTCAGGATGAATATGAGACGTTACATATTGAAATTGATGAACTAATTGGTATATCTAAATTTTTTGATAATGACGATATCGTTGCTAAAATGAAGAAAATTGTACCAGAATTTAAAAGTATGAATTCTAGTTTCGAGATTTTGGATAAATAAATTTATAGGCGTAAAGATATACTTGTGCTTTAAATTCTTATAATAAGGTGTTTTTTGTATAAAAGACACCTTTTCTGTTTTTTACTATTTAAAATACAAATACAGTAGATAATAATGATCATTTAATGAAATCATTATATTTGCAATTAATAATACCACTGTTTTTAGTCTTAAAAATTGAGTAACAGTTACTTGTTTTTAAAATAGAATCTTAAAATACTGATGAATAAACCAGAAAACACTTCGAGTACTTGGTTGTTTGAAATAACTCCCAAGAACAAATTCTTCTCACTAAACTTAAAGGAAGTTTGGCAGTATAGGGATTTACTTTTTCTCTTCGTTAAACGAGATGTTATTACCGTATACAAACAAACTGTTTTGGGACCACTATGGTATTTAATTCAACCCTTATTTACTTCTGTAACTTTTACTATAATATTTAATAATGTTGCTGGTATTGATACAGGCATAGTTCCTCCATTTTTATTTAACTTGGCAGGAATAACAGTTTGGAATTATTTTACAGCATGTTTAACAGGTACATCAGATACGTTTAAAGCTAATGCAGCTATATTTGGAAAAGTTTATTTTCCCAGAATTATTACTCCTCTATCTGTTGTTATTTCTAATCTGGTAAAATTTGGAATTCAATTTTTAATTTTCATAGGGTTCTATATTTTCTATTATTTTCAAGGTGCTGATTTGAGTCTAAATGGTCTTGTTTTATTCTTTCCTCTCTTGATCGTTATAATGGGAATACTTGGATTAGGATTAGGAATGCTTATATCCGCAATGGTAACAAAATATCGTGATTTTAGTCATTTGATAGGTTTTGGAATACAACTGTTGATGTATTTGTCTGCAGTAATGTATCCAATGGAATTAATTAAAGACAAATTACCTAGTTATGGATGGCTTGTCGAATTTAACCCATTGGCATATATAATAGAAACAGCCCGTTTTATGCTTTTAAATGTGGGGGAAGTCTCGTTTTTAGGATTGTCATATACTTTAGTCGTAACTATTGCTGTATTTTTTATAGGACTTTTGGTTTTTAATAAAACCGAAAAGAGTTTTATAGACACTGTTTAAATTTCTACACATTACCTAATTTACATTACTACTATTTACAATTGAAAAAAGATATAATATTAAAGGCAGAGAATATTTCTAAACAATATCGTTTAGGACAAGTAGGCACCGGAACTCTGAGTCATGACATTAATCGTTGGTGGTGTAAAATAAGAGGAAAAGAAAATCCGTATTTAAAAATTGGAGACACAAACGATCGCTCTACTAAAGGGACTTCAGATTATGTTTGGGCTTTGCAGGATATTAACTTCGAAGTTGAACGAGGAGAAGTTCTTGGGATTATTGGTAAAAATGGAGCTGGAAAATCTACGCTTTTGAAAATACTTTCAAAAGTAACTGCTCCAACAACAGGAAGTATAAAGTCCCGCGGTCGTATTGCATCTCTTCTTGAAGTAGGAACGGGGTTTAATGGAGAGATGACAGGCAGAGAAAATATTTTTTTAAATGGAGCCATTCTCGGAATGACTAAAAAAGAGATTACATCAAAACTAGATGAAATTATTGAATTCTCAGGTTGCGAACGTTATATTGATACTCCCGTAAAAAGATATAGTAGCGGAATGACCGTGCGATTAGCTTTTGCAGTAGCGGCATTTTTAGAACCGGAAATCTTGGTTATTGATGAGGTTTTGGCTGTTGGAGATGCTGAATTTCAGAAAAAAGCTATTGGAAAAATGCAGGATATCTCTCGTGAAGGAGGTAGAACTGTTTTATTTGTGAGCCATAATATGGCTGCAATAGAAACACTTTGTACACGTGTTGTATCTATGGAACATGGAAAAATTTGTAGCAGTGGAGACCCTACTAAAGTAATTTCAGATTATTTGCAAAGTAATTCTTTTTCAGAACGAATTATTAATTTTGATTCTATTAGTAAAGCTAAAGGCAACGATAAAATTCGAATTATGTATGCTGGAATTGAAAATGCCTCTTCAAATAATAAAAATGATATAATCGATGTGACTTCGTTGATTAATTTTAAAATGAATATAATTAATCAAACAAATAAAGAATTAATTTCTGTAGGGTTTGATTTAAAAACTATAAAAGGGGATATTGTTTTTGGTTCAGGAGGTAAGTTTAATTGTAAATTAAACAAAGCTAGTGAGATTTGTTGCGAAATTCCATCTAATTTTTTAAATGATGATGTATATCAAATACATGTTTATTTTCATACAAATGAAATGAACCCTTTGTTTAGTGATTATGAATTATTGACTTTTGAAGTAAAAGATATTATAAGAGAATCTGGTTATTTAGGGAAAGTTAATGGAATGATTCGACCTTCATTATCGTGGAGTACTAAAGATATTATATCTTAATGAGAAAAATTATAATCACTCAATCAAATTATATTCCTTGGAAGGGATATTTCGATTCAATTGCTTTGGCGGATGATTTTGTAATCTATGATGATATGCAATTTACTAAAAGAGATTGGAGAAATAGAAATTTAATTAAAACTCAATCGGGCATTAAATGGTTGACAATTCCAGTTGAAGTTAAAGGTAAGTATTTACAAAAAATAAGCGAAACTAAAATATCTGACAAAAATTGGAATAATGACCATTGGAATGTTATAAAACAAGCTTATGGCAAGTCAGCTAATTTTAATTATTATAAAGATTTTTTTGAAGACTTATATTTAAACACAACATCTAAGTATTTAACAGAGATAAATTTTCGATTTATAAGTGCAATTTGTGAAATATTAAACATAAAAACTAATTTTCATTTTTCTTCTGATTTTTCTTTAAAAGAGGAACGTTCAGAGCGGTTACTTGATTTATGTTTAAAGTTAAATGGAACGGATTATTTTTCAGGTCCAGCAGCTAAAGTATATATGAATGAAAAAATTTTTGAAGAAGCGGGTGTGAAAATCAATTATTTTGATTATTCGGCATATCCGGAGTATGAACAATTGTATCCTCCATTTGTTCATGGTGTTTCAATATTAGATTTGTTATTTAATGAGGGAATTGAAGCTCGTAAGTACCTTATATTTTGAATATGAAAACATTAGCCATTATTGGGGCAGGAGACTTAGGGCAACAAATTGCTCATTTTGCATTGTCTGACCAACAGTATAAAAAAGTAGTTTTTTTTGATGATTTCTCTATTAAAAAAAGTGTGAATTCAATTCCAGTAATTGGAAAAACGGCTGATATTGAAAAGGCTTTTGTATTAAAACAATTTGATGAATTATTAATAGGAATTGGATATAAGCATTTAGATGTGAAAAAACATTTGTTCGAAAGACTTGAAAATAAAATTCCTTTTGGAAAACTAATACACTCGACGGCTTGGGTTGATTCTACTGCAATTATAGAAAGTGGTTCTGTAATTTATCCCGGCTGCGTAATTGATGCAAGAGTTATTATAAAAAAAAACAGTGTTTTAAATATAAGTTGTTCTATTGCTCATGATACTACTATCGGAAAGCATACTTTTTTATCGCCAAGGGTTGCTGTTGCAGGATTTGTAACAATTGAAGAACTGTGTTTCTTGGGAATCAATTCGACAGTTATTGATAATATAAATATTATTAATAATACTCAAATTGGAGCCGGTTCGCTAGTGGTCAAATCAATTGTAAAATGTGGGCTGTATATTGGTAACCCATTAAGATTTATAAGATAATGATACATTTCAACAAGCCCTATCTTACGGGGAAAGAAACACAATATATTACCGATGCTGTCGTTTCTGGAAAAATATCAGGTAATGGAAAGTATACACAACTATGTCAATATTTTTTTGAACAAAAGTATAGTTTTGGAAAATGTTTGCTGACAACATCTTGTACGGATGCATTAGAAATGGCTGCAATTTTAATTAATATCAAACCTGAAGATGAAGTGATAATGCCGTCTTATACTTTTGTTTCTACTGCAAATGCTTTTGTATTGAGAGGAGCAAAAATTGTTTTTGCTGATTCTAATTCTGAAAATCCAAATATTGATAGCAATTTACTAGAATCATTAATTACATTGAAGACTAAAGTGATTGTTCCGGTTCATTATGCAGGTATCGCATGTGATATGGATTCTATTATGGAAATTGCTAAAAAATATAATTTATTTGTCGTTGAAGATGCTGCCCAAGCTATAGATAGTTTTTATACTGGAAAGGACGGAATAAAAAGAGCATTAGGTTCCATAGGGCATTTGTCAGCTTTTTCGTTTCATGAAACTAAAAATATAATCTCGGGAGAGGGAGGTATGCTTGTAATAAACGATAAACAATTTGCAAGTAGAGCAGAAATTATTTGGGAAAAAGGAACAAATAGATCTGCTTTTTTTAGAGGTGAAGTTGATAAATATGGATGGATTGATATAGGTTCTTCTTTTTTGCCATCAGAAGTTATTGCTGCTTTTCTTTGGGCACAAATTGAATATTTAGATAAAATCCAAAAAAGGAGAAAACAAATTTGGAGTCAGTATAATGAAGGTTTAAAAAAAAATGAGAAGGATGGAGATTTTAAATTGCCACAATTACCGGATTATGCTACGAATAATGCGCATATGTTTTATTTGATTTTTGAATCATTAGAAAAAAGAAATGAATGTATTGCTCGTTTAAAAAACAAAGAAATTTATCCTGTATTCCATTATTTGAGTCTGCATAAAAGTCCATTTTATTCAAATCAATATTCGGGAGAAGATTTAATTTTTAGTGATTTGTATTCGGATACATTATTGCGATTGCCATTTTATTATGAACTATCAGATGATGATATTAAATTAATTATACATACAATAAAAAATGAGTAAGAAAAAGATATTATTTATTGTTTCTGATTTTTATCATAATGGTGCGCAGCGAGAGATGTATGAATTTGATAGTGCATTGAATAAGGATAAGTTTGAATTGACTATACTTAGTTTAGTAGAGTTAAATACAAGATTAGATTTGCGGGATTATTTTTATGAAAAGCACCTTTGTTTGGGTACAAAGATTCTTTTGTTAAAAGATTTTATTAAAAAAAATAAAAAGGGATTAGTTCCTAAAATATTAAATAAAATATTAAGAAATTCATTGAATCTAAAGGTTAGAGATAACAATATTAGAAATTTAATTACTTTATTCGATAATTATGACAAAGTGATATTTATGGGAGAATATGTTTATCAATCATTATCAAATAGTATTCCAGTAGATTATTTTAAAGAAATTTTCATCTTCATTATGTGTTCAAGATTTCAATCCGAAAGCTATAGAAATTTTGAAAAGAACAAGCAATTTGTATTTATGGGAGGATTTGATAATATAAGACAAATTGAATATGAATTTGAAGGTTTTAGTAATTACAAATATGAATTTATGCCTTTGTGCTTAACAGTTACAAATGAGTATAATAAATGGCAATTTAATGAGAGATGTAAAACTAAAAAGATAGGAATATTTACAAGATTACATAAAGACAAACCTTTAGACCCTTTTTTATATGCCTATCAGGTTTTGTTAAGTCAAGATTATAATATAGAATTACATATTTTTGGAGTTGGAAATTATAAATATGCCGAATACGATCGTTATATTAATAATTTAGATTTGAATGGTAAAGTTCATTTTAGAGGACATCAGTCAGACATGAAAATAACTATTCTGGAAGAAAAATTAGATTTGGTTTGGTTTCAAGGATATAATAATTTGCCTGCAGGTTTCGCAGCATTAGAAGTTTGTTTAACAGGAACTCCACAAATTTTTTGGGATTTTTTTATTGGTGAAAACAAACAAATAAATAGATTAGATGTTGTTTACCCGCACTATAAAGATCTATTGGCATTTGTTGAGGCTAGTAAAAAAGTTCTATATGATAATAAAGTTGCTGATCTTCTTTCAGATAAACAATTTCATGATGTTTTTAATAATAGAGACATTTTTAAAAATATTGAAAATATTGAAAAAATACTTTTAGAATAATGAATATTTCTAATCACCCAAGAATTACAGTTTTAATGCCTGTTTACAATTGCGAACTCTATATAAAAGAAGCAATTGACAGTATTTTAAATCAAACTTTTTCAGATTTTGAATTTATAATAATTGATGACGCTTCTACAGATGAAACATTGTCAATTATAAGAAGCTACGATGATAATAGAATTAAATTAATTGAAAAACCATTAAATACGGGGTATACTAACAGTCTAAATTACGGATTAAGTATTGCTAAAGGAGAATATATTGCTAGAATGGATGGAGATGATATAAGTTTTCCAGAAAGGTTTGAAAAGCAAATTAATTTTTTAGATAAAAATCTAGATATAGTTGTTTGTGGAAGTTTTTTTAAAATAATTGAGACTGATAAAATATATGCCGTTTGTGAAAATCATGAAGAGATTAAACTTGCCATGCTGGAAGAATGTCCTATAGGACATCCAACGGTAATGATGAGAATAAAAATTTTCCAAAAATATGATTTAATATATGATGTTAGTAAAGAACCTGCAGAAGATTATGATCTTTGGACAAGGTTATCAGTATTAGGGAAATTACACAATTTACAAGAAGTTTTACTAAATTATCGGATGCACAATTCACAAGTTTCTAAAAAAAGGAGCAATGAGCAAAAAAAGGCAGCTGTAGTAATCAAAGTAAACTTGTTGAATTATTTGAATTTTGAAAAAAATAGGGAGAGCCAAAATGTTTTAGAGAAGATTATTCAACGGGACGTGCTTTTTTTTGAGGAAATGCAGCAATTTCCTGATTTAAAAAATAAATTAATTCTTGCGAATGAAATTTCTTTTTTTGAGAAAACAGGTTTTGAAAGATATCTATCAAATATTATGAATAACATATTTAAAGATTATTTTTTGAACAGAGAAAAGTATTCACCGAAAGTTTATTTTCAATATTTGAAAATTAAAAGAGAATGGAAATCCAAATTAATATTATTCCATGAAGTAAAGTTATTTATAAAGTCAATGATTTATTATAAAAAAATAAATTGAAATATCCGTTAGTCTCTATAATAATCCCAACATTTAATCGCTCTCATGTCATTGGAGAGTCATTAGATAGTGTTTTAGTACAAACTTATCAAAATTGGGAGTGCATTATAGTCGACGATGAATCTACAGATAACACAAGCGATTTAGTTGCAAGATATAGATACAAAGATTCTCGTTTCCAGTATTATAGTAGACCTCTTGATACTTTAAAAGGAGCAAATGCCTGTAGGAATTACGGTATAGAAAAGTCAAAGGGAGAGTATATTATGTTTTTAGATAGTGATGATTTGTTACTAATAGATTGTTTAGAAAAAAGGACCAATGCTTTTAGTAAATATCCTAAATACGATATACTAGTCTTTTCAATGGGACATTTTACCAATCTTAATAACTGTTTTATTGATGAAACTAGAAAAATTTTTGAGGGAAATAACAGAGATACAATTCTGGAATTTATTTTTGGAAGAAAACTTCCATGGAATATTACCCGACCAATTTATAGAAAGCATTCTGTTTTTAACGGTAATTTGAAATTTAATGAAAATATTCAAAATTTTCAAGATGATGAATTTCATATCAATTTACTCCATAAATTAAAGCCTAGCTATAAAGTAATTGATTTAACAGATTGTTTCTATAGAGTAGATCTTAAAAGTTTAAATAAATATGAAACTCCACGAGGTCAGCAAAATATAATAGATTCGCTTTTTGATTATTATAGGTCGATTTTAAATACTTTTAGTGTAGACCAAAAAAAAGATTTAAAAAAGAAAATAATTGTAAAATTATTTAATCAAATCCGATTTCATTTGTTGCCAAATTCTAATACTGAAATTTTAAATAAAACGCTAATTTTATTTAATAAAGAGTTAAAGTTAACATTTAAAGAAATGACAATTTTAAAAATTATTTCAACTTTAAACTTATATTATTTCAATAAAAAAGGGTATCATAAAATGACTAAGTTTTTATTGAAAAATATATAAATGAGTTTACCATTAATATCCATAATAATCCCAACCTATAATAGAGCTCATTTGATAAGTGAAACTCTTAATAGTATTTTGTTGCAGACTTATGAAAATTGGGAATGCATTATTATCGATGATGGTTCTACTGATGATACTGATTTTTTATTACATAACTATACTAAAAAGGATGACCGATTTAAATATCATAAGAGACCAAAAGAGAGACCAAAAGGACCAAATTCCAGTAGAAATTTTGGTTTTGAAATAAGCAAAGGTGAATATTTAAAATGGTTTGACAGTGATGATTTGATGCATATTAATTTACTTGAAAATCAAATAAAGGTAATAAATGATACTACAGAATGTGTTGTCTGTAAGGTTGTATATTATGATTTTAAAAATGATAAATTTTTAAAAGAAAATAAAATTTATTCTGATAATTTAATAGAGGATTATTTAGTAGGCAAAATTACTTTTTATATTTCCGGACCACTTTGGAAAAGAAGTATCATAAACAAACAAAAAGAATTATTTGACGAAACTATCAAAAATTTAGATGATTGGGATTTTAACCTTCGAATGTTGTATCAGGAGCCTTCTATTATTTATCTAGAAGAACCACTTATTCAATATCGCGTACATGAAGCATCATTATCAAATGAAATAGGTAAACTTAATTTTGAGGAAATACAATCAGAATTCAAAGCGATTAGAAAACACTTATTATTGATTAGAGAAAATAAGAAAGCAAACTCAAAAAAAATAAAACTGTATCTAAAAAATCGTCATAAATCTATATTGAGAGAAGCATTGGTTGAAAATGATATGCATAAATTTTACTATTTAAAAGAACTTTTAATTTTAGAACTTCAACTTTTCCAATTTTTAGAAATGACTAAAAGCATATTCGGATTTATTATTTACAGTATTTTTAAAAAAGGTTATAAACTCTTGTAATGGCCTAAATTAATCAACATATGTCTAATTCTTTTACAAATCTGCGCCTTTCAAAAAATAACCTTGAAAGTTATATTGTTCGAAGCGAAATATTTAAGGCTGTTGCAAATACAGCGTCTTTTTTTTCTGGAACACTATTAGATTCAGGATGCGGAAGCATGCCTTATAAAAAGTTAATTTTATCTAATTCAGCAGTAACTAATTATACAGGACTGGATATTGATTCCAGTTTGAATTATGAAGATATTCAACCTGATTATTTGTGGGATGGAAAAATAATGCCTTTTATTGATGCTAGTTTTGATGTTGTAATTTCTACCGAGGTTCTCGAACATGTTTCAGATCCTGACGCCTATTTGGCAGAAGTAAAAAGAGTTTTAAAACCCGGAGGAATGTTTTTTTTTACAGTTCCTTTTTTAATGTCTCTGCATGAAGTTCCGCATGATTATTACAGATATACACCTTTTGCGTTAGAAATGATTTTTAAAAGAAATGGCTTTGCTGATATAAAAATAAAAGCAATGGGTGGTTACCATGCTGCAATGGCACAAATGTTGGGGTTATGGGTAAATATGTATTTATGGGGTAAAAAAAAGAAGATTATGAGAGTAATAGCAAAACCAATTATTGCCTATCTATATAAAAATGATAAAGCTCCTGCTAATTTTAAAAAGTCTACAATGATTGTTGGATTATCGGGAACTGTAGTAAAACCTATTCTGTAAAATGAAAATTCTTTTTGTTTCAATGCCATCTGTTCATGTTATTCGCTGGATAGAGAACTTGAAAGATACAAATCATGAATTGTATTGGTTTGATATTTTAGATAGAGGAAAATTAGAAACTTTAGATTCTGTACAACAGTTTATCGGATGGAAAAAAAGGAAAATACCTTATATAAAAGGAGAGTATTTTTTAAGTAAAAAATTACCTGCCCTATATCGCAGGATTATTCCATTTTGTGAAACAACAGTAAATGAAGCTTTAGAAAATATAATTTTAGAAATTCAACCTGATGTTATTCATAGTTTTGAAATGCAAAGTTGCTCATATCCTATTTTAGCCACTATGAAAAGTCAACCTAAAATAATGTGGTTATATTCATGTTGGGGAAATGATTTATATTATTATCAACGATTTCCTTTTCATTTAGAAAAAATTAAAGAGATTTTAAAACGTATTAATTTTTTGCACACGGATTGTCAGCGAGATTATGTTTTGGCAAAACAATTCGGTTTTTTAGGAAAGCATGTAGGAGTTATTCCGGGAGGAACAGGTTACAAATTAGAAGAACTTGAGTCATATAAAATACCTATTTCAGACAGAGTTGTGATTTTGGTAAAAGGTTATGAGCATACTCTAGGAAGGGGATTAAATATTATAAAAGTACTTGATTCTTTAAAAAATGAAATACAGAATTTTGAGGTAGTAATTTTTGCTGCACATTCAAGTGTGGTAGATTATATAAAAATTAATAATCTTGATTTTAAAGTTTTTGACAGAAATGCACTTTCTCACTTAGAAATAATGAAGTTGATGGGGAAATCATTGATATATATAGGTAATAGCATTTCTGATGGTATGCCTAATACACTTTTAGAAGCGATAATAATGGGAGCGTTTCCAATACAGTCAAATCCCGGAAATGTTACTGCAGAAATTATAGTAAATGGTAAAAATGGATTATTGATTAGTGATGCTGAATCAATTATTGAAATTAAAGGACTCATTTTGAATATCATTAATAAAAAAGATATTTTAGAAGATGCTTTTTTGACAAATCAAAAAATTGCTATTGAACGGCTAAATTACCTAGTAAATAAGAAAAAAGTTAATAAAATTTATAATTTAATTGGTAATGCGAGTAGGTTACAATCCATATAAAGATCAAAAAAATGGTGAGTCTGAATATATTCATCAGATAGTTATACCAGTTTATATTCCGAATCATGAGGGGTATTTTCAAGATAGTTTAGCAATTTTAAAACTATGTTTAAAGTCTTTATTTACAACAATTCATAAAAAAACCTTTATATCTATTGTAAATAATGGAAGCGATAAGATTGTTTCGGATTATTTAGACACTCTTTTGAAACAAAATAAAATCCATGAACTAATTCATACTGAAAATATAGGTAAACTTAATGCAATACTTAAAGGTTTAGCAGGGAATAATATAGAATTGGTTACTATTTCAGATTCAGATGTAATGTTTTTGCCAAATTGGCAAAGTGAAACCGTAAAAGTTTTTAGTCATATCCCAAATGCAGGAGTAGTAGGTATTGTTCCTCAGTTTAAAATGTATGAAAGCTATTGTGGGAATGTGCTTTTTGATAATTTTTGCAGTAGAAAACTGAAATTTATTCAGGTAAAAAACAAATATGATTTAATGCGTTTTTATGATAGTATCGGTTGGGACCGAAGTTATAATCAGGATTATTTAGAATTTAATCTCGGATTAAAAATTAATTCAGATTTGAATGTTTTGATTGGTTCCGGTCATTTTGTGGCAACATATAAAAGAGATATATTTGAAGAAATTCCATCTTATTTTAATTATAAAATGGGAGGAGAAAGTGAAGGTTATCTAGATAGAATACCATTAGAAAAAGATTATTGGCGCTTGACTACAGAAGATAACTATGCTTATCACATGGGAAATGTCCTTGAGGATTGGATGTTCGGGGAAATGAATCACATGGAGATTAAAGTTGTTGGCTTTCAACATGATTTCTTGAAAAAAAATGAATTAAATAAAGTGTCATATTTTGTAAAAAATAGATTGTTTATAAAATTCATATCCATAAAATGGACTGTGAAATTATTTTTAAAGTGGAAAAAAATCCCATATAGCATGATAAAAAAATATTAAATGCGAGCTTCAATTCTGATAGTTTCCAAAAATCGTAAACAAGATTTGTTTAAAACATTATTGATTATTGAATCTTTAATTAACAAATCGGAAGTAGAGGTTTTAGTTTTTTTAGATGGTTGTACAGATGACTCATCGGATCTTCAAAATGAATTGACTTGGATAAAATGGTTTGTTTCTCCTGTGTCAATTGGTGCTTCTGCGGCCAGACATAAGATTTATCCACTTGCAAGTGCAGAAATTTTAATTGGTTTAGATGATGATGCACATCCATTGAATGAAAATTTTATAGCGCAGATTGAATTATTGTTCGCGAGTAATTCTAATGTTGCTATTATCGCTTTTGAAGAAATAAAAGGTGTTTTTGAGTCAGATATTGAGGCATTAAAGCAATCCGAAAATCAAAATAAAGAATTTCTTTTTTCTGAATTTATTGGTTGTGGTTTTGCGATTCGAAAATCAGTTTATAACGTGACAAATGGATTTCCAGTCTGGATTGATATTTATGGTGAAGAGTCTTGTGTTTCTATTGAAGTTTTAGCAAAAGGATATGATATTCTATATTCTAATAAAATTAAAGTAAATCATAGAGTTAATAAAGAACAAAGAAAATTAGATAAACAGAATTACTTTAGATTTGAAAAACAACTAAAAAATTCAGCATATTTTTTTTTGGTTTATTATCCTTTTCCTTTATTAAATGTCTTAAAATTGTATTGGCACAATTTTAAAAAGTATGCTTTGAGTGATATTAAATATTTCAAAATATATTTTAAAACAATTAGTATTGTGTTCATTCATATTCCAAAAATTTTAAAATACAGAAACCCGGTTGATAAAAGTGTAATTGAAAAAATGAGGAATCTATCTACTCAAGACCTTAAATGAAAAATATTGCTATAATACCAGCTAGGGGTGGATCTAAACGATTGCCTAAAAAAAATATAAAATTACTTGACGGAGTTCCGTTAATAGTATTTAGTATATTATTTGCGAAAGCGAATAGTAACATTATAGATGAAATATATGTTTCGACAGATGATGAGGATATTAGAAATATTGCTCTGAAATATGGGGTAAAAGTTATTGAAAGACCCAAGAACATTTCAGGAGATCTTGAACCAACAGTTTCAGCATTAAAACATGTTTTGCAAAGTATAGATTTAGTGGTAGAAAATGTCATTTTACTTCAGGCTACCAATCCTATTCGCCCGGAAAATTTGTTGAAAGATACTTTTGAAATTTATCAAAAACAAAACTGTGATAGTTTATTTACGGTTTCAAGAAATCATAAAAAATTCGGAAAAATTATAGATCAGAAATTTATTCCGTACAATTACAAAATTGGGCAGAGGAGTCAGGATATTGAACCTCTTTATTTTGAAAATGGATTGCTTTATATTACAAAAGCATCATTAATTCTTAGCGATATAATTATCTCTGAAGATGCATTTCCTTTCGAAATAGATCATATTTTTGCCAATGTTGATATTGATACACAAGAAGACTTCGATTACGCCAAATATTTATATCATACTCATATAAAACCTTAAATACCAAACCTACTTTATGAATCCATATATAGAAATAGCAGGACGAAAAATTGGACAAGATTTTGCTCCCTTAGTAATTGCCGAAATCGGAATTAATCACGAAGGTTCCCTACAAGTTGCAAAAGAAATGGTTGATGCTGCACATAGAGCAGGAGTTGAGGTTGTAAAACATCAGACCCATATTGTAGAGGATGAAATGAGTGGTGCTGCAAAGAAAGTAATTCCAGGAAATGCGGATGTTTCTATTTACGAAATTATGGAGCGCTGTTCGTTGAATGAAACAGACGAATTGGAACTTAAAAATTATGTAGAAAGTAAAGGTATGATTTTTATTTCTACACCATTTTCGCGCGCAGCAGCAGAACGTTTGAAAAAGTTCGATGTTCCGGCTTATAAAATAGGTTCTGGCGAATGTAATAATTATCCTTTACTGGAGCATATAGCTTCATTTGGAAAACCAGTAATTTTAAGTACTGGAATGAATACCATTGAAAGTGTTCAAAAAGCAGTAGCTATTTTTGATAAACATGATATTCCAGTCGCGCTTTTACATACTACGAATTTATATCCAACCCCAATTCATTTAGTTAGGTTTGGTGCAATGATAGAATTGCATAATGCTTTTCCAAACAAAGTTTTTGGTTTAAGTGATCACACTTTAAATAATAATGCCTGTTTAGGAGCTGTTGCACTTGGAGCAAGTGTTTTAGAAAGGCATTTTACAGATCATATGCAACGCACTGGTCCGGACATTGTTTGTAGTATGGACGAAAAAAGTTGTCAGGAATTAATTGTTTCTTCGTCGGAAATTGCACAGATGCGAGGCGGGACAAAAAAGCCTGCATTAGAAGAACAAGTGACGATAGATTTTGCTTTTGCTACCGTTTGTACCATTAAAGACATAAAGAAAGGAGACGTTTTTACCAAAGATAATATTTGGGTGAAACGTCCAGGCACAGGTGAAATTCTAGCAGAACTTTTTAATGATTTAATAGGCAAAATAGCTTTAAAAGATATTGCAAATGATGAACAATTAACAAAATCACATTTTGAGTAAAATATCTGTCGTAATTAGAAATAAGAACCAATCTGAAGCTTTAGAATTTTTACTTAAAAATTTAAGACAGCGTTATCAGGAAGATATAGATGAAATAATTGTCATTGATAATATGTCTGATGATGATAGTAAAAAAATTGTAAATAAGTACAATTCAAAACTAGTACAAATTCAAAATTTTAGTTATGGAGGTAGTGCTAATTTAGCTGCAGAGAGTGCTTTAAATAATATAGTAGTTATTTTTAGTGCTCATGCTTATCCTGTTAGCCACGATTTTTTTAAATTGATAAAACAGAAATTTAGCGAAAACAATAATTTAGCAGGATTACGATGTTTACACAACAAAAATGATTATAAAAACTATATTGATTCTATTTCTTCAAAAATAGATCCAAATAAGTCGGGTTTAATATTTTGTGGTTCAGCGTTCAGTAAAAAAGTCTGGGAAATGCATAAGTTCAAAGATGATATAACAACAATGGAGGATAAAGAATGGTCAGTAAGAGTTTTAAAAAATGGTTTTGATATTGAATTTTCTCCTTCTATTTTTTGTTATGATATTGTTAGAAATCATAGACAAATTTTTTTTAGATTTAAAAATGAAACTATAGGAGGATATCAATTATGGAATACGTCTTATAGTTACAATACTGCTAATAAAGGCTTGCTGGGATTAATTTTAAAATTAACAAGACGATTTGTAATCGAATTGTATTATACATTCAAAAGATTCTTTTTCTTGTTGAAATTTGTATCTAATAAACCTGAAAAATTTTAGTAATTCAGTGAAAAAAATCCTATTTCTTACAGGCACTCGTGCCGATTTCAGCAAAATAAAATCATTAATTCAGACTCTTGAAAAACAACAAGATTTTGAAGCATATGTTTTCATTACCGGAATGCATTTGCAAGAAGTGTATGGCTATACCTTAATTGAAATTGAAAGATGTAATTTTAAAAACATCCATACTTTCAAAAATCATACTCATGAAACCACAATGGATTTAACTCTTGCTAAAACCATCGAAGGACTTTCAGCTTATTGTAAAGATGTAAATCCGGATATGATTGTAGTTCATGGTGATAGGGTCGAGACTCTAGCAGGAGCTATTGTAGGATCTCTTAATAATATTTTAGTTGCGCATATTGAAGGAGGCGAAGTTTCTGGGACAGTTGATGAATTAATTCGTCATAGCGTGAGCAAATTGAGTCATATACATTTTGTGTCTAATAAGCAAGCGCAGAAAAGATTGATACAAATGGGAGAAATAAAAGAATCAATATTTACAATTGGTTCTCCGGATGTAGATATTATGTTTTCAGATCAATTGCCTGAGTTGAATATCGCAAAAGCCTATTATAAAATAGATTTTGAAAAATACGCAATTGTTATGTTTCATCCGGTTACAACTGAAATTAAAGAAATGGAACAATATGTAGAGAACTTTGTTAATTCATTACTAGATGATAACCATAATTATATCGTGATATTCCCTAATAATGATCTGGGAAGTCAATTTATACTTGAAGCTTACAAAAAATTAAAAGATAATGTAAGATTCAGGGTTTTTCCGTCACTGCGTTTTGAATATTTCTTGACTTTATTAAAGAACAGCCTATTTATTATTGGTAATAGTAGTGCAGGAATTAGAGAAGCTCCTTATTACGGAATTCCAATTATTAATATAGGAACACGTCAACAAAACAGAGCTGTTCATGCTGATATTATTAATACAGATTATTCTGAAATCGGTATTAAAAACGCCCTTTCTATAATTAATTCACATCAGGTGAAAAGTGTTGAAAATGATTTTGGTAAAGGTAATAGCAATGAATTATTTATCGAATGTCTACAAAAAATAGATATTTGGCAACTTAATCATCAAAAACAATTTAGGGATATTTAAAATGATTACATTTTTAAATCTAGGTAAAAGAGGAAATTTAGGAAATCAATTGTTTCAAATTGCTTCAACAATTGGAATAGCTAAAGCAAATAGACATACATATGGTTTTCCAAAATGGGACTATGACAATTATTTTCAATCTAATTTTGAAATTGTTAATGAAGATGATAATTGGAATAAAATCAATGAAGAGCATTACAATTTTTATGAATGGAGTATTACAGATGAAAAGTCTAATTTGAGTGGTTGGTTACAAACAGAAAAATATTTTTTAAATTCTAATATAAAAGAGGTTTTTAAATTTAAAAAGGAATTTGAAGAAAACCTTTTACAAAAGTTTAAATATCTGTTTATAAAAAAGACTATTTTGATATCAGTTAGAAGAGGTGATTTTGTTAATAATCCCCTTTTTTTTCAATTGACATATAAGTATTATCTAACAGCATTATTGTCCCACTTTGAAAATTTAGATCAGTACAATATTATTTTTACAAGTGACAATATCAACTATTGTAAAAATCATTTTTCATTTTTGCCAAATGTTTTTTTCTTAGAAAATTTAAGTGCAATTGAGCAATTGTGTTTAGGAAGTAAGTTTGATAATTACATTATTAGCAATTCTACTTTTTCATGGTGGATGGCTTGGCTAGGAGAAAAAAAGGAAGCCAAAATAATAAGACCAATTCAAGTTTTTGATAACGAGTATTTAAAAATTTATAATGAAGTTGATTTTTATCCAAGTCGTTGGACTAAACATGACGAAAAACAATTCTTCCTTTCTAATAAATTTATAAAACTAAAACTCTATGGTTCATTTAATATAATATGTACTAAAATTGATTATTTTTTTAAAAGTAATACTAGAAAAGTAACTAAAGAAATTAAAAATAGAATTAAGAAGATTATAAAGTATAAATGAAAAAACTAGGAATAGTAATTACAGATGGTGTTGGTTTTAGAAATTTTATTTTAAGTGATTTTTTGACAGAAGCTGAAAAAACATTTAATGAAGTTGTAATTCTTTCTTGTTTACCTGCTACAGTATATTCTGGATTTGTAATCAAGTCAAAAATTATTGAATTAGAGGTTTTTGAAGAAAAATTTACAACCTGGTTTTTTAGAAAAGCTAGAGAAGTGGCACATCTTAAATTACACCAAAAAAATAACTTTGGGATTCAGGATAATTTAAAAACAAATACATCAACCTCAAAAAGCAATAGAGGTTATGCAACACGTTTTATCTTTAAACTAACATCTATTTTACATTCAGAAAAATGGATTCAGAGGCTCAATTCAGCGCAACAACTTTCTTTTAAAAATGATCCAAGAACAATTGGTTATAAAACAGTTTTAGAAAAAGAAAATTTCAATATCTTATTTTTTACGCATCAGCGACCGCCTTTTGTAGCGCCTTTGGTTTATCAGGCAGAACAATTGAAAATAAAAACAGCTTCGTTTATTTTTAGTTGGGATAATTTAGCGTCAAAAGGCAGAATGGCAGCTAATTTTGATTACTATTTGGTTTGGAGTGATTTAATGAAAACCGAATTGCAACAGTTTTATGCATTAGTAAAAAGTAAAGATGTTGAGGTTGTTGGAACTCCTCAGTTTGAACCTTATGTATTAGATAGATACAAAGTTTCTCACGAAGAATTCATTTCAAAATTTCAATTGAACCCCGATTTTAAAACAATTTGTTTTAGTTGTGGAGATATTGCAACGAGTAAAAATGACGAATTGTATATTGAAACTATTGCAAATGCTATAACCGAAGGGAAAATACAAGATGTAAATCTTATTATTAGAACTTCGCCGGCAGAAGATCCTATTCGTTTTTCTAAATATGTAGAAAAATTCCCTTTTATAAAATGGAATTACCCAAAATGGAACTTATCAAGAGAAAATCATCAGGAATCCTGGTCGCAAAGAATTCCTTCAGTTGAAGATGTAAAAGATCTAAGAAGTTTGTTAGAATTTTCAGATCTTAATATAAATATGTTATCTACAATGAGTTTGGATTTTATTCAGTTTGACAAACCTGTAATAAACACAGTCTTTGGCAATTCAAAAAACGGATTATATGATGATCAAAGATTTTTAAATTACGCTCACATCGAAAATGTTGTAAACAGTAAGGCAACAAAAATTGCAAAAAATAAAGAAGAATTAATAAAAGCAATAAATTTATATTTAGAAAATTTCAAATTAGATTCAGAAAACAGAAAGCAATTATTGCAACTGCAAGTTAGCAAACCATTACATCATACAGGCAAAAGAATTGCTGAGACACTTTTAAAATGGGCTTAAATCATAATAAAATAGCAGTTCTCTGCAATTACGAATTATTGCCGGAAAGAGTGGGAGGAATGGATAACTTTTTTTGGGATTTTGATAAAAAATGCAAAGAAAATAATATTCAGGTAGATTGGTTTTTTCCAAATCAATCAGATCACGGATATTATTCTCAGTTGAATATAAATAGTAGTAAAGCTAGTAATGTAGAAAACTATTTTCTTTGTTTTTGCAGCAAAAACAAACCTAAATACACACATATAATTACTCATTTTTTAGAATTATGTACACCTTTTTTCTTTCAGGTAAAAAAAAAATCAAAAGCTAAAATAATTGCTATTGATCATAATCCTAGACCTTTAAACGGATATTCTTTTAAAAAGAAAATAAATAAAAGAGTAAAAGGGATACTTTTTTCAAGGTATATAGATGTTTTTGTAGGGGTTTCAAATTATACGGTAAATGAAATTTTAAAAGATTTTGGTTTTCATTTAAAATCCAAAAGTTTAACGATTTATAATGGAGTTATTTTAGATGCAATTCAGGTAAGGAAAACTAGAGCGATTTTAAAACCAAGTTTTTTGGTAGCGTCTCATCTTAGAGAATCAAAAGGAATTCAGGATTTAATTGAAGCTGTAAATTTACTTTCTGTCGAAATTAAAAATCAAATTCATATCTCAATATATGGTGACGGACCATATAAAGAAGAATTATTAAAAAAAATTGAAAACTATAGTTTACAAGATTGTTTTGCTTTTTTGGGAAGTAAATCTAATTTGAATGAAATCTTTTTACAGTATGATTATATGTTACAGCCCACCCATATGGAGTGTTTTAGTTTGTCAATTTTAGAAAGCCTTGCTGCAAATGTTCCTGTAATTACTACTAATGTAGGGGGCAACACTGAGGTAATTACTTCCAGTGAAAATGGATATATTTTTGATGCGAAAGATATAAAGTCTCTGGCAAAAATTATTGAAGATATTTATTCAGGAAATAAAAAGATATCGATTAATACAAGAGAATTAATTGTCAATTCCTTTTCTTTGCCTAAAATGGTAGAAAATCATTTTGAACTGCTAAAAACGATTTGAATTAAATTTTAAAAGTACCACAAATAAAATATGTTTTTTAATTCCTTAGCATTTGCTGTTTTTTTACCAGTCGTTTTTTTTCTGTATTGGTTTGTCTTTAATAAATCAAAAAGCACTCAAAATGCTTTATTAATTGTTGCGAGTTACTGTTTTTACTCTTGTTGGGATTGGAGATTTTTGTTTCTATTGGTTTTTTCAACATTCTTAGATTATTATACTGGCATTCAAATCGAAAAAGGAAAATCAGAACGAAGTCGAAAATTTTGGTTTTGGCTTAGTATTTTGGTTAATTTAGGATTCTTAGGCGTTTTTAAATACTATAATTTTTTTGCAGCATCTTTTTCAGAATTATTGAATTCTGTTGGAATTCAGGCTAGCCCTATTTTATTAAGCGTTATACTTCCAGTAGGGATTTCATTCTATACTTTTCATGGGTTATCATATGTAATTGATATCTATCTTAAACGAATAAAAGCAGAATATAATTTTGTAGATTATTCTCTTTTTGTTAGTTACTTTCCTCTTTTGGTAGCTGGGCCAATCGAAAGAGCCACACATTTATTACCTCAAGTAAAAGTAAAACGTGAGTTTAATTTTCAAACTGCTAAAGAAGGGGTTTGTCAAATTATTTGGGGCTTGGTCAAGAAGGTAGTTATTGCTGATACATGCGCTACTTATGCCAATGCTATTTTCGATAATTATACTTCAATGAATTCTTTTTCTCTTATTTTAGGAGCGATATATTTTGCATTCCAGATCTACGGAGACTTTTCAGGATACTCAGATATTGCATTAGGAGTTTCAAAATTGTTTGGATTAGACTTACTTAGAAATTTCAATTATCCGTATTTTTCAAGGGATATTGCCGAGTTTTGGCGACGTTGGCATATATCCCTTTCCTCATGGTTTCGGGACTATCTATATATTCCATTAGGAGGAAGTAAAGGTGGAATCTGGATGAAAATCAGAAATACGTTTATCATATTTGTTGTAAGTGGTTTTTGGCACGGAGCAAATTGGACTTATTTGGCATGGGGATTTATAAATGCGGTTTACTTTTTACCATTACTTTTATCAAACAGCAACCGAAATAATATAGATGAAATCCATCTCAAATTTAATTTTGATTCTGTAAAAGTGATTATTAGTATTCTTTCAACTTTTTTAATTACCTGTGTTGCATGGGTTTTTTTTAGAGCTAAAACGATAACGGATGCACTTTTATATTTAAAACAAATAATTACCAATAAGCAATTTTATTTTCAATATTTAGAAAATGACCGATATAATTATGAGCTGCTTATTATAATTGGATTATTCGTTCTAATTGAATGGAACAATAGAAATAAAGTTGAACCTCTTTCTGGAAAAGGGAACATGCTGAAAATCGTAATTGCTATAGCAGCTATAATAGCTCTTGGTACTTTTTCAGATTATAAAGAATTTATATATTTTCAATTTTAAATGAAACGTTTTTTAATTTATTTATCAAAGATTTTAGTTCTGTTAGTTTTAGTATCTGTTTTACTTGACGGATTTTATACCTATGCCTTTTTTCAAGCTAAAAATAGAGGAAAAGCAGAAGCCGTATTTAACTCAGTACAACAAAAATATGACGTGGTGTTTTTGGGTTCTTCAAGAGCAAATAACCATTTTGTAGCGCAATTATTTCAGGATAAAGGTATCAAATCATTTAATTATGGTATGAGTGGCGGACATTTATTTGAAGCGTCGTTAATGCTGAAATTAATGATTAAAAGAAAATATGTTATAAAGAACATAATTCTCGAAGCTGATTTAAACCTTTCCAGTGATGATGAGTCCGAAGCAGTTGCAGCTATGTTTTTACCATTTATTCACAATTCGGAAATCATAAAAAAACATTTTGAATATAAAGAAGACTTCAACGAATTATATTACATCCCATTTTATAGATATTTAAAGTTTGGCTCTAGTATTGGGTTTCGTGAAATGTTTTTTTCTGCAATTGATAAAAAAACAAATGCGATGGATAATTTAGGATTTTATCCTCTAGTAAAACATAAAAATGCCAATATGAAAAATAATATAGCCAACTTGAATCCTTTGCCTCACAATAAATACTATGAAGAAATAAAGAATATCTGCAAGGCCAATAATATTAATTTTATTGCAGTAATGACGCCAATGTGTGAAAATGTTGTAGGCATGAATTATTTTGATAAAGTAAAAAAAGCCTATCCAGAAATTTATAATTATGAGAACGTGGTTGCAGATGATAAGTATTTTTCTTCTTGCGGACATCTTAATGATGCCGGAGCCAAAATGCTTACTGCCAGAATTTTAAAAGATTTTTTTTCAAAGTAATTTTTTTAAGCTGATTAATAATGGATAATATTTTAGGATGATAACTTTTTCAAAGCTTGAAAAAAAAGGACATTTAGGAAATCAGTTATTCCAGATCGCATCAACGTTGGGAATTGCGATAAAAAACAATCAGGAATTTTGTTATCCTAAATGGAGTTATAATGCTTCTTTTACTAAATCTTTGCCCCTAATTCAAAATTTAGAATGGATTGCTCTTAAGGAAAAGCAGTTTCATTATGATGTAGTAGAACTTGATACTAAAAATTATGATTTAGAAGGATGGTTTCAATCTGAGAAATATTTTGATATCGATTCGGCCAAAAGTTATTTTCAGTTTAAAAGTAGTTTGCTTACTAATTTAAAGATTAAATATAAAGATGCTTTTGCTAAAAAAAATATTTTAATATCAATTCGAAGAGGAGATTTTGTAGACCACCCGGATTACTTTCAATTACCCATACAATATTATATTCATGCCTTAATTTCTAATTTTCCAGATTGGAGTAAATCAAGTTTAATCATTTTAAGTGATGATATTGAATATTGTAAATATCATTTTTCGTTTCTTGAAAATGCCTATTTTGCAAATCAATTATCAGCAATTGAACAACTGGCTTTAAGTAGTATGTGTGATGATTTTATTATCAGCAATTCGACCTTTTCATGGTGGTGTGCTTGGTTAGGAGAGAAGGTAGATAGTAAAGTTATTAGGCCATTGCATTATTTTACAGAATCTAAAAGAAAAGTAGATAATGATCAAGATTACTTTCCTGAGAGATGGCAAGTTTTTAATCACTTAAATTTGAAATTAGATTTAGAGAATACACAAATTGTCTTAACAAAGGAAAATCTAATTTTAGAAAAATATTTGCAATGCAATTTTAATTTTATAAATCAAAATGCAATTTTAAAATTAGATGCAACAAAACAGGTGGATTTTGAACGAAATGGGATTACATTAATAATCAACGATTGTGTCTTGCCACCTTTTCTTATTTATGTAACAAAAACAAGTTTAGAAAATTCTGTAGGCTATGTAAAGGGAAGTTTCTTTAATATTTCAAAATACCTAGATCAAAATCTTTTTCAAAAGCAATTTGATTATGGATTATTTGCTAAGATTTTAAATAAAAAGAATAGCGAGAAGAAAACAAAAAAAATAGGGTTTGTTTTAATCAGAAAAAATCAAGAAAAGATAAAAGCATTGAATAAAAATTTTGAAAACTTGGATTTTGAGAAATTAGGATTTAGAACTTTTTGTTCATTTGCGGGAAAAATTAAAGGATTTCTGGAATGTAAATATTATTTGAAGGTACAAATGCGTAAAACAAAGGTCTTTGTTAAAACCAAAATTAAGAATATAATCAAGCCTAAAAAATAAGAATTAGATGCATATTAGTTTTATAACATCACATTTTCCTTTTCACTATTCAAGAAGTGTTGGCGGAATTGGGACAAGTATAAAAAATTTAAGTGATGAATTAATTTCTTTAGGGCATAGTGTTACTGTTTTTGTATACGGGCAGGACTATGATGAAAAGACTATCGAAGAAGGGATTAATATAGTTAACATTAAAAATATTAAATTTAAAGGGCTTTCCTGGTTACTGACGAGAAAGAAAATTCAGAAAGTAATTATAAAAGAACATAAAATATTTAAGATAGATATAATCGAAACACCAGATTGGGAAGGAATAACATCGTTTATAAATCTACCATTTCCTGTGGTTATAAGGTTACATGGTTCTGATACTTATTTTTGCCATCTGGATCATCGAAAAGTGAAATGGATCAATAAATTTCATGAAAAAAGAGCCATAAAAAAAGCTGATGCTTATCTCTCTGTAAGTCAGTATACAGCTAATTTAACAAATACTCTTTTCGGCTTAAACAAGAAATTCACTATTATTCCCAACGGCATTAATACTGATGTTTTTAAAAAAAGTGAACAGGTTAATTTAAACGAAGAGAATAAACATACTGAAAAATCAATATTGTACTTTGGTGGGATTATTAGAAAAAAGGGATTGTTAGAAATCCCACATTATTTTAATAAAGTAAATCAAGGAATGCCGGAAGTACAATTAGTATTAATTGGTCGTGACATGGAAGATAAACTTACAGAAAGCAACTCAACTTTTCACATGATGAAGTCCATTTTTTCTACTGAAGCCAATCACAAAGTCAGCTTTTTAGGAAGCGTACCTTATCAGGAAATAAAAGCACATATAGAAAATGCAACAATTTGTGTTTTTCCCTCATATGCCGAAGCGTTACCTGTTTCGTGGATTGAAGCCATGGCTTTGGAAAAAGCTATAGTGGCTTCTGATATAGGATGGAGCAATGAAATAATAGAAGATGGGGTTGATGGATTTAAAGTGAATCCAAAAGAACATGATATTTTTGCAGATCGGATTAAGTTGCTGCTTCAAGATAATGAGGTAAGGGAAAAAATGCAAATAAATGCAAGGCAAAAAATAGTTCAAAATTTTTCAACAAAAGTTATTGCTTCAAAAGCAGTACAATTTTATAATGAAACAATTCGTAAAAATGCTTGATTTAAAATGGTTTACAAATAGTAATGGAGATGTAATTTTGTATACTGGAGTTCCTGATTTTCATAAATTAGAAACTTTATCTTGTGGTGTTGGGGATATATGGCATAGCTCTTTCGAACAGGGTTATAAAAATGCCTTCCCGGAATTGGTTTATCAAACGGCTACTTTTTTTAGCTACATTAATGATTTTGATAACTTAGACGAGTGTGTAAGCTGGAGAATTAATCCACATGCTTTTGCAATTCGCAAGTCAGTGTGGCAAATTTTAGGTGGATTTGATTTAGAATACATAAATCCTCAAATGCAGGCATTGGATTTTGGATATAATGCTTTAGGAAATTCAGCTGCAATTACTCTTTATGTAAAAGGACTTTATAATAATAGTAGCAAGGATAAAGTTATTATAACAGCAAAAGACAGATATGTTTTTTTTAAGAAAAACTTCAAAATCGATCACTCTATCTATATGTTATATAGAAAAGGATTTTGGAGATGGAGCGAATTGAATGCATTTTTTTATGCGAATAAAAATTTTAGAAAAGGAAGCAAAAAATCTTTAGTAGCTCCACGACAACTTAATAATATTGAAGGTAGTCCATCTGTTAGTTATATTATTCCTACGATGATGCGACAAGATTTTGCAGTGCAGCTTTTAAACGATTTATCGAATCAAACTTATACGGTTACACAAGTTATAATAGTAGATGCAACACCAGAAGATCAGAGAATTGAAAACATATATCATGAAAAGCAATATCCATTTGAATTAATTGTAAAATGGCAAGAAACTAAAGGTAGTTGCAGGGCAAGAAATGAAGCCATCGACTTGTGTACCAGTGATTATATTGTTTTTGGCGATGATGATATCCGAATACAACCTAATTTCATAGAAAATCATATTAGAATACTACAGACTTACAAAGCAAATGCTTCAGATGGGTTAGATATTACTGCAGATAATCAAAAACAAGGATTTGAAGATTTAGAAATTAAACTAAAAAAGATCGATCATAAAAGATGGAAAGTTGGTATTTCTGAAACTTTTAATAATGCAAATACTTGTGTAAGGGCTGAATATGTTAGAAGATTAGTGGGTAATGACATTAATTTTGATGGAGGATATGGTGAAGACAGTGATTTCGGAATGTCTTTAATCAAAATAGGAGTGGCCATTGTTTCAAATCCGTTTTCGGTTAATTTACATTTAAAACCTTCAGTTGGTGGATATCGCTTTTGGGGTAATCAGGCTAAGATTATGGGGAAAAAGAGAAAAACGCAGCCTTGGGAGTTAGATTCGCCGGTTAAGCTAATTCGTCCGGTTCCTAGCCCAACAATTATGTATGGAATTGTAAAACATTATACACCACAACAAGTATTAGAATATAAGTACAAACATTTTTTTCTGTATGTTTTAAAGGGTTCTAAAACGGGTTTAATATATCGTTTTTTAAGATTGCCATATAAAAAATTGCAATTTAAAAGATCTCTCTTTTATGCTCGAAAACTAAATGAATTAGGGACAAGACATAAATGATTAAATATAAAATTCTTTTACCACAAATTAATTAAAAGGCCAATTTTGATAAAATCAATAACAATTATTACATCTTTAGAAAATCATAACATTGCGATTGATAATCAACTGCATAAAGTTGTCGTTGATTTGTCTCAGGTTAATCTTCTAAATTGTAATTCATTTGATATAAAAATTATTTTCTCACAAAATATTACTCAAGTTCGTGATCATGATTATATATGGAAAAAAATTAAGACAGATTTTATTGCGAATGAGTTTAGTCCAAAGATTGTAAAATTAGAAAATGATCAAATTGTTCAGGCAAATATAACTGCAGGAATTTGGGAAATTAATCCAGGCAATCCATCGGTTTTATTGTGGAGATTTAACCCGCAATTTGCATCGCCTATTACAGATTACTTAGGTAATGAAAATAGAAAAAGCATTTTACAGGCCAAACAAAAATTTGATTTTATTGAAGTACCCACTTTATTGTTTCCTGAAAACAATGCAATTGAGTTAAGCAGATCAAAATATCCATTTACGGCCATAGCTTGTTTTACAGATCATTGTGATTTTGATACTTCTGAAAATTTAAAGGTTCAAAGAGAATTCTTCAATGAGCATCAAATAAAAATTACAAAAGGTTTTTTTTTAAACCATTTCTCAAAAAGACAAGATAACGCCTCATTTCAAAATCAAAAAGAGGAATTATTAAAATGGAAGAATGACGGACACGAATTGTGTTATCATTCTCTTTCACAATCTATAAAAACAAATATTGAAAGCTTCGAAGATTTCAAAGAATTCATTCCTCCAAGGGAAGATATAAAAGTTTGGATAGATCATGGATATCAGCCCTACAATTTTTCTCTATTTAAAAATAATAAAATTTCAGAAGAAGAATTTAGCTCAATTTTAAAGGATAAAAAAATTAATGTGCTATGGAATTATATTGATGCCGGAACCTCAACAAACGGAGTGATAAATCAGCTTAATACAAAACATTTTACGCTGTATAGTTTTTTAAAAGGAAGTAAGGATACTAGCTTAATAGAAAAAACACAATTCATTATAAAGAATATTATTTTTCATTACTATAATGAAGAGTATTTGATTTTGAGATATAAAAACACAGCATCGCGATTTAAAAAAATCGTTTTCCAGAAAGACATAAAATCCTTTTTACCTTTTATAAAAGATTTTTTTAAGCTTTTCTCCTCAATTTTTTCAGTTCTTTTATTTTGGAATACCAATAAAACTAAACCTTACAAGTTAGCGAAATATTCTCCAATTTTATTTAAACATAACATTGGCAAAAATGAGTTTTATGTTTTTCAGACTTTAGAAATGCTGGATTTCAAAAAAGCATTATCGGAGAAAAACATGAATTCATTAATAAATGAAAAAGGAGTTTTTATAGCACATACTTATTTTTCAGTTCCATTAGAATATCATGCTGGAAAATTATTTTCAACATCGACTTCAATAGATGATGAAGTGGCTGATAATTTTAAGTTTTTGGCAAATAAAATTAAAAGTGAAGAAATCTGGAATCCAACATTAATTGAATTAGTTGAACATTGGACCAATTTTGAAAAAGTAGTTTTTGATATTGATTCTAGCAGAAAAATATTTGTTAAAGATAATTCATGTTTAATTTTTAGAAAATTTGTTTGATGAGGATTTTTTTTACAAATGAAAAATATTGGCTTGATAAGTGGGACGAATTCGTTAGTTCAAACAATAGAGGAAGCCATTTAATACTTTCAGACTGGTTAGAATCGTATTACTCTTATGGTTTTGAATTTGAGATAGGAATATGTGTTGAGAACGAAGAAATAATAGGAGGGTTTGGAGCTGTAATCGCAAAAAAGTTTTTATTTAAATTCTATATTATTCCTCATGGACCCATTTTTTTAGATGGTTTTGAGAATAAAATCATGCTCCTTCTTAAAGAATTGCTACTACATGCAAAAAAAATAAAATGTTGTTATGTACAATATAGTTTGCCATGTTCCGAAAATAGCATTATTGAGCCCTATACATATAAAAATGAATTTAAAAGGCAAATAGAAAATTTAGGGACAAATGGAAATTTGTTTAAATATATTTACAGTTCATACGGGATAAACTGGTTAAGTTTTAATAGCACAAATTCTCCTGAAGAATTGTTACAAAAATTTACAATACAAGCAAGACGTAATATTAATTTGGGTTATCGAAATAACATAGAAATTAGGTACCCCAAAAGTGAAGAAGAATGCAAATTGGCCTATAGTCTCATTGAAGATAATGCAAATTTAGGGAATTACTCTGTTAGAAAATTTGATGATTTTAAGAAGGCAATGTTAAATTTAATCCATAAAAACAAAGGGTTTTTATTAACAGTAAGCTTGAACAATGAAATAAAAGGAGCAGCATTTATTGTAAATTGCAGCAATTGTTTGTCCTATATTTCGGGAGGTACAAAAAAAGAAAAACCAGATTTAAATATTGGCTATATTATACATTGGGAAGCAATTAAAAAATCATATGAATTGGGTTATATGGGGTATAATATATCAATGGGTGGTTCAAAAGGTGTTCAGGAATTTAAAGCGAAATTTATGGCTGAAGCAGTCCTGTTTGACGACCCTCACTATTATTTTATATTAAAACCTGCTCTTTTTAAAGTGTACTTATTTTTTAATGCATATTTTAAAAAGAATAAAGAAAGGATTGCTAATATTTTAAAAAAATCAAATAAATTTTTTGAATGAAAATTGAAAATAAGAATTTTTGGGAGAGAAAAGATATTATAGCTACACAAGAAGTCATGAAATCTATCTCAGATTTTGAACAGTTCATGTTCCTAAATAGTTTCAAACGTTATAATAAAATTGGAAAAATAGACCATATTAAAGTTTTTGGATGTGGTACAGGAAGAGAATTAGAAGGTATTGCAAAATTTTATAATTCAACAAAAATTGTAGCTTCAGATATTTCTGACAATATGATTGAGAAATGTAATAAAAACTTAAAAGAATGGAATCTCGATAGTATTACTAAAACTATTGTTGGTGATGCAAAAGATTTTAATAAAGTTAATAATGAATTTCAATTAGTAACAATATTAAATAGCATGTTAACATATGTTCCTCTTCGTAAAGATCGTTTAATGATTTTTAAAAATGCACATCAAATTCTTGTTCAGGATGGGGTTTTAATAGGTACTGTGCATAATCAGATTGGAGTCTTTATGAAAACTATGTACTTTAAATTTAGAGGTCTTTTCTCTTTTTTATTAGGAGATAGAGTAGGTAATAGAGATACTGGCTTTAAAGGCTTTAAAGTTTCAGGTTATTATTATACGAAAAAAGGATTAATTAAAGATTTGGAAGAATCTGGATTTAGAGATATTGAAGTTTATTCGATAGAAGAATTTCAGGCTTTAAATGGATGTGGTTACGACAGAAAAAAAGGATATAATAATTTAATATTTATAGTATCTAAATAATTTTTAATGAAGTTTTCTTTAATTATTTGCACTTATATGCGAGCTGAATCGCTGTTGACTTTATTGCAATCGATTCAAAAACAATTAGTATATCCAAATCAGATTCTTATAATTGACGGTTCAAGTAACGAAGAAACTAAAAGTATTTTAGAGGGAAATGAATTTCTAAATTTAGAATATTTTTTGGTTTCAACTGAAAATCGAGGATTGACAAAGCAAAGGAACTATGGAATAACCAGACTAAATATTGATTCTGAGATTGCTTGTTTCTTAGATGATGATACTGTTTTAGAACCGGATTATTTTAATCAAGTTTTAGATACGTTCAAGATGAATTCTGATGTTGTTGGTGTAGGTGGTGTAGCAATTAATGAATATAAGTGGAAACGTCAAGAACTAAATGTTTTTTATGATCCTAAAAAACATTATTTATTTGAAGGATATTTTTATAAAGAAGGTCATAGAAATGTAGTAAGGAATTATCTTGGACTTGCATCAAATTTAGGTTCAGGAAGAATGCCAAATTATTTTCATGGCAGAAATTCTGGATTTCCAATTACTGGAAAAACCTATGGAGTAGATTTATTGATAGGAATGTCAATGTCATTTAGAAAAAGTGTTGTAGATTATATTAAGTTTTCTAAATTTTTTGAAGGATATGGATTGTACGAAGATGCGGATTTTAGTTTGCGAGCTTTACAATTTGGTAAAAATGTAATAAATACCAATGCTCAATTATCTCATTTTCATGCTGCATCAGGTCGGCCAAACCAATATAAATATGGTAAGATGGTAGTTCGAAATGGATGGTATGTTTGGAGAGTCAAAAATCCAAATCCAATTTTTAAAGATCGTTTCAAGTGGAATGTGATTACTATAATTCTAATTCTAATTCGATTTTCGAATATCATTACAGAAGAAAATAAAAAAGTTGTTTTTACGGAATCCTTAGGAAGAATTGTTGGTTTTTTGAGTTTATTAATTGATAAACCAAAAATAGAATAGATGAAGTTTACAATAATAACCCATGTAAGTCATATTCAGGATGACAATGATTTTTTTGCCTATGCACCCTATGTTCGTGAAATGAATATTTGGTTGAAATATGTTGATGAAGTAATTATTGTTGCTCCATTAAAAAAAGCGAAACCAACAGCAATAGATATCGCATATAAACATAACAAGATTAACTTTAGAAAAGTGCCTAATTTTAATCTTACTAGTTTTGAGAATGGTTTAGTTTCAGTTTTTAAATTACCCATAATTTTTTGGAGAGTATTTTGGGCTATGAAAAATGCAGATCATATTCATTTGCGTTGCCCGGGAAATATGGGATTAATAGGATGTCTGGTTCAGGTATTATTTCCTGAAAAAGCTAAAACAGCTAAATATGCCGGAAATTGGGATCCAAAAAGTAAACAACCTATTACATACAAAATGCAAAAATGGATTTTAAGTAATACTTTTTTGACTCGTAATATGACTGTTTTGGTGTATGGAGATTGGAATAATCAGTCTAAAAATATTAAACCTTTTTTTACCGCTACTTATTCAGAGTTGGAAAAAGAAACCATTCAAAAAACAAATTTTGATAGTTCTATCAATTTCATTTTTGTTGGAAGTTTAGTTTCAGGTAAAAATCCAATGTATGCCATTCAATTGGTTCAGGAATTAATAGAAAAAGGATACAAAGCAAATCTGAATTTATATGGTGAAGGTTCAGAAAGAAGCTATTTAGAAAACTATATTCAAATAAATAATCTCGAAAATTATATTGTTTTACAAGGAAATCAAAATCAGGAAACCTTAAAGAAAGCCTATCAAAAAAGCCATTTTGTTATCTTGCCTTCCAAAAGTGAAGGTTGGCCAAAAGCAATTGCCGAAGGTATGTTTTGGGGATGCATTCCTGTTGCGAGTAGAGTTTCATGTGTTCCTTTTATGTTGGATTATGGTAGTAGAGGTGTTTTGTTAGAAATGAATTTGCAGAAAGATGCAGATGAAATAAGCAAATTGCTGAGTGATGAAAAAACTTTTTTAGATAAAAGCCGATTAGCTATTAAATGGTCGCAATGTTATACTACAGATGTTTTTGAAGCCGAAATTAAAAAGCTATTATCAAAATGAGAATTGTACAAATAATAGACTCGTTAGAAGCAGGCGGGGCAGAACGTATGGCGGTTAATTATGCTAATGCATTATCTAAAAAAATAGAATTTTCAGGTTTAATTGTATCCCGAAAAGAAGGATTGCTATTCAATCAAATAGCTAAGAATGTTTCGTATTTATTTTTGAAGAAAAAGAAAACAATAGATTTTCAGGCTGTTTCTAGATTGCGTAAATATTTAAAGAATAATAAAGTTGATGTAATTCATGCTCACAGTTCTTCATTTTTTATTGCCGTTTTAGTAAAACTCACTTTGCCAAAAATCAAAATTATTTGGCACGATCATTATGGTATTTCACAGGATTTATCTTCTCGGAAAAACTTAGGTTTAAAGTTGGGATCACTTTCCTTTACGGGGATTATTTCTGTAAATTCAGCTTTAAAAGATTGGGCAAAGTCTTATTTATGGTGTTCAAATCTTGTTTACTTTCCTAATTTTGTAGTTGATTCTTCTGTTTCAGCCGAAAAACAATCATTACATGGATTCGCAGGCAAGAGAATTGTTTGTGTAGCTAATTTGCGGCCGCAAAAGAATCACGAACTATTAATCGATGTTGCTAATTCGATAAAAGATAAATTTCCAGATTGGACTTTTCATTTGTTCGGAAAAGATTTTGAAGACTCCTATTCTGACAAATTGAAGAAAAAGATAGATGATTTAAAACTCCAAAAAACTGTTTTCTTTTATGGAACAACTGATAATGTTGGTTCAGCTTTAGAACAATGTCAAATAGCTGTCTTACCTTCTCTTTCCGAAGGCCTTCCGTTAGCAATTTTAGAATATGGAATTTTTAAATTGCCTGTCGTAGCAACAAATGTTGGAGAAATTTCGAAAATAATTACTTCTGAAAAAGAAGGTTTAATCGTAGAATCTGATAATCTTAACGAATTTGTTGCAGCGCTTGAAAAATTAATTGTCGATCAAAAAATGAGAGATGAAGTAGCTGTGGCTTTACATAATAACGTTCAATTAAATTTTAGCGAAACAACTATTATCAAAGAGTATCTTTTATGGTTGAAATCTTTGACTACTTTTGCCATTTAAATACAATAAATAAAAATGAAAAACACAAAATTGTCTTATAGCTTTCTGCTTCTAATTCATGCAGTAATTGCTTTAGCCGTTTTTGCAGTACCTTTTTTGTCTAAAATATACGCACTAATAATTCCAATTGTTGGTTTGTTTATTGTTTATAGAACTAAAAATGAAAACAATGAGGTTCTTTTAGTTTCTGCTTATCTAGTTGGTGTTGAGGTCTTGTTGCGAATGACAGGAGGAAACTTAAATAATGAGTATATTAAGTTAAGTGTTGCTTCTTTTATGCTTATAGGGATGATATATAGCAGTTTCTCTATGGGAGCTTTTGTATATTGGATTTTTTTATTATTACTAATTCCGGGAATTTTAGTGACAGCTACTTCGAATGATTTTTCAACAGATATAAAGAAGGCATTGGTTTTTAATTTGTCAGGTCCTTTGTGTTTGGCCCTATGCTCTATATATGCTTTCAATAGGGAAATTACTTTTGCACAATTGCAAAAAGTAGTTTTAGCAATGGGATTGCCTATTATTTCAATTACTGTTTATTTGTTTTTATATAATCCTAGTGTACAGAGTGTTGTTACTGGCACGCAGTCTAATTTTGAAACCTCAGGTGGATTCGGACCAAATCAGGTTTCTACTGCTTTAGGATTAGGGATGTTTGTGTTTTTTACTCAACTTATTCTTTTTTCAAAATCAAAAAAAATGTTAATTTTAAATGGAGTCTTACTTTTAGTTATTAGCTATAGAGCTATTGTAACTTTTTCAAGAGGTGGGGTAATTACAGCAATAGTGGCGATTGCAGCGCTATTGTTTTTACTTTATTATTATTCGAATGCGAAAGTAAGAGGGAAACTCGCTTTAGTCTTTATCCTAACTGGTATAATGGGGGTTGGAATTTGGACATATTCTTCTATGCAAACTTCTGGGTTAATAGGAAAGAGGTATGCAAATCAAGATGCTATAGGAAGGGTGAAAAAAGACAAATTGGGAGGACGAGAAGCAATTATGGATGCTGAACTTAAAATTTTTTTTGATAATCCAATATTTGGAGTTGGTGCTGGTGAGGGAAAAGAATATAGGAGAAAGGCTCTTGGTGAAAATGCAGCTTCCCATAATGAAATTACACGAATGTTAAGCGAGCATGGCTTATTTGGAATATTTGGCTTGTTGATACTTTTTATAATGCCTTTTGTATTGTATTACATCAATCGTGGACATCTGTATTTTTTATCATTTTACGCTTTTTGGCTTTTAACAATTAATCACGCAGCAATGAGAACGGCAGCTCCTGCTTTTGTTTATGCATTAGCTTTGCTTAATGTAACTAATTTGAAAACAAATAATAATACAGTTGAGGAAACTATTACTAGTTAATACTTTTCCGATTGATAAATCGATATATTTGTTTGTACGACTTTAAATTTTTCCAAGTTTAATTTTATAATTTAACCTACCAATAAAAATAATGCCACAAAAAAATAAAATGCATTTTGAAATATCAGAGCGAAAAGTCATTCTTCGATTTTTTGACTCTTTTTTTGTTTTGGCGACTTTATATTTATTAAGTAAGGTTTTTGATTATCATTATTTCAACATTTCAGATAGTAATTTTTATTGGGTTATTGTATTAGTTGTTTATCTCAATGTTTTTGGATCTATCTTTGAGATGTATAATTTACAAGTGGCCAGTAATCAATTTCAAGTACTTAAAAGTACTGTTATTACAGTATCGACTACTGTATTCGTCTATTTGCTAACTCCTGTTTTATCTCCAGAATTACCTAAGCAAAGAATTTCGATTCTTATTTTTTATCTGGCGATTTTCTTTGCAGTACTTTTTTGGCGTTTTTTTTATGTTTATTTTTTAGCTTCTCACCGGTATTTTCAAAATGTTGTTTTAATTTGTGATCAAGATCAAGTAGAAGAATTGATTACAGGATTAGAGAATGTAGATCCACATTATAAAATCATTGGGTATGTAAACCTAGATATCTCAAACAATAACCAGACTGGATATCACTACGTAAAAGAGATAAAAAAGGATGAGTTAGAGGAATTTGTTATCCATAATAGAGTTTCAGAGATTGTGATTGCTTCTCAAAAAACAGATGGAATTACGCCGGATTTATATCAACAATTATTGCATTTGCTTAAGTCGGGTAAGATAATTAGAGAATATACACAAGTATACGAAAGTAAAACACAACGTATCCCGGTACAATTTATAGCTAGGGATTTTTATCGTTTCTTTCCTTTCAGTCGTAGTAATAATAATAAATTATATTTATTAATTGTTAGATTGTTTGAATTTGTATTTTCGTTATTGGGTTTATTGATCGCTCTTTGCTTGATACCGTTTATTTTTATAGGTAATCTTATAGGCAACAAAGGAAAACTTTTTTATACCCAGGAAAGAATTGGTAAAGATGGTGTAGCTTTTATAATATACAAATTTCGTACAATGGTAAAGAATTCTGAACCCAAAGGAGTAGTTTTTGCTTCTGCAAATGATGCTAGGGTAACACCATTTGGTAAAATGATGCGTAAGTCCAGAATTGATGAACTTCCACAGTTTGTTAATGTTATTAAGGGAGATATGGCTGTTATTGGTCCACGCCCAGAGCGCCCCTTTTTTGTAAAAGAAATTGCTCAAATCATGCCATTTTATGAAACGAGACATGTTATTAAGCCAGGTCTTACTGGTTGGGCACAAGTAAATTATTCCTATGGTGAATCGATCGAAGAAAGCTTAGTGAAGCTACAATATGATTTGTATTATATTAAACACAGAAGTATCTTTCTGGATTTAAGTATTACTTTTAAAACACTAACTACTGTCTTGTTCTACAAAGGGCAATAAATTTATATAATAATTGGGATTGGTTTTTTGTTCTTGATAGCTATACGTACCAGAACAACCCCACTAGTTATAATCAATGGTAAAACTATAAATAATGAAGCTTTGTTGATCATAAACAATCCATAAACAATTAGTAAAAGGATATGTATAAGTGATAATCTATAAGTCCATTTCTTGTTTTTCATAAGATTAAGAATTAAAAGAATCAATAAAACAGGACTAAATAGCAAAATGTTATAGTTGAATTCTAATTCTTTGTGGAAGGAATAAAACCCAACAAAAACAAAAAATAATCCTAATAATCCCATTATTAAAAGATAAACTTTATCAATACTTCTTTTGTTTATCAAGATGATAAACGCAAGTATAATAACATAAGTATACCAATTATTCCACCAAGAAGTTACAGGCTCTTTATCGAAATATATAATAGTTTTACTTTGTTTTACTAAAGGATGATTTTGAAAAGTAGTTTTGTTTAAACTGTTTTTTAATTCAAAAGGCAAGAATATTTTTGTTCCAAGGTGGTCTACTTTCTTCCCAAAAATAATACTGATACCTAGTTTTTCATAAAAATGTCCATCAAAATAAGGATAAAGAATAGTTCTGTATGTTTTATCAGTGTCTCCTTTTTTAGTGATTACTATGCCGTTTAAGGATTTATTTATAATATCTACAACCATAGATGTACAATTTTTATCGATAAACTTATAAGTATAATAACGATCTTCGGAGAGTAGAGTTGTATTAAGATTGTCGAATAATTTTTGTCTTAGATTTTCTGGAATATCTAATTCTTGCTCATAAACACTACGTTTCTCATTGTTATATTCATTAACAAAGTCGGCATAAGGATGGGCAATAGCAAAATATTGTAAATCACCTTTTGTAAATTTTGCAACAAAGTTAGGGGTATTAAAGTCAAAGGCACCATAATTATATACTATGTCTATAGCATTTACAGTGTCTTTAACCCGAATAGCAGTATGTCCAAAAAGAGAGTAGGATTCATTGCCGGTTCCACAAGTTAAAACGCTAACTTTTGAGTCTTTAGATAATAATATACTTTGCCCAAAGGTGTTGTTGATAAACATGAAAAGCATTAGTAATAAGAATACTTTTTTTAATGAATATGTTTTCATAAATATTTTTTTAATGAATTATCAATATTTCTTTGGGTGCAGTTTTTATTTTCTAAAGATACCTAAATCTACCTTAAGCGAAAAAATATTAGAATATAAAGCAACACTTTGATTTCCTAAATCTGTTAAAGCATAATCTACTTGAATGCCTTTGTATTTAAAACCAAGTCCAATATTAGGTTGAAAACCTATTTTTTCGGAACTATCCAATTGTGTAACATTTTGAAAATTTCCTACTCCAGCTCTTAAAAAAACAAGGTCGGTATACCCAAATTCTAGGCCTAGTGCCGGGTCAACGCTTACAAAGTTGCTGGATACTATGTCTTTTGTTCTCTCGAAACGCATGTTCATATTTGTAGCAACCAAAATGCTATAATCATATCTTATTATGAATTTTTTTGCTATACCCAGTTGCGCTTTTGGAAGCGTAATTTCGGTGCTCTCTGGTAGATCTTGATTTTCTCCCGGAATAGCATTAGAAATCTTTTTGTATTCTTTTTCGTCAATATTCCAAACATTATAAGTGGTTGTAATATCACGCACCATTAGTCCAAAATGCCAGTCGTTTTTCTCAAATTGTAAACCAACATCAAATCCAAAACCCCAAGAATTAGCAAATTTACCGATAATTCTTCGAATAACTTTCGCATTAACTCCATATTGAAATCCAGGTACAGGTAGTTTTCTGGCATATGAAAAAGTAAATGCATAATCGGCAGTCGAAAAAAGACTAATTCTATTATAATCAATATTTCCTTGATTATCGATTAATTCAGTTGTATTTAAAATATCATCTACTCCAAAACGAATTAATGAAATTCCCCAAGCACTTCGGTCATCTATTGGACTGGCATAGCCAATATAATCATATTGTGCGATATTGGCAAAATAATTAGCGTGCATTAAAGCAATTTGATGGTCTTCAAGATTGGTTAAACCAGCTGGGTTCCAGTAAACTGAGTTTACATCGTTTGTTGATGCAACCACTGCACTCGACATGGCAAGAGCTGCGGCATCTACACCAATATTCATAAACTCATTGGAGTATTTTCGAACCGATTGGCTATAATTTGCTGTGTAAACACAAAATAGTAAAAGCAATAAAATTTTCCTCAAGAGCTAATTTTTATAAACCGAAGTTTGTTTAATTTTTACCAAAAATATAATTTTTTACCGAGCTTATTTATTCCTATCTATAAATAATACTAAAGTCTGACTTTTGTTTAAAAAACTCTAATAAAAACGAGGATTCCATTCAGTTATTATAGTAAATTTGTTGTTTACAATACTTAAATTTTATTTGCAATGAATATTAAAAAACATGTTCCTAACGCTATTACGTTAATTAATCTTTTTTGTGGTTGCATAGCCCTTGTTTTTGTTTCTAAATTAAATTACGAAATGGCTTTCTATTTTGTTTGTTTAGGGATATTTTTTGATTTTTTTGATGGTTTCTTCGCTCGATTATTTAAAGTATCCAGCCCGCTAGGTTTACAATTGGACTCTTTGGCAGATATGGTGACCAGTGGTGTTGTTCCTGGTTTTGTAATGTTTAGCTTATTACGTGAGGTTTCTCCTAATGAGTTTTTCCCATATTTAGGTTTTATCATAACATTAGGTTCATGCTATCGATTGGCAAATTTTAATATTGACACTCGCCAAACGGATTCTTTCATAGGATTGCCAACACCAGCAAATGCATTGTTTGTTTTAAGCTTACCATTGGTGTTAAGTACATATGGAGATTCATCATGGTTTTTATTAGAAGTATTAACGAATCAATGGATATTATTAGTAATCTCATTATTTAGTGCTTATATTTTAAATGCCGAAATTCCTTTGTTTGCATTAAAGGTTAAGAAATTCAGTTTGAAAGATAATGCGTTACAAATCGGCTTTTTGGCATTGTCACTTTTATTGTTGATTTTCTTTCAATACTTAGGAATTCCGTTGGTGATTATTACGTATATCCTATTGTCTGTTGTTAATAATAAGTTCTTGAAAAAGTAGTTTTTTATTGAATGAAAAGAAAAGGTATTAAAAGAAGATACACCTCAGCAAAAAAATCTAAAGCAACCAGTTCGATTGTAAAGTTCTTTAGGTTTATCATTGTTTCGATTTTAATTGTTCTGTTTCTGGGAATCGTTTATCATTATCGTAATGGTTTGGCCTATTATTTTAGCTTTAAATCAGATAAAGTTCTTGAAAAAGAATCCGAGGATAAGCGTCTTTCAGATGTTAGGAATTATCAGGTTTTGGCTAATCATAAAGGAAAAGCGATTGGTCTTGATGTCTCCGAGTTTCAAGGGACAATTCGTTGGAGTAAAGTAGACAGTTTGGAGCAAAAATTTCCAATTTCATTTGTTTTTGTTCGTGCCACGGCAGGAAATAATCGTGTCGATAGTCAGTTTTTAAATAATTGGCTAGGAGTCAAAGAACAAAAAATTATCCGTGGAGCATATCATTACTATCGACCTAATGAAAATTCAATCGAGCAAGCGAACCTTTTTATTAAAACTGTAAAATTACACAAAGGTGATTTGCCTCCAGTTTTGGATATTGAAAGATTGCCGAAAAATCAATCTCTTGATAGTTTGAAAAAAGGATTAAAACGATGGTTGAATAAAGTGGAAGCTCATTATAAAGTGCGACCAATAATATATACTGGTGAAAGATATTATGATGATTTTTTGAAAGAAGAATTTGGGGAATATCTTTTTTGGATAGCCAATTATAATTTCTATCGAGAAAAAATTGAGGATGATTGGTTGTTCTGGCAATTTACTGAGAAAGCAACCATACCAGGTATAAAACATACTGTTGATGTGAATATCTATAATGGAGATTTACAGCAGCTACAGTTTATAACAGTAGATTAAGTTTTTAGTTTTTAGTCGCAGTTTTCAGTTTCAGTAAACAACTGCAACTAAAAACTGCGACTGAATACTTTTCTTAGAATTCCAGTTTCTTTTTACGAAGTTCGAAATTCTGACCTAAATACACACGACGTACCATTTCATCTTCTACTAATTCTTCTGGTACACCAGCTTTAAGGATTCCTCCTTCAAACATTAGGTACGTTTTATCAGTGATTGCGAGAGTTTCTTGTACGTTATGGTCGGTAATTAAAATTCCGATATTTTTATTCTTTAGTTGTGCTACAATTCGTTGAATATCCTCTACGGCAACAGGGTCAACTCCTGCAAAAGGCTCGTCTAGTAAGATGAATTTTGGATCTGTAGCAAGAGCTCGTGCAATTTCGGTACGACGACGTTCTCCTCCCGAAAGTAAATCTCCTCGGTTGGTACGAATGTGTTCTAAGCTAAATTCTTCAATTAGACTTTCCATTTTGGCTACTTGCTCTTCTTTGGATAAAGTAGTTAATTGTAGTACGCTTAAAATGTTATCTTCGATGCTTAATTTTCTAAAAACTGATGCTTCCTGTGCCAAATAACCAATCCCGTGTTGTGCTCTTTTGTACATTGGGAAATCGGTAATGTTTAAATCATCAAGATAAATATTGCCCGAATTAGGTTTTACCAATCCTACAATCATGTAAAATGAAGTGGTTTTACCAGCGCCATTTGGACCTAAAAGACCAACTATTTCTCCTTGGTTTACCTCGACAGAAATGCCTTTTACTACACTACGACCTTTGTAGGTTTTGATTAAATTATCGGCTCTTAGTTTCATTTTTTTATTTTAATCATTTAAACGATTGATTCGTTTGATCGCTACAAATTAACGAATAAACGAATCAACAAATAAACCTATTAACAATTATTTAGTTTCTTCTAGTGCTTCCCAAAATTCATATGCTCTACGCAAATGAGGGACAACGATTGTACCGCCTACGAGAGTTGCAATTCCCATTGCTTCCATCATTTCTTCCTTGGTAACACCTTCTTTAAAACTAGTTTCAAGATGGTATTTTACGCAATCATCACAGCGTAAAACTGCCGAAGCTACTAAGCCCAAAAGCTCCTTTGTTTTAACATCAAGAGCGCCTGCTGCATATGCATTAGTGTCTAGATTGAAAATTCGTTTTACAATTTTATTGTTATCTGCTAATAATTTCTCATTCATTTTAGAACGATAATCATTAAATTCTTGTATGATATCAGACATTTTCTAGTTTGTTTTTATTTTTATATACGAGCACCGAAATAAAGATACTCAATTCATATATTAGTAACATTGGGATTGCAACAATTGTCTGGCTCACTACGTCTGGAGGAGTTACAATTGCAGCTACAATTAATATTATAACTACAGCATATTTCCAATATTTTCTTAAAAAGCGAGGTGTTACAAGGCCTAATTTGGTTAGGAAAAAGATGATTATTGGTAATTCAAAAAATAATCCACTAGCAAGAATACTCGTTTTTACCATTCCCATATACGATTCTAGAGTAAATTGATTTTTTACAACATCACTTACGGTAAAGGTGGCTACGAAATTTACCGACATTGGGATAACTACAAAATAACCAAATATTACACCTAAAAAGAAAAGTAACGATGAAACGAATATGAATACTTTGGCATTTTTTCGTTCTTTCTCATATAGTGCAGGGCTAATAAATTTCCATATTTCCCATAAGATATAAGGGAAACTCAAGATAAATCCAGCCAAAATACACATCCATACAAAGACATTTACCTGCCCTTCCATTTCTGTGTTCTGAATTATAAAAGGCATTTCGGTAATACAAATACTTTCTGCAAAGCCTAATTTATGAGATAACTCACAAAAAAACTGATAGGTAAAAAAAGTTGGTCTTGTTGGTCCGAAAATGATAACATCAAATAAGTAATCACTTATAAAATAAGTTAAAAAAGCCATTATGATTATAGCTGTTGTACTTCTAACTAATAGCCATCTTAATTCTTCAAGATGATCTAAAAACGACATTTCGCCTAGGTTTTTTTTATTTGCCATTATACGATTCCTTCTTTTAAAATATCATGTAAATGTAGTACTCCTTTGTATTCTCCATTGTCGGAAACGATTAATTGGGTAATCGAGAAATCTTCTAAAATGTTTAGGGCATCTACAGCCATTGTGTCTGAGGATACCATTTTTGGATTTTTGGTCATAATGTCTATTGCGGTTAAGTCGGCAAAAGTATCTCTGTCGTTTAGCATTCGTCGGATATCACCATCAGTAATAATGCCGATTATTTTATTGTTTTCTACGACGGCAGTTACGCCTAATCGTTTTTCGGATATTTCAAATATAACTTTTTTGATCGAAGAATCAGGGCTAACAGTCGGTTTTAATGAATGTTCAATCATATCTTTCACGCGAAGTAATAATTTTTTGCCTAATGCACCACCAGGATGATATACTGCAAAATCTTCGGGCTTAAAGTCACGCATTTCCATTAAACAAACGGCCAGTGCGTCTCCCATCACCAACTGTGCAGTGGTGCTATTGGTTGGTGCCAGGTTTATAGGGCAAGCTTCCATGTCGACGGTTGTGTTTAAAACATGATCACTTCCCTTTGCTAGAAATGAAGTTATATTTCCTGTAATAGAAATTAATGTATTGCCAAAACGTTTTAAAAGAGGGACCAGAACTTTGATTTCTGGACTGTTACCGCTTTTTGAAATGCAAATTATTATATCTTCATTTTGAATCATTCCTAAATCTCCATGAATTGCTTCGGCGGCATGAAGGAATAAAGAAGGTGTACCGGTCGAATTAAAGGTTGCTACCATTTTTTGCGCAATTATTGCGCTTTTTCCTATTCCAGTGACTACTAATCGACCTTTCGATTCGTATATCTGTTGAACGGCTTGAGTGAAATTTTCATCTAAAAAACTAACCAATTTCGCAACTGCTTCACTCTCAGAGAGTATTGTTTTTTTAGCAATAGCTAATATATTTTCTTTTGTTATCAAAACAGGATAGTTAAAATTTGTAAGTGTAAAAGAAAGTTGTATCTTTATTGATGCAAATTTATACAAAATACCATAAAATAAAGAATGAATTCAAACGAAATTGAAATACATAAAGAATTAAAGAAGTATTTCGGCTTTAGCCAATTTAAGGGATTGCAGGAGGAGGTTATAAAAAGTATACTCGATAAAAAAAATACTTTTGTTATAATGCCCACCGGAGGAGGAAAATCACTCTGTTATCAATTACCCGCTTTAATTCAGGAAGGAACAGCGATAGTTGTATCTCCTTTAATTGCTTTGATGAAAAACCAGGTAGACGCCATTAGGAGTCTCTCTTCAGAAAACGGAATTGCTCACGTTCTGAATTCTTCACTTACTAAGACAGAGATTGCTCAAGTAAAAAAAGATATCACTTCTGGTTTGACTAAATTATTATATGTTGCACCCGAGTCTTTAACGAAAGAAGAATATGTTCAATTTCTTCAAAACGTAACTATTTCATTTGTCGCTATCGATGAAGCACATTGTATTTCAGAATGGGGGCATGATTTTAGACCAGAATATAGAAATCTAAAACATATTATTAAACAGTTGGGTGATGTGCCAATTATTGGTCTTACCGCAACTGCTACTCCAAAAGTTCAAGAAGATATCTTAAAAAATCTTGACATGTCCGATGCTAATACTTTCAAAGCGTCGTTTAATAGGCCAAACTTATATTACGAAGTTCGTACAAAAACAAAAAATATAGAATCGGATATTATTCGTTTCATAAAACAACACAAAGGAAAATCCGGAATTATATATTGCTTAAGCCGTAAAAAAGTAGAAGCAATTGCCGAGGTTTTACAAGTTAACGGTATTAGCGCTGTTCCTTATCATGCAGGATTGGATGCAAAGACACGAGCAAAACATCAGGATATGTTCTTGATGGAAGATGTAGATGTTGTTGTTGCAACTATTGCTTTCGGGATGGGAATCGATAAACCCGATGTTCGTTTTGTAATTCACCATGATATTCCAAAATCACTCGAAAGCTATTACCAAGAAACGGGTCGTGCAGGTCGTGATGGAGGCGAAGGACATTGTTTGGCTTATTACTCTTATAAAGATGTAGAGAAATTAGAGAAATTTATGTCTGGGAAACCAGTTGCCGAACAAGAAATTGGTTTTGCTTTATTGCAAGAAGTTGTGGCTTACGCCGAAACATCAATGTCACGTAGAAAGTTCTTGCTTCATTATTTCGGAGAAGAATTCGACAGCGAAACAGGCGAAGGTGCCGATATGGATGATAACGTTCGTAACCCAAAAACTAAAATTGAAGCCAAAGACCAAGTGGTGAAATTATTAGAAATTGTACGTGATACCAAACATATCTACAAATCCAAAGAAATTGTATTTACATTAATAGGTCGCGTAAATGCAGTTATAAAAGCACATAGAACCGATTCCCAATCTTTCTTTGGTTCAGGTTCAGATCATGACGAAAAATACTGGATGGCATTACTTCGTCAGGTATTAGTTGCAGGATATTTATCAAAAGATATTGAAACATACGGAGTCATAAAAATTACCAAAGCAGGATTGGACTTTATTAAAAAGCCAGTTTCGTTTATGATGTCTGAAGATCATGAATACAATGAAAGTGAAGATGAAGCTATAGTAACAGCATCAAAATCTGGTGGTACTGCCGATGAAGTTTTGATGGGAATGTTACGAGAACTACGAAAAAAAGTTGCCAAAAAATTAGGCGTTCCTCCATTTGTGGTTTTTCAAGATCCTTCATTAGAGGATATGGCTTTAAAATATCCAATCTCTATTGCCGAATTGTATAATATACATGGAGTAGGAGAAGGAAAAGCAAAAAAATACGGAGGAGATTTTGTTGCCTTAATAAATAGGTATGTTGAGGAAAACGATATTATTCGTCCAGATGATTTAGTTGTAAAATCTACAGGAGTAAACTCTGTAAATAAATTATACATTATCCAGAACATCGATCGTAAATTATCACTTAATGATATTGCTTCTGCAAAAGGACTTTCGATGGATGCTTTGATTAAAGAAATGGAGCAAATTGTTTATTCTGGAACAAAACTTAATATTAACTATTGGGTAGACGATATGCTTGATGAAGATCAGCAAGAAGAAATTCATGAATATTTTATGGAGTCAGAATCTGATAAAATAGAAGATGCTCTTAAAGAATTTGATGGTGAGTATGATATCGATGAATTACGCCTTATGCGAATAAAATTTATTAGCGAAGTTGCTAATTAAAAGTTTACAGTCGCAGTTTTTAGTTTTCAGTTCTTACTGAATTTGTAAACTGCGACTGAATATTATTGTAGTTTACTGTAATTAGAAACTACAACTGTTACTATTATTCAGGAAATACTTCTCCGCGGTGTGGTTTTAAAGCGTCGCGAACCTGAATCATGTTTTCATCGGTTACGACCATATAAGCAATAGCATACATGTCGTTTAGGATTGTAAATCCAGTTATATTTAAAGGTAGCTTTTCGATAGCTATAAATTCTTTTAAATGAATCTCATGATGTTCTGCAGTTTTTGCGGAAGCTGGACCACGAAAATCCCATATTAATTTTATTTTTCTTGACATTATTATATAGGTACAAAGTTTCAGTGAGGCAAAGGTACAAAGTCTTTCTTATGAAGATTGAAAAACTTATTGTAGAATTAACCGCAAAGTGAGGAAAGATCTAATTTTGTTTTTGTAAAAACATAACTTAAAAAAAACTTACCGCACTTTGCGGTTAATTATATAAAGTCAGTTCAAAATGTTATTTTTGCACATTCTTTTCATAAATAGAAAAGCTAATTGAATAAATAAAACAAAATGCCAAGAGAACTTTTACTTCAAGTATCGCCCGAAATAGCAGCAAATGAGTTATTGCTAAAAGAACATTTGTCGAAACAAATAAAAGTTTCACCTAATGAAATTCATCATATAACGATTTTAAAACGCTCCATTGATGCGCGCCAAAAAGCGATAAAAATCAATTTGAAGGTGAATATCTATTTGCAAAATGAAGTTTTTCAGCTAACTAAAATTGAGCTTCCGGAATATAAAAATGTATCTGGAGCGCAAGAGGTAATTGTTGTTGGTGCTGGTCCTGCAGGACTTTTTGCAGCTTTACAATTAATAGAATTAGGTTTAAAACCAATTGTTCTAGAAAGAGGAAAAGATGTGCGTGGTCGCCGACGAGATTTAAAAGCAATAAATACAGAACATTTTGTAAACGAAGATTCTAATTATTGTTTTGGAGAAGGTGGAGCGGGAACGTACTCTGACGGAAAATTATATACACGATCTAAAAAACGTGGCGATGTAACCAGAATTCTCGAATTATTGGTTGCTTTTGGAGCTTCTGATGATATTTTGGTAGAAGCGCATCCTCATATCGGAACGAATAAATTACCAAAGATTATTCAGGATATTCGAGAAAAAATCATCGAATGCGGTGGGCAGGTTTTGTTTGAAACACGAGTAACTGATATTCTTGTAAAAAATAATGAAGTGCAAGGAATTGTAACTCAAAAAGGAGATACGATTAACGCTAATAAATTAATATTAGCAACGGGACATTCTGCTCGTGATATTTTTGAATTATTAGACAGAAAGAAAATTTTTATCGAGGCTAAACCTTTTGCCTTGGGCGTAAGAGCCGAGCATCCTCAATCTTTAATAGATAGTATTCAGTATAGTTGTGATTATCGTGGCGAGCATTTGCCTCCAGCACCATATTCTATCGTGAAACAAGTAGGAGGAAGAGGTATGTATTCTTTTTGTATGTGTCCTGGTGGTGTAATAGCGCCTTGTGCTACAAGTCCTGGAGAAGTAGTTACCAATGGTTGGTCTCCGTCTAAAAGAGATCAGGCTACAGCCAATTCTGGAATTGTAATCGAATTAAAATTAGAAGATTTTAAACCTTTTGCTAAATTCGGAGCTTTGGCTGGAATGGAATTTCAAAAAAGTATCGAACAAAAAGCATGGCATTTGGCTGGTGAAACTCAAAAAGTTCCTGCACAACGAATGGTCGATTTTACTCAAAATAAAGTTTCGTCGGATATTCCTAAAACATCTTATGTTCCTGGAACTACTTCGGTAGAAATGGGACAGGTTTTTCCGGGTTTTTTATCTCAAATATTACGTGAAGGTTTTTCTGAATTTGGTAAATCAATGCGAGGTTATTTAACCAATGAGGCTATTCTTCATGCGCCAGAAAGCAGAACATCTTCGCCAGTAAGAATTCCGAGAGATCCGTTAACTTACGAACATTTACAAATAAAAGGATTGTATCCTTGCGGTGAAGGTGCGGGTTATGCAGGCGGAATTATATCGGCAGCTATTGATGGTGAAAAATGTGCTTTGATGATTGCCGAAGCTTTAAAGTAGTAAATGCTTGTTTATAAGAATAGCTATTCTATGTTCTAAGCCATGGATTTACTTCGTTTGTTTGGTTTTTAGTTTCGAGTTAGGAAAGTGACGTTGGGATTTTGAGAAAGGGTTAGGTAGATTTTTATCTGTCAGATCTTTAGAAAAACGAAATAAATTTGTGTTATTTGTGTATCACTTAAGGGTTTATATATAAACGTAAAATAATATATCTCAATGAAAGATTTCTTTCCTAATTTCTTTGGTAGAAATAACGACCCAAAATCAATTGTTTCTTTTGGTGTTATTAATTCAATTTATTCTTATTTATATAATGAGGTAAACGGTGTTGATTTTAAAATGAAAGGTGTTCATGATGCAGTTTCGGTAAGTTTATATTCGTTTCCAACTTCATTTGACCATGAAGAAGCGCAAAAGGAAATTTCGAAAGCTGGATTTAAAAATGCATACGAAGTTTTAAATGAGTTATATAAAAAGCTAGATATCGGAGTACTTTCAGAAGAGAGTATGCAAGCGGAATTAGAATACGATTATATTCATATTCAATTTTATTCTGAGCCAACTCCTGAGGCGAAAAAATATCTAAAACATGTTTTGCATAATTTTGTCATTTTCTTTTGTTGTACTAATAGTTTAGAAATAAATGATTTTAGAATTTTGTACAATAATAGTTATTTTTTGGATTATACAAAAGGAATTTTGGACACTGAATATATCGACATAAATAATCCTAAAAATGAAATCCAGAAAATAGGATTCAAGGAATTTGAAAGGATTTTGCAAGGGATTTGTCAATATATGGAAATTGAAATACCTGAAAGTGTTGTGGTTCCTTCTCGAGAAAATTTATTGCCAGTAGATGTTGTGGTTACATCCGAAATTTTTGAAGAGTTTATTAAATTAGTTTCTAGAGGAAATGTAGAAGACAAGTTGCTAAAAAAGCAATCTAAAAAATTTTTGAAGAATTTTAATAAAGGGTTAGAAGATTATGAAGCGAAAGTTGAAGGTGATTTTGAATTTTTTGAAAGTATAGATTGTTGGAACAGTGATTGGAAATTTGATCCTGAAGATGCTGAGAGTTTTATCTCTGAAATGATTGGAGAGGATCTTAATTTTGAATATCCTGAAGAAACGTATAGTCATGATTTATTCCCATATATTCAATCGGCTTTAGAAAAAAGAGGTCTTGAATTGATGACTTTTGATACACATGGAGACAATTATATGTTTTTTGTAGTAAATAAAAGTGATGTTGCCAGAATCTTAGAATTATCTGAATTGACAAAGATTGAGGTTGAACAATTATAAGGCTGGATAAGTACGGAAATTATGAATTATTTTTTCACGCAGATTTTGCAAATCAAGGCTGATTTATTTAAAATTTAGTTATAAATAAATCTGTGCGAATCAGTTTAAATCTTTTGAAATCTGCGTGAAAAATAATTGAAGTTGTCTGTAGAATTTTAATGAAATTTAGTTTTTATTTTACGGAATCAAAATTATTTTTCCTGTACTTTTACGGCTTTCCAGATAATCATGTGCTTGTTTTCCTTCGGATAATTTAAAAGATGTAGGTGTTGCAAGTGAAACTTTACCTTCAGTAATCCATGTGAATAACTGATTGGCTCTTTTTATTCTTTCTTCTCTTGTGGTTAAATAACTCCATAAATCTCCACCAGTTAGTGTTTTAGAGGTATCCATGAGCATTCTTGGATTTACAGGTGCAGGATCTCCGCCAGCCATTCCGAAAAATACGACTTGACCACAATTTTGGGTTACTTCGAAACTATCTTTTAAGGTGCTGCCTATGCTATCATAAACTACATCGGCACCGTTTGGAACTACTTTAAAAACTTCTGCTTTCCAATTATCATTGTATAAGAATACATGGTCGGCTCCTTGCTCGATTGCGATTTTTGCTTTATCTGGTGATGAGGTTAAACCAATTACGGTTGCGCCCAAAAGTTTACTTATTTGCGTTAAAAATTGTCCGACTCCTCCGGCAACTGCATGAATGATTACAGTTTCTCCTTTTGATGTTTTATGACTATCGGTCGCGAGGTAATGGGCTGTTAATCCTTGTAGTAAAATCGATGCTCCGGTTTCAAAATCGATTGCTTCTGGTAACGGAATTACATGGTTTATATTAACGGCAACGAGTTCGGCATTTGCAAAAGGAACATCGGCAAAAGCAACTCTGTCTCCGATTTTAAATTCCGAATGGTTATTTGTGTTTACTACGATTCCAGATCCTTCGTAACCGGCTATAAAAGGGGGATTTCCTTTAAGGTGGTAGTTCCCTTTTCGACGATATACATCGGCAAAATTTAATCCGATGGCTTTCATTTCGACTAATATTTCGTCATCTTTTAATTTCGGGCTAGGAATATCAATGTATTCAAGTACATCGGAATTGCCAAAAGTAGAAAAAGTTAATGCTTTCATTTTAATTTAATTATAACTGTGAGATACCTACAAAGGAAATGATTTTAAAACAATGTAACGTTTCAAAACAGGAACAATTTTGATTTATAATTTTGGTAAGTTGAATTCGTTAAATTTGCTTTTTTGTGAAGCTAATTTTTCAATATCTTGCCATTTTCTAGGGGATTCTGCAGATAGATTTTCGTATGAATCTTTTTTTATAAGAATATCATCTTCGATACGTACACCAATATTCCACCATTTTTTATCACACTTGCTATTTGCCGGAATGTAAATTCCTGGTTCGACTGTAATAATCATGTTTTCTTTAAGTAGGCTTGTTGGGCCTCTGTAGTTTCCTTTGTCGTGAACATCTAAGCCAAGAAAATGAGAACATCCATGTGGGTAATAAGTACTTACTTCTTTTAAGTCTTTGATGATTCCTAATTTCAGTAATCCTTTGGCTAAAACTTCTTTGGCCTTGATGTTTAAATCTGCAAGTGGAGTTCCTTCTTTACAAATTTTAAAAACTTCTTCCTGTGCATCGTATACTAATTGGTAGATTGCTTTCTGCTCTTCGGTAAACTTTCCGTTTGCAGGAATAGTTCGGGTAACATCGGCAGAATAACCATGGTATTCGGAGCCTACATCCATTAATAATAATTGGTTGTCTATTTTGGTGCTATTGTTTTCGCCATAATGCAAGATGCATCCATTGGCTCCTGCGCCAACAATTGGTGGATAGCCTTCTCCTTCGGCTCCATATTTTCGGTGAATATAAGCATGAATTCCATCGGCTTCATTTTCGCTCATATCGATGTTAATTGCTTTCATGACTTCATTGTGAGCAATACAGGAAAGTTTAACCGATTTACGCATTAAATCAATCTCTTCGGGAGTTTTTATTTCGCGAAGTGTTGCTGTTATGTTTTCGAATAGTAGTAAAGAAGCTGCATCGTCATTTGTAATTGCTGCTTTTGCTTTAAATGTTTCTAGTAATCCAAAAAGGTCAAAACTGCTTGTGTCTTTACCGATGTCAGTTGGGATTTTATCGTAAATTATTTTGTCAAATTTTTTAAAGTCTATAGAGAAATCCTTGAAGTCTTTTCCGTTATAAACTGTTGTAAAACCTAATTTTGATTTAGCCCCATCAATACCTAAGCGTCTTCCTGTCCAGATTTCATGACTTGCATTTCTTTCTCTAACAAATAGGATTTCGTTGTAAGTAGTTTCGCCAGTTCCTTGTGTTTCTTTAAAGAGTAATAAAACAGCGTCGGGTTCTTTGTAACCGCTTAAGTAATACAAATCTGGATTTTGATGAAAATTGTAGTTTATATCTCTAGAGAACTTTCTCTCAGGATAGGAAAATATTACTGCTACTGAATTTGCAGGCATTAAATTCCTAAAAGCTTCTCTTCGTCCTTTGTGAAATTCTTTAGTAAGGTAATCTGTAGGTAAGTTTTCCTGAGCGTGATTGTAATTAAAAAACAGTAGGAATATAAGGGATAAGTATACGTGCTTCATTTTTTTTTGTGGTTTGGTTAAAAGGTTCTGGTTCTTAATAGATTGATGCAAATTACAAAATTTTGGCTTTGATTATTAAATAAAAAAACCGCTCATTTTCATAAGCGGCTTAGTGAATTAATAATTATTTCTTTTTTAATTTGTCTTTAAAAACTTTTTCGAATTTTTCTATTTTTGGCTGTATTACCATTTTACAATAAGGCTGATTTTTATTATTTTCATAATAATTTTGATGATAATCTTCGGCTTTGTAAAATTTTGTAAACGGTTCTACGGCAGTTACTATCGGGTCGTTATATACTTTTGCTTTTTTTAATGCATTTATAATGTTATTCGCTGCATTTTTTTGCTCTTCATTTTTATAAAAAATAACCGAACGATATTGGGTTCCTACATCAGCACCCTGTCTGTTTAAAGTTGTAGGGTCATGTACGGTAAAGAAAACTTTAAATATTTCATCCAGACTAGTTACGTTCTTGTCGTATGTAATCTGAACTACTTCGGCAAAGCCAGTTTTTCCGGTTGATACTTCTTCATAACTTGGATTGATAGTTTTTCCTCCAGAGAAACCTGAGACTACTGATTTTACGCCGTCTAAATTTTCGTAAACAGCTTCTACACACCAGTAACATCCTCCGCCAAGTGTGATTGTGTCGTAATTGGGGTGTTTTTTTGCTTGTCCAAATCCATTAATTGATAGCGTAAGGATGCAGATTAAAATTGTATTTTTCATAATGATATTATTTACTGTCTGGTATAAAATCGAGTGCAATTGAATTCATGCAATATCTTTTTCCTGTTGGGGCTGGTCCATCGTCGAATAAGTGACCTAGATGGCCACCACATCTGCCACAAAGCACTTCGGTACGTTCCATGCCTATAGAATTGTCTTGTTTGTATGTAACGCTATTTTTATTGTCTTGTTCAAAAAAGCTTGGCCAGCCACAACTACTGGCAAATTTGGCTCCGGATCTAAAGAGTTTATTTCCACATGCTGCACAATAGTAAGTTCCTTTTACATCGGTACTCCAGTATTTTCCTGTAAATGGTCTTTCGGTATCTGCATGGCGCATTACTTGGTATACATCATCTGGTAGTACTTTTTTCCATTGTGCGTCGGTAAGATTCAGCTTTTTGGTATCCGTATTGGAGTAATATGGATTATTCGGTTTGTCGATTTTATTTTCCATTGATGTCTTTTTAGGTGTTGTATACTGCTCTTTTGTGTTTTGACCACAAGCTTGAAATATAAATAATTGAAGTAAAAAGAATGCGCTTAAAAAATGAGTTCTAGTTTTCATGATCGGTGAATTTTATATTACAATTGTATGATGTTCTTAATTGATTGAAATGTCGTACACTTTACAAATGAATGAGTATTTAAGTAAGTTTTAACTTTTATTATTTACGTATAAAAGACTTCTTTAGTTTTGAAATAAAAGGCTATTTTTTCATGGCTTTAATCCGCTAGAAATCATACTATAAAATTAAAATTTTAGTTAATGCAGAGCTCGTTAAACTTTTCACAAACTTTTTTCAGGCTTTAAAGCAATTTCTTTTTTCGTATTTTTGTGTGTTTAATACCAATTATGATAGAAGAAAACGTAATATTAGTTAATGAGAACGATGAGCCGATTGGGCTGATGCCAAAATTAGAAGCGCATGAAAAAGCAGTTCTACATCGAGCATTTTCAGTTTTTGTTTTAAATGATAATAATGAGATCATGTTACAACAACGTGCACATCATAAATATCATTCACCTTTACTCTGGACTAATACATGTTGTAGTCATCAAAGAGAAGGAGAAACTAATGTCGAAGCAGGAAGCCGAAGATTATTTGAGGAAATGGGTTTTAAAACTCCACTTAAAGAACTTTTTCATTTTATATATAAAGCTCCTTTTGATAACGGATTAACAGAACATGAACTGGATCACGTTATGATTGGGCGTTATAATGAAGAACCTATCATAAATAATGAAGAAGTTGAAGCTTGGAAATGGATAAAAATTGAAGATGTAAAAAAAGATATGCAATTACATCCTGAGATTTATACCGTTTGGTTCAAAATAATCTTTGACGAGTTTTATCATTTTCTGGAAGACCATAAAATTTAAACCAAAACTTACATGAGAGTAACGATATCAAGAAAAGCACATTTTAATGCTGCCCATCGGCTGTACAGAAAAGATTGGACGTTGGAGAAAAATGATGCCGTTTTTGGGAAATGTAACAATCCCAATTTTCATGGACATAATTATGACTTAACAGTAAGTGTTACTGGAGAAGTTGATCCTGAAACAGGTTTTGTGATAGATGTAAAAATACTAGCTGATATTATATATCAAGAAGTTGAATTACCATTTGATCATAAGAATCTTAATCTTGATGTGCCAGAATTTCAAGATTTAAATCCAACTGCAGAACATATTGCGGTAGTGATTTGGAATAAAATTAGAAAAAAGATTAATCCCGATTTTGATTTAGAAATCGTGTTGTATGAAACTGCTCGTAATTTTGTAACCTATAAAGGAGAATAAAATGTCATTAAAAGTAGGAGATGTTATCCCGAATTTTATCGCAAAAGACGCTAATGGAGATGTGTTTGAAAGTAAAGATGTGCTTGGTCGTAAACCTTTGGTAATTTATTTTTATCCTAAAGATAATACCCCGGGATGTACAACCGAAGCCTGTAGTTTTAGAGATCAATATGAAGATTTTGTAACTCTGGGTGCAGAGGTAATTGGTATTAGTAGTGATAGTGTCGATTCTCATCAAAAATTTTCGCATAAACACCATTTGCCTTTTATTCTTCTTTCGGATGAAGATAAAAAAATAAGAACCCTTTTTGGAGTTCCCTCTGGTTTACTTGGATTATTGCCAGGTAGAGTAACTTATGTTGTCGATAAAAATGGAGTTATAATTCTCATTTTTGATAGTATGGTTGCTGCCAAGCATATTCCTAAAGCGCTTGAAGCAATTAAAGAATTAGTATCATAATTTAAAAGAATAGTATTATACAGGACTTATCAAATAGATGAAATTTGTATAAAAATATATAAGATGAAGTCACAATTATATCCCTTACAGTTTGAACCAATCTTGAAAGAAAGAATTTGGGGAGGCGAAAAATTAAAAACAGAATTAAATAAACCTATTACTTCTAAGATTACTGGTGAAAGCTGGGAATTGTCTACTGTTGAAGGTGATGTAAGTATTGTTGCAAACGGAAGTTTAAAAGGAAAAACCCTTACTGATATTATAAATGAACATCCAAATGAAATCTTGGGGACAAAAGTTCATGAGCAATTTGGGAAACAATTTCCATTGCTTTTTAAATACCTGGATGCTCGCGAAGATCTTTCGATACAAGTACATCCTAATGATAAATTAGCAAAAGAACGTCATAACTCTTTTGGTAAAACCGAAATGTGGTATGTGATGCAAGCAGATGAAAATGCTAGGATTATTGTAGGTTTTAAAGAGGATTCTAGTAAAGAAGAATATCTTGAGAATTTAAATAATAATACATTGGTTTCTATTCTTGACGGTGTAAAAGCTAAATCAGGGGATGTTTTCTTTCTGGAAACTGGAACGATTCACGCCATAGGTGCAGGTTTAGTTGTTGCCGAAATTCAGCAAACATCGGACATTACGTATCGTTTGTATGATTTTGACAGGGTAGATGCCCAAGGAAATAAAAGAGAATTGCATGTAGATTTAGCGCTAGATGCTATTAATTATAACAAGGTAGATACTTATAAGGAGTATCAGAAAAAAAATAATGAATCTAATGTTGTGGTTGATTGTCCATATTTCACCACAAATTATATTCCGTTAGACGGTCAGGTTGAGGTAAGTAAAGATGGAAAAAGTTTTACAGTTTATATGTGTATCGAAGGTTCTTTTAAAATAGAATATGAGGGAAGTAAATTGAGCTATAAAAAAGGAGATACTGTATTAATCCCAGCTTCTTTGAAAAGGTTCATCTTCAATGGAAAAGCTTCTATTTTAGAAATTTACATTTCATAGCGGGTAATAGAAAGATTATGTGTACTTTTGCAAACGCAAATTAAAATAAAAATAAAATGGCAAACGTTAAGAATTTAAAGAAAGACATCAACTACGTTTTAGGAGATATTATTGAGGCAGTTTACTTATTTGAAATTTCTACTACAGGAAAACCAACTACAGAAACTAATGCTTTAATCGATGAAGCTATTGCTGCTTTCGATACTTTGATCACAAAAGTGAACGCAAAGAACGTAGAAAATAAAAAAGCACACTTCAAACAAATTAATGTTGAATTGGAAGAAACTGCTAATCAATTGATTACTAAAATCAACGAATTGTAGTAAAAAAAAACGATAAAAAAGTGCAAATTTATTTTGGTAAAACGAAAAACCGCTTTATATTTGCACCCGTAATGAGTCGCCAGCGTAGCTCAGTTGGCTAGAGCAGCTGATTTGTAATCAGCAGGTCGTGGGTTCGAGTCCCTCCGCCGGCTCAACATAAAACCATCCTTTTAGGGTGGTTTTTTTGTTTAAAAAATATTTTAATAATTGTTTAAATTTATTTTGCAGAATCAAAAAACAGTTATATATTTGCACCCGTAATGAGTCGCCAGCGTAGCTCAGTTGGCTAGAGCAGCTGATTTGTAATCAGCAGGTCGTGGGTTCGAGTCCCTCCGCCGGCTCAGAGTTAAAACCATCATAGAAATATGATGGTTTTTTTGTGTGCTATACTCAATTATGTGTTGTAATTATCTTCCAAATTTTTGATGTGCAGCCGTAAATTGACCAGAACTCATTGCTGCAAGAATAGAAATTTCTCCTGTTAAGCATAAAGCAACTGCTATCTCGGCTAGTTTGCTACTTTTGCCAGCGCCATAACATC
>NZ_JAOZEW010000049.1 GCF_025847235.1 Flavobacterium shii
ATGAATTGTTGTAATCCCTAATTTTTCAACCCTAGAATTTCCTGTAATCTGTAAATGAACGTGTCTTTTAATGTATAATTAATAATTTAAAATTATCAATTATTTTGTTGTCTCGGACAGACTCGAACTGTCGACCCCTACATTATCAGTGTAGTACTCTAACCAGCTGAGCTACGAGACACTCTTATTCTTAAATTTTATTATTTGAACTAACAGCAGAGTAATATAATCTTAAATTTAACCTATAGGTCAATTCGTCTTCTTTCCCTAACGTGCATAAATGCTAACATATAGGGCTCTAGAAAGGAGGTGTTCCAGCCGCACCTTCCGGTACGGCTACCTTGTTACGACTTAGCCCTAGTTACCAGTTTTACCCTAGGCAGCTCCTTGCGGTCACCGACTTCAGGCACCCCCAGCTTCCATGGCTTGACGGGCGGTGTGTACAAGGCCCGGGAACGTATTCACCGGATCATGGCTGATATCCGATTACTAGCGATTCCAGCTTCACGGAGTCGAGTTGCAGACTCCGATCCGAACTGTGACCGGTTTTATAGATTCGCTCCTGGTCGCCCAGTGGCTGCTCTCTGTACCGGCCATTGTAGCACGTGTGTAGCCCAAGGCGTAAGGGCCGTGATGATTTGACGTCATCCCCACCTTCCTCACAGTTTGCACTGGCAGTCTTGTTAGAGTTCCCGACATGACTCGCTGGCAACTAACAACAGGGGTTGCGCTCGTTATAGGACTTAACCTGACACCTCACGGCACGAGCTGACGACAACCATGCAGCACCTTGTAAATTGTCTTGCGAAAGATCTGTTTCCAAACCGGTCAATCTACATTTAAGCCTTGGTAAGGTTCCTCGCGTATCATCGAATTAAACCACATGCTCCACCGCTTGTGCGGGCCCCCGTCAATTCCTTTGAGTTTCATTCTTGCGAACGTACTCCCCAGGTGGGATACTTATCACTTTCGCTTAGCCACTGAACTTGCGCCCAACAGCTAGTATCCATCGTTTACGGCGTGGACTACCAGGGTATCTAATCCTGTTCGCTACCCACGCTTTCGTCCATCAGCGTCAATCCATTAGTAGTAACCTGCCTTCGCAATTGGTATTCCATGTAATCTCTAAGCATTTCACCGCTACACTACATATTCTAGTTACTTCCTAATAATTCAAGTTTAACAGTATCAATGGCCGTTCCACCGTTGAGCGATGGGCTTTCACCACTGACTTATTAAACCGCCTACGGACCCTTTAAACCCAATGATTCCGGATAACGCTTGGATCCTCCGTATTACCGCGGCTGCTGGCACGGAGTTAGCCGATCCTTATTCTTACAGTACCGTCAAGCTGGTTCACGAACCAGTGTTTCTTCCTGTATAAAAGCAGTTTACAATCCATAGGACCGTCATCCTGCACGCGGCATGGCTGGATCAGGCTTGCGCCCATTGTCCAATATTCCTCACTGCTGCCTCCCGTAGGAGTCTGGTCCGTGTCTCAGTACCAGTGTGGGGGATCTCCCTCTCAGGACCCCTACCCATCGTAGCCTTGGTAAGCCGTTACCTTACCAACTAGCTAATGGGACGCATGCTCATCTTTTACCGTTGTGACTTTAATAGTGGCTTCATGCGAAGCTGCTATGCTATGAGGTATTAATCCAAATTTCTCTGGGCTATCCCTCTGTAAAAGGTAGATTGCATACGCGTTACGCACCCGTGCGCCGGTCTCTGCTCCCGAAGAAGCATACCCCTCGACTTGCATGTGTTAAGCCTGCCGCTAGCGTTCATCCTGAGCCAGGATCAAACTCTTCATCGTATATTTTAATATTATATTGCGACTAATGATTCTATCGGTTTTTTCAAATCTTTCGATTCTATTACTCTTTATTTTATTGTTCTAAGATCTCTCTTAAAACGGCTGTCAATTCAATATGTCTAGGAACGTGTTCTTATTTTTTGTTTCGCTTGTTTCTCAAAGCGGGTGCAAAAGTAGAAAAGTTTTTT
>NZ_JAOZEW010000050.1 GCF_025847235.1 Flavobacterium shii
TGTTTTTTGAACTTTACGAAAAGCTTATTTGTAGAAATATACCTATAAAAATAACCGTTAATCCATTTGATTAAAAAATATAGGATTAAAATAAGCTTTAAATATTAACCAATAAAACCAATGCCTCATGTCAAAATTTTCGGAACAAGTTCATATATCTATAAGCAGTTTTTCTCAAAACGTTATTTATTCCGATTTTAAGCTATCGCAACAAATGGCCGACCATCACCATTTTTCATTTTTATGGCAATATACCAGTAAAGCTGTAATAGAACCTTCTGATCAGGCATCAGCCATTGGTAAATATATAGGAAGTGAAGTAATCTTTACTTTTAAGGTAAACGGAATTCAATTGATGTCCAAAGGTATGATATCAAACCTGGTTTCTATTAACCTGCATGGCAGTCCTGCCGGATTACATGTTACCGGTATTAGTCATACGATTGTACTCGATGATATGAAAAAGTCAAGAATCTTTCTTGAGAAGAACCTACTGGAAATTGCATTAGAAATTTTTGCAGAAGAAAGCTCGGGCGAATTTTACCAAAACGAAGCAATATTACCTACTTTCTCCAAAACATTCAAATACAAGACACAATATAACGAAACTAGTTTTAATTTCATGAAACGTCTTTCGGCTCGTTATGGGCAGTGGTTCTATTTTGATGGAATGCGCATGCAGTTTGGACAAACCAAACCCTCCAAAGTAAAATTGATAAACGGTTCTTCCTTACATAAATTCAAGATTGAGGCAAATTTAGTATCTCATAAAACCTCTTTTGGAGGCTATAACTACAACAATGCAGAGAAAATTAGAAATGTCTCAGAGAAAATCACAACAGGCAGCCGTGACCGGTTTGCATCTATTGTAGGATATAATCAGGGATCGGTGGCACGACAAGGTTTAAGTCATGGTGCTTATACTAATAATGCTCAAAATAAAGACGAAATCGAGGAAATGGTGCGATTGCAAACAGCAGGTCGCGATGCCAATAGCGTTTTTTATAGCGGAGTCTCCTATTTCCCGATTGGTTTAGGACAGGTGTTTACAATCCAGAATAAAAACGTAGAGCACGAACTTATTGCAATCGAAATTATACACCTGTCTGAAGGACACGGAAACTACAGTTGTGAGTTTAAAGCTATTCCTGCCGATGTGGCGGCACCACATTATACCGATGTCGAAGTATTTGGCAAAGCCGATAGCCAACCCGCAATAATAAGCGACAATAATGATCCCGAAGCAATGGGTCGTGTAAAAGTAGAATTCTATTGGGCAGGCTGGGGAAACTCAAGCGAATGGATACGTGTAACGCAAAACTACGCAGGCGGAGCAAGAGGCGGTTATTGGACTCCCGAAATAGGCGATGAAGTACAAATAAGTTTTGAAGCAGGAAATGCCGATTGTCCTTATGTATCTGCATCCTATTATAACGGAAAAGCAAAACCTGAATTCTTCGACCCAAACAATAGGATAAAAGGATGGAAACTACGATTTGGACAATTATTAAAATTCGTCGAGAAAGTAGGTATCTGGCTCTCCGA
>NZ_JAOZEW010000051.1 GCF_025847235.1 Flavobacterium shii
TAAATATGTCGAAGAATTCAATTTTAATAATTGAAAAATTGAGAGATGTGATTTTTAGTAAAGAAATAATTTCAGATTATAGAATGAAAAAACAAGATTTTACCAGAAATCGTAAGCAACCTTTTTGTCGAGTAATACTCTTTATGTTGAATTTATTAAGGAAAAGTATGGTCATTGAGATTGATAATTTTCTGCAACATTTGAATTCAAAATTAAATTTCCAGAGAGTTGATAATTTTACATCCAGTGCTTTTGTTCAACAAAGGAAAAAAATAAAGCCAGAGGTTTTTAATTATTTATCCTCAATTATCATAGATAATTATTATCTGAAAAGCAATCAAAATATTAAGCGCTTTAACAGTTTTAGGATTTTAGCCGTTGATGGTTCCAAGATAACTTTACCCTATACTGAGGAATTAAAATTGTTTTACGGAGAATCAAAAAATCAGACTGATACATCAATAGTACAAGGGATGGCATCTGTATTATATGATGTATTAAATCGCTTGGTCTTGAATTCGGTTTTAGAAAATGTAAAAACAGGAGAAAGAGAGCTCGCCTTAAAACATAAGCCACATTGGAAACAAAACGATTTGATTATTTATGACCGAGGATATCCTTCTTATGACTTTAAAAATGAACACATTAAATCTGGTATTGATTATGTGATAAGAGTACAAAAAAATCATAGTAAGGTAGTAAGTTCATTTATATTAAGTAAAAAGAAAACTCTAACTGTTGATATTTTTCCACAAGAGAGACATGTTTTCACTGGAAAGAATTATGATAAAAATACTAGTTTAAAAGTGCGTTTAATTAGAGTTGATTTACCTGGAGGAGAAATTGAAATTTTGATGACATCGTTGTTGGATAGTCAAATTTACCCAGCAAGTATTTTCAAAGAATTATATTTTTTAAGATGGGGAATTGAAACCTTTTACGACGAACTAAAAAACAAGTTGAAAGTGGAATATTTCACGGGGTATTCTAAAATGAGTATTGAACAGGATTTTTTCTGTGCCGTATTTATCAGCAATTTGCAATCGGTCATTGTAAATGATTTAGAAGAAGAATTATGCCTTAAGAATCGAAATACGAAACTAGATTATAAAATAAACACGAATTTATCTTATGGATTTTTAAAAAACCGAATTCTAGAATTGCTTTGTAAAGAAGCTCCTTTAGAAGAAATAGTTAAGGAGTTAGAAAATCTATTTCTGCAGAATACTATTCCAATTCGTTTAAATCGTAACAACAAACGCAAAGTAGGTAAATATAAAAAACGAATAAGACCCGTAGTGCTTAAAAATCAGAAAGATGCAATATAATAAAACCTTAACTTAATGACATTG
>NZ_JAOZEW010000052.1 GCF_025847235.1 Flavobacterium shii
GTGAAAAGGGATGAGAGCCGATTCGCGCCTAAATGACTCACGAAGTACATTGTCGCAAAGATATGGCCTCATTCTTTTTTATCTTTTAGAGTCTGAACAGAATGTAAGGAACTACGCAGGTCGTATTATCCAGAATATCCAACCAGGAGACAAGACGAAGGGAGATTCATCACTTTATAATATTATTAAAAAAAAAAGGAAGTTATGAAAGTATTCAAGCAAGTATTAGGAATTGATGTAGCTCAAAAAGAATTGGTAGTTACTTTAGGAAGATTACATGATGATTTAACAATCGAATTGTACGCTTATGATGTTTTTAAAAATACAGATAAAGGTTTTTTAAAACTTTCTCATTGGGTAGATAAATTGACAGATAAAGCAATTAAAGTTCGATATGTAATGGAAGCTACGGGAGTGTACCATCAAAAATTTGCGTATTATCTTGATCAAAAAGAAGAAGATTTAAGTATTGTACTGCCCAATAAAATCAGTAATTACATGCGAACCTTGGATGTCAAAACAATTACAGATAAAACGTGCTCTGAGGCAATTGCCAGATTTGGGCTCGAAAGAAAGCTGGATAACTGGAAAAAGCCAAAAGAAATTTACAGGACTTTGAAACAACTCACAAGAGAACGACGTCAGATTACAGATGAGAGAACAATAGTAAAAAACCAGTTACATGCAGAAGAAACAGAGGCAATGCCATCTTTGTCAAGTATTGAACGCTCAAAAAGGAGAATACATTTTTTAAACACCCTTGAAAAAGAAATTAAAATCGAGATTCAGACCCGTATAAAAGACAATAAGGAACTTGCTAAAGATGTCAGTACTATTTGTACCATTCCCGGAATATCAATTTTGACAGCAGCAACTATTATTGGAGAAACAAACGGATTTGAACTCATACGCAATAAAAAGCAGCTCACAAGTTATGCTGGATTGGATGTAAAAGAAAAACTCTCAGGAACCTCAGTAAAAGGTAAGCCAACAATATCAAAAAAAGGAAATAGATATTTAAGAAGCTGTCTGCATTTACCGGCACTCAGTACGATAAAATGGGACGATAACTTTCGCAATCAATATGCCCGAATAGTGGCTAAGCATGGAATTAAAATGAAAGGATGTGTAGCGGTACAGAGAAAATTATTGGAACTAGTTTATGTTATTTATAAAAACAAAACGATATATGATAACGATTTTGAATCAAAAAAAAATAGCGTGCCAGCATAAAATGCTTGAACACGCTATACAGTCTAGCTCTTGGCTGACTAAGGATA
>NZ_JAOZEW010000053.1 GCF_025847235.1 Flavobacterium shii
TTCTTCGACTCCGCCTTTACTTTGGATTAGATAAAAAACTTTAATTTTATTCAAAGGAAAGCAGAGGTGAACTTAAGACTCCGCTAGTTAAGAACTATTCTGAGCATTAGTCCTCTGCCTTCTCCTTGAATCCCGTTGAATTGCTTCAAATAGAATGATAGACATGACGGTCTAATAAAGGCTCTAAAGAAGTTCAACATTTTTATTCATCTTAAATTCAAAGTTATGAAAAAGTATTTATTTTATGTTGGCATTGATGTATCAAAAGCTAAATTAGATATTAACATTCTTGATGTTTTAACTCTTAAATCAGAGCATTTTATCATAGAGAATGATATTAAAAGTATTTTTATTTTTATCAAGAATATGAGTAAAAAAATCAACAAAGAATATACTCTTTTTTGTTGTGAAAACACAGGAGTTTATACCAATCATTTATCAAATGTTTTAGTTAAGCTTAATCTAGATTTATGGATTGTTCCCGCTATTGAAATAAAAAAATCTAAAGGTATTTCAAGAGGGAAAAATGATAAAACTGATGCTAAAGATATTTCTTACTATAGTTATAGAAACATAGATAAATTAAAACTATTCACTCTTACAAGCATAGATATTCAAAAATTAAAAATTCTTTATACTGAAAGAGAGAAAATGCTAAAAGCGTTATTACTCATACAAACTACCAAGGAAAATAAAGCTTTTACAGATAAAATAATCTTTAAAGAAGTATCTCAAATTAATCTAGCTCTAGTAAAATCGATTAAAAACTCTATCCATAAAATTGAATCAAAAATTAAAAAAATCATTAAAGTAAGTAATCAATTAACTAAACAAGTCCAACTTATTAGATCAATTCCTGGACTAGGCGAGCAAACTAGCGTGTATTTGATTATTGCTACAAAAGGATTTACAGCTTTTAAAAGCTGGAGACAATTCGCCTGTTATTCAGGTGTTGCTCCTTTTGAACATAGTTCAGGTTCGAGTGTAAAAGGAAGGACAAGAGTAAATCATATGGCAGATAAAAAAATGAAGTCATTATTACAAATGTGTGCTATGACAACAATAAAATATGATCCCCAATTAAAAGAATACTACAATAAGAAGAAACTTGAAGGTAAAAATTCAATGTTGGTTTTAAATAATATTAGATGTAAACTTATAAGCAGAGTTTTTGCAGTTATAGCTAGAGAAACTCCTTATATAAATACTTATAAATTTGCATCTTGAATTTTAACCTTTTTTACTTGTTTTTTATCATAGAATGCTCAGAA
>NZ_JAOZEW010000054.1 GCF_025847235.1 Flavobacterium shii
AAAAAAATAAATTTTGAACGAAAGACAATTAAGTGACATAAAGGATTCACGTTTATTAAAGAGAGGTAATATAATTTTAGACAAATTATTTAAGAATAGTGTTCACTCGATTCGTCAAATTACCCAAAGTGATTCTGAGGCAAAATCTTTTTATCGTTTTTTACAAAATGATAATGTTTCCGAAGCTGATATTATACGCAATATGAGGGCTAATTGCGTTTCATCTTGCACAGACAAAGTTCTTCTGTGTATTCAAGATACTACAGAAGTTAATTTATACAACCATAAAAATAGAGTAAAAAAGGATCATTACATTGGTAGAACTAATGCAGCTAAAGGAGGTATTGGTTTTTTACTTCATCCTAGTTTTGTTTTAGATGCTCAGACGCTAGTTCCATATGGTTTTTCTGATGTCAAGATATGGAATCGACCTTTGGAAAAGCTAACTAAAAAACAGCGGGATTATAATAAACTTCCAATAGAAGAAAAAGAATCTTACAAATGGATAGAATCTTCTCAAAACTCAAAAAAGGTATTAAGTCAGGCGAAAGAAATTATAATCATTCAGGATAGAGAAGGCGATATTTATGAGCAATTCGGGGTTGTCCCAGATCAGAAAACGCATTTATTAGTTCGGGCAAGAGCAAATAGAACTCTCTCAGACAAAACAAAACTTTTTGACTATATAGCAGAGCAACCATCCAAAGGAACCTACTCAATAGAATTAGAAGGCGATAAAAGAGAAAACATAAAAAAGCGCGAAGCTATTTTAGAAGTTCGCTACTCACAAGTAACAATAAATAAAAATGATTTAAGTTCTAAAACAGCTCCCAAAAATATCAATCTTAATATCATAGAAGCCAAAGAAATAAATACCGATGTTGAAAATCCAATATGTTGGAGATTATTGACAACAATAAATATTGAGAATTTAGAAACAGCTTTGAATTGTATTACTTGGTATACTTGCAGATGGACAATAGAAGAAGTATTTAGAATCTTAAAAAAAGAAGGCTTTAATATAGAAGCAAGTGAGTTGACTTATTCAAAATCTATTCGCAAACTTTCTTTACTGATGATGGAAACTATTGTAAAACTATTTTTAATGCAAATAGCCTATAATTGTCCTGAAGAAGAAATAGAATCTAGTAGCTGCTTTTCAGAAGATGAAATAAAATGTCT
>NZ_JAOZEW010000055.1 GCF_025847235.1 Flavobacterium shii
ATTTACAAACCTTTATTTCTCACTGTTTCCTATCTACCTTGGACACTTTGGGGCGCTTACCCTGTTTTCCCTTTGGTTTTGCTAGGTTTCTCGCTAAATCGTCAAGGCACAAAGTTGCTTTTATTCTCTTTAATACGAGATTTCTTTTCCGCTTTACCTCCCCTAGCCCTGATAGTAGCGAAAATCCTTGTCCTTTTTCCTTTAAAAAGGACAAGATTGTAGCAGATAGCAGGAAATAGCTCCTGAAAAAACTTCTCCTACCTATATATAAGTAAAAAACATACCTTAATATACTAAATACAAACACCAAACAATCCCACCCCAAAACCTCTCTTATCACAAATCAAATCATCAAAACCACAATACATCATCCAGATAAAAGGAATACAATATTACTCCAATCAATATCAAAAACTGTTATACAAAAACAATACGAAACGCAGAACAGTACAAAGTGCTAATTGCCAGTGAAATACAGCAATCAAAAAAGGGGAATTAAATTTTAAAACATAGAATTAATATTAACAAGTTCAATCAACAACTTGCTATGACAAAGATTTTAGCGAAAAATACAATTGACACCCACAACAACAAAAGAATGCATTACTAAAATCACAGATTCACTCGTAGCCAAATACACCAAGAAAACATAATAGAAACGAGAACTTATAATAATAAAAAAAATACCTGCAATAAAAAATATCACGGGTATTTAATTAAATATATTCACTTAATAATCTGTATCGATTATTTAAGACAAATCATAATTTATCCTGGTCGATAAACAGAAGGTTTTTTCGACTGAGTAGATGTTTTGCCTTCAATATTCAATTTAGCCGACACGTTGCTAAATGAATTAAAACCTAAAAAAGAACACACCAAAACAACCATTAGCAACACTCTTTTTTTTGTAAATAAATTCGTTTTCATTATAAAATTTTGTTTAAGATTATTTTCTAAAATTAAACCAAATTAATCACACACACAAAAGAAAACACTTAAACTCAACGATATTATAGTAGCACTAGTAGACATTAGAGTTTTACCCTATTCAACAACTCTTAGTGGTTGTGATTTCAACTGAGATTTATGGCATGATCCTTAATTAACCACCCGTTCAATTACTAAAAGACTTTCAAGTTTGACATAATAAAAATTGAATTATAATGGA
>NZ_JAOZEW010000056.1 GCF_025847235.1 Flavobacterium shii
CAAGTAGTTAATCCGTTTTTATCTGTGCTATTAATAGTAATAGGTTTTCCATCACCCACAACTTTAAAAATGGGGATAGGATTCTGTTTTGTACCGTATAAAGGATTTTCCATATCATCTTTATTTACTGTGGCTATAAATCCATGTTTTTCAATATGATTTCGAAAGGCATCAAAAAAAAGCTTTCCAATATTTGCAGTACGCAATTGAAAGTATCTTTTATTTTCTTTAGAATAAAATGTCTCCGATTCTAAATAAAATTTCCCTGCACTTTTTGATAAAAAAACATTTTTAATTTCAAAATCATAATCTGTTTTTACTTTAGGATCTAAATGCATCATTATGTTTTTTGAATTATCTAAATATTGATAAATATACTTTTCAGCATTATTTCCTTGAAAGAATAATTTATTCACAATAAAAATCAAGAATGGCACCACTACTAATCCTGCTATTAAATACCCAATAGCATAGGGAATTCCTAAATTTTTCATGAATTATTTGCTAAAATACCTATATTATTTTCCTTGTCTTCTTTTTCTAAATCTACTTGTTTCTTAACCGATTGTGTAAACATTTCATCCTCATAAGAATTAGACCATTTGTCAAGTCCGAAATTCACTACTCCTGCTGCAATACCTATTCCAAAGCCTTTTAGCATTCCTTTCCAGGGTGTTTGGTAGGATCGGGAGGCAATATCTTTTGCCAAACTTGCATTGGCGGCTCCTGCCAAGTCTCCTGCAGCTTCTCGTGCAGCAGCTTCGGAGCCATATTCCATCATTTCTTTATTAAGTGCTTGATTTATTTTGGTAACTTGGTCAACGCCATCGATAAAACCTCCAACGGTACCTGCTCCAGAGACTTGTCCTTGAACTACAGTTGCATCTGCCGCTTGTTTTCCAAAACTATCATTTTCTTGATTTTTTGCCCTTCTCTCTTCCTCGTCCATCTGCCCGCTAGAGTAAAAATAGATTGCCAGTGGTAAAGCTATAGCCAGCGAAGCAGGTTATCTACTACTTT
>NZ_JAOZEW010000006.1 GCF_025847235.1 Flavobacterium shii
ATTGGATATATCACTGCCAAAAGGATTGGAAACATCATATGATAAGAAAATCCCTTTTCAGCAGGAAATGAAAGGAAGCGCAGAAATTGTTACCGAAGATCTTCGATTACTTGAGAGAATACTTTATCAATTCAAAAGCCTTTTTAGACAGAATTAGAATTAACCTAAAGGGTTGTATAGGTTCTGTTTTGGTTCTGTCGCATCCAAATTCCGCGATAATGCTGCTTATTTTGTTAACAAAAGAGTTTAAAAACAGTTGATATTTCTAATTTAATGGTATCGGTTTAGAAAAATTCTTACACAATAAAAAAATGCAGTTAGATGTCAACTATCTTATTTATAGTTAATTAAAATTTTACTAAAATTTTAGTTAACATTTTTTTTGCAAAAATTACCGTTAAATTTTTTGTGTTAATATTTTTAATATACTTTTGTTCTACTGAATTAGTAGAACTTAAAATAGATTAAGTACAAAAAAGATTAAAGACTATCAAATGCATTTCATTTTTGAACAAGCAAGAACCATTTGACAATTTATGTCCTCTGAGTTGTTGCTGTTAAAAATTCTTCAATCCTTAATTCTTACAAATTTTAAATAAGATGGATCTCTAAATTTTAGGGGTTGAAATCTCGTATAGACCAATTTAAGTAATAGTAATCTAAAAATAAATAAAAATGAAAAAACGAATGTGTTGCAGGTAAAAAGAAACCATTTCTGCGGGAACAGAAATGGTGAAGCTTAAAGAAATTGTACATCTCTATAAGGAAAGTGAGAGTGGAGTAAATCCGTTTTCGACTCCCCTTATTTAATAAACCAAAACAAAGTAATGAAAAAAAAATTAAATAGATATATATGGTTATGCATTTTGTTGATTTCCATAGGGATTAATGCTCAAGAGAGCAAACCATTAATCCAGTCCAAACTCAACGGAATAGTAGTTGATGCTATTACAAAGGAGCCTATTATCGGTGCTTCGATAAATATTAAAGGTACTACGCACGGGGCTATAACAGACTTAGATGGGAAGTTTTATTTTCAAACGGGGCAAAAATTTCCTTATACGCTAATAGTAAGTTATATGGGGTATAAAAAAACGGAATTTGTTGCTAATGAAAATTCAGTTATCATTAATATTTCTGAAGAGCAGAATGCGTTGTCAGAAGTTGTAGTTACTGCACTAGGTATTACGAAAGAAAAAAAATCTTTGGGATATACTACTCAGGCACTTAAAGGCAAAGAATTGGCGGAGACAAAAGAAACGAATTTTTTAAATAGTCTTAGTGGTAAACTAGCTGGAGTACGTATCACCAATTCGCAAGGAGACATGGGATCTTCACGTATCATTATTCGTGGAGAAACTTCTATATCCGGAAACAACCAACCATTATTTGTGGTAGATGGAGTTCCGGTAGATAACTCGCAGTTAGGAAGCGTTGGTGGAGCCACCCGTGATTTCAAAAACGCAATTGCCGATTTAAATCCACAGGATATTGAAACATTAACTGTACTGAAAGGTCCTAATGCGGCGGCTCTTTATGGATCACGTGCAGCGCATGGAGTTGTTCTTATTACTACAAAATCAGGAAAAGGACAAAACGGACTAGGTATAAACGTTAGTTCGGGTATAACAATCTCTCAAGTTGCTACATTGCCTAAGTTTCAAAATTCGTTTGGACAAGGATCAAACGGAAGATTCAGCTATGTAGATGGTAAAGGAGGCGGAGTTAATGACGGAGTTGATGAAAGCTGGGGGCCTAAAATGGATGGGCGCCTTATTCCTCAATTTAATTCAAATGGTGTAGCAGTGCCTTTTGTAGCTCATCCTAATAATGTGAGAGACTTTTTTAATACAGGTCTTACTTTTGATAATAGTATTTCTGTGGCGAAATCGGATGACAAATCAGATTTCCGTATCGGAGTTAATAATCAAAAACAAACAGGAACAGTACCTAACAGTGAAGTAAACAAAACAAACTTTACTGTTAACACTAATTATCAAATATCTAAAAATGTAAAAATAGGGGTAACTGCTAACTATATTGTTACTGATGCTCCAGCTTTACCAGGTGGTCCATCGGGTAACCGTGCTGCTGGTGTAATGCTCCAATTTCTTTGGTTTGGACGTCAGGTAGATATCAATGAGCTTAGAAATAATAGAGATGTTAACTGGAACAATAGCTATTACAGCAATCCGTATTGGAATGCTTATTATAATACTACAAGTCAGCAACGTAACCGTTTAATAGGTGATATTCATTTGGATGCAAAAATTATAGATGGTCTTAATTTTAGATTCCGTACTGGTGTTGACTATTATAACGATCGTAGAAAATACCAGATTAAGTATGGTACAAATGGAACTCCTTTCGGATCGTATGCAGAAGATGCTTATACTGTAAACGAAAGAAATACAGAAGGTATTTTTACCTATACCAAAAAACTGAATGATGATTTTAGTTTGGATGCTCTTGCCGGATTCAATATTCGTAACCATAGTGATGCAAACAATTATCAAAAAGCACCACGTCTGGCTGTACCGGATTTGTATACATTGACTAATTCGAGAGATCCGTTAACGTCATCGAACATATTATCAAGATTGAGAGTATATAGTGCGTATGCCTCAGCACAATTGGGTTATAAAAATTATGCGTTTTTGAACGTAACTGCCCGTAATGACTGGTCATCGACATTACCAAGTAGTAACCGTTCTTATTTCTATCCTTCTTTTAATGGTAGTTTTGTACTAACCGATGCCTTGAACTTAAAAAGCAATACTCTTGACTTCTTAAAGTTACGTGGTGGTTGGTCTGAAGTGGGTAATGATGCAGATCCATATCAATTGGCTACAGTTTACAATTTTCAAACCGCATTTGACGGAAATCCAATTCAAACCTCATCTAGAAAGAAACTTAATGAGAACCTGAAACCGGAAACAACCCGCTCTACTGAATTGGGTCTTGAAGCTTCTTTCTGGAAAAATAGATTGCATCTAGATGTAGCATATTATAACACGAATAGTTTCGACCAGATTTTGGAAATAAAAACAACTACGTCGAGTGGTTATGATACGCAATTAATTAATGCAGGTAAAATAAACAACCGCGGTATAGAAATTCAATTGGATGGAACCCCTATTCAAACCAAAGATTTCAAATGGAATGTAGGCGTAAATTATTCAAAGAATGTTAGTAAAGTAGCCATTCTTGACTACGATAAACAAATTCAAAACTACACAATTGGTACTTCGGGAGGTGTTGATGTATTGGCCTCTGTAGGGCAAGCTTATGGAGCACTTTATGGCACAGCTTATGAGCGCGACGCAAGTGGAAACATAGTAGTAGGTGCCAATGGATTGCCGAAAGCTGATCCGCAAAAGAGAGTATTAGGACATTATACTCCAGACTATTTAGCTGGTGTTACAAACACCTTGACCTATAAAAATCTTGAATTTTCTTTCCTTGTTGATGCCAGTGTAGGTGGAGAACTTTTTTCGGGAACAAACAGAACGGGTAATTATACAGGTGTACTAGCTCAAACTCTTCCAGGTCGTGATGCTGCCAATGGCGGATTGAATTACTATTATGCAGGTACTACCAAAACTTTGCTTGGAGGTGGAACAGCTCCAAATGGTGCAACGGTATATGATGATGGAATGATCTTTAACGGTGTATATGCTAATGGAACTCCGAACACTCAGGTAATTAGTGCACAGGAATATTACAAGGCGTCATACAATATTAGTGAAGCTTATATTTACAGCTCAACTTTTGTAAAACTAAGAGAAGTAAAACTTGCTTACAACTTCGATAAGGCTTTTGCTAAGAGGCTGGGATTGGTAGGAGCTAGTATTACTGCCGTAGGTCGTAACCTGCTATTTATTTATAAAGATGCGCCAAATATTGATCCTGAAACAGCTTTTAATACTGGAAATGCACAAGGTTTGGAGAGTTTATCCCTGCCAACTACCAGAAGTTTTAGCCTTAATGTTAATCTTAAATTTTAAAAACACGAAATCATGCTAAAAAAACTAGCCTATATAACTCTATTTGCATTGTCACTCACCTCATGTAGTGATACTCTGGATGATATTAATAAAAATCCAAATGCAACTGAAACACCGTTGGCACCTTACCTGTTAACAGGAACATTAAAGCAGGGTGCCGACTTATATTGGGGGGCGGATAATAACTTTAACTCCTCGTTGTTATTTGTTCAGCACTGGGCTAAAATCCAATATACTGAACCAGACAGATACGATGTCTCTAATACTTCTTTCACTTCTTTGTGGAATACCGGATATGCAACCTTGATTACAGATTTGAACACGATTCTGAATTTCTCGGATCAGCAGGCAAATTCAAATTATAAAGGGATCGCACTGACGCTGCGTTCATGGACGTTTTTATTATTGACAGATGCTTATGGAAGCATTCCTTATAAAGAAGCAGGTCAAAAAGTGACACCGGCATATAATACTCAAGAGGAAGTATATACGGGATTGCTTGAAGATTTGAAAAAAGCTCAATCTTTACTAAGTACTACAAACGGTACTGTTACTGGTGATTTGGCTTATAAAGGAGATATTACTAAATGGAAAAAACTGGTAAATTCGCTTCGTTTGCGTATAGCGTTGAGAATTTCGGATAAACTATCAGCTTTGGCTAAGCAAACTGCGATTGAGGCAACAACCGATGCTGTAGGAGTGATTAGCAGTAATAGCGAAATCTTTCAGTTTATTTACACTAGTTCACCTCAGCAAAATCCAGCTTCGGCTTGGTTTGAGACCCGTGACGATTTCCGTATTTCGAAGACATTGGTTGATAAGTTATATGAGTTATCCGATCCACGTTTACCAGTTTATGCTCAGTTACCATCGGATGCAAGTGTAGGTAAATACGTTGGAGGGGGGAATGGATTGTCAAATAGTGATGCCAATAGTCAGGGTTTTGCTAAAACATCAAAACCAGGTACTTACTTCCTGACTTCATTGTCGCCGGCTGTAATTGCTTCTTATTCGGAAACGTTGTTCAATCTTTCCGAAGCAGTAGCCCGTGGTTATATTTCTGGAGATGCAGAGCAACTTTATAAAAGTGCAATTACGGCATCGTTCAATCAATTTGGTATTACCGACGCAACAATTATTTCTAATTATCTTAATCAGACAACTGTGAAATACGATGCAACAAATTATGCCAAATCGATAGGTACACAAAAATGGATTGCATTTTTTGGACAAGGTCTTGATGCCTTTGCTGAGTGGAGAAGACTTGACTATCCGGTGTTAACAGCCGGTCCGGCTACGGTTTTGGACGGACAGCTACCTTCGCGATTCTTCTACCCAGGGACAGAGCAATCGTTGAACGGTACTAGCTATCAGGCTGCAGTATCTGTTCAGGGAAAAGATTTACTTACTACAAAACTATGGTTTGATGTAAATTAAGTTGTATTCCGAAAAGGATATTCAACTTTAGCTTAAAATCAAGCACCTATATTAAGAGAAAGAATATAAAGCACCTGCTGACTGCAGGTGCTTTTTTTTACTAAAAAAAATACTGAATTGTTGATTTATTGCCTACTAAAAATTATAAATCCTCTTAATTATACTCTTTCAATTTTGCAAATAAAACAACAAGCTTCAGAATTTCTTGCATGAAGATATTCAACATCTTTTTCTGTTTCGAAGATTTCAGGAATCAGTAAATCAATATCTTGATTACCAACTAGTTTTGTGAAAATCATTTTCTGTTCTTTATTGTATCCAATTAATGACAGCGGAAAATTTTCTTTATCGATTTTTATTTCAGGCGGGAAGTTATAAATATCTGAGTATTCTTCAACTTCATTTTTATGAATAAATATTGGTCCGGATTGATTAAAAGCATTGTTTATCGAAAATGGGCTATACGCAAAAACCAATCGAATATCTTCACCAACATTAAAGGGTTTCAACGAAACTCGACACGGACCTTTTCCTGATGCTAATTGATCGTAAACGATATTACCAAAAGTATCAATATTCGTTTCACGAATTTTTCTTGCGTATTCTTTTGTTAAAGGAACAATTTTAAACTTTTTCATAATTTTTATTTTTAAGCAAATTTAGATTTAGCATGTTTTACTAAAAATCCGTTTCTTGCTAAATTATATTCCTATTTTGATGTTTGTCACCAGATATCTTAAGTATTCTTATTGAAAAGCTCCGCAAATGTCTCTGATTTTGCGGAATTTTTTTGCAACCGATTCTGAGTTATAATTTTGAACAAATAAGATTCTATCAGCAATAAATATATTTTGAAAATAGGCGAACACTTCGAGACCATTTTGTTGTATTAAGGTAGAGTTACAATTCCTTTTTAATTATTTAAAAATAAATTGATTTTTGATGTTTTTTCTGAATTATATCTATTAAATCCTTATTTTTATAATAATAAATTTTTGAAAATTTTGATTAAGAAAATGACTTATAAATTCTGGATTTCTATTTGATTGCATTTTAATATAAACACATTACTATGATAAAAAATAAGTTTATTCTTTTTATTTCGGTAGTATTATTTTCCTGTAATGGAAAAAAAACACCGCCAAAAGAAAATCCCATACAAAGTTATCAAGTATTGACGTTGGCTCCGAGACAGGTTACCGTTTATAACGATTTTCCTGCCTCTATACAAGGGCAAAATGTTGTAGAGATCAAGCCAATGGTTTCAGGTTATCTCCAGGATATTTATGTGCCAGAGGGCGCTTCTGTTACTAAAGGACAGCTGTTATTCCGTATTAAAAATCCTCAATATGAGCAGGATATTGTTACTGCCAAAGGGGCTATAAAGATTGCGGAAGCCAATGTAAATACAGCCCGCATGAATGTTGAAAAAGCAAGACCCTTAGTAGAGCAGGAAATCGTAAGTAAATATGAACTGAGTTCCGCATTATATACACTAGAATCACAACAGGCTGCTTTATCCCAAGCAAAAGCTACCCTTGCTAATGCATTGACCAATCAGGGATATACGTATATACGTAGTCCGCAAAGTGGTACCATTGGTCTTATCCCTTATAAAATTGGCGCATTAGTAAGCAGTACAACCACAGATCCGCTTACGACACTGTCTAATACGATTAATGTATTCGCCTATTTTTCTCTTAGTGAAAAGCAGCTGCTGGATTTTATGAATACTATGAAAGGCAGCTCAACTGCCGAAAAACTAAATAATATGCCTATGGTAACATTGGTATTAGCAGATGGAACAGTATATCCTGAAAAAGGTAAATTGGAGACAGCCAGCGGAGGTATAGACACCAGTACCGGAACTGCAACATTCAAAGCGATATTCGATAATAAATTAGGTCTCATCCAGAATGGAGCAAGTGCTACGATTAGGATTCCCGTGAACTTAGATAATGCTTTATTGGCACCACAGACAGCGATTTATCAATTACAGGATAAGTCATTGGTTTATCAGGTCATGAATGGAAATAAAGTAATGAGTACTGCGGTAACAACTTCGCCTACAGACGACGGTAATTTTATAGTAATTAAAGATGGAGTTAAAGCAGGAGATAAACTTCTTCTGAATGGATTAAATATTGCTGATAGTACCGTGATAAAACCGATGCCTGTTAACTCAGCGACTATTTATAGCACCATGAAAACCAAATCTAACTAAAAGGCAATGCTGAAACTATTTATAAGAAGACCGGTATTAAGTACAGTGATCTCTGTGATCATTGTCGTACTCGGTATTTTAGGAGTTAGCAGTCTGCCGGTGGCACAGTATCCGGATATTGCACCGCCTACGATTCAGGTGTCGGCTTCTTATCCCGGAGCAAATACTACGACGCTAATCAATAGTGTAGTTTTCCCCCTTGAGCAACAGATCAATGGGGTGGAAGGAATGACCTATATGACTTCCTCTGCAAGTAACACTGGTGCTGCTAGTATTAGCGTATATTTTTCGGTAGGGGTAGATCCTAACCAAGCGGCGGTAGATGTACAGAACCGGATAAGTACTGTATTGTCTAAACTTCCGCTGGCGGTAACTCAGGCTGGGGTAACGGTGAGGAAACAACAAAGCAGTAACGTACTGATTGTTGGGTTGTACAGCGACCGTCCACAATATGATCAGAAATTTTTGCAAAATTATACTGCAATAAATCTTGTTCCGCAGCTTCAGCGAGCAAAAGGAGTTGGTGGAGCTACGATATTTGGAGGTGTAATGACTTATGCAATGCGCATCTGGTTACAGCCGGATAAAATGGCAGCGTATGGATTGGTCCCTGCAGATGTCACTAATGCTTTGAATGCACAAAGTTTTAATGCTGCTCCAGGTAAGATAGGCGATAATATGGCTCAGGCGTTTCAGTATGATATTACCTATTCTGGTACATTAACTTCATTGGAGCAATTTAAAAATGTTATTATCAAATCAATAGGAACCGGACAATATCTTTATTTAAAAGATATTGCACGTATTGATTTAGGAACTCAAACTTATACTAGTGTTACAGCTATTAATGGAAAACCAGCTGTAGCGATTGCTATCAGTCAAACGCCGGGTTCTAATGCACAGCAGGTAATCGTGGGGGCGCAGAAAGTAATGGCCGATGCTTCTAAAAGCTTTCCTTCTGGGATTAAAATGATGGAATTGGTGAATATTAATAATTTCCTTAGCGAAAGTATTACCAAAGTACTTCATACCCTAATCGAATGCTTTTTATTGGTATTTCTTGTGATCCTTATATTTTTACAAGATGTACGTTCGACCATTATTCATGGAGTTTCGGTTCCGGTGTCTATTATAGGAACCTTTTTCTTTTTGTATTTATTTGGCTATAGCCTTAATCTACTTACTTTATTTGCCTTGGTATTAGCAATTGGTATTGTGGTAGATGATGCCGTAGTAGTGGTAGAAGCTGTGCATAGTAAGCTGGAACATGGTTATACTTCCTCACGTAAAGCTGCAATTGATGCTATGGGAGAGATTGCACCTGCTATTGTTTCTATTACCCTTGTAATGGCTTCAGTATTTCTTCCAGTAACTTTTTTAGGAGGTTCAGCTGGAGTTTTTTATAAGCAATTCGGAATTACATTAGCTATTGCTATTATGATCTCGGCAGTGAATGCTCTTACTTTAAGTCCTGCTCTTGCCGCTATGTTTTTAAAGCCGCCAAAACATGGAGAAGAGGATGATAATAAAAGTTTTTTACAAAAGTTAAAAAATGGTTTTAATTCCAATTATGGAAAGCTGATTGATAAGTATATAGTCGCTGTATCTTTTCTTATAAGGAGAAAATGGATGGCTGCCGTTTTTGTATTGCTTTTTAGCGGGCTCTTTTATTTTACAATCAAGAGTGTAGCTTCCAGTTTCGTTCCTGCGGAGGATATGGGTACAATTTTCGTGAACGTAACGTTGCCGGCAGCAGCAGCAAAAGAAAGAGTACAAGTCATAAATAAACAGATCGATAGTATGGCTCATACCATCCCACAAGTGCAGGCTACAATGACTACGCTGGGACAAAATCAGCTAGGAGGAAGCGGGAGTTCTTACGGAATGCTTATTTTACGGCTTACCCCTTGGAGCGATCGTCCCGGTATTACAGATGTAGATGTAATTCAACAGCTTAGGGATAAAACAAAAAACATACGGGGCGCTTCTATCAATTTTATGCAGCAGCCTACAATTAGCGGTTTTGGTACCAGTGGAGGATTTACATTTCAAATTGAAGACAGAGGAGGACATAGTATTGGAGAATTTTATAAGGTATCACAAAATTTTTTGGCAGCACTTAATAAAAGAAGCGAGATCCAGTATGCGGCTACAGCATTCGATCCAACTTTTCCGCAGTATGAAGTAGATGTTAATATTGCTAAATGCGAAGACAACGGAATACAGCCAGCAGATATTCTCAATTTGATGAATGTTTACTATGGAAGTTCCTATGTGAGTAATTTTACTGAGTTTGGGCAGCAGTATCAGGTTATTCTCCAAGCCGATAATCCTTATAGAGGAACTGTTGAACAGATGAATAATATTAAAATCCGCACAAGTAGCGGAACTATGAGTCCTATTTCGGAATACATTATAATGAAAAAAGTATATGGACCTTCGTCTATATCCAGGTTTAATATGTACAATGCTATTTCGGTAAGTGGTTCGCCAAATTCAGGATACAGTACAGGCCAGTCTATGGAAGCTATAAATGAAGTTGCTGCTAAGCTTTTACCTCCCGGTTATAGTTTTGAATATAGTGGTATCAGTAAAGAAGAGCAGGGTTCCGGTTCTCAGGCTAGTATCGTTTTTTTATTAAGCCTTTGTTTTGTATATCTATTGCTGAGTGCTTTGTATGAAAGTTACATTCTTCCGTTTGCAGTAATTCTTTCATTGCCAGTAGGACTAAGCGGTATTTTTGTCTTTGCTAAATTATTTGGAATAGATGATAATATTTATGTACAGATCTGTATGATCATGCTTATAGGATTGTTAGCCAAGAATGCTATTTTGATGGTGGAATTTTCTTTAGAAAAGAGACGAGAAGGAATGGATCTTCTTGAAAGTGCACTCACGGGAGCGAAAATCAGAATCCGACCTATATTAATGACCTCATTGGCTTTTATTTTTGGATTGATGCCTTTAATGTTTTCAACTGGAGTGGGGGCGAATGGTAATAAATCTATCGGTATAGGTTCTATCGGTGGAATGTTGTTTGGGACTCTGCTCGGGATATTTGTGATACCTGGATTGTACGTAATCTTTCAGGGATTACAGGAAAAAATAAAGTCTAATAAATACGATGAAAACGACGATTTGATTGTTGAAAACAATAAATAATCTTACAGTGAAAAGCATGATGGAATTGAAAAAAAAATACAGGCTTATTCTACAGATCGCGGCTTTTTCGGTATTGCTTTATGGCTGCAATATTACGAAGCCGTATGTGAGTAAGCAATCAGTTCCGGATAAATTATATGGAGATACAGTAGCGGGAGCCAATACAAATATGGCTGTACTTTCCTGGAAAGAAATTTTTAAAGACCCTTTATTACAACAGCTTATTAATGAGGGAATTGATAATAACTTAGATCTAAAAACAGCAGCAGCCAATCTCAAGGCGGCAGAAGCAAATTTTGTACAGAGCAAACAGGCGTTTTTGCCCACACTTTCTGGAAATGCCACAGCAGGAGTTTATCATCCTTCTGATGCGCTGGCTTCTAATACACGTGTATATCAGTTGTATGCACTCTCATCATGGCAGGCAGACATTTGGGGGAAATTAAGGAGTACCAAGAGATCAATGTATGCCACTTATCTTGCCAGTGAAGCGTATAAACAAGCGGTAAAGACACAGCTTGTTGCCAATATTGCGGTAACCTATTATCAATTGCTTGCTTATGATGAACAATTGAATATTATTCAGCAATCACTCGTAGTATATTCCAAGGATATGGAAACAATGAAAATCTTAAAGAATAGTGATGTAGTTACTGGTGCTGCGGTAGTACAAAGTGCTGCGAATTATTATGCAGTAAAATCTACAGTGCCTGATATAAAAAATAATATTCGTCAGGCAGAAAATACGTTGTCTTTATTATTAGGTAGAACACCGGGGACTATTAATCGTGATTCACTTTTTAATGAACAGGTTTATAGTGAATTATCAACAGGACTTCCGGTACAGCTTCTTGCCAACAGACCTGATGTGAAAGAGGCTGAACTACAACTTAGAAGCTATTTTGAGCTAGTAAATGTTGCTGAAACATGTTTTTATCCTGCTTTAACAATTACAGGACAGGCAGGTTTATATTCAACAGAATTAAAGTCTTTTTTTAATGCAGGCAATCTTCTCGCTAATATTGTGGGAGGTTTAACGCAGCCAATCCTTAATAATGGGCTTAATAAACAACGATTAAAAATTGCACATGCCAATTATGAAGCTGCTGAATATAATTACAGTAAAGTATTGCTTACAGCAGGGCAGGAAGTGTCCAATGCTCTGTATCAATACCAAATGGTAGATGAAAAAACGCCATCGCGCTTGGAACAAATCGCTAATCTTGAGAAAGCGGTTCATTTTACAAAAGAATTATTAAAATATACGAGTAATACCAATTATACCGATGTTCTTACTTCAGAGCAAAGTCTTTTAAGCGCAAGGCAAAGTGTTGTTACAGATAAATTGCAGCAACTTCAGGCGGTGGTAAATCTTTATGCCGCTTTGGGTGGAGGGTGGAAGTAATTATTTATTTAGATAGTTTGAATTTTGAATATCCTGTTGAGATAATTCAAGAGGATATTCAAACTATTTTATAATATGGGTTTAATCGATGCATTAAACTCTAAAAGCTCAATGCCTGAGTAAAGTCTTCTAATAAATCCTGAATATCTTCAATTCCTATTGACAATCGAATTAAGGAATCTTCAATACCCATTTCTTTTCTGCGTTCGGCTCCTAGTTCGTGAAAAATGGTTTTTGCCACAGGGATAGCAAGAGTTCGGGTATCACCTAAATTACTGGATTTGATTACTACTTTAAGGCGATTTAGAAAAGTTACGCAATCAATTTTATCGCTTAGTTCAAAGCTCATTAACCCACCATATCCATGAAATAAGTCCGAAGCAATTTTGTGTTGGGGATGAGAAACTAAACCAGGGTAATTAACTTTTTTTACCAATGTATGTTCATCTAGAAAGCGTGCTAAAATTAAGGCGTTGCTACAAATTCTTTCTAGTCTTAAAGCTAATGTCTCTGCTCCGACAGAAATACTATGTGCAGCTTCTGGAGACAGGGTAGCACCTCCATCACGTAAACCTCTTTTCCTTATTTGAGTAATACCAAGTAAAGCTGGTGCAATCTGATCGCGTAAAACAGATGTAATATTAGGGAAATTGTCCCAGTCATATAAACCAGTATCTGTAACACTACCGCCTAACGCATTACCATGGCCACCTATATACTTTGTTAGAGAATTAATAACCAGACTTGCTTTTACATTAATTGCTTTAAAGAGATAAGGTGAAGTCATCGTATTATCAACAACATATATTAGCTTTTGGTCTGAGCAATAATCCCCAATTTTATCAAGATGAGCTACTTGAGTGGCTGGATTAGCAATAGTCTCAACAAAGACCATTCGGGTATTGGGTTTGTAAGCGTTTTTTATATTTTCAATGTTTGTAGCGTCTACAAAAGATATTTCAATACCAATTTCTATAAACGTTTGCATAATACTCCTTGAATTACCAAAGAGGTATGAGCTTGCAATTATATGATCATCTTTTTTTAAAAGCGATAAAATAGTAGCAGTTATTGCAGCCATGCCGGTAGAGAAAGCAACAGTAGCGCGACCTTCTTCCATTTGTGTTATTTTATGCTCCAAAGCTGTCACTGTTGGGTTACCTTGACGCGAGTAAGCATACCCTTTTGTTTTGTTTTGAAATACATCAATAAGACCATTTACATCTTCATATCCCCAGGTTACTGCAGTATGAATAGGTTGGTGTAGTGCCCCAAATTCTGGTTGTAAAAGACGGTCTGAATGTAATGTAGTAGTAGTAAATCCTTTTTTATTATTCATTGTGTTTTTTGATACAAAAACTTTGCATCTAGTAATAGTATTAATAATTTGTTTTTAGTTAGGTTAGTTACATTTGCCGGTAACATACCCAGTAATTACTACAAAATAGTTGTTATCATTCTATTTAAGCAATCAGTTAATTTTTAGATTACTAATATATGACTAATTTTATTTTAGTTATTGTTAACTTTATAAAAAAAAATGCAAACAATATTAGGAGCAAACGGTATAATCGGGGAAGAATTGGCTAAAGCATTACGAAGCAATTACACTAATGAAATAAAGTTGGTTGGGCGAAACCCAAAGAAAGTTCACGATCAGGATATTTTATTCAAGTGTGATTTACTAGATCCGGAAAGTGTAAAAAATGCGCTGATAGATACAGAGATTGCATACCTCACTGTTGGTCTGCCGTATGATTCTAAATTGTGGTTGGAGCAATGGCCTATAATAATGGAAAATGTAATTTCAGGATGCAAAAAGCAAGGTTGTAAATTGGTTTATTTTGACAATACATACGTTTATTCACAAGACAGTAAGATTCAAACCGAAGATACTGCTTTGGAACCTAGCGGAGATAAAGGGAGAGCAAAAAAAATAGCTTTGGAATTGTTATTAGCAGCTATTGAAAAAAAGGAAATCAGAGCTGTTATTTGTCGGGCACCAGAATTTTATGGACCAGGCAAAACAAAGGGAATTACAAACGATCTTGTATTTGGAAATTTGCTGCAGCAAAAGAAACCAAAATGTTTATTGAAAGACAATGTAAAGAGAACCTTAATTTTTACTCCTGATGCCAGTAGAGCAATGGCTCAAATTGGTAATACAGATGACGCTTATTCTCAGACCTGGCATTTGCCGTGTGATGACGACCGATTGACATTCAAGGAATTTATGGAAGAAATATCCAAACAATTGGGAAGGGAAATCAGATATGGAAAACTAACCTCATTCGTTTTAAAAATTGCGGTAGTTTTCAATCATTTTGTGAGAGAAACCCAAGAATTATTGCCACGATATGCAATCGATAATATTTTCGATTCATCAAAATTCAAAAAACGATTCCCAGACTTTAGAGTAACAACTTACCAAGAGGGAATTAAAATTATTTTGAAAGATTATAAAATAAAATAAACTTGTTCTGTCGCATATAAAGTTAAGCCTGCTTAGATAAATTTCACATTTATCTAAGTGGTTCTTCTTTTATAATTAACCAAAATATAAATTAAAAAGCCAAGCATCCAAGCTCCTACAACTACTCCAAAAAATATCGCAATAATTGAAGGGTGAAGATATTTTGGTTCATAAAATAATCGTTCCAAAGTTGTGAATTTTTCACCTAACGCCTTTCTGTCAAGATTATTATTGATTCCGGACAGCTCATTAATATGATCTTTATAGTAGTAAACGTCTTTAACCAGATCTTTAGGAATTATATGAGTTTCGATCTTGTATTTTCTCAATAATGTATCCAACTTCTTGAAATTAGACAACAAAGAATCTTGCTTCTTGTATTTATAAATCAACTTGTATCGTTTTACAGCGGCATCAAATTGCTGCTTCTCTACCGGAATTCCTTTTACAGGTTTATATAAAGATTTATTTTCAACAAATATGCAAATATCTTCATCATAACTAGGATCAACTTGCCTGCCTTTGTATATAATTTGGGTACTATCTTTTATGATATTCTTCTTAATTATTCGTTCAAAAAGCTCTTTTTTGCCAAAACCAATACTATCTAAAAATGTACTCGTGGCTGCAGAAATTTTATTTAAATCGGTAGTTAGCATTTTTAAAGTATCAATGCTATAGTATTTATATTCTACACTATAATAGTGACCCGAAATCACAGTACTATCCACAACCTCGATAACCGGATAAGGTTTTGGATATAAGATATTAACCGGATTAAATAATTTATCCGAACTGTAAGAAGTATAATTATATAAAAATGGATTTAAAACATTCAGTAACGTTTTGTCTTTATTGAATTTTGTTTCAGACAATTCCGTTTTCAATTTTGCATTCATGCCAAAACTATAACTCAAAAAAAACGAAAAACTCAAAAAAGAAATCAATAGCAATACGCCACCAATTTTGAGCAAATTACCAAAAGAATAATTTTGTTTCGAATGATTTTTTAGCAAAAATATCAGGAAGAAAAGTAAAAACAATCCACTTATAAAAAAATGAGAAATAGATACATCATCATAAAACTTAAACCTATAAAACTCGGTATAAATGTCGATATTCCCTATTCCTTCAAACTTATAATAACCGTATATAAAATAGCCCAAATGAATCAACAATAGCACTACAATAGACTTTACGAAGAATTGCTTTAATTTTTTATCCATGTTTTATTTTGAGTAATTACTCTCAAATATAAAGAATTCGTTTTAAATATCAATTGTAAAGAACAATACAAAATGTTGAAGTGGTAATGAAATTGTATCAGAATTGATTTTGCAGCACTAAAATTTTTTGCAAAAAAAAGGTTTATGCTGTAAATCATAAACCTTTTTAATATAGATTCTAAAACAATTTCTTAATTTGTGCCAGCAGCGATTTTATCTACAAGAAATAATAATTCTCCCGAAACAGGTTTAATCAATTGCATTGGGTAAAGTGTAGGATTATATGTTCCTGTAGTTACCTCTTTTAATGCATGTATTTTTTTCTCACCAAATGCTACTACAACAATCTTGTGTGCTTTGTTTATTAATGGCGCTGTAAGCGTAATGCGGTGCATTTTTTGAGGTTCTAGGTAATAGGCAGAAACCCATTTGTTTTGTTCCTCTAGTACTGCTTCACCAGGAAAAAGTGAGGCCGTATGTCCGTCATCTCCCATTCCTAATAAGATAAGATCGAATTTTTCTTCGTCTCCTAAAACTTTTCTAATAGACGCTTCGTAAGCAACTGCATAATCTTCGGGTGTAACACCGTCCTTATACATTTCGAATATATTGCTTTTAGGAATAGGAACGTGGCTTAGTAATGTAGCATAAGACATTTTTGCATTACTGAGATCATCATTAAGAGGTACCCAACGTTCGTCGCCCCAGAAGATAAAAACTTTAGCCCAGTCTATTTTAGATTTGTAATCATCAGAAGCTAATAATTTGTAAATCCCAGCAGGAGATGAACCTCCTGTAAGTACAACTGTAAATTTATCTCTCTCTGCAATTGCTTGCTGTGCGGCTGCTACAAAAAGGTCGGCAGCTGCAGTATTAATTTCTTCTGTATTATTGTATATCTGTATCATCTAAAATTTCTTCTTTTATTTTATTTTGTGTATTTCGAATCCAAGCATGACCTTGGCGAGCCAATAATTCATCAGCTTCTTCAGGTCCCCAACTTCCGGCTTTGTAATTAGGAAAATTGGTAGGTGCTATAGTTTTCCATACTTGCTGGATGGTATCAATTGCATCCCACGCTTGTTCTACCTGATCCCAACGCATAAATAGGGTAGGATCTCCTGCCAACGCATCGGCAATTAGGGTTTCATAAGCTTCTGGCGACATTGTAGAGCAGGAAAAATAATCAAATATCATTTCTGCCGGTTCCAAAGAAAGTGACAATCCAGGTTTTTTGGTCATAAATTGCAGCTTAATATCCATAGAAGGCTGAATATTGATAATAAGCCTATTGGGAGTCATGCCTTCTTTTCCATAAGAAAAAGAGGAATGAGGAACTGGTTTAAACTGTATAATGATTGAAGACTGTTTTTCTTCCATTCTTTTTCCTGTGCGCAGGTAAAACGGAATTCCTTGCCATCTCCAGTTATCCAGATAAATCTTCATTGCCACGTACGTTTCTGTATTAGAATCTGGGGCAATTCCTTTATCTTGACGGTATCCCGGAACTGGATTACCTTTTATAAAACCTGCATCGTATTGACCTCTTACAATGTAATGATCAACCTCATCTGGTTTTATGCGTCGAATAGATTTTAAAACATCTGCTTTACGGTTTCGGATATCATCTGCTTCTAATGATGCTGGAGCTTCCATAGCTGTCATGCATAAAATTTGAAGCAAATGGTTCTGAATCATATCTTTTAAGGCACCGACTCCTTCATAAAATCCGCCGCGTTCTTCGACTCCAACTTCTTCGGCTACTGTAATTTGAACAAAATCAATAAAATTACGACTCCATAAAGGTTCAAACATCGAATTTCCGAAACGGAAAGCAAGAATGTTCTGAACGGTTTCTTTGCCTAAATAATGATCTATTCTGTAAATTTGTTCTTCTTTGAACGTGTGCGAAAGCATTTCATTAAGTTCTATCGCAGAAGTTTTGTCGTAACCAAAAGGTTTTTCGATAATAATACGATCCTGCTTAGCATTTGCCGCAAGGCCAATTTTCTTAATATTACTAGAAATTGTAGTTATAAACGAAGGAGTAATAGAAAGGTAAAAAAGACGATTGGCACGTTCTCCAAAGGCTTGATCAAAACTGTTTATCGTTGCATTTAATCTTTGGTAAGAATCTTCTTTATCAATATCAAAACTTTGATACGTGATGTGCGAAAGAAATTTTTGAGTTTCTGGATCAGAAAGTCCTTTCTTTCTCGAAAAAGTATTTAGATTATCTAGGACATAGCTTTGGAACTCTTCATTACTTTTTTCAGCCCTTCCTAGTGCGATAATCTGAAATTTCTCAGACATACGACCATCCAGATAAAGATTTTGAAATGCGGGAAAGAGTTTTCTCTTTGCCAAATCACCGGTTCCTCCAAAAATAACAATGATTGTTGGATTTATATTTTTGAACTTATTCATTTTTGTGTGTTGTGTTGCTTAAAGTTCTTTATTCAGACCATTGTGTATGGAAAACACCAGCGGTATCAATACGTTCGTAGGTATGTGCTCCAAAATAATCTCGTTGTGCCTGAATTAAATTTGTTGGTAGATTCTCCGATCTGTAGGCATCAAAATATGCTAAGGAGTTCATAAGTCCTGCTACAGGTAAACCTTTTTGTACAGCAAATTGTACTACTGCTCTCATTCCTGCTTGATTATCTGTTAGTTTAGAAGCGATTCCAGCATCTAAAAGTAAGTTAGGTAAATCTGCTTTTGCAGCAAATGCTTTTCTAAAGTCTTCCAGAGCATTAGCACGAATAATACAACCACCACGCCATATTTTGGCAACAGTTTCTAGATTTAATCCGTAGTTATATTCTTTTGATGCTGTGTTAAGCTGTGCTAATCCTTGTGCATAAGTTACAACTATAGAAAAATACAATGCTGATTTTAATGCAGCAATTGCTTCGCTTGTATTTACATCAGTTTCGGCAGTGTTCCAAACTAATTTTTTAGCGGCTTCAATTCTTTCAGGTTTAGTTTTAGACATATCGCGCATAACTACAGCAGCATCGATAGTCGGGACTGGTACTTGTAAATCCATTGCATTTTGCGATGTCCATTTTCCTGTTCCTTTAGATTTTGCCCAATCCGAAATTTTATTAATCAGTCTGCTTCCGTCAGTATCTTTTTCTTTCAGAATGTTTCCTGTAATTTCGATTAAGTACGATTTAAGATCGTTTGTTTGGTTCCACTCTTCAAAGGTTTTCTGAATCGTATCTTCATCCAAGTTATAACCTCTTTTCATTAGGTCATAAATCTCAGAGATTAATTGCATGATTCCGTATTCAATTCCGTTATGAACCATTTTTACATAGTTTCCAGCAGATCCGTTTCCAAGATATTCCACACAAGGTTCACCATCTACTTTTGCTGCAATAGCTTCAAAAATAGGACGAAGTCTCTCGTATGCTTTCTGATCTCCCCCAGGCATCATAGCAGGACCAAATCTTGCACCCTTTTCTCCTCCAGAAATTCCCATCCCAAAGAAATGGATTCCCTTAGCAGATAATTCCAAAAATCTTCTGTCGGTATCGGTAAAATAAGTATTACCACCATCTATTATAATATCTCCCTGATCCAGATGAGGTAGCAAACTTGCTATTGCGCTGTCTACAGGTTTTCCTGCAGGAACAAGCAGCATAATAGCTCTTGGCTTTTGTATAAGTTCTACAAAATGTTTAACATCTGTTGTAGCTTCAATTGTATGGTCAGAATCGGCTTCTTGTTGCAGAGAATTGACTTTTTCGGTATCTAAATCTAAACCTGCTGCCGCAAAGTTATGGCTCGCAATATTCAAAAGTAAATTGCGGCCCATTACACCAAGTCCTACAATTCCAAAATCAAATTTATTCATAGTTTTCAATTAACTAAAATTATTAAAAAGATGCTTTTCCAAAAGAAAGTAAGAAAAAAAACAGTAATGCTTTTTTATTCAGTTCTTTGCAAAAAACAAAGTTTGTTTTAACCTTATATTTTAAGATTTACTGTGCTAAGTTAAAGAAAAATGCTGAAACATTATGTGCTTTACTGTCCTCTTTAAGGCTTTATTATGATAGTTTTATCTTCAAAAAATAAATCTTTTTTAAATTTTAAGACTCTTTAAAAATAGTTAAGTAATCAAAAAGACAAAAAAAGCCCATTTCGTAAGAAATAGGCTTTTAAGCTAGTGATGTACCGTTGGATAAAAAGGGTTTAAGCTTATTTTGATTCAGGCTTAAAAAAATCATCTGAATTTTCGGTAATAGGAATATAAAGTCGTTCCCAAACAGTACTATCAACCATATCCCAGCTATGGCCTTTACCATTAAGATCTTCTGCAAGCAGTATTACACCAGGTTCTATTATAAAAGTGCTGCCATCAGATACTTTAAATTTGATTTTACCTTTTACAGTTATTACATATTGCTTTCTTGGTGCAGGATGCGCATTTTTTTCCCACTCTTCCGTTTTATTGCTATACCAGAATGTAGTAGTATTCATGTGCTTTAATGATGGTATTGTACCTTTTTCGAATGAACAAGTGCCATCAGGATTATTGATAAGACGGTAAGCAGGAATTTCTGAAGCTTCCTGCAGGGGTTTTACTGCAACATCTTTGTGGGTTTGTGCATTATTGTTGTTTACTGACATAAGAACTGCAGCTAGGATAAATCCTTTTAATAAATTATTCATTTTGATATTAAATTTAAAAGTAATATTTTTTTTATTGATTATATATAGAATCGTGAACCATCATTTTATAAAAAAATGGCTTGTATTTAGAAACCAGAGCAAGATGTGCATCAAGCTTACCATAAGTCTCTAGATCTTCAAGAGAATCAAATTCCATAGAGGCATTATAAGTAAAAGAGTTATCCATAACAGGTCTTGGGGTTGAATTTGCGGGTCCGCCGTAACGTACATTTTTGGCGTAAGGCAATTTTTTAAGCCCTTCAAAAAAGTTCTGAAAGTCTTTAACCTCTGCTGCAGTAAGTTCAGGTTTAAGCCAGAATAACAGGTAATGAAAATACACTGTTTTGGCTTTGGGTGTTATTTCATTTAAAGTATTTGCTAATACTTTTCCCCCAGTAAGTGCCAGTGCTCCTGCACTTGCGGACGTGATGATAAAATTTCTTCGTTTCATAATAGTTTAGCGTTTAATTAAAGTCGATTCTGTATTTTAAAACAAACTGCCATTTTCGGTCTGATACTGTAGCTTGGCTAAGATCGTTTAAAGCGTAGATGGGACGGTTTTGAGCATCAAAGGTAAGCCTTGATGACATACCATTCATCAATAAAGATACACCTGCGTCGTAAGTTAATGCTTTGTCATGTAGTCCGTTAAGGTCTGAGACCATTATACTGCCCGCTGGTTGTAGCTGTAGATTGTTTTTATCTTTATTAAAGTAGGGTAGAGTACCACCTATTTGTACATAGTAGGTATTACCTGTTCCTATTACCGGTGATGTATTACCAGCACCGTTAAGGCTACTTACAGCTGTATTTACACCACTTGCAGGATTACTCACACCAGAATAACGTGTATAATTAGGACCATAGTTATTATTCATAGCCATTGCATAAGCACTAAATGATGTACCGCGCTCCTTGTTTATGGGAGTATCGTAGAAAAGGTCGACAGCAAAGCTTTTTTCGTCATCATTAATGGTGTTTCCTGTTTCATTTAAATGCCACAGCGCATCGTGTATGTATTCAAATCCAGCACCTAACGCTAGCACTTTCTTTTTACCACTATAGGTTCCGGAATGAAATGGTGAAGAATTATTTTCTGTTTCAAAAAATTCATATTTAAAATAACCAGAGTAATCTTTGTTGGGATTCATTTTGCTAAATACAGCTGTATTGTACTTTGGGTCTGCGCTGGCATTGGTATATGGATCTGCAATAACCAGACGGTAATCAAATTTACCAATTTGCCCTTTTGCATAAATACTTAATTCCCTTACTGTTTCATCAGATATACCTGTATTTCCCGTAGCATAGGATGGTAAATCGTATAATAAGGTGTTTAAAGGTCCGGTAGTAAACCTTGATAATCCTCTCCAGGTAGACCTACCGGCACCGGCAGATATTATATCATTAAATTTGTATTCGGCATACGCATCTAATAGTTCAAATGTAGGTGTTGTTTTTGAGGCTACATTTACATTAGTTAAACCACCCTGTAATATAAAGGTAAGTTTTTCGGTAGGCTGGTAAGCCATTTTTACCCTTACTCTTCGTAATGACAAGTCCGAAATACTATTAACCTGTTCACCGTTTACAAGGCTTCTTGGATTAAGTTCCAGATAACGTGCCCATATTTCGGTATAACCGCTAAAGGATATGGAACGCGTTTTTTCATCGTTTAGATAGCGGGTGAGCGTAGGGTTTCCAAAATCGTTCTTCTTTTGGGCATTCATTGTATTTATTAGTCCTGTAAGAAGAGAAATACATATCCCAATTTTTAAATAATTTGTTTTCATGTATAGTTAAAATTTGCTTTTTTTTGGTAGTGATCACTACTTGTTTTTGACATGGCAAAGGTAGATTCGTCATAGTCTTCGGGTTATTAGAAAAGTATTAGAAAGGCTTTAGAATGTTATTAGAGAATCTGTTGTTTTGAGTTTAAGTAATTGAAAATCAGTTAATTTTTGTTTTTGTTTAACAAGAGCGCAGCTAGTTGCCTTGTAGAAAAAGGAAATATTGTTGTAAATTTGATCCAGATTTTAAAAAGGAATAGTTACAGATGAAGATCTTAATAGTTGAAGATAACAGCCGGGTTTCTGCATTGCTTAAACGAGGGTTAGAAAGTCAGGGATATCAGGTATATATTGCAGAAGAGGCAGAAGAAGGGCTTATACTTTTCGAGAAAATTGATTTTGAGTTGATTATTACAGATATCATGCTGGCAGGAATGGATGGGATTACATTCTGTAAAAAAATCCGTAATTCTGGAGAAAAAATCCCAATCATTATGCTTACAGCATTAGGGACTATCGATGAAAAGATTGAAGGTTTTGATGCTGGTGCAGATGATTATCTGGTAAAACCTTTTGAAATCCGTGAACTTTATGCCAGGGTTAAAGCTTTACTTCAACGCAAGCATGATTCGGTTAACACTTTTGAGGAGACCTCTCAAATAACCTATGACGATCTTGTTATGGATAAACGTACCAAGGTTATCTATAGGCAAGGACTCACTATTAATCTTACTCCAAAAGAGTTTAACTTACTGCACTTTATGATGCAGAATCCCGAAAGACTTCTTACTCGTGATGAAATAGCTGATAATGTCTGGGGTAATAATTTTGATACAGGCACCAATTATATTGATGTATATATTGCATATCTGCGTAAAAAAATAGATAAAGGTTTCGAACAAAAACTAATTCATACCAAAGTAGGTATGGGATTTATTTTAAGCAGTAAAATATGAAATTAGTAACCCGAACAGCTCTTGCTTATGCAATTTTAACTGCCTTTATCCTTTTGGTTTTTGCTTACAGCGTATATTTTGTATCTGAAAAAAACAGGAAAGATGAATTTTTTGATCGTCTTGATTATAAAATAACATGGCGTGCAGAGTTTATATTTGATGCTCAGATCAATAAAAATCTTATTAGATTTCTGCATATAAAAAATAAGAAAGTCCTTAATGAGGCAGATATAAGTGTTTACGATAGCAACTTTAATCTTTATTTTTCGGATAATATGCCGCCGCTTGGCAACGAAAAGATATTAAAGTCTATAAAAAAGAATAGATCAATTAACTGGTCTGATGATAAATACCAATACCGGGGTATTTTATACACAGATAGTAACAGAGAATTTTACATAGTAGGCAGGGCAATAGATGTAACTGGTCTAAGCCATATAAGTGCTTTTAAAGAGAACCTGCTTTATGTTTATTTTATTTCTATAGTGTTGATATTTATAATAGGTTTTGGATTTTCCTACTATACATTAAAGCCTTTAAAAGATATTATTTTTCAAATCAGGGACATATCTGAGCATAACCTTAATAAGCGTATAATAGTTCCAAAGGCGAAGGATGAACTTTACGAGCTTACTCAAACTTTTAATACAACATTTAACAGGTTGGAGAAATCCTTTAATAACCACCGAAATTTTGTAACAACAATATCTCACGAATTCCGTACGCCACTCTCTATTTTAATTGCCGAAATTGAACTTGGAAAAGAGCTTAATCAGACCATCGATGATTATAAAGCATCATTAGACAATGCTCTGGAAGAAGCAAATCATGTCTCTGAGCTTTCGACTGCACTTCTTAATTTTGCTCATGCAAATTATGACAGATCACAAATAAAGATGTCAAATATTCGAATCGATGAAGTTCTTGTTGATGCCAAATTAAATTTATTAAACAAGAAAGACGTAAAATATAAGATAGGTATTAGTTACGCAAACTTAGATGATACGGATGCTAATTGCTATAATTATTTTGGCAATCCATATTTGTTGCAGTCAGCTTTTTCAAATATTATGGAAAATGCATGTAAATATTCTGCAGATCATTGCTGCGATGTCGATATAAATACTGCTGCAAATAGAATTATCTTAACTTTTTCTGATAAAGGAATTGGAATCCCCGAGACGGATTTGGAGCAGATTTATAATTTGTTCTATAGAGGGAAAAACAAAAATTATGAAAATGGTTATGGCGTTGGATTATCGATTGTTAAACAAATTGTTAGTTTGCATAATGGTACAATAGATGTTCATTCTACTGTTGGAAAAGGAACAATATTTACAATTACGCTGCCGTTTTAGATGTAAAAAGAGAAGAAGTTGCAAACTCTCTTTTTTGTAAAAACGAGAGAATGAACTATCCAATTGAGCTAATGATAATATTCATTAGAATCAAATTAATTAAGTTTCGGTTGATTCTTTTCACCTCAATAAAAAATTGATTTATGTGCTTACAGTTTGTATTTTTGCCCTTATGAATGATAACTTTATAAATGAATATTTTGGGATAGGAATACAAAATGGTAAAACTCCTGAAAATTTGGGTGTTTTGTGGCGATCAGCTCAAAACTTAGGCGCTACTTTTATATTCACTATAGGCAATCGATATGCCAAACAAGCCTGTGATACTCATGATGCCGTAAAAGCAATTCCTTATTTTCATTATGATAATTTCGAAGCTTTTTTTGAAAACTTACCTAAAGGAGCGCGATTGGTTGGTGTTGAATTAGATGAAAAAGCTTCCGATTTAGAGACCTTTGAACACCCAAGACGTTGTGTTTATTTATTAGGAGCAGAGGATCATGGCTTATCTCAAAAAGTAATGGATAAATGCCATTATTTAGTAAAATTTAAATCAGAAAAAAGTTTAAATGTGGCCGTGGCAGGAACTATTATTATGTACGACAGAAACTTGTCTAAACCACGTTCTTAAAACAAAATCGTATTAATCCCTATATCTCCGATGCCAGATGACTTCGGAGTTCTTTTTTATGAGGATTGTCTAATATTTTGTCAATAATTCATTTTTTTCAAATTAATGATTCGTAATAGAAAAAAATTAAATTCGAGTTATCTTTTCATAAATAGCAGGATCATGTTTTTTTACTTTTATTTTCACGTATTTTGATGCCGGCATATTACTTTCTTTGACCACATTATTTACAGAAACTAAAACATTTGTTTCAGGAAAGTAGGTTACCGTATTTCGCTCTGGTATTTGATATGAAACTATAACGAATAAAGGAGCAATTCTTTCGATACCATCATCATAGTTAAACAAATCTACTTTTTCGCCAGATTTTAATCCTGCTTTATCAATGTCTTTCTGATTCATAAAAATTACTCTTCGCTCATTTTTTATACCTCGATATCGATCATCCAGACCATAAATAGTAGTGTTAAACTGGTCATGTGTACGTGTTGTTGCCATCATGTATTCATCTGGTTCAAGTTCATTATTCGGAATTTCAGTTACGGTAAACGAAGCACGATTGCCAAATTCTTTAGTATTGAATTCGCCTTGGCGAGGAGCATTTGGCAGATAAAAACCGCCTTTTTCTCTTACTCTGATGTTGTAATCTTCAAAACCCGGAATACATTTTTCAATAGCTTCTCTTACGGCATCATAACTATCATGATAGCGCTGCCAATTAATAACCGATTTATCCCCAAGTGTGGCCATAGCCATACGGCAGACAATTTGTGTTTCGTTTATTAATTGATTGGATATTGGTTTAAGCACACCTTTTGATGATTGTACAACACCCATAGAATTTTCTGTACTGATAATTTGTATTTCGTTATTTACGATATCCATATCACTTCGGGAAAGCGTAGGAAGTATAATAGCTTCTTTACCATGTATTAAATGACCTCTATTGAGTTTTGTAGATACAGATACTAACAGCTTAAGTTTCCTGAATGCGGCTGCAGTATAAGTTGTATCGGGCGCTGCAGACAGAAAATTACCTCCCATGCAAAACATAAATTTGACTTTCTCTTCATGTATTGCTTTTATAGTTCCTACTACATCATACCCATGATTTCTGGGAGGATTAAAGCCAAAATAGGCTTGTAGTCGGTCTAATTGTTCCTCTGTAGGTTTCTCATCTATTAGCATGGTTCGGTTTCCCTGAACGTTACTGTGTCCACGAACTGGGCAAACACCAGCTCCGGGTTTGCCGATACTCCCTTTTATCAATAAAATATTGACAATTTCCCGGATCATATCAACTCCATTGGGCTGCTGCGTAAGTCCCATTCCCCAACAGGCGATAATTCTTTTTTTAAATGCAAGCATTTCTGCAGCTTCAATGATTAAATCCTTAGAAACACCAGAAAGAAATGCGAGATGATCTAAATCTAAATTTTCAAATTGTTTCTGAAAGATTTCATAACCAGTTGTTTTGTCTTTGATGAATTCGTGGTCAAAAACTTCGCCCGGGTTTTTCTTTTCAAATTCAATTAACAAAAGTTCAATAGCTTTTAGCAGCGCCATATCGCCATTTATTTTTATTGGAAGAAAAAGATCTGCAAGTTTTTCTCCGGAACCTATTATTCCTTTTATTGTCTGCGGATTATGGAATCCCATTAAACCCGCCTCGGGCAAAGGATTAATGGCGATAATTTTTGCTCCGTTTTTTTTACCTTTCTCTAATGCGCTCAACATTCGTGGTGCATTGGTTCCCGGATTCTGACCAATTATTACAATCACATCCGTATCATAAAAATCTTCTAAAGTTACCGTTCCTTTTCCAATGCCAATTGTGGTTTTTAAAGCAGTTCCAGAGGTTTCATGACACATATTAGAACAATCTGGCATATTATTGGTTCCGAATTCTTTGGTAAAAAGCTGATAAAGAAATGAAGCCTCATTACTTGTTCTTCCCGAAGTATAAAAAGCTGCTTCATTTGGAGATTCAAGAGAATTTAAATGAGAAGCAATTTTTGCAAAAGCATCATCCCAACTAATAGGCAGATAATGCGTGCCACCAACTGGTAAATACATAGGCTCGGTTAACCTTCCCATTTTTCCTATTTGATAATCATCTAATTTTGAAAGACTATATACAGAGTTTTCTTTGAAAAAAGCAACAGTAACTTTTTTAGTTGTTGCTTCTTCTGCCAAAGCTTTAGCTCCATTTTCGCAATATTCACCCAAAGGAGATCGATCATCATCTGGATCTGGCCATGCACAACTTGAGCAGTCAAAACCTCCCATTTGGTTCATCTTAAACAAAGCTTTACCTCCTCTAAGAACTGTTTTGTCTTCGATAAGATCGCTAATAGAAGCGAGAACAGCGGGAACGCCTGCAGCCCATTTTTCTACTTTTGTTAACTTAAGATTTAAAAGCTTATATGGATTTTCCGAATCAGGCAATTTATTTGCTAAATCATCTGTTTTATGTTGTTGCTCTTCCTTCATTACATTATGGTTTAATTTGTATTGAGTTCTGTTTAAGAGTAGTTTGTTTTCAATGAGTTACAATCACGATTTGATCGGATGCACTGTATATATTAAATCTATTTTCTTTAAGAAATCCCAAAAGTGTAATATTAAATTCCAATGCAAGCTCTACAGCAAGGCTTGATGGAGCGCCAATGGAAGCAACAATAGAAATTCCAGCCATTGCGGCTTTTTGTATTAACTCAAAACTGGCTCTTCCGCTAAGAAGTAGAATATGCTCATTTAATGGCAGTGATTTGTTAATGAGTGATTTGCCAATTAACTTATCTAATGCATTGTGTCTTCCCACATCTTCACTTAAAAGAATCAAATCGCCTTGGATATTAAAAAGCCCCGATGCATGAAGACCTCCAGTAGAAGCAAAGTCACTTTGAGCCATTCTTAATTTTTCAGGTAATTGATAAAATAGAGACGCATTAATCCTAATGTTAGACTTGGCTAAATGCGCAAAAGGACTCACTGTTTTTATAGATTGAATAGAACTTTTTCCGCACACGCCACAGCTGGAAGTGGTATAGAAATTCCTGTCAGTCTGCATTATATTTGGACTAAAATTCTCCTGAAGATCAACCTGAACGATGTTTTGTTTTTGGGACAAACAATCCATTTTTACAGGATAAGAGGCTTTTATATTTTCAAAAGAATTGATGATTCCTTCAGTAAATAAAAAACCAATTGCCAGTTCTACATCATTGCCCGGAGTTCGCATTGTGACCGAAATATTCTTTTGGATTCTCTCTGTTTTGGAGCCATAGGATATTCTAATCTCAAGAGGTTCTTCTATTGAAAGGGTATCTAAAAATGATGAAATTGCAGTACCATCTATTCTCTCAACGTTTACCTGTTTAATAGAAACTAATTCCAAATAATTTATTTCCATGATATTGGAATTTAGATTGCTACGTAAATTTAATTAAAAAATAATCAGAAAATATACTTTCTTTCATTAATTGACTGGTGTTATTTGATTTTAACACATCTGATATATTATCGGAAATTATCAATTCTTTAAGGAGTTAACTTATTACAGTGGCGGATTTTATAATATACCAATTGGGTATTATAGTACGCAGGGGGTGTATTTTTTAAAGCCCAGCTTAATTCTATTTTTTTAAATGTGTAAAATATTTATAATAAGTTCTTTATATGGGATTTAAATGAATTTTGTTATATGATAGATTAAATCATCAAAACAAAAATATTTATAAATACTTAGTAAATAAGAGTATATAGTTATAAAAAAAAATGTAATTTTAGTATAATCAAATTAATATTTAGGAAGAGTATTATTGTAAATATTAAGTTAATCGCTATTTAGTAGCTACGATGGTAGGTTTCGCTTAGGAATTTACCATTTAATTCATTAAAAAAATCATAGAGAATATTAATCAACCTTATTAATACTTATGGTAAAGAAATATTTCATTCTGTTTTTTATATTCATATCTTTTTTTAATCATTTCCAGATTTATGGGCAGGTGGGAGATACGTTGAAACTGGACATCAAAGAAACCGAAAAGCGGTTTATAGATAACAATCTCCAACTTATAGCAGGGCGTTATAATATAGATATTGCAGGAGCAGAGGTTATTACGTCAAAATTATTTCCTAATCCAGATTTTAATTATACTAACGGTATTGCTGCTAAAACAGATCCCGGTTCAAACCTTAATGCATACGCCGAAAGGACATTTGGTATTTCCCAACTTATACAAACAGCTGGGAAACGAAATAAGAATATAAAGCTGGCAAATCTGGGTGTTGAACAATCTAAACATCAGTTCTTTGATCTCCTTCGAACACTAAAATTCAGCTTAAGAAGCGATTTCTATAATCTCTATTACCAGCAGCAGTCGGCACGTGTATACAATAAAGAGATAAGTTCGCTTGCCCGTTTACTCGACACATTTCGCATACAGTCTAAAAAAGGCAACATTGCCGAAAAAGAAGTGATTCGTATACAGTCACAGCTTTATTCACTTCAAGGCGAATATAATGACCTTTTTACAAATATTGATTCCCTACAAAAAGAATTAAAAATATTCCTGAGATTGCCCGGGCAGACTTATGTTGTTCCGCAAGTTTCTACTATAGCCCCCAGAATAAAAACCAGCCAAGTTCCTTACGTACAGTTACTAGATTCGGCTTTAGTAAACCGCCAGGATCTCATGCTGTCAAAAAGTATGATCGAATACAGCAAAGTAAATCTTAAATTACAGAAAGCATTGGCAGTACCAGATGTATCTTTATCGGTTAACTATGACCGTTTAGGTGGTTTTGGAACTGATTTCTTTGGTGCTGGTATCGATATTAATCTTCCTTTTTTTAGTCGGAACCAAGGAGAAATTAAAAAAGCAGATTTGAGCCTTAAGCAAAATCAGGTATTACTGGATGATTTACTCAACAGGATAGAAAATGATGTGGCGAGTGGTTATCAGGCATCATTGAGAATTGAAAAAATTGCCGATGGTATTGATCCGGAATTTAACACAAATTTTAACCGGATGATCAATGCAGTATTCGAAAACTACCAAAAAAGGAATATCAGTCTGCTAGAGTTTCTTGACTTTTATGATTCATATAAAAACAATACACTCCAAATAAATAATATTATGCTTAACAGGGTTTTATCGTTTGAGCAGCTTAATTACTTAACAGGTACCTCTTTCTTTAATTAAAAATTATCAGCAATGAAGCTATACCGCCTTAACACATTAAATTTTAATTCATTATGTCTTATTGCTATCAGTCTGCTCCTTATTGGTTGTGGATCTAAAGGAAATCAGGATGATAATCGGGAAGGGTATGTAATTTCAGATTCACTATTTAAAACTTTGAGAATTGATACCGTTGATGTAACCAATATTAAAAACGCTTTAAAATTCAATGGTGTCGTAGGTTTTAATCAAGATGAGATAGAAAATATTTATCCTCTTGTAAGCGGTTCTGTGCAAGGTGTGATGAAAGGTCTTGGTGACTACGTTAAGAGTGGTGAAGCTTTAGGAATCGTTAAGAGTAGTGAGATGGCAAACTATTCCTCGTCGCTTATAGACGCCCAGGCAGGATTACTTCTTGCAAATAAACAATTGCAACAACAACAGGATCTTTATAAGAGCGGCTTAGCATCGCAAGTAGATCTTACTGCAGCTCAAGCCAACTACCAGCAGGCAAAAGCAGCACTTACAGCTGCCAAAAGAATACTTGCAATAAATGGCAATAGCACAGATGGAGTATTTACTATAAAAGCTCCAATAAACGGCTTTATCGTTCAGAAGAACATTACTAACGGTATGAATATCCGAGCCGATAATAATGCACCCATGTTTGTAGTATCCGATTTGAAAGATGTATGGGTGGAAGCAAATGTTTACGAAGAAAATATTGATAAGGTACACAAGGGAGATGATGCAGATGTAACAACAATTACCTATCCAGGTAAAGTATTTAAAGGAAAAATAAATGAGATGAACAATGTATTGGATCCTGTTACTAAAGTTATGAAGATAAGGATTGTATTGGATAATTTGGCCTTTTTGCTAAAACCGGAGATGTTTACTACGGTAACTGTTTATAATACAGAGCAGCAACAGGCAATGACCATAAAAACCGATGCTTTGATTTTTGATCAGAGTCAATATTTTGTTATAGCCATATCTGGTAAAAAAGAGCTGCATATACGCAAGGTGGAGGTACTTGCTTCAAATGGAGAAAACACTTATATAAAGTCTGGAATAAGTCCTGGGGAAAGACTAATCGCTTCTAAAGCCATTCTTATTTATGGTTCACTAAATAATTAATGCCTTAAACAGTAACCTATCCATGAACAAGATACTGAAAAATATTATAGGATTTTCTCTCAGGAACCGATTATTGGTAATCTGCCTTACCGGTTTGATGGCTGTTACGGGCATTATTACTTTTTTACAAATGCCGATAGAGGCATTTCCGGATGTTACCAATACTGAGATTGATATTATAACACAATGGCCGGGTCAAAGTGCAGAAGAAGTAGAAAAGCTAGTAACTATCCCTATTGAGTTGGCTCTCAATCCCGTGCAGAAGAAAACAAGTCTAAGATCTTCTACTATTTTTGGGCTAAGTTACATCAAGGTTATTTTTGATGATGACGTGAAAGATCCTGAAGCACGCCAACAGGTTATGAACCTTTTAAACAATGCCACATTACCAAATGGAGTTTCTCCATCTGTACAGCCTCCTGTAGGTCCAACAGGAGAAATATTCAGATATACTCTTAAGAGTAGTTTTCGTGATGTACGCGAGCTTAAAACAATACAAGACTGGGTAATAGACCGTAGGTTAAGAGCAATCCAAGGTATTGGTGATATTACCGCTTTTGGAGGTAAGACGAAAACTTTTGAGATAACTGCAGACCCGCAAAAACTTGCCAGTATTGGGATAAGCCCATTGGATGTCTTTAGTGCTGTTCAAAAAACCAACATCAACGTAGGTGGTGATATGATTGTACAAAACAATCAGGCATTTGCAGTAAGGGGAATTGGGCTTATAAATGACATAAACGAGATAAGGAACATTATTATAACCAATAATAATGGAGTACCTGTTTTGGTAAAAGATGTGGCTCATGTAGAGATCTCAAACTTGCCCCGACTAGGTTGGGTAGGACGTGGTAGTGCCATTGAACGAGAGGACGGTAAGAGAGTTGTAGTTGATGAAGAGGATGTGGTACAAGCCATTATTGTGATGCGAAAAGGAGAAAATCCGGCGGAAGTTGTATCGGCCATTAAGACCGAAATAGAAAAACTCAATAATGATATATTACCGGCAGATACTAAAATTGTACCATACTACGACCGTACAGACCTAATTAAATACGCAACACATACCGTATTGCATAATCTAATTGAGGGGATACTTCTGGTAACTTTACTTGTATCGCTATTTATGTTTAACTGGCGAACAACGCTTATTGTTTCTATTATAATTCCACTGGCATTACTGTTTGCTTTTATTTGTCTTCACCTTATGGGAATGTCAGCCAATCTTCTCTCGTTGGGAGCAGTCGATTTTGGAATCATTATAGACGGTGCAGTCGTCATGGTCGAAGGTATGTTTGTATTTCTCGATACAGATGCCAAGCGGATTGGAATGGAGCGCTTTAATAAAAAATTAAAACTTGGAATAATACGCAGTAATGGGGTAACTCTGGGAAAAGCGATCTTTTTTTCTAAGCTAATTATTATTACAGGCTTGCTTCCGGTTTTCGCATTCCAGAAGGTAGAAGGAAAGTTGTTTTCTCCGTTGGCTTATACACTGGGATTTGCTATACTGGGTGCACTTATTACAACACTTACGCTCGTACCCGTGCTTATAAGTCTTTTATTAAATAAAAATGTACATGAAAAGCATAATCCATTTGTAGAGAAAATATCAGGTTTTATGTATTCGGGTTTTATAAAGGCCTTTAAATACAAAGAAAAAGTGGTAACTCTGGCTGGTATTGTCATGATTGCAGGTTTAACATCTTTTACTTTTTTAGGAACAGAGTTCCTGCCTGAGCTTGATGAAGGCTCAATCTGGCTGAGGGTGCAATTGCCCTACAGTGTTTCACTAGATGAGTCTGTAGCAACATCAAAACAGATAAGAAATATATTAATGACGTTTCCACAGGTAAAGACTGCTGTATCACAAACAGGTCGACCAGATGACGGTACAGATGTAGCTGGTTTTTATAACAATGAGTTCGATGTCTTATTATACCCCGAGGAAGACTGGAAACCCAAGATATCAAAAGAAGAATTGATAAACGGTATGAATAAAAAACTTTCTGTAATTCCAGGGACGGATCTGAATTTTTCGCAGCCCATTAGTGATAATGTCGAAGAAGCTATCTCGGGCGTAAAGGGCTCCATTGTTGTAAAAGTTTATGGCGATTCGCTAAACTATATGGAAAACCGCGTTACCGATGTTTATAAAATCTTAAAGACTGTAGATGGTATTACCGACCTTGGAGTATTAAGAAGCATTGGTTTACCGGAACTGGATATAAAATTAGACCAGCAAAAAATGGCAAAATATGGTGTGAGTACTGAAGATGCCAATTCTGTAATCTCAATGGCTATTGGTGGTCAGGCAGCATCAACCTTATATGAAGGCATACGTACTTTTGATATACGAATTCGTTTTCCGGAAGCTTTCCGAAGTACTCCGAAAGATATTGGGAATTTACTGGTGCCTACAATGGGTGGAGCAAAAGTAGCGTTAAATGAAATTGCACATATTGTACAAAAAACAGGGCCTTGTCTTATTTTTCGTGATGCTAATGAACGCTATGCAACAGTTAAATTTTCTGTACGAGGGCGTGATATGGGGAGTACAATTGCAGAAGCACAATCAAAAGTGGCTCATCTGGAAAAGCTTAAGAAAGGATACAGAATGGAGTGGCAGGGTGATTTTGAAAATCAGCAGCGAGCTACTAAAAGATTGGCTCAAGTAGTACCTATAAGTCTTTTATTGATCTTTTTTCTCTTATTTATGATGTTTGGTAATATTAAAGATGCCGCACTCGTATTTTCCAATGTTCCGTTTGCAATAGTTGGAGGAATACTCGCACTGCATGTTACAGGAACTAATTTTAGCATCTCAGCAGGGATAGGTTTTATAGCATTGTTTGGTATTTGTATTCAGGATGGTGTATTGCTGATCTCTATTTTTAAACACAATCTCGAAAACATAGACAAAACAGATCATAAACTTTACAATGCTATCACGCAGGGAGTTCACTCTAGGATAAGACCCGTTATGATGACTGCACTTATGGCTGCTATAGGTCTATTTCCTGCCGCAATTTCTCACGGAATTGGTTCCGAAAGCTCGCGACCGCTTGCCAGAGTAGTCATTGGTGGTATACTTTGTGCAATGGTATTTAGTTTATGGGTATTTCCGCTTATCTTCGGTTATGCGTACCGAAAGGAAGATCCTACAACACGATAAAATAATTGAGATTCTTATAAGATCTGAATGAATCCATAAAAAAGCCCATTTCGATAGAAATGGGCTTTTCATTTGTGCATTTGTAGCAATCAAATCAGTTTCATTACGTGGGATTTCAATAATATCTAATTTACCAAACGAATTCATAACAGGAAAAGATATTACAGCTTCCTTTTGCACTGTAGATTCTACACCCTTTACTAACAATCATATTTTTTATCAAAAATAAAAACTCCTGAATTTAGAAGTTCTATAATTTGCAAATCATTACTGCTAGGAGTAAATCTTTGTGCATCAAAAGGGGATTCTCAAGAAAACGCTTTGTGATATCACTCATAATAATCTCTTTTTTATTTTGATTAGTTCACACAATTACCTTGCAGATATGCTGAAAGAAATGTACTTTTTCAGATACTGACCTGTATTAGATGTTTTACAATGAATGATGTCTTTTGGCAACCCAGAGAAAACTATTTCACCACCATTTTTTCCGGCATCTGGACCTATATCGATGATGTAGTCTGCCTGACTGATGATGGCCAGATTATGTTCAATAATAATAAGTGTGCTTCCCTGATCAATAATTTTATTAAATATTTTTAGCAAGCGGTCTACATCACTCATATGTAATCCTGTAGTAGGTTCATCCATGATATAAATCTGTCCTTTGTTTTCCATGTTCAGCGCTAATTTGATGCGTTGCCTTTCCCCACCGGATAAAGAACTTAGCGGCTGCCCAAGAGTTAAGTATTCCAAACCTACTTCATCCAATTTTTTTAATATTGGATAAATGGTTTGGCTACTTATAAAAAAATCAAGAGCTTCTACAACAGTTAGCTTTAGTACTTCATATATATTTTTAGACTTTAATTTATACTTCAAAACCTCTTTTCTGAAACGTTGTCCATTACATTCTTCACAAATCGTGGTAATCGGATCCATAAATGCTAAATCTAGGGTAATTTCCCCCAACCCTTTACAAACTGGGCAGGCTCCATCAGAATTACTACTGAATAAAGAAGAACTGACCTTGTTTTCTGCTGCAAACAATTCTCTAATTATATCAAATATCCCAGAGTAGGTGGCTGTGTTTGATCTTTTACTACCAATGATGGCAGATTGATTAATTACAATAGATTCAGGATATAATTTAGTTACTACACCATTAGCCAAACTACTTTTTCCAGAGCCAGCAACACCAGTTATGACTGTCATAACCCCTTTAGGAATTTTTACATTTAAATTTTTTAAGTTATGGAGACTGGCATTTTTTATCTCCAGATAGTCTATTGCTATTTTTGGGTTTTCTTTGATTTTTCTTTGTAACTTCCAGAATTTGCCTGTTAACGTATTGGCTTTTCTAAGTCCTTCTAAAGGTCCCTCATATACGATTTCACCACCTAAGATACCCGCTTTTGGTCCCATATCTACCAAATGATCTGCTATGGCTATAACATCGGTATCATGTTCGACTACCAAAACCGTATTTCCTTTATCTCTTAATAAACAGAGTAAATCATTGAGCTGATGTACATCTCTGGGGTGGAGTCCAATACTTGGTTCATCAAAAATATAGGTCATGCCAGTCAGACTACTTCCTAAGTGTTTAACCATTTTAATGCGTTGTGATTCACCACCAGAAAGGCTAGATATCTCCCTTGCCAGAAAGAGATAACCAAGACCAATATCAATCATATGGTTCAATCTATCAATGATGGCAGCTACCATTGTGCGTGATTGTATCTCTTTAATTTTCCCGACTGCTTTCTTCAGTTCGGAGATGTCCATCTTTGCAAAATCGGCTATAGAATTACCATCAATTTTACAGCTGAGTATTTTTTTGTTTAGACGTCCACCTTCACAATCTGGACAAACTGATTTTGTCAAAATTCGATCAAATGTACTTTTATGTTTACCAGCTAAATCCTTTGTTTCCCTAGTTAGATAAGTCCGTTCAAATTTTGGAATAACCCCCTCGTATTTAGTACTTGCAAACCAGCACGGAAGTGGGTTTCTCAATTCCACTTCATCATGATTAGCATATAATAAATTATACCATTCTTCCTTTGTATAATTTATGAGTTTCTTATCATTATCAAATAACCCAGAGCAAGTGTACCTTTTCCAACGGGCACTACCGGATGCGAAGGTAGGAAAGAGAATAGCGCCTTCATTTAATGACTTAGACTTATCGAAGAGTAGTTCCAGATCTACTGCTGTAACATTACCCAAACCTTTGCATTTAGTACACATGCCATTGGGATGATTAAAAGAAAATACATCTGAGTATCCCACAAATGGGTTTCCTACTCTGGAAAATAACAGACGCAGCAAAGTGTAAATATCGGTCGCTGTACCAACCGTGGAACGGGCATTCCCACCAATCCGTTTTTGTTCAATGATGATGGCCGGCGATAAATTTCTCAATGATTCGGCATCGGGCTGACCATAATGGGGGAGTCGGTGGCGGATAAAGGCAGGAAATGTTTCATTTAATTGTCGTTGAGATTCAGCTGCTATGGTATCAAATACTAAAGACGACTTACCAGAACCCGACACACCGGTAAAAACAGTAATCTTATTTTTAGGAATTTCCAGAGAAACATTTTTTAGGTTGTTTTCTCTGGCACCAATAATTATAATATTCTCTGCCTTCATCTCTTTCTTTTTAGATTTTAAATAAAACTGATTATCAGTTAGTTATGTGGTTTGTAAAGTTAATTGAAATAAGACGTTTATGTATAATGTTTCAAATAGTAATTTTAGAATCCTCTTAATACTGAACAATTAATATATAATAGACCTAATATAGAAATCGATTTACACTATAAATCAGTGGCCAATTAGACTATTTTGTATTCTATTATGGATATACTAAATCAAAAACTTTATAGAAAAGGTAAACATATCTATATTCTTCATCATAAGGGCTAAATTAAACTGATTTATTTGGTAATTACTCAGATTAAATTATTGAAGCGAAATGAGTGATAATTGTCCGAAATAGCACCTTTAAGTGGCGATAATCCCCCCTTTATTCCTTGCGGCAATTACTATATTTGTTTAATCCTTAAGCGCTCATAAAAATATTGTGTCTAAAGGGAGTAACTCTAATTCACAAAAGATGAAATCAATATTTGATAACAGCACAAGGGCAAGCTTAATCGAGCGGATCAATACACTTAACGAAAGTAGTACTGCCAAATGGGGAAAAATGAACATCTATCAGATGTTGAAACATTGTACTGTGTATGAAGAAATGATGCTTGGGAGGAACAGGTATAAACGAGCATTCTTAGGGCGTTTGTTTGGAAAAATAGCCCTAAAAGAATTTACGCAGGACGAAAGTCCGATAAAAAAAAATGTGCCTACTCTGTCCGAACTCAAGGTAAAAGTAACTCATGGTGAAGTAGCTAACGAAAGAAAGAAATGGATTTCATTGCTGGAAGAATATCCAGATGCACCATGCACTGATATCGTTCATTCTTTTTTTGGAAAATTGACCAGAGAGCAAATAGGAACATTAGTTTATAAACATACCGATCATCACCTTAGGCAGTTTAATAGCTAGAAAAATGCGTATCATTATTCTTATGAGGTCATTTCAGATTGTAAACTTTCAGAAAAATAATTAAGTTCAACATTCAGAATTTCTGCCAGACGGTGAAAAGTAGTAATGTCTGGCATTGATTCTGCACGTTCCCATTACAAACCATTTTATAAGTGATTTGAAGAAATTGGCTAAAAACCTATTGATATTTTAGATGAAATCAGAATTAATTAAGCGAAATTGTTGCTTTTGTCATACCTAAAATTATTATCCAATAAAATTTAAAGATGCTTTTATAAATTAAACTTTTCCTTTTAAAAGATTAATACTTACTGTTGCAATATCCGAATCTGGAAATCTTCTAAAAATCTTCTTGTCCGGAAACAAACCGGCCTCAGCAGCAATTTTATTAAATACATCAATTTCGACAATATACTGATCTGAAAAACCATGAGTGGCATCATAAGCTGTTACACTAGTTTTTCCTAAGTTTTTGGCTGCTAAGTCAGGATTAATTGTGTGCAATTCAATTAAAAGTAATCCAAATTTGCTTACATATGGTGACCATTTTTGTAAATGTTCGAGTAAACTGTCTTCAACATCATTATTAGAAATTCGCTTTCCTTCAATGGCAAAAGCGCCAGTTGAATGGCTTTCGCGGTTTTTAGTTTTATGTTTGGGTGCTTCCCAAATGCGATTGTGATCTAAAAAAGTACGTACATTGAGTAATTCTTTCAAATCAATCTCATAATTTTCCATCAAATCATTTGCTAATAAATCAGGTCTTCCAATGTCTCCCCAAATTACTTTTGCCCAAATATCTGCTTTAATCAAATTGGCTCGTGTCACTTTTAAAGCAGTTTGATTATAATCGGCTCCCACTAAAAATAATGGATATTTATCCAACATTTTCCCGCGAAGCGTTTGTCTGTCGATTACGTCAAAGATATGTTCCAAAAAAGCGCCATTTCCACAGCCCATATCTAGAATTCCTTTTGGTTGTTCTTCGATTGGAAGGTTAAATAATCGAATCAAAATTTCGTCAACTACTTTAAAATAAGTGTCGTGAGCCCCTCCGCTTCCCCAAACGTTCATTTCTCGATCTACATGAATCTCGTCTTCTCCGTCTGCAATCATTCGCAAAATCATAGGATTGCCAAATATCAATTCTTCAATTTTTGAAAATGTAGGCAAATAAGAAACCGTAACTCCATAAGCCGAAGCTCTTTTGGCAAAGAATAGACCAGTTTCGGTAAACTGATAATTTCCATTTTTTTGATTGAACCAACCTAGAAACACAAAAAAATCGAGTATTTTTTTAAATAACTCTGGCGATTTGTGAAATTCTTCCGGACGAAATGAAATTTCCATAAAATATTTATGAAACATCCCATTCATTCCCAAACGAACCAATGTTGGACCAACTAAATAACCTTCAATATGTTTTAATATCTGGTGTTGTACCTCATTTGTTAGTTTATCATTAGAAAAAATAATCCCATAATTGGTTTTGTATTTTTCAAAAATAACGTCGAGTTTATAAAATGGTTCTTCTTCAAATGTTCGTGGATGAAAATGACTTGAATAATGTAATAGGTCAACTACATCTTCATATAGATAAAACAATGAAAAAGCGATATTACTTTTTTCAGTAAGACTAAAATTAATTTCATCCGTAACCGTATTTATGTGATGTTTTAGAAAGCCCTGAGAGCAAAGAATTCGCAACCCAACATTCAGATAACCTTCATTTGCATTAAATTTAGATGTGAGCTCAGAAAGAGAAGCATTCTTTTTTTCCAACAAGTATTTTAAAACTCCTTTTTTTTCCAAAACAACTGCAACCGGAGCCGTTGCAAGTCCGTCTAAATGCCTAAAAATAGTACTTCTGAGATTACTTTTATCTATCATAATTCTTATATGTTTATTTGTAATAAATAAGCAATATAAGAATAAGTTATATTCACTCTGTTGCATTTAGGAATAATTTTTATCTTAAATAAATGAATACTAAAGTTCATTGTTATCCAAAACCAGTAATTCATTAGGTAGTATATTTCAAGCTTTAATTGATATTAAGTAATTGGATGTTAGGTAGATAATTGATATTTAAGGAATTCAGGTTGACCATTCTACAATCTAACGTTGAGTATATAAATTTGTCCCATTTATTGAAGTTAAAATGTGGTAACTAAATAAAAATAAATGTATTATCTTGATAATGGGTGAGACTTATATAAAAAATAATTGCAGACTAAGAGTAATAAATATAGCTATTGTTCCAGGTCTACATGCAAGTCATTTTTGACTTTAAGTACACCAGGAGTTTTCCATGCAAGACGGCTTGCTTCATTTTTTTGCAACCAGGATTCAACATTTCCTTTTAGGGTAACGACATTATCCAAAACATCTACTGCAATAGCTATATTTCCAATAATTTTGTTTTTCCTTATAGCATTTTCAATGTCCTTTTTATTGATTCGGTCTTTGGATAGGGAGATAATCATGATATTATTGATTATACCTTTAACTCCAATCAAGACACTAACTGCTTTTTTAGCGGCATCTTTTTGGTAGTTCCATTCGAGAGAACCAGTAAGGGTGACCCAGCCATTTTCTACTTTCACCTGAATCCGTTCATTTGGAATATCCCAATGCCATTTGAAAGCATTTGTAATTTCCGTAGCAATTTCGTTATCTGCTTTATGAGTCTTGTCGTTTAGTACTACTACAATTTTTTCTACTACCACTTTTACACCCAAAACATTTTTAGTTGCCTCTTCAGCTTCTTCTTTTTTTGCATAGCTGTTTACCGATCCCGTTAAGGTAATAATCCCGTCGAGAGCTAGTACTCCAATTTCTCCAGCTGATAATAAGGGCTCCCAATTGATGGCTTCGATGACTTTCTTTTGCAATTCTTCGTTCGTTTTCATTTACGGCTAGTTTTAATAAAGGACAAGATGCATTTTATTCAAGTCTGGAGAAATGACTTTTGACATTCTGGAAACTGATTGTAGTTACTTATTTGATACAAAATGGATTATCTGACTTTATTTATTTTTAATTTTATTATAACGATAGTGACTGTTAAAGCGGTCGGAGTGATGATAACGAAATAATCAGATACATTACAATAAGTGATTTTGAGCACTTCTTTTATATCTTTTTTAGGTAACTTTGGTATTGTTTTTAAAGAAAAAGATGGCAGTATTAATTTTTGTTAGACATGGACAATCTCTTTATAATTTAGAGAACCGTTTTACGGGAACTCTGGATATTCCGCTTACTGTATTTGGAAGAGAACAAGCAAAAATTGCGGGTACTAAGCTAGTCGGTTATACTTTTAACATTGGGTATACTTCTATGCTTATTAGGGCACAAGAAAGTTTACAAATCATTCTTGAAGTAATGAAGGTAACGATTCCTATAATAAAAAATAAGGCCTTCAATGAGCGGATGTATGGTACTTTGCAAGGACTCAATAAAGAGGAAACTGCACAAAAATATGGTTTGACTCAGGTAGAAATTTGGAGAAGAAGTTACGCTGTAAATCCTCCCGGTGGAGAAAGTCTTCTGGATACTTATAACCGCGTAATTCCCTATTATAAGAGCGAGATAGAACCAAAATTGAAAATAGGACAAAATGTTTTAATAGTTGCTCATGGCAATAGCTTGAGAGCACTTATGATGTATCTTGAAAACATCGATCCACTTGACATTGTTAAAGTAGATATTCCAACAGGTCAGCCCCGAGTATACCATTTTAATCAAAAATTACAGCTCTCGGGGGTGAAGTATCTTTAAAACATCTGATTTTCATCTCAAAGTTTTTATCTTATTTTTTAATATATTCCTGAACAAATAATAGTTGTTGATTGCCTGCCAGTTTATCGGTGTTTTTAACCTCTATTTTGACATTATCAAAGTTGTGGTCTTTTTGCAGAAAATGCAATAATTCTGTTTTTGCTGTAGTAGGGCCAAATAAGATAAGCTCATTAAAGTTATTGGCAATAGCTGCAATTTTCTTAAAATATTCTCTTTGTTTGTCCTGTTGCTTATTATGCATTTCATTTTCGCTTCTTTGTAGTGTTTCATGTTTGTCCTGAATATCAAAGTCGGAAAGTACAGTTTGAGACTCCTCATCAATATTCGATAAATCGATTAAATTTGCGGCAGCATGATCTAAGTAAATGCCTAATTGTTTTATAGTTTTCATTTTCTTTAAGGTATAAGTTTTTAAAAGTGTTTTTGTGCTTATTTTTCTATAGGTTCATGGATTACTTTGAGATTGTTTTTTACATTTCGTACCCCGGGAGTTTTCCACGTAATTTTTTCAGCTAATTCCTTTTGATAAAAAGAGTCTACTGTGCCTTTCAATATGATGTCATTTTTGTAAATTGCTATTACAATACTTGCGTAATCAAGTGCTACATGATTTTTTAAAGCACGTTTGATATTTTTTTTATTGATTGGAATAATAAGTTTTGAATCTACGCTAATGTTGTTGACCACTTCCTTTACACCAATAAGATTGTTTACGGCTCTTGTAGCAGCTTCTTTTTGGTAGTGCCATTCTAATTTTCCCGTAAGAGTTACTTGTCCATTCATTACCTGAACATATATACTGTTATTTATAGTATTCCAGTTCCACTTAAAAGCATCCAATACCGCCTGGGCAATAGTATAGTCATTTTTTTGTTTCCAACTACTTGTTTTTATTTCGACGGAAGTTCTCATTCATTTGTTTGTCTTAATCGTTAGTACAAAGTTGAGCTAACAAGTGGGTATTAAAAATGACAATCATCAGCAATAAAAATGATGTAGGGCACTTTTATATTAGAAATAGCCCTTGTAATTAAAGAGATACAATTATTACACAGCTTGTTATTATAGTTTTTTTGTAAAATTAAAACATTGGTAATGTGTTAATTGTGTAAAATAATTCAGGTGAAAAGTAATTTTTACATTTTAAAATTGTCGACCTTTATGTTGATTATTATAATTTGATCGATTTGATGATGGATGAGGCTACACTACTATATGCACTTGTACAAAATGCTTTGGATGGCATTATTACGATAGATGACATTGGAATTATAAACACTATTAATCCAGCGGCCTGTGTGCTTTTTGATTATCCCGAAGAGGAAGTTTTAGGTCAAAATATTTCTATGTTAATGCCTTCGTCCGATTGGGATAAACACAATGCTTATTTAAGGAATTATAAAAGAACAACAAAGAACAGTATAAATGGTATTGGTAGTGAACTAGTAGGATTACGTAAGGACGGTTACGAGTTCCCGATGAAACTCGTGATTCGTGAAATGCAATATTACGGCAGGACTATCTATGCTGGATTTATTCAGGATCTGTCTCAGCAGAAAGAAGTTGAGGAACGTTTTAAAGATTATGCATCGCATTTGGAAGAACTTGTAGAGGAGCGAACAAAATCTCTCAACGATACTATTTTTGCCTTAAAAAAGGCAAAAGAAAAAGTGAGTATTTCATTGGAGAAAGAAAAAGAACTCAGCAAATTGAAAAATCGGTTTTTATCAATGGCATCTCATGAATTTCGTACACCTCTAAGTACGGTACAATTATCTGCTTCATTAATTGAAAAACATGCTATACCTTTTGATAGTGAACCTATCGGTAAGCATATTGCCAAAATTAAAAATTCGGTGATGAGCTTAACGGCTATACTCAATGATTTTCTTTATGTCGAAAAATTGGGAATAGATAAGATGAAGGTTAGTTTCACTTGTTTTGACCTGTTTAAATTCGGAGAAGAAATAACCGAAGAAATGCAGCTCTTAGCCAAACCCAAACAAAATATTGTCTATAAACATATAGGAATTCAAACGATGCTATATCTGGATGTTAATTTATTAAAGAATTGTGTTATTAATTTAACAACCAATGCAATAAAGTATTCAGGCGATAATAGTTCTATTCATTTTACAACAGAAATTAATGATTTATGTTGCATTATTTCGGTACATGATAATGGAATTGGTATTCCTTTGGAAGAACAAAAACATTTATTTAAGGCTTTTTTCAGAGCGCATAATACCAGCAGTATCCCCGGAACCGGTCTTGGTTTAAATATAGTTAGTCGTTATGTATTCTTGATGAAAGGAACGGCAGATTTTAAAAGTAATAAACAAGACGGAACACTATTCACCTTAACATTTCCTATATCATGAGCAAAGTATTAATTATTGAAGACCATAATGATATTAGGGAGAATATTGCCGAAATTCTTAATCTGGCGGGGTACACTGTTTATCTTGCCAATAACGGTAAAATTGGTGTTGAACTCGCTGTTTTAAACCTACCAGATATTATTTTATGTGATATTATGATGCCTGAACTTGACGGTTACGGAGTGTTGTATATGCTTAATAAAAATCCAAAAACAAGTACCATTCCCTTTATCTTTATCACAGCAAAATCTGAAAGACCCGATATGCGCAAAGCTATGGAAATGGGGGCAGATGATTACCTGACCAAACCTTTTGATGATATAGAACTTTTACAAGCCATTGAAAGCAGGTTAAACAAAAAGAAATCGGAACGGGATTTTTATAGTCAGTCGCTAGGACATCTTGAAAGGTTAGTAGGAGATAGGGAAGGACTCTCCGAACTAAAAAAAATGATAGATGAGCATGTTCAGAGAACTTTTAAGAAAAACCAGATTATTCATTATGAAGGGGATCGGGCTATAGGTATTTATTTGGTAATCTCGGGTAAAATCAAAACCGTCAAGCTTTCTGAAGATGGGCATGAACTGATGACCGGTATGTATCATACAAATGATTTTTTAGGGGTCAATACGATCCTTTCTAATGAAACATATACAGATACTGCAACGGCACTAGAGGACAGTCAGGTTTGTTTTTTTCCAAAAGAACAACTCGAAGAATTACTAAAATTATATCCAGATGTAGCGGAGAAATTTATTAAAATCCTTTCAAATGAGATAAGAACCAAAGACATACACTTGTTGCAATTGGCGTATCAATCGGTGAGAAAGCGAATAGCCGAATCTCTACTGAGGCTTTTTCGTCAGGAGGAAGCAACAAAAGGAAATAGTATTAATATAACCCGAGATGATCTGGCAGCGATGTCTGGTACAGCCTCAGAAACGGTAAGCAGAATCCTGACCGAATTTAGAAATGAAGGATTAATAGAGAAAAGCGGGAGTCAATTAAAAATCCTTGATTATATGAAAATAAGAAAGATGAAAAATTAGAATATAAAAAAGGGCGTGGTGTTGGTCTCGACGCACGCTGCTGCATAGAGATAAAGTGAGGCAGACCAGGTTTGCCAGTCTTGTCCCATAGGCTCGCCATCCTGCGCTTTATACCATTCATTAAAACCATATTCGAGGTCCTTATTTCTTGATTTTTTAATAAGGTCTGTAAGCAGGAATAATTTTTCTCTGGCTAATTTTAGTTTTCCTACTCTTACCAAAGCTGCTATATGAAGCGCAGTGATAAATGGCCATAGCCCTCCATTGTGATAGTCCCCCGGAAGATTATACTCAGTATATCTTGGTATCCAATCCGGATCTTCAGGCAAAATAAAAGGAAAAAAATTAGGAGCGAGTTTTAGTGCCAAATCTGTATTTTGTATCATAATATCACAGTAATTTTCTATCCATTTAATAATTTCATCCGCCCTTTTTTCTGAGGCAAGACCAGAGAGAATAGCCAGACTGTTGCCTAAAAGGTCAAATCGTTCACTATTGTATATTTTATACGACCATAGGGCGTAATACGGCTTTTGTTTTAGCATCATGCCTTCATGAAGATGTTCTGGATTTGTTGGGGTAGTAATGGTGAAATGCTCCATTGCATCTTGTAAACCTAATGCTCTTTCTGTATATCCCAGTATTTTGAGGTAGCTGTACGTTAATGTGTTAACATAAAGTCCATATCCTAATACCCATTGCTCGTCGCGCCAATCACTAGTGGGTTGTTGGGCAATTAGATATTCGTCGGTAGGGCTTTGGTATTCCATCCAGGTCAATGCTTTTTGGACTTCCTGATCAAGGAAATCTTTTTTATGGGTTAATTTCCTGAAAATACCAACTGCCAATAAAAATAAAGGTGTTGTATCGCTTGCTCCCCGATTATCTGGATCGTGGACTAAAGAGGGTATGTTACCTCTAAGGGATTGATTTTTGGCAAGGGTTAGGAGTGTTTTTTCCATCGCAGTTAGCAATTGTTCATTTTTTGATACTGCAACTCCAAGAATAGAAATCATTAAATCGCGGGTATATGGCTCGGGATATCCCCATGCAGCAGTTCTGGGAAGCCCATCATAGGGACCTTTTACATTGTGTAGTAATACTTCTAAGGCCGCACTTTTAGCTTGTTCTATTTCTGTCCAGTTTCTTTTATCCATGATCTATGGGATTTAATATATTTGGAGTCTTTCATTGATAATTTTTATAAATTTTGCGGCCACAGTTCTATAGTCGAAATTTTCAACTACATGCTTTCTACCTGCTGTTCCCATTTCTTCGCGCAGATTTGTATTGTTCATTAAGTTAACAAGGGCATTTTTAATATCCGTAACATCGGCGCGGTAATCCACAGTTCGTGGTTCATCAAATACGATACGTCGGTTTTCTTCATAGCCCGATTCAATGCCTAGGGTTACTTCATTGACGACTATTTTTTGTCCAACACCAGCTAGTAATGCAGTTTGATTGTCTTTAAGAGTGTCAAGCATTCCCATTGCCTTGATTCCAATTACGGGTTTACCACAGGCGCCTGCCTCCACTTGAGGCATTCCAAATCCTTCGAGTCTGGAAGGAGCTGTATAGATGTCGCATGCATTTAACAGGTAAGGAACAAAATCTCTGGAGATAATACTGGTTTGGTATATTACGTTGTCACTAATTCCCAGTTCTTTAGCTAGTTTTTGATCAAGTTCATTCTGAAGAGCAGTTCTTGGTTGTGGCCACACTTTGCAGACGTACTTCCAAGGCGGTAAATCTTTCCCCGCTATTGCTAAGGCTTCCATTACTTCCCGGGCACCTTTTGAGGCTGCATCTCCGCCAATGGTAAGGAGTAGTTGCTCTTCTGGCGCTATTGCAAGTGCTTTGCGAACGGCGAGTACTTTTGGATCATTTTTAGGATACGGTCTGAAGGTATCGGTATTGCAACCTACAGGAAGGACTTCGATATTATCACCGCTAATACCATCTCTTACATACATTTCTTTTACCCAGTGTGAGGTAACTAGTATCAATGGTAGTTGGTTCAATACATTTTGATAATTTGCGATATAACCGTCGGCAACTAGCCAAGGCACAGCCGTGATACTGTGTTTTTGGGGATGAAGTACCAGTTGAGGTGTATGCCCCCAGTAACCGGTACCTACGATAACATCGGGTTTAAACCAGTTGTAGTACCATTGCTTTTCAAGTGCTGACTCAAGATGAACAGCATGAGCTTCTACACCATTGGCCAATAAACCTTTATAGAGAAGATCTCCCTGGGTAGCAAGACCACCAGGTGCAGGCGGATAATCATATAATACAAGTACTTTCATAGTTTTACATTTTTAAGCCACTTCCATGCGTCCTTTTTGTTGGTAAATTTCCAGTATGCTTCTGTTTTTGGTGTTGTCTTTGCTTCCCAGCTATCAGGGGTAAAGCCATATATTTGGGTAACAATTTCATATTTCTTCTGCCATAAATCAGTAGGCAGATTCAATTGAACATCTGCTAAGGTTATGGCTTTAGGATGATATTGTTTATTGTGATCCTCGTAGGCAAATAGCATAAGTTCTTTAGATGAAATCTTGCCTTCGTACCAAAGGCTTATTACCGAGATACCAATTTCCTCATGGCGAAGGTGTCTGGTATATTCTCCCAGCGGATTATGGGTAAGAATGAGATCATAGTCAATAATAGGAAGCAGTTGCAGTATCAGGCGATCAATTTCTAGTTGATCCAGAGGAATTTGGTCTGGTCCATCATCAAGATCTCCCATGATCCCTGTACTGTGTAGAGCATCCAGCGCTTTATAAAATTTAGGTGCTCTATCAGAGTCATATTTTCTGCAAAGAGTTACTATAAAGCAATCCCAATCAGGATTATTAAGCAACATTCCACCAGCCCATAAGGTTTCATCGTCAGGATGTGCTACAATTACTGCTACTTTTTTTTTCTGTACCTGCATCTCCATGAGTAGGGAATATTATATACAGTATGCAAGGTAAGAGGAAGTCCAAAAAGCAAAAATGATGAATATTACTTTTTAAGATGATGTTCGTCATAATTTTGAGTAATACGAAGACTCTTTTAAAATGGTTGTTGGTCGAAAATTTATTAGTTGAGATAGTAATTTAGATTAATATTGTGTTGTTACTATTTTAATAATAAGTTATTAATCACAACATGATGAAAAAAACTTTTCTATTATTATGTCTTTTTTCCCTGATAGTACCTGTTAATGGTCAACGAAAGGTAAAATCTCCAGAACCATTTGGTCCATTACCGACACAAAAGCAGATTACCTGGAATGAAATGGAGTTTTATGCTTTTGTCCATTTCTCGCTAAACACCTTCACTAATAAAGAATGGGGTTATGGAGACGAATCTCCAGAACTCTTTAATCCTACAGCTTTGGATGTGCGTCAATGGGCTCGCATTGTTAAGGAAGCAGGAATGAAAGGGATTATATTAGTAGCAAAGCATCATGATGGATTTTGTTTATGGCCATCGGCTTATACAGAACGTTCTGTGAAAAATTCTCCGTGGAAAGATGGTAAAGGTGATCTTATTAAAGAACTGGCTGCAGCTTGTAAAGAATACGACTTAAAACTAGGCTTATACCTTTCGCCTTGGGACAGAAACCATCCCGAATACGGTAAACCGGGATATATTACTTATTTCCGAAATCAGTTAAAGGAATTGCTTACTAATTATGGCGATGTTTTTGAAATGTGGTTTGATGGTGCAAATGGCGGCGATGGATATTATGGCGGCGCAAATGAAACAAGAAAAATAAATTCCCTTGAATATTACAATTGGGACGAAACCTATAAGCTAATATATAAAACGGCGCCAAATACATTGGTTTGGGGAGTTGGCCCATCCGAAGCCAGATGGATTGGAAATGAGGAAGGTCGTGCCGGTAAAACGAATTGGAGTCTTTTACGCCAAAAAGACGAACTGGCAGGCAAAGTACATTATACAGCGTTCATGTCTGGGCATGAGGATGGCGAAAAATGGGTTCCCGGAGAGGCAGATGTATCTATAAGACCCGGATGGTTTTACCATGCTATTGAAGATGAGAAAGTTCGTTCTCTGGATGAAATGGTTGATATTTATTATGAATCTATAGGACGTAATGCCAACTTATTACTTAATCTGCCGGTGGATAGGAGAGGTTTGGTTCATGAAAATGATGAAGCTAGGCTAAAAGAATTAGTGGCAACAATAAAGGAAGATTTTAAAACCGAATTATTATCAGGAAGTAAAGTAAGTGCCGATAATGTAAGGGGAAATAATACTGAGTTTGCAGCCAAAAACGCAATCGATGGCAATAAGAATACCTATTGGGCTACCGATGATAATGTGAAAACAGCATCGATAGTGTTTGAATTTGATAAGCCTACAGCCGTTAATCGCATTTTGCTTCAGGAATATATAAAATTAGGACAACGTGTTAAAGCATTTACTGTCGAAGCAAAAATTGATGGGAAATGGCAAACAATTGCCAACGAAACCACTATTGGGTATAAAAGAATTTTAAGATTAAACAGGGTAGTTGCTTCGGCACTTAAAGTAACTATTACCGATTCTAAAGCGAGTGTGATTATCTCTACTATTCAGGCATTTAATGCACCTACTTTTGTGCGTGTTCCAGAGATTCAACGTGATAAAAATGGAACAGTAACGATAAAATCCGAAGAAGGAAATCGTATTTATTACACGCTGGACGGTTCAGATCCATCTGCAAAAAGCACTTTGTATAAAGCACCTTTTAACTACAATAAAGCCGTTGAGATAAAGGCAATTGCAATAAATACGAGCGAAAACATAAGTAGCACCATAAAAATTGCCAAGTACGGAGCATCCAAAGAAAAATGGAAAATAGTAGCGATTTCTAGTGGCGATTTAAATACTGCACATCGTATTATAGACGGTAACCCAGATACCGATTGGAGCTTTGGTAGTGAGACCATTAAGCTTCCTCAGGAAATAGTTATAGATATGGGAGTAATTCTTAGCATAAATGGTTTTACTTATATTCCGCAACAAGTAGGCAATGCGCTTAATTTAATCTCCAATTATGAATTTTACACCAGCGTAGATAATGTAAAATGGACGCTACAATCACAAGGAGAATTTTCTAACATTAAAAATAATCCAATAGAACAAGTCAAAACATTTACAGCTGTAAAGGCAAGATATATTCGATTTGTTGCTAAATCGGCTGTAGGAAAGAAGCAAACAGTTTCTATTGGAGAAATAAACATTCTTGAACAGCAGTAGATTAACCTATAAATAATGATGTGATTTTTTTTTAAGTTTCCAATTATGTCTTTTGCCGAAGGTTATAGGTTATTAGTCGAATTTTTGATTTTAGAAAATAACTAATTTTTAATTTTATACTAATTAAATGAATAACAGGTAAATGATTATAGAAAGTATAAATTTTAGAGAAGCAGGAAAGTTTGAAGAAACCCGTTTTGAGAAGATTCACAACGTTATTTTCGAGTCGTCTCAGGAAGCTTCAATATTAGTAGCGCAAGAAATAGCAAACATAATTCAGAGAAAAGGAGAACTAAATGAACTTTGTGTTTTAGGATTAGCAACAGGATCTTCACCAATAAAAGTTTATGAAGAACTGGTTCGATTGCATAAAGAAGAAGGTTTAAGCTTTGCCAATGTAGTAACTTTTAATCTGGATGAGTATTATCCTATGGATAAGAACAATATCCAGAGTTATTATCATTTTATGTATGAGCATCTTTTTAATCATGTGGATATTCTTCCGGGAAATATTAATATTCCGGATGGAAAAATAAGTAATGAGGAATTACAACAGTATTGCATCGATTATGAAATGAAGATTAAAGCCTATGGAGGATTAGATTTTCAGTTATTAGGTATTGGGAGAACGGGACATATAGGATTTAATGAACCGGGATCTCATGTTAATTCAGGAACAAGAAGCATTACGCTTGATCACTTAACTCGTGTGGATGCTGCATCTTCATTTTTGGGAATAGATAATGTACCCAGAAAAGCAATTACAATGGGTATTGGGACAGTAAAAAGAGCCAAAAGAATTGTACTTCTGGGATGGGGAATTAGCAAAGCAGGAATCATAAAAGGAACGATAGAAGGAGAGATTTCTTCTCGAGTGCCGGCAACCTATTTGCAGGAGCATAATAATACAACATTTGTTTTGGATACCGAAGCTTCATCGGAGTTAACCAGAGTAAAGACTCCGTGGTTGGTTAAATCGGTTATATGGACAGAAGAATTAAAACTTAAAGCTGTAGCATGGTTAAGTGAATTAACGCAAAAACCTTTTCTTAAGCTTACCGATAAAGATTATAACGACAATGGGATGGCTAGTCTTTTAACCGAAGAAGGAACGGCGTATGATTTAAACATTAAGATGTTTAATAAAATGCAACAAACCATTACGGGCTGGCCAGGAGGAAAACCCAATGCCGATGATACCTACAGACCAGAGCGTGCAACTCCGGAGAGAAAGAGAATTATTATTTTTAGTCCGCATCCTGATGACGATGTTATCTCGATGGGAGGAACTTTTGACAGATTGGTAGAGCAGGGGCATGATGTGCATATTGCCTACCAAACATCGGGAAATATTGCTGTCTCGAATGAAGAAGCTTTAAAGTTTGCCGAAATTTCGAAGGCATTAAATGCTAATTCCAGCGAATCGGAAAGTATTATAAACTTTTTAAAGAGCAAAAAAGATAATGATATTGATTTACTCGAAGTAAGAAAATTAAAAGGATTAATTAGAAGAAGTGAATCATTGGGAGCGACCAGATATTTAGGTTTGCCAGACTCGAATGTTAATTTTTTAGACCTTCCATTTTATGAAACCGGTACTGTGAAGAAAAATAATCTTTCGGAAGCAGATATAGATATTATGAGTGCTATGATTGAAAGGATAAAACCGCATCAAATTTATGCAGCAGGAGATCTGGCAGATCCACACGGGACACATAAAGTTTGTTTGGATAGCTTATTTGAAGCTTTAAAAAGAGTAAAACATAATAGTTATATGGATGATTGTTGGGTATGGTTGTATCGTGGCGCCTGGCACGAATGGGAATCTTATCAAATAGAGATGGCTGTTCCTATGAGTCCGGATCAGGTTCTTAAAAAACGTCATGCTATTTTTTATCATCAATCCCAAAAAGATGGAGTTATGTTTCAAGGAGATGATAACAGAGAGTTTTGGGTACGTGTTGAAGATAGAAACAGATTAACAGCAGAAAAATACCATGCTTTGGGACTAGCCGATTATTCGGCTATTGAGGCATTTAAACGCTATTATTTCTAGTTATAGTATAAATAAATTATTTCATGTAATTTATTTTGGTTAGTTACCTGTTTGTCGAAAATGCAATCATTTATGGTTGCATTTTTTTTTTGTTATATCTTGATTTTACAACAAACACAGCAAAGACTTTACACGAGTACAAAGTTTAAGTTTAGTTACCCTCCTGAGCAGAGTCGAAGGATTGCAAAGTAGCTCATCGAACAAAGGCCATTTATTTCTCTCAGACGAAAGTCGTTAAACAGCCGAATTTAAAATTCTTTGTTTAACGTAATCTATATAAGATCTTCCGATTACATATCTCAAACCTTCAATTTCGATACTATTTCCTTCTACAGCATCGATTTTATCAATGGCTATAGTATATGATCGGTGTATTCTTAAAAAATTTCTTTCGGGTAATAAATCTGTAAAGTCAGATAGTGTGCTATGGATTATGTATTTGCCTGTTAGCGTATTTATCTTTAAGTAATCCTTTAAACTTTCGATAACCAAAATTTCATTAAAGAAAATCTTTTTCATTCTCTTTTTATCAATTTTGACAAAAATAAAAGCACTTTCAACACTATTTTCCATCGGAATAGAATTGGTGTTTTTAAGTCTTTTGGTAATCTTATTTAGTGTTTTCATTAACCTCGGAAACTCGATAGGTTTTACCAGATAATCCAGAACGTCCAATTCATAGGTTTCTATTGCAAATTGGCTATATGCAGTCGTGATTACAAGCAAAGGCGGATTCTCTAAGCTTTTTATAAAATTTATACCGTCCATGACAGGCATATTGATGTCAAGGAAAATTACATCGATCTTATTGTTTTTTAAAAAATTTAAACCTTCTATTGAATTGCTAAACGTATTTACTAACACAAAATTTTCAACCTGCTCTAAGTAATTTTTAATAACATTAATAGCCAATGGCTCATCATCTATAATCAAACAATTTATTTTCATTTCTATTTATTATTTTAGAGAGAAATAATTTAGTTGCCATAATTAAAATATTTAAGTTTTGCTAAGTGACTTTAATTACAAGCTTTACGACAAAAATATTCTTTTTATTTAGAAATGAAAGCTTATAGTCATTTTTATTATAACCCAGTTCAAGTCTTTTTTTTACATTCTCAATTCCTATCCCACTTGACTTGTTAAAATTGTCTTTATATACAGTAAATTCGGGTGTTGGGTTGGAAATATAGAAATGAAGGAAATCTCCTTTTATTTTAAAACTAATATCAATTTTTACTTTTCCGGTGTTCTTATTAACGCCATGTTTAAATGCATTTTCAACAAAAGTTAGTAATATAATAGGACCAATTTCCTTATCGTGTATATCACCGCTAATGGACATATTTATCTCCAGACGATCATCATTTCTAATTCTTTCTAAATCCAGATAGTTTTGAATACATAGGATTTCGTTTTCCAGGGTTTGTCTTTTGCTTTTTGTCTCATATAACATATAGCGCATTAACTCAGAAAGTTTGAGAACAATCTTAGGCGTTTTGTTTGATTTTTCTACAGATAACGAATAGATATTATTAAGCGTATTGAAGAAAAAATGTGGGGAAATTTGAGATTTTAAGAAAAGTAATTCTGTTTCCAACTGGGATTTTTCAAGATCTGTTACTCTTTTTTGCTCTTTTAAGAAATCCAATGTAATCTTAATTGCAGTAACAAAAGTAATTACATAAAGCTCACCCATCATCATATCAATAGTATAATTGAGGGATAATTTATTGATAGTTTCTGGTCCTTCTGGCCAAACATTATGGGTTATAAGAAAATAAGTAAGATAAAATTTTATAACAACCATAATAAATAGAGCCGATAAAATAGAAAGAATATAGAGTACATATTTTTTTCGGTAAACTAAATAAGGCATTAGAACAAGAATATTCAAATAGCATAATGACATGTGAATAGGAAAGCCTAATAAATTCGTTTTTAGCGAATATATATAATCATTAAAATAGCTTCCCCATCGAAAGGTGTTGAATAAAAAATAAGTCAACCAAAAAATAACGTGGTAGTGGAGTGGTATTCGGTATAATTTTCCAGAATTTAAAATCATATTATATCTTATGTTTTGTGAGTTTTTTTGATGTTTATCTAAGTTAATGTGTTGTCCGTCTAAATTAGTTTTAATAAAAATCAAATTTATCTAAATTTAAAGTTAAATTAAGATTGTTTTATATGAAGAATTTCCCCCTGCTTGTTTTGTTTATAATTTTGGCTACTGGCTGTAAAATAAATGTAAACAAAAATAACCATAGAGAAACAGTTTTTGTTAATCATGTGGATCCATTTATAGGAACTGGCGGTCATGGGCATACATATCCGGGAGCAACTGTTCCTTTTGGGATGCTTCAGGTAAGTCCGGATAATGGTGTTACGAGCTGGGATTGGTGTTCTGGATATCATTATTCCGATTCTATTGTGGCAGGTTTTAGCCATTTGCATTTAAGCGGAACAGGTATTGGAGATTTGGCAGATATATTGTTTATGCCAATAAATAAAAAAGTTGACTTAACTACAAAAGCAATCTCACGCGATCTACTTCCTTATAAATCATCTTATAGCCATGCTAATGAAAAAGCAAAACCGGGCTATTATCAGGTTTTTCTGGAAGATCCAAAAATAAATGTAGAATTAACTTCATCACAACGTACTGCTTTCCATAAATATACATTTGCCAAGAACGATAAACAATCTGTAGTTATCGATCTTGGTTTTGCTATTAATTGGGATAAAGCCTTAAAAACAGGAATTACAATTGAAGATGAATATACTATAAGTGGCTATCGTTTTAGTACTGGCTGGGCCAAAAATCAAAAAGTTTTCTTTGTTGCAAAATTCTCAAAACCAATCTCAGAAAATACATTAACAGCAGATGGAAAATTAGTTGAAAGTAATGAAGCAGAAGGAGAAAAAACAGCAGCACAATTATTTTTTGAATCCAAAAGCAATGAGGAGTTATTTGTAAAAGTGGCTTTATCATCCGTAAGTGTAGCCAATGCCAAAGATAACTTAGATAATGAAAGTAGTAATTTCGAAAAAACTAAGTCACAAACAACAACAACCTGGGATGTAGCTTTGAGTAAGATTACTGTCGAAACACCAATAGATTCTCTTAAAACAATATTTTATACAGCGATGTATCATGCGCAAATTGCTCCTGTAACTTATAGCGATAAAAACGGACAGTTTAGAAAAGAGAATGATAGCATTGTTTCTGCAACAAATTATACTGCTTATTCTACTTTATCATTATGGGATACTTTTAGAGCCGAAAACCCTTTGCTAACCTTATTGGCTTCAGATAAGGCTTCGGATATTGTGAATTCTATGTTGGCCTATTACGAGACTAAAAGAATATTACCAGTCTGGACACTTTATGCCAATGAAACCAATACGATGACCGGTTATCATTCGATTCCTGTAATTGTAGATGCCTACCAAAAAGGTATTAAAGGTTTTGATGCCGAGAAAGCATACAATGCCATGAAAACAACCATGATGCAAGATGATCGCGGATTGAATCTGTATAAAAAATACGGCTATATTCCTTATAACTTATTAGACGAATCGGTTACAATTACTTTGGAATATGCTTATGATGATTGGTGTGTGGCACAAATGGCCAAAGCTTTGGGGAAAGAAGCCGATTATAAATTTTTTCTTAATCGTTCCAAAGCCTATCAGTATTTATTTGATACGAAGACAGGATTTATGAGAGGAAAATCTGAAGATGGAAAATCATGGAACGAACCTTTTGATGCGAAACATTCTAATCATAGAGAACATACCGATTATACCGAAGGAAATGCTTGGCAGCACAGTTGGTTCGTACCACAAAATGTAGAAGATCTTATTTCGTTACACGGAAGCAATACCATTTTTACAGATCGATTGGAACAGTTGTTTACCGAAAGCTCGGAGATAACCGGAAATAATGTTTCTGCAGATATTTCAGGACTAATAGGGCAATATGCACATGGTAACGAGCCAAGTCATCATATTGCTTATATGTTTAATCATGCAGGTAAACCATGGCGAACACAATATTGGGTGCGTCATATTCTGGATACACAATACAATACTACACCAAACGGATTAAGTGGTAATGAGGATTGCGGACAAATGTCGGCCTGGTACATATTTAGTTCCATGGGATTATATCCTATGAATCCTGCCTCGGGAGAATATGAAATAGGGAGCCCAATTTTTGAGAAAGCAACTATCAATCTTGAAGGCGGAAAAACCTTTGTAATCGAGGCTGAAAATGTATCAGACAAAAACTTTTACATCCAATCGGCAACCCTTAATGGAGTTGCATTCGATAGAACAATACTAACACATAAACAAATTCTACAAGGAGGGATTTTACATTTTGTAATGGGATCCGAGCCTAATAAAAACTGGGGTTTAACCAACTAATTAACTAACCAACAAATAAATATAAAATTTAATGAATATCATTGACGTATCAATAATCGTAGCTTATATTCTACTATCTGTAAGTATAGGAATCTGGATTTCAAGGAAAGCAAAAAAAGGATTAGATGACTATTTTCTCGGAGGAAACTCCATTAAATGGTATTATTTAGGATTAAGCAATGGATCGGGTATGTTTGATGTTTCCGGAACTTCCTGGATGATAGGGATATTATTTTTATACGGAGTAAAAAGCTTTATGTTTATGTGGCTTTGGCCGATCTGGAATCAAATTTTTGTCATGATGTTTCTGGCTGTTTGGATTCGAAAATCAAACATGATGACAGGTTCCGAATGGATTTTAACGCGTTTTGGTAGCGATAGAGCAGGGAAAGCATCCCATATTATAGTTGCTGTTTTTGCTATTATTTCTACAATAGGTTTTATTGCTTATTTCTTTGAAGGGATTGGCAAGTTTGTAACTATAATTTTGCCTTGGGACTTATCGCTTTATATAGGGGATGTTTATTTGCTTAATTCCGAGCAGTCTTATGCTTTATTAATTATCTTTTTAACCACAATATATACCGTAAAAGGAGGGATGTTTTCGGTGGTTGCTACCGAAGTTGTACAATATTTAATCATGATTGTAGCAGGGGTACTTGTAGCAGGTTATGCATTTGTAAATTATACCGATATTCAAATAAATTCGGTAATTACCGAGGAATGGAAGAATGTATTTTTTGGATGGCAACTGGAAACACAATGGAGCGATAAATTTCAAACCTTTAATAATCTAATAGATTCGGAGGGATATAAAATGTTTGGTGCATTTATAGGAATGACTTTATTCAAAGGGTTTTTTGCAAGTATAGCTGGACCAACACCAAGTTATGATTTACAGCGAATCCTTTCGACAAAATCGGTTAAAGAAGCAGCTTATATGAGTGGCTTTACCAATCTGATCTTGTTTATTCCAAGGTATTTATTAATTGCAGGAATCGTAGTAATTGCATTGGTGAATTTAGCACCAGTATTAAATGCTAATCCTAATTTAAGCGGAGCCGATTTGGAGTTATTAATGCCTCAAGTAATTAGTTTATATATTCCTGTAGGTATTAAGGGAGTTTTATTGGCAGGTTTACTGGCTGCATTTATGTCTGGATTTTCGGCATTTGTAAATGCAGGACCAGCATATATTGTAAATGATATTTATAAGAAATATTTTAAACCAAGTGAAACAAATGAGCATTATATAAAAGCGAGTCAGATTGCTTCTTTTATGGTTGTAGGTTTAGGCGTTTTTATGGGATTTTTTGCAGATTCAATTAGTTCCTTGACCTTATGGATTACCAGCGCATTATATGGTGGTTATGTTGCAGCCAATTTTTTAAAGTGGATTTGGTGGCGTTTTAATGGTTGGGGGTATTTCTGGGGAATGTTCTCTGGATTATTAATCGCCTCTTTTCAATTTATTTTAGATCAAAACAAAGGAAACTTTACACACGGAACATTACTGTATGATTTATCAGAAATGAAGGCTATATATTTATTTCCAATTATATTTTCTTTTTCAATTATAGGGTGTCTTTTGGGAACTTTCTTAAGCAAACCTACAGATATCGAAGTATTAAAATCTTTTTACACCAATGTAAGACCTTGGGGTTGGTGGAAACCGGTTTACAAATTATTAAAAGTAGAAGATCAGACTTTCGAAAAAAATAAGGATTTTGGAAAAGATATGCTTAATTGTCTTATCGGAATCGTTTGGCAATCGAGTATGATTTTGCTCCCGATTTATTTTATCATTAGAGATTATCCAAAAGCATTGGTTGCATTAGTGCTGTTTATAGTGACTTCGACAATATTAAAATTTACATGGTTGGATAAAGTTCGAAGATTACCAGATTGATACACAGAATATTTTTATCAGAATACCACAAGTTTATTGAAGGAACCCCGGGTGTAATTATTAGAATTTAGTTGCACCCCAAAGGGGTAAAAAAAAGTAAGTTATGTAATAGTTAGCAGTATCGGTTATTAGTACCAGTTTATGCTAGCGGAAGTTCTATGTCATTGAGTTAAGAGATTTTATATTGAAGATCAACGATTACTGATTTTACGAGGTGTTATACATCTGAAATCAAAAATCGTTAGTCAAAAATCTTAAATCATTTTTAAATTATTCCTTAACATATTGGCATTGAGCAATCGTCCCGCTCGTTTTTGGTAGTAAGGATAAGTTTAATAGTTAGCAGCAACAGTAGCTTTGTTAAAGTTCGAAATTTTTACAAAGCTTTAGAAGAAATAAAAATAAAACAAAAACAAAAAAACATAAAAAGATGAGTACAATTCCTTGGCAAGACAGACCCGAAAACAGCAATGATGTAATGTGGAGATATTCGAATAATCCCATTATAGACCGATATGCTATACCATCATCAAACAGTATTTTTAACAGTGCAGTTGTTCCTTTTGGGGATGGATTTGCTGGTGTTTTTAGATGTGATAATAAAGCGGTACAAATGAACATTTTTGCCGGTTTTAGTAAAAACGGTATCGATTGGGATATCAATCACGAACCTATTGAAATGAAAGCCGGCAATACCGAAATGATCGAATCGGCTTATAAATATGACCCTCGCGTTGTTTTTATCGAGGATCGTTACTGGATTACATGGTGTAATGGATACAACGGACCTACAATCGGGATTGGTTATACATTCGACTTTAAAGAATTTTTTCAGTGCGAAAATGCCTTTTTACCTTTTAACCGAAATGGAGTTTTGTTTCCACAAAAAATAAACGGTAAATACGCGATGTTAAGTCGTCCGAGTGATAATGGGCATACACCATTTGGAGATATTTGGATTAGCTACAGTCCGGATATGAAATATTGGGGGGAACACCGTTTAGTCATGAAACCAACACCATTTGAAGATAGTGCCTGGCAATGTACCAAAGTGGGTGCAGGACCAATCCCGATTCTTACAGATGAAGGTTGGTTAATGCTGTATCATGGAGTTATTAATACCTGCAACGGATTTCGTTATGCAATGGGAGCAGCTCTTTTGGAAGAAGATGCACCAGAGAATGTAAAATATAGAACACAACCTTATTTATTAGGGCCTGCTGAGCTTTATGAGCAGGTAGGAGATGTGGCCAATGTTGTTTTTCCATGTGCAGCTTTACACGATATAGAGGAAGACAAACTTGCCGTTTATTATGGTGCAGCCGATACTGTTGTGGCGATAGCATTTGGTAAATTAAGTGAAGTTATTAAGTTTACAAAAGATAATAGTTTATAGAAAAAGGATGCGTTTAAAATTTCAATGGTTACCAGTCGCTTTAGGATTTCTTTCGATAATTGGTTATTCACAATCAAAGAAAACGATTGTACCCAAAACTTATGTAGCGCATAAAACCGAAAATCCCATTACTATTGATGGAGATGAATCGGATCCTGCGTGGAATAAAGTAGCCTGGACAGACCTTTTTACAGATATAGAAGGAATTGAAAAACCCAAGTATGCAACCCAAGTAAAAATGCTCTGGGACGAAACCAATTTTTATATATTAGCAAAGCTAGAAGAACCGCATGTATGGGCAAACTTAAAACAACGTGACACGATTATTTTTTATAATAATGATTTTGAGGTTTTTATAGATCCCGACAGCGATACTTTTAACTATTATGAACTGGAGATAAATGCATTAAATACAGCTTGGGATTTGTTTTTGTCAAAGCCGTATCGTGAAAATGATAATGTAGTTTTGAATGATTGGAATATTACAGGTCTCAAATCGGCTGTTAAAATTAAAGGAACACTCAACGATCCTACAGATATTGATGAAGGTTGGGTATTAGAAATAGCAATTCCGTGGGCAGCTTATAAAACGTCTTATTATGACAAAAATGTGCCTGTAGATAATTTTTGGCGAGTCAATTTTTCAAGAGTAAATTGGCAACATGCAATTACCAATGGAAAATATGAACGCAAGAAAGATAGTGATGGAAAATTTTTGCCCGAGTACAATTGGGTTTGGTCGCCAATGGGAGTTATCAATATGCATGAACCCGAAAAATGGGGGTATGTTTATTTCTCTTCCAAAGATGATGTAAACAGTTTTACAATACCTCAGGACGAAAAGGTAAAATGGGAGTTGTATAATTTATACAGAGCACAAAAAGAATACTATCAAAAACATAAAGTATGGGCGACTTCATTAAAAAGTCTCACTAAAGAAACGATAAGCGTTGATAATAAAATTTTAAAACCGATATTAGAAAATCATGCAACAGGATTTAATATTTCGGTAAAAAGTCCTTTTTCTAATAAAACATTAATTATTAAACAAGATGGAAAGATAATATCAAAATAAACCACTATGAAACTACCAAAACTATTACTTTTTTTATTGGCATTTAGTATTTTTTCATGTGCTAAAAAAGAAGAACAAACCACTTTTAAATTTGGAGTATGGACGACCGCCGATGCCAAGAAATCGGATGCGGATTACTCAAAAGAATTTAAAAAATACAAGGACGGAGGGATCGATGAAGTATTAATCAATACGAAAACAGATCCAAAACTTTTAAAAAGATTAGTGCCATTGGCAACAAAAGAAGGCTTGAAAGTACATGCCTGGATTATGGCAATGAACAGACCAGGAGATTCAATTGCGCTTCAACATCCGGATTGGTATATGGTGAGCAAAGATGGAAAGTCTTGTTTTGATAATCGCCCGTATGTGGATTATTACCAATGGTTATGTCCAACAAGAAAAGAGTCCAGAGAACACGTATTAGGTTTAGTCGAAGAATTGGCAAAAGTAGATGGAATCGAAAGTGTACACTTAGATTACATTCGTTTTCCGGATATTTTTTTGCCAATAAGTTTACTTCCTAAATATAATTTGGTTCAGGATGAAGAGCTACCTCAGTTTGATTTTTGCTACTGTGATGAATGCACAAAAGCATTTGAAAAAATCCATCATAAAAATCCAAAAAACAGCCACAATACGTCTATTGATATGGAGTGGAAAAACTTTAGATTAAATGCTATAAAAGCTGTTGTTGATGATGCCTATAAAATTGCCCATAAGTACAATAAAAACTTAACTGCAGCAGTGTTTCCTTATCCAGAAATGGCAGATCACATGGTGCGCCAACGTTGGGATAAATGGAATATTGATGAAGTATATCCTATGATTTATAATAGTTTTTATGATGAAGAAATTGATTGGGTTGGTTATGCTACTAAACAAGGCGTAACGGATCTTGAAGGCAAAAAAACAAAAATAAATACTGGTATTTATATTCCGGGATTAAAATCGGATAAGGAACTAAAAGAAGCTATTGTATTAGCAAAAGAGAACGGTGCCACAGGAGTTTCATTCTTTGATGGAAATGCTTTGTCGGATAGTAATTTAAAAACCATTGCAGCAACAAAGGCCAGTTTTAAATAATATTAGGTTTTAAGGTTTTCAACTGAAAAAGTACAGAATATAAGATTCTAAATTTAAAATGTCTCAGGAAAAATAATAAATAAACGAATGAAAAAAATAGTATTCATAATAACATTTATAATTACTTCAATACTATCTGTTAAAGCGCAGGAAAGTGCTCCTTTTTGGCAAAATGAAAAAATCAATGAAGAAAATAGGGAGCCTATGCACGCTTCCTATTACGTTTTTGAGAATGAGTCATTGGCAGCCAAAAACGAATGGAGACTATCTAAAAATTATTTGGATTTAAACGGAAAATGGAAATTTAAATATGTAAATAGTCCGAATGATTTACCAAAGGAATTTGAAAAAAGTAGTTTTAACGATACGGCTTGGGATAATTTTAAGATCCCTGCCAATTGGGATGTAAACGGTTATGGATATCCTGTTTATGTAAATACGAGTTATGATTTTGATTATTTAATGACGCCAAATCCACCGTTTGTCCCTACAAATTATAATCCTACGGGAGTTTACAGAAGAGAAATTACGATTGACAAATCCTGGGAAGGGAAAGATATTTATCTCCATGTGGGTACCGCAAAATCAAATCTTACGGTTTGGGTAAATGGTGTTTATGTAGGTTATGGCGAGGACGGGAAATTACCTTCGGAATTTAATCTCAATAAGTATGTAAAAACAGGTAAAAACAGCATCGTTTTAAAAGTTATGAAATGGAGTGACGGTTCGTATCTGGAATGTCAGGATATGTGGAGAATGAGTGGTATTACCAGAGATTCGTACTTGGTTGCAAGAAATAAAGCACACTTAAGAGATTATGAAATCATTCCGGATCTGGATGCTTCTTATGTAAACGGAACTTTAAAAATTTCAACAGAATTCTCCGATTTAGATAAAAAAGAGAACTATACTTTAGATGTTCTGCTTAAAGATGGAGAAACTGTTATTGCTACAAAAACTATTAATGCATCTTCAAGCAAACAAACTTTTGATTTCGCTGTAAATAATCCAAAAAAATGGAGTGCCGAAATTCCGAATTTATACCAAATAAGTTTTCTTTTAAAGGATAAAAAAGGAAATATTGTTGAGGTTATCAATCAGAATATTGGTTTTAGAAAAGTAGAAATTAAAGGTGGTCAACTATTAGTAAATGGAAAAGCGATTTACATAAAAGGAGTAAACCGTCATGAAGTTGATCCTGTAACGGGACAAACAATTTCGAGAGAACGTATGGAACAAGATATTAAAGTCATGAAAGAATTTAATATCAATGCGGTGAGAATGTCACATTATCCCAACGATGAATATTTTTATGAGTTATGCGATAAATATGGAATTTATGTAGTTGATGAAGCCAATATAGAATCACACGGAATGGGTTATGATATTACCAAAACGCTGGGTAATAAACCCGATTGGGAGTTGGCACACTTGCAACGTATGCAGCGTATGATCGAAAGAGATAAAAACCATACTTCTATTATCATCTGGAGTATGGGAAATGAGGCGGGCAATGGCTATAATTTTTACAGAGGTTATTTATGGATAAAAAACCGTGATAAATCAAGACCTATCCAGTACGAAAGAGCGACTGCGGGGGCTTGGGATGGAAAAGATTTAAAGTTTGAATGGGATTCGGATATTATAGACCCAATGTATAGTTCGCCAAATAAAATGGAAGAATACATTGTGGCAAATCCTAATCCGGGTCGTCCCTATATTCAATGTGAATATGCGCATGCAATGGGAAATTCAATGGGGAATTTTAAAGATTATTGGGATGTAATCAGGAAGCATCCCAACTTTCAGGGAGGCTTTATCTGGGATATGATCGACCAATCGATTTATAAAACGCAGCCAGATGGAACTGTTATTCTTGCTTATGGAGGAGATTTTGGACCAAAAGGGGTTAAAAGCGATAATAACTTTGTAAATAACGGCGTATTTACTGTAGAAAGAAAACCAAATCCGCATGCTTTTGAAATGCGAAATGTGTATCAAAATATTCATACTTCCTGGGATAATCAAGCAACAGCAACAATTAAAATTTACAATGAATTTAGCTTTAAAGATTTAAGCAATGTTAGTTTGCATTGGAAATTAATCTTAGACGGAAAAGAAGATGAAAGTGGAGTTATTGATAATCTAGATATAAATCCTAACGAATATAAATCCTATAAACTACCGGTTAATCTGGAAGGGAAAAAGTTTGAAGAAGCTTTTATTACTGTGACTTACCATATAAAACAGGACGAACCGTTTTTGCCGCATGGTTTTGAAATTGCAACAGATCAACTTGCACTTAAAGGAACGTGGAAGAATGATATAAAAGTAGCTGGCGCATTAAAAATTATTATTGAAAAAAAGGAGAACTGCACTGTATTTAAAAGTGATAAAGCCGAAATAGCATTTGATAAAAAAACAGGATTTATAAATGGGTATACATTCGATAAACAACCTATTTTAAAAGACGGTTATCAATTGCGTCCTAATTTTTGGAGAGCACCAAATGACAATGATTTTGGAGCAGGATTTCAACAAAAATTGGTATCGTGGAAAGAAGCTACAGAGAATCCAAAACTTGTAAGCTGGAATTATTTGGTAGCCAAAGACAATAAAATTTTGGTAACAGCAACGTATAGTTTACCTCAGGTTTCATCGGAGTTAATATTGAATTATGAGATAAACAGCAATGGAGAATTAAGTGTAAAAGAGCAATTGAATATTGATAAAACCAAAGAAATACCAATGTTACCAAGGTTTGGTATGGAGATGGTTTTGCCTAAAGATTTTAGCAGTTTGAGTTATTACGGCAGAGGACCTCATGAAAATTATATTGATAGAAATTATAGTTCTCAGGTTGGAATTTATAACCAAACAGTCTCAGAGCAATATTATCCTTATATCCGTCCGCAGGAAACAGGAAATAAAACAGATGTTCGCTGGTTGGAATTATCAAATGATAAATTGAAAATAACAGTAAAATCAGATGAGTTATTGAGTACAACTGCTTTGCATTATCTCAATGAAGATTTGGACGACGGACTTGAAAAAGACCAAAGACATGCTGCCGAATTGAAAGAAAGAGACTTAACAAGTTTAAAAATTGATTACAAACAAATGGGAGTTGGAGGTATTGATAGCTGGCAAGCCTGGCCAATGGAGAAATACTTGTTTAGGGACAAAACGTATCAGTATCAATTTAAAATAACACCATCTTTAAAATAACATATTATGAGGATATTAAAATCATTTCTTGTCATACTTTTTCTAGCAGTTTTAAGTTCGGGCTATAGCCAAAAAATATACACAGAAAAGGATATTCAGATTATTCCAAAGCCCGTAAAGGTGGTTATAAATAAAGGGGTATTTGAATTTTCGGGTAAGACGAGGTATGTTGCAAATACCGAATTTCAAAAAGAAATATCCGAAGCCATAATCCGTAAATTTGAAAAAGCAGCAGGATTTAAACCTGAAATTTCAACTAAGATTCCGCAGCACAATTTTATTCAATTTAAGGTAGATAAAAACCTGAGTAAAGAAGCATATACATTAGATGTAAATACTAAAAACATAACAATTACTGCTCAGGGAAATGCGGGTTTTATTTATGCACTGGAAAGTATTCGACAATTACTTCCGGAAGCTATTGAGAGCAAAAATAGAGTTGCCAATGTAAAGTGGGAAATTCCTAATGTAACGATCAATGATGAACCTCGTTTTCAATGGAGGGGATTAATGCTGGATTTATCACGTCATTTTTTTGATAAAAAGTATGTGACAGAAATGATAGACCGTTTGGCAATGCTTAAAATGAATGTCTTGCATTTGCATTTGGTCGATGATCAGGGGTGGAGAATGGAAATTAAAAAATACCCAAAATTAACCGAAGTTGGTGCCTGGAGAGTCGATCAGGAAAACAGAAGCTGGAACGCAAGACTTGCTGTAAATCCTGATGAAAAAGGTACTTACGGAGGATTTTTGACTCAAAAAGAATTAAAAGAAATTGTAAAATATGCTGCAAGCAAAAACATAGAGATTATTCCGGAAATTGAAATGCCGGCACACGTGAGTTCTGCCATTGCATCTTATCCCGAGTTGGCTTGTTTTAACCAGCGTATAGGTGTTCCATCTGGCGGATTATGGCCTATTACGGATATTTATTGTGCAGGAAAAGAATCTACATTTGAGTTTTTGCAAAATGTAATTGATGAGGTTATAGCAGTATTTCCTTCTAAATATATTCATATTGGAGGAGATGAGGCAACGAAAACCAATTGGGAAAAATGTCCGCTTTGCCAAAAAAGAATCAAAGACGAAGGATTAAAAGATGTCCATGAATTACAGAGTTATTTTGTAAAAAGAATGGAGAAATACATCAATTCAAAGGGGAAAAGACTAATTGGATGGGATGAGATACTAGAAGGAGGTCTTGCTCCCGAAGCAACAGTAATGAGCTGGAGAGGAACAAAAGGAGGAATCGAAGCTACAGAACAAGGACATGATGTTATTATGACGCCAGAATCGCATTGTTATTTTAATTTTTACCAAGGTCCTCAAAACGAAGAACCTTTGGCTTTTGATGCTTATATACCGCTAAGCAAAGTATATGAGTTTGATCCTGTCGTACCCACGATGACAACTGAGCAAGCAAATCACGTATTAGGAGGTCAGGCTAATTTATGGTCTGAACATTTAGTAGGTCCAAAAGATTCGGAATATATGATTTTCCCTAGACTGGCGGCTTTATCCGAGACATTATGGAGTACCAAAGAAAGTCGCGATTGGAATGATTTTACAATGAGGTTAACTTCTCTATTAAAACGATACGATTATCTAGGCATTAACTATGCAAAAAGTGCTTATTTGGTGACTGCATTTTCAACAGCCGATTTAGTCAAAAAACAAATTAATGTTACTTTAAAAAATGAATTTCCAAATCCAGATATTCGGTATGTTTTGGGGAATAGAAGCATCGACCAAAATGCTGTAAAATATACAAATCCTCTTGAGTTTAAAGAGACAACTATTTTAAAAGCATCTCTTTTCCAAAATGATAAACCCGTAGGAAGAACATTTACTGATACTATTATATTTCATAAAGCAGTAGGACATAAGGTAAACTACCTAACGGCTTATAATGAAAATTATAAAGGAGATGGACCTTTTGGGATGGTAAATGCTATTAGAGGGTCGAAAAATTTTCACGATGGGCAATGGCAGGCTTGGCTAGTTAATGACATGGAAATTGTTATTGATCTTGAAAAAGAAGAAAGCATAAAGCAAGTAATCATTGGTACGCTGGAAAGTCAGGGTTCCGGAGTTTTCTTTCCAACACAAATAAAAGTTTTAGTGTCTAAAGATGGTAGCAATTATAGTGAAGTTGGAAAAGTAGATCGTCCATTTGCTGTAAATCCAAATTCGGAGCTGAAAGATTTCAAAATCAATTTTGAGAGTCGCAATGCCCGATTTGTAAAAGTAATAGCAACCAACTTAAAGAAAAGCCCAAAAGGGGAAGATTCCTGGTTATTTGCAGATGAAATTTTAGTTAATTAAATCCCTTTGATGCAATTTTTATAACATATATAGACATAGATTTTTAGCAGCAGCTTTGACAAAGCTCTCGGAACCGATTTTTTTCAAATTATAACCAAAAACAAAACCATAAAATAGAATAAAAATGAAAAGAGGACTATTTATAATCGCAATTTTATTTTCAGTTCAAATGTTTTCTCAGGCCATTTATGAGGAGGAACGTTATGTACCGGAAACAGATCCATTGGTATTGAAAAACCTGGACGAATGGCAAGGAAAAAAGTTTGGATTGTTAATGCATTGGGGTACTTACAGCGAATGGGGAATTGTAGAATCCTGGTCGATATGTCCGGAAGATTATGGATGGTGTGAGCGTAAAAAAGGAAGTAATCCTGCCAATTATAATCAATATGTAAAGGATTATGAAGGTCTTAAAAAAACATTCAATCCAGTTAAGTTTGATCCTGCTAAATGGGCAAAAGCGGCGAAAGATGCAGGGATGAAATATATGGTTTTTACAACAAAACACCATGATGGATTTTCTATGTTTGACACCAAATACAGCGATTATAAAGTAACAGATAAAGGATGTGCTTTTAGTAGTAATCCGAAAGCAAATATTACCAAAGAAGTTTTTGATGCTTTTAGAAAAGAAAATTTATCGATTGGAGCTTATTTCTCTAAGCCAGATTGGCACAATGAAAATTACTGGGATCCATATTTCCCTCCTTTTGACAGAAATGTAAATTATGATCCGGCTCTTTATCCTGAAAAATGGAAAAAATATGTTGATTTTACGCACAACCAAATTTTGGAGTTATTGACAGACTATGGTAAAGTCGATATTTTATGGCTTGATGGAGGCTGGGTTAAAAAAAGCGATAAGGAAAATATAAAAGAAAATTATGCAGAGAAGTTTGCAGAGAACGAATCCGGAAATGGATTTATAAAACACCGAATAGTTGATCAGGATGTTAAAATGGATGAACTGGTTGTCGAAGCACGCCAGAAACAACCGGGATTAATTGTTGTAGATCGTGCAGTTCATGGGAAAAATCAAAATTATTTAACTCCGGAAAACCGTATTCCCGAAAAAACATTGCCTTATCCTTGGGAATCCTGCATTACTTCGGGAGGAGGATGGTCTTATACTCCGGATGCCAAATACATGACTGGCAGAGAAGGTATTCATATGCTTGTAGATGTTGTTGCCAAAGGAGGGAATTTATTATTGAACGTTGCACCAAGCCCAGAGGGAGAATGGCAACAAGGCGCTTACGATTTATTGGCACAATTTGGAGCATGGATGAAAGTAAATAGTACTGCTATTTATAACACAAAACCTATAGCGCCTTTTAAAGAAGATAATATTTGTATGACTCAAAATAAAGTGGGGAATGTTTTCCTGTTTTATTTGGCTAAAAAGGGAGAGGACAAAATCCCATCAGAAGTTGTTGTAAAATCTATTAGTCCTAAAAAAGGAACTAAAATTACAATGCTGGGTTCTAAAACACAATTGAAATGGACAAAACTAGATAAAGGTTTTAAAGTTATAATTCCGGAAAGTTTAAGAAATAATTTACCATCAAAAGAAGCCTGGACATTAAAAATTGAAGCGATTAACAGATAGAAAATTAACTATGATTTTTAATAAAAGGATAACAATAGGAACAGCATGTTTTTTTTACATGCTGTTTTTTAGCTTAACTATTTTTGCACAACAACCGGCAGATTATGTAAATCCATTTATAGGAACTTCCAATTATGGTGCTACTTTTCCTGGTCCCATTGCACCTAGAGGAATGGCAAGTGTAAGCCCGTTTAATGTAGCGGGTTCTCAAAATTTACCATTAGAAAAAGACAGTCGCTGGTTGTCGAATCCGTATGTAAATGAGAATAAATTTCTAACAGGGTTTAGTCAGGTAAATTTAAGTGGTGTAGGTTGTCCGGAATTGGGTGTGATACTACTCATGCCAACAACAGGAACTGTAGAAACAAATCATTTAAAATATGGTTCGACTTACAGAAACGAAGTTGCAAGAGCAGGTTATTATAGTACAAACATTGATAAGTATAATGTTAAAGCAGAGTTTACAGCATCCAAAAGAGTTGGTGTAAGCAGGTTGACTTTTCCCAAAGGGCAATCTAATATTTTATTAAATCTTGGTTTAGGCTTAACCAATGAAGAGGGAGCTATGGTAAAAATAGTGTCTTCTACCGAGATTGAAGGGATACGTTCTGTAGGTTCATTTTGTTACAATAGTCCGGAAGCAGCTTACCCGATATATTTTGTTGCCAAATTTTCAAAACCGGCGGATCAATTTGGAGTTTGGAAAAAGCCATCAAAATATAGCGGTGTCGAAGCGCAATGGATGAATTATAACGGGAAAACAAGAATGATGGATAATACGACCAAGATGGTTGTAGGGGATAGCATCGGAACTTATTTCACTTATAAATTTGAGAAAACAGAAACTGTAGAGGTTAAAATCGGAGTTTCGTATGTGAGTATCGAAAATGCCCGTGAAAATCTGGAAAAAGAAACTGGAAATAAATCATTTGATGCTGTTTATGATGAAACATACAAACAATGGAATGATGTGCTTTCCAAAATTAGTGTTGAAGGAGGTTCAAAAGAAGATAAAATCATTTTTTATACTGCTTTGTATCATACCCTGATTCATCCTAATACCTTAAATGATTTTAATGGTGAATATCCTGAAATAAAAACAGGGAAAATAGGTAAAACTACAGGAACACGCTACACTGTATTCTCGCTTTGGGATACCTATAGGAATTTACATCAGTTAATGTCCCTGACTTATCCGGAGCAGCAATCGAATATGGTTAAAAGTATGTTGGAGATGTATGATGAAAATGGTTGGTTGCCAAAATGGGAATTAAATTCTACAGAAACATTCACAATGGTTGGAGATCCTGCCAGTATTGTTATTGCAGATACGTACTTAAAAGGGATTCGGGATTTTGATGTACAAAAAGCATATAGAGCGATGCTGAAAGGTGCCGATCAAATAGAGGATAATCCGTTGCGTCCCGGACTTCAGGATTACATTGAAAAAGGTTTTTTAACGACCAAAGACAGAGGACCAGTTTCTACAACGCAAGAATACAATGCATCCGATTATTCTATTTCACTTTTGGCGAAAGCTTTGGGCAAAAAAGAAGACTATTTACGTTTTAAAAACCGCTCGCTTTCCTACCGAAAATTATTTGATAAAAACTTAAAATTGCTTCGTCCAAGAACCTCCGATGAGAAATGGTACGAACCATTTGATCCTGCATCGGGAGCAAACTTTGAAGAAAACGTTGGTTTTATTGAGGGTAATGCATGGCAATATGCTTTTATGGTACCACATGATATGAAAGGACTTATAAAATTAATGGGTGGAGATAAACCTTTTGCAAATCAATTACAAAAAGTATTCGACATCAAGCAGTTTGATATGGCAAATGAGCCAGATATTGCCTATCCTTTTTTGTTTAATTATATAAAAGACGACGAATGGAAAAGTCAGGAACTGGTTAAGAAATTAGTTAAGGAATACTTCCAAAATAAACCGGACGGATTACCTGGAAATGATGATACAGGAACGATGTCGGCATGGCTAGTTTATGCTATGATGGGGATATATCCCATATCTCCGGGAGATCCTGTTTATACGATTACAACGCCAATGTTTGATAAAATAACGATTCAATTGGATTCTAAATATTATAAAAATAAAAGTATTGTCATTGAACGGGAAGTTAATAATGATGGTAAAATAAAGAAAATCCAATTAAACGGGAAAACGCATGATAGTTTTTTTATCTCTCATGATGCGTTGGTAAATGGAACAACATTAAAAGTGATTCAAAATTAAAAACACATACTTATGATACGATTAAGAATGAAAAAAGCAGCCATAATTGTACTAATGACTTTAGGTTTCTTTAATCTGGGCTTTACGCAAAAGAAATATCCTTATCAAAATCCCAAATTACCGGTTGAAGACAGAGTAAAAGACTTGCTGGGGAGAATGAGTCTGGAAGAAAAAGTACGCCAAATGGATATGTATAAAGGGGAATACTTTAAGGATAAAGAAGATTTTTCTAAAACTAAGGCAGATGCTAAAATTGGAACTTTGGGAATAGGCGCTATTCATGATATCTATCCTCGTTCGGCAAAAATGATTAATGATCTTCAGAGTGATGTTGTTAAAAAAAGCAGGTGGGGCATTCCAGCACTTATTATGTGCGAGATGTTGCATGGTTACCTTGATGAAGGAAGCACTGCTTTTCCTATGAGTATTGGTTTAGGAGCTACGTGGGATACCAATCTTATGGGTAGAGTTGGACAGGCAATAGGTACCGAAGCCAGAGCTCATGGCGTTCATTTTGGTTTAGGACCTAATCTTGATGTAGGTCGTGAACCACGTTGGGGAAGAGTTGCCGAGACATTTGGAGAAGATGTATATCTGGTTGGAGAAATCGGAGTTGCGATGATAAAAGGAATGCAAGGGGAGAGCTTGGTTTCCGACCGTTCTATTATTGCCGAACCAAAGCATTTTGCTGTACACGGTATTCCGCAAGCAGGAGGAAACTCATCGCCTGTACTTGTAGGAGAACGCTCGGCACGGGAAGATTTCTTACCATCATTTGAAAAAGCATTTAAAAAAGGAGGCGCATTAGGAACCATGTGTGCTTATTCTGAACTGGATGGTATTCCTTGTGCCGCAAATCATTGGTTATTAACAGACGTACTTAGAAATGAATGGGGGTATAAAGGAATTGTAGTTTCAGATTTGGGCGCTATTAAATATCTTCAGGTAACACATTACGTTGCAGACTCTCCAAAAGAAAGTATCAGACAAGCAGTTTCTGCAGGTGTTGACATGCAGTTTTATGATTTTACAAATGAGTTTTGGCAACAAACAGTAATTGATCTTGTTAATGAGAAAAAATTAAAAACAGAAGATATCGACCGTGCTGCAGGTGGAGTTTTAAGGCTTAAGTTTTTGTTAGGCTTATTCGAGAATCCATACACAGATAAAAATTTGATAAAAGAGCGTTTCCATTCTAAGGAAAATCAGGATTTGGCATTAGAAGCCGGTCGTAAATCGATTGTTTTATTAAAAAACGAAAACAATGCTTTACCCTTAAATAAGGATATCAAAACAATTGCAGTTATTGGTCCAAATGCCAATGCTTCGAGATTAGGAGGATATTCGGTAAAAAATAAAGTTGGAACTACTGTTCTAGAAGGTGTTAAGCAAGTTGTTGGTACAAAAACAAATGTGCTTTATGAAGAAGGTGTGCCATTAATAGTTATAGGACAGGTTATTCCAACAAAATTTTTATTCACGCCCGATGAATCTAAAAATGGATTAAAAGGGGAATATTTCAATAACCGAAATTTAGAAGGGAATCCTGCTTTAACACGTATCGATAGTCAGTTGGAATTTGATTGGCCTTGGTCTCCTGGTGATGGTGTTAATGATGATGATTTCTCCATTCGCTGGACAGGTTATATAAAATCTGATAAATCATTTGATGGCTGGATAGGTTTAAGTTCCGATGATGGGATAAGAATGTGGATCGATGATCAATTGGTTATAGATAATTGGGCAAAAGGAGCGACAAATATCGTTACTACTCCAAAGAATATCGAAGCAGGAAAAAAATATAAAGTTCGCATAGAAATGTGGGAAGGAGGCTGGGGAGCCCGAGCACACTTGCGTTGGAATCTGGAAAAGGTGAATTTTCAACCTGCCATTGATATTGCCAAAAAAGCAGATGTTGCCATTGTTGTTTTAGGAGAATCGAATGAGCTGGTAGAAGAAAACAGAGATGTAGCTACTTTGGATTTACATGGTATGCAACAAGAACTTATCGAAGCGATTAAACAAACAGGAACTCCTGTAGTTTGTGTGTTGTTAAACGGGCGTCCGCTTTCAACAAACTGGATTAGTGAAAATATTCCTGCCGTTATTGAAGCTTGGTTCCCTGGAGAAGCAGGCGGAAAGGCTGTAGCCGATGTTTTATTTGGAGATTATAATCCGGCAGGAAGACTTCCTGTTACAGTTCCTAAATCGGTTGGACAATTGCCTATTTATTATAACCAGAAACCATCGGCAATACACAGGTACGTATCCGAGAGCGAAAATCCGTTGTACACATTTGGCTATGGATTGAGTTATACCACATTCGAGTATTCGAATCTAACCTTAAATACCAAAGAAATAAAACCCGACGACGAAGTAAAAGTAAGTGTAGCTGTTAAAAACACAGGTAATTATGATGGGGATGAGGTAGTACAATTGTATATCAATGATGTTTACAGTAGCGTAACCACACCATTAAAAACGTTAAAAGGTTTTAAAAGAATATTTATCAAAAAAGGAGAAACAAAACAAGTAGAATTTACATTAACTCCTGATGATCTTGCTATTTGGAACAGAGAAATGAAAAAAGTGGTAGAACCGGGTGATTTTGAAGTTATGGTAGGAGGTAACTCTACCGATTTGCAAAAAGTTAGTTTTAGGGTTGTAGATTGATTATAGAATAATTGGTTTTTTAGTGTATAGCTTGTTATATGTTTGGTAAATTAATAAATGAGCTGTATTAATATCATGTTAGTAGCAAAAAAACGATGATTTTGATTACAAAAGCTTTGGTTTCAAACTCTTATAATGTTAAAGTTTGACCAACACCTTTTCAAAATTGTCATTTGTCGAAATAATGATTTAGTTAATAAAATGGATCCATAAATTTAACATGTTATTAACTCAAAAACCAAATTAACTATGATTCAAAACGTATTAAAATTACTGTTCTTGTTTAGCCTGTTCGGGTTTCAAAACCTTCAGGCTCAAACTACAGTAAAAGGAACGGTAACAGATGCTATAAGTGGAATTCCAATTCCTGGCGCAAATGTTATTGCAAAAGGAACGAATAACAGTGCATCGACAGATTTTGATGGCAAGTATAGTATTACGATTGCAAGTAAACCAGCAGTTTTAGTATTTTCTTATGTAGGATCTGTTACAAAGGAAGTTACTGTTACAGGATCTACAAACATTGATGTAGCTTTGGTAGCAAGTACACAGCAATTAGGAGAGGTGGTAGTAACAGCTTTGGGGATTAAAAGAGAGAAAAAAGCGATTACCTATTCTGCCCAGAATGTTAATGTAGCCGAAATTTCTGAAGCAAGATCATTAAACGTTGCCAATTCCCTTTCGGGTAAAGTAGCGGGACTTAATTTCTCTACAACTTCTAATGGGGTAGGAAGTTCATCAAGAATTACATTAAGAGGAAACAGATCCCTTACCGGAAATAACCAACCTTTATATGTAGTAGATGGTGTACCTATTAGTAATGGAACGACAACTACTAATCCGGATATTGATACAGGAGGAACGACACAACCTGACGGTATTTCGAATATTAATCCAGAAGATATCGCTACGATGACTGTACTTAAAGGTCCATCTGCGGCAGCTCTTTATGGAACCAGAGCAAGTAATGGTGTTATTGTAATTACGACCAAATCTGGTGCAGCCGGAAAAACATCCATTTCATTATCATCTAATTTTATGGCTTCATCTGCTTATAACCTGATGAATTTACAAAATGAATATGGTCAGGGAACTCAAGGTGTATATAATCCGACTTCAAGCTCTAGCTGGGGAGGAAAACTAGATGGAAGTCAGGTTTCGGCATGGCAGCTTGTTCGTAATCCTAATTATTCAGGACCATCAACTTATAGCTATAGTCCGCAACCAAATAATGCAATAGACTTTTTTAAAACAGGATATTCATTAGCAAATACTTTATCTATTACCACTGGGAATGAAAAAGCACAAGGCTATTTTTCATATACAAACACTCAGGCAGAAGGTATCGTAGGAGGTAATGCTATGGACAGACATAATCTTAACTTAAGATTGACGAGTAAACTTACAGATAAGTTATCACTTGATGTTAAAACAAACTATATCATTCAGAACATAGATAATTTATTAAGAACCGGTGAGGAATCTATAGGTACTTCGGTTTATTTATTACCACGTAGTTTACCTTTTAGCCAATATAAAGATTTTGAATACAGAGATGCTTTAGGGCAATTACAGCAAAATTATTTTATTGATGAAACTGGTGCTCCGGGTGGGAATCCTTATTGGTCTGCATTGCGCGATGATTCACGTGATGATAAAAGAAACAGATTTATAGGGTTTGCGTCTCTTAAATATGATATTACAAAAACGTTAAGCTTGCAAGGAAGAACTGGTTTGGACCAAATGACAAATAAAACAGTTAGAAACAGGTATGCGACCCGAGCATTTAATAATAATTTGGGATCATATAGTGAATCTTATGAAACTGTAAGTGAATTTAATACGGATGTATTGCTTTCCTATAATGAGAAATTTGGAGATTTTTCTTTGAGTTTTAATACAGGAGCCAATATGTTACAACAGTCTAGTTCTTCATTAGGATCGGGTGGTGTTTTAAGCAGAAGAAACTTTTTTTCCCTTTCTAATGTGTCCACTATTCAATCGACATCTACAGCATCAGAAAAGAGAATAAACTCGGTTTATGGATTCTCTCAAATTGGTTATAAAAACTATTTATTTTTGGATGTAACAGCAAGAAACGATTGGTCCTCTACATTGCCTGCTAGTAATAGATCATTCTTTTATCTTTCGGTAGGTCTTTCGGGTGTGCTTTCGGATATGTTTACATTGCCGGAAGTGATTAGCTTCGCAAAATTAAGAGGTTCTTATGCAAAGGTTGGAAACGATACCGATCCTTACTTAACAAGCTCACAGCTATCCTATATAGGCGGTAATGGAGGTATGGTATATTCGCAAACTACAGCTGCAAATCCTAATCTTAAGCCAGAGATGTCCAGTTCGATAGAGTTTGGTGCAGATGTAAGGTTCTTTAAAAATCGTTTGGGATTAGATTTTACCTATTTTAAAACAAATACAAAAGATCAGATATTCTATATCAATACTCCGGAATCTTCGGCATATTCCAGAGCTGTAGTTAATGGTGGAGAAGTACAAAACAAAGGTATTGAGCTTACTCTAACAGCAACTCCTATTCAAACAGAAAATTTTTCATGGGATATTACAGCCAATTACGCCTCTTATAAATCGGAGATTAAATCAATTTTTGAAGGCAGAGACGAACTTGTTCTTGGCGAAGGAAGATTGGTAAGAAGTAAAATCGTTAAAGGAGGTCAATATGGTGACTTATATATTAAAGGATTTCAAAGAACCGCCGATGGGCAAATTATTGTAAATAGTGCCGGTTTACCTTTGGCTACAAATAGTTTTGATGTTCTTGCCGGTAATTTTAACCCAGACTGGACAGCAGGTTTTAAGAATAATTTTAAATACAAAGATTTCTCATTAAGCTTTCTTATTGATATGAGAATAGGTGGTGAAGTAATCTCTTATACACAGGCAAGACAAGCTGGTCTTGGGGTTAATGATATAACATTGGCAGGAAGAGAAGGAGGAATTGTTGTTAGTGGTGTTGTAGCCAATGGAGATGGAACATACAGACCAAATACTACAAGTGTAACAGCCGAGCAATATTGGTCGGAAATTGGACAAAGAACACCAATAGCAGAACCTTTTATTTATGATGCTACAAACATTCGATTAAGAGAACTTGTTTTTGGATATTCTTTGCCAAAACGATATTTGCATAATTCAGGTTTTGCCAGTATAGATTTTTCATTAGTAGGAAGGAATTTATTCTTTATCGTAAACAAAGCTAAATACTTTGATCCGGAACTAGGAGCAGGGACAGGAAACTTACAAGGAATTGAGTCGTTTAATATTCCTTCGACCAGAGATTATGGCGTTAATGTAAAATTTGGATTTTAATTTAATAAAGAGATATCATGAAAAATAATTTTAAAATCAAAACAATAGTAGCTGTCATGTCAGTGGCGTCTATTTTTTCAAGTTGTACCAAAGATTTTGACGAAATAAATACAAATAAAAATTCATTGACCGAAGACCAGTTAGACCCAACTCTGGCAGGGCCTGCATTTGCGTCGGCATTATACGCAGGAATTCATAATGGATCCTATTCTTCTCCTTCGGGAATTGATGATCAGGGTACATGGGGGATTGCTACAGGAATATTATCTTCTACATTTATACAATACTTAAATTGTGGATACAGTACCGAGAGAAATGCCTTTGGAGGTTTTGAATCTCGTGGTTGGACAAGATTCTACACCGTAGCTGTACCGGCTTTAAATAATGCTTTTAAAGCATCGGCAGATGATGCGCATGCAACGGCAATATTAAAAATCTGGAAAGTATTTATGTACAACCAGATGACAGACTATTATGGACCTATTCCTTACACAGAAGCTGGTTCTGGAAAAGAAAAAGTCCCTTATGACAGTCAGGAATTTATTTATGAAGACTTCTTTAAATTACTGGATGAAGCAAATGCTACTTTAAGTAGTAGTTCCATAGCAACAGTTGGATTATTTCAGGTTTCAGACAGAGTCTATGAAGGTAATGTAGATAAATGGAGAAGATTTGGAAATAGTCTTAGATTGCGTTTAGCATTAAGGATTTCGGATATTCAGCCCGATAAAGCCAAAATACAAGCCGAAACTGCTGTAGCGGCAGGCGTTATGGAAAGTAATGATCAAAGTGCCACTTTTAAAGTAAGTAGTATTACTCCAAACAATTTAAATATGATTGTAAACGGTTGGGGATATACTATGACAGCTTCTATGGAAAGTATTCTTAAAGGATATGATGATCCAAGAATGAAACTTTGGTTTTCTCCTATCGATACAGGAGTTTATCAAGGGCAGCCTATTGGAGGTTTACAAGATCAGTTTGGAACTACTAAGTTTTCATCGTTTAATGATCTTGTATTAGGAAACGCTTTTAGTGAAACTAAAAGTATTGAAATATTTATGGCGTCCGAAAGTTACTTCAGCAGAGCCGAAGGAGCTTTAAACGGATGGAGCATGAACGGAAATGCGCAAAGTTTATATGAACAAGGTATCGCATTATCAATGAGACAATGGGGAATTACAGATGCTACAGTTATTGCTAACTATATTGCAGGGACAACATTACCAGTTGCACCAGCGATTGCTACAGCTTATCCAGGTTTAGGATTAGAGAATGTACCTGTTAAGTTGCCTGTTACCTGGGATGCATCGGTGGCAAACCAACGTACACAAATTGCAGTTCAAAAATATCTGGCATTATTCCCGGAATCATGGGAATCATGGGCCGATTTACGCCGAAGCGATCAGGCTATTATTTATCCATTACTTAATACTGATAATACTGATGCTGGAGTTGGTAAAAGCTTGATGAAACGAGTTATATATGTAACGAATGAGTACTCTGCAAATAAAGGAGCTGTTCTGGACGGAATCGCAAAACTTGGAGGACCAGACTCAGGAGGAACTAAACTTTGGTGGGATACAAAATAGGTGTAAAAGCTAAAAAAATAATAATTTGTTACTCAAATAACAGAGAAGGAGAGGTAACTCTCCTTTTTGTTTTTTAGAACTATTTTTAATAGATAGTATTAACTCTTTAGTATAAACAATGAATTTAAAATTAAATTATTTCGTACTGTTATCAGTTCTGGTTTGTCTTTCTTGTGCTTCGGTAAAGAAAGAACCAAAAGCCAGAAATATTACTCACAGCTTTATAACGGATAATCCAATTACCAGCAACAGTCATGCAGCAACATTAGTTGAACTTAAACCAAACGAACTTATGGCGGCATGGTTTGGCGGAAAGTATGAAGGAGCAAAAGATGTAGGTATTTACTACTCTACTTATAAAAAGAAAACCTGGTCTACACCCAAGAATCTAATAAAACCTTTAATAACGGCACAAGGAGATACGTTACCATGCTGGAATCCGGTATTGTTTAAAAGCCAAAGCCAATGTTTATACTTGTTCTATAAGGTTGGTAAAAATCCAAGAGAATGGTTTGGAGCAATGATAACTTCAAAGGATAATGGTGTTACATGGAGTAATCCCAAATATTTGCCTAAGGATATACTTGGGCCTATTAAAAACAAACCTATTGAGACAACCCTTGGCGTGATATTGTGCGGTAGTAGTACCGAGAGTATAAAAGACGACCAATGGAGAGTACACGTAGAAGTTTATATAGAAGCAACCGATACATGGGAGAAAATTGGTATTCAAGATAAAAAAGGATTTGATATTATTCAGCCCACGTTTTTGGTTCATTCCAATAATACTATTCAGATGTTAAGCAGAAGCAAACACAATAAACTAATCACAAGCTGGTCTGATGATAATGGCAAAAATTGGAGTCGTACCGATACCATTGATGTAGTAAATTCCAATTCAGGAATAGATGCTTTAACTTTAAATAAAGGATCTTTTTTGCTGGTAAACAACCCATTGCCAAAGGGAAAAGATTGGTTTAATGGTCGTAATGTACTAGATGTTGAATACTCAAAAGATGGAGTACATTGGAGTAAATTATTTGATCTTGAAAACCAAAATGAAGGCGAATTTAGCTATCCCGCAATTATTAAGACTTCAGATAATAAAATTCATGTGTTGTACACTTATAACAGGGTGTATATTAAACATGTAGCGTTTGATTTGTTCTGATGTATCTGAGAAATAATAACCTAAACATTGAAAGATGGTTTTATTTTAATGCACGGGACGCACTAATAAGTATTAAAATATTTATTATTTTTTAAATAATAAAATATATAATTTTTTACATATTGTATTTTTTTATTGCTAAAAAAATATCAAATTACCAATATGACCTCTTTTTTTTTCCAATTTACCCCTGTTTAAATACTCCAATTAAACATTACTTTGTATTAGTAATTATTAATTTAACCATTTAAACTATTTTTATATCAATGAAAAAAAGATATGTATTTATGTTAGGTATCATTTTATGTGCCTGCTCAAGAGATGAGGTTACAGAAGTTAATAAGGTAAATGTAACTGGTAATGAGAATACAGTGTTAAGTAATGCCTCTACTGCTAAAGTTGGAGCAGCGTCAATTGCCGGCTTGAATTGGGCAGACGGGCGAGATAATTTTGTGGATGGCTGGGTAATTCTCTCGGGATTGGAAGCAGGAGATAGCTATAATACAGTTGTAGCAAAAACAGATGCAATATTAAATGGATTTACAAGTAAAATAAATGGGGTTAATACGATACGCATCCCAATTAATCCGCCATCTGTTGGTGAGAGCTGGTGGGGAAGTTATCAAGGGGTAATAGATAAAGCGACCAGTAAAGGCTGGAAAGTGATTATTGCTTGTTGGGAGTCTGCATCTTCAAGAGATGGTATCATTGATAATACAACAGCTTTTTGGAGTATGTGGAATACTGTAATCAATAAATATCAAAGTAACGGAAATGTATATTTTGAACCATTCAATGAGCCTCATGGCTATACTTTAGCTCAACTAACGAGTATTTATTCTCAATTTCTTAGTAATTATTCAGGTGTTCCCAAAGGGAGAATAATCTTAGGAGGAATAGGATATTCTGAGAATGTTACGGGAGTCGGGGCAGATAGCCGTTTTAATGGTTGCTTACTTGGATTGCATAATTATGCTTTTTGGGCAACAAGATCGGTTACACAATGGAGAGCAGATTGGCGCAGTCGTATAGGAAGTTATGGAAGTCGTACTGTGATAACCGAATTTGGTGCTACGATGAATTCCGGTAAAGATTATCAAAACGGGAATCAGTCGGATAATGAAATAGCCTATATAGTTGCAACCAGTGATGTATGTAGGACAGATAATATTGCCAGCGTTTATTGGCCGGGTTTAAGAGATGGGGACTCTTATAGTTTGTTTAACAGAGGAGGTAGTGGAACTAATATCTCTATTAACACAGTAAACAGTTCTGGTATATTTCGTGTGCGGTATGGCTGGGGAGAGAATTAATAAAAAGAATATTTTGAAATTTTAGTTAAGAAGAAGGTCATTACTGACCTTCTTTTTTATATCCGACTTATTTTATTTTTCGGCAATTTTACTTATTGGGTTATGATAAATCGGAAAATTAACAGAATTAGCGATAAAACATAATTCATTAGCTTTTTTATGTAAATTATTAGCTTTTTCAATCATTGAACTTTCAGTCACAGTTGCAATTGGGTTTAAAGTAACTTTTATATTTCATTTTGAATAAAAATAGAAATCAAGAAGTTGATTAATAAATAATTGTGTAAATTTATTGTATGATTAAGCTTAGATTAAAGGAGTAGAAATTTAAATTATAAAAAAATGGAAAGAATAAAAAGAGTAACAGTTTTATTGATGTTTTTAATGATTTTTATGGGGAATTTCAGTATTACTAAGGCAAGTGCACAGGTCGGTGTTTCGGCGTCAATAACCTATCAGGATTTTTATGATAATCTATCACCTTATGGAACTTGGATAGAATATCCAGGATATGGGCATGTTTGGAGACCTAGATTAGAAGGGGAATTCAGACCTTATTTAACCAATGGTTATTGGAATTATTCGGATGATGGCTGGATGTGGACTTCAAATTATAATTGGGGATGGGCGCCATTTCACTACGGGAGTTGGATTGATGATAACGACTATGGATGGTTGTGGATTCCGGGATATGAATGGTCGCCAGCTTGGGTAACTTGGGGATATATAGATGATTATTATGCTTGGGCTCCTTTGCGTCCGGGGATAAATATTGGAATTCGTTATAACTCATGGAGACCCGAAGCAAATGCATGGAATTTTGTTCAAAGGGGATATATTAATGATAGAAATATCGAAAGCAGGATAGATAATAGTGATATTAATAGACGTAACGTTGGCAGAATTAATGTAATAGACAATTTTAATAATACTAAAAACCATAATTATTATTATTCTAAAGGTCCCGAGTTAAATGATGTCCAAAAATATTCAAGCCAAAGAATTCAACCTGTATCTGTTCGTTCTGTAAATAAAATTTCGGATGCAAAGTTTAATGGAAATCAAGCCGATGTATTTAAACCAAACGTTCAAACTCCTCAGCCAAAGGAATATAGAAGATTTGATAATCAAATGAATAATAATGTAAATCAAGAAAGAGTAAGCGTTCCAGCGAATCAGCAAAGAGAAAATATCGAGCGTTTACCTGTTTACAGAGCACCCGAAAGTTCTTTTAGAAGCGGCGGTGGAGGTGGCGGTGGTGGAGAGAGAAGGAGATAATAAAAATGAATTGAATTTTTAACTCAACACCGGATTTTTAATAAAATAATAATTACCCTTTAGACTTTTTGTTTTGAGGGTATTTTTATTTAAGCTTACGTTTCCTTTTACTGAGGTACATTTTTTCTGTATTTTATTTTTAGAAAAATAATTAATAGCAACATAAATAGTACTATCGCATTTGTTATTACTAATGGTATAGCATCTTTTAATAAACCATAAATAAGCCACGAAGTACCATTACTGGCAAGCAAAACAATTGTTGCCATAGAAAGATCATTTGCCGACTTGGTTTTCCAAATTTGAATTACTTGTGGCAAAAAAGATACAGATGACAAAATAGCGCCAATAATTCCAATAATAAGATCTAATTCCATACTATACTAATTTAAGATTTATACGATTTTTCCAAACAGATAATTATATTTAAAGCATAATTATAAGTACTGTTTTTGCTAAAATAAATAATTTAAATTGTAATAAAAGATGATCTTTAGGCGATAAATGTATTTTTTGTCTTAAATAAGTAGTAATGCAATATTTTTCAAACGTAATAGTTTTTGTGGTTCATACCTGAGTTCATAAAATATTGTCATATGCAGAAAAATGCGATTCGGTCATTTGTGAGCTAGATCAAAAAAAATAAAAATAGAAATTGAAAAAGAGGTCTGAATAAATTTTCAGACCTCTTTTTTGGATTTTGTTATATACAGGAAAAAAATCGATACTATAATTTTAAAGCCCAATTGGTTAAAATTGAGCTTTAAATTATTTACTATTTCTAAAACGCATCCAACCCAAACTGATTAATAATAAATTGAAAATCAATAATGGTAAAAATGCTTTTGCAAAATTTATTTCTGATGGATCATTAAACGTTTTTACTTTAAATTTCGACCAGTTTTCTTTAGCTACAGCGGCATTATTAAATATTTTTGGATAAAAATACAAACGCAGTTTCTCATGAAATTGTTTCGTTTCTTTCAAAAACAAAAGCTGATTCCCCAAGTCTGATTTGGCAATTTCATTGAGCTGAATTTGAGTGTGCAAAGTGGGAATAAATTGCGCTATAAATTGGCTGGCTTTATTTCGCTGTTGTAGTTTGTTTTCTAATTCCTGAGATTGTTGAGCCGAATCATCGTCACCCGCTTGCTGCATCGCATAATACCAAAGCCAGCTAAATTCAGACTCTGGCAAAGCATAATGCCTAAATTGAGGATAATGATTATAGAATTTATCCATTGTGATTTTTTTATCCACGTCCCACTTTTCGTGATACGCATTTCTTTGTTTAACCGTTAGTTCCAAAGCTTCGGGAACCGGATATTTATTTACAACATAAGTATTTATTATTGCTGGTAAAATGATAATTAAAAACAACCAAATTGTCAATAAAATAACAGCATTGAAGTTTGAATCCTTCTGCAATGAAACAATAAAAAAGCTTACAGAAAACCAAAAAAGGATATATAGAATACCAAGTCCGTAAAATGCTAAAAGTGATTTGTCAAATGGAATTCCTAAAAACAGGACAGCTATAAAAAGTATAATTGTAAACAATAGAATCAAACTTAAAATTCGGATATAAAACAATTTCAGAATGTATAAAAACGTATTTTCACTTTGAGTTGCCACAATTTTCCAGGTGCCGCTTTCTTTTTCTTCTGAAACCAGATTATACGAAAAGGAAATAATTAAAAGAGGAAAAAGATAAATCAGAACAAAACTAAAATCGATGTTTCCAGATAATAAATTATTCGGATTATTGAGTTCTGTGTTGTATTTCTGAGCTTCCAACCCGCGAATTGTAACGGTTTGTATTGACGGATTTATATCGTGCTGACCAATTGCCAAACTATTAATAGGTAACGTTTTATTCACCAATGAGAACTTGATGTAATAGAGTAGAAGCCCAATTTCATCTTTATGGAAAGCAGTATTCCTGGCAATATGTTCTTTTTGATAATTTACAGCTTCTTTAATGTTATTTTGCTGTTTTTGCTGAAATTGTTGTCCGACAAGAAGACTTATGAAACCTATGATTAAGAGGAATATTAATCCAATTTTGGTTCCCTTAGATCGTATGAAATTTTTAAAAAGTAACGCTAACATATTAGATGGCTTTAAGGTTTTTGGATGCAATTCGAATTAAAACTAATAGCATTATAATCCAGAGAATGACGGAAAGAACAGAAATGATTTCGGATTTTAAAACCTCTCGGATTCCTTTAGGTTCATAATGAAATTCGGCTACATCGGCCCAATGTTCTTTGTTAATGGTCAAAGGTTTGTCATTTGGTCCCAGTTTTTTATTACTAATGTATTTTACCTGTAAAGCATTCATTTTTTGCGCCATATTATAGCGATAATCTTCGGCTTGTTTCTGGAAATTTATGTATGAATCATAATCGGTATTTGATAATCCCATCGATAGATTTTTTATTGCGATGTATGGATTAAAAAAAGAAACTGTTTTAGAAAAACTATTTTGCTTTTCATAAAGCCGAAGTAAAGTTTCTAAATGCCGATTGTATATTTTAGAACTTATTTTCTCGCCTTCGGTCATAATAAAACCCGAATAATTGAATGGAAGTTTTTGTACCGAATCGACTTTGTAAACACTTAAAAGAGAATCTTTAATCGCTTTATAATGCAAATCATTTGGGTTGTGACTGTCTCCTTGTTTCAGAATATCTTTTTCGATATCGCCCTGAAATTGAATTTTCGACGGAGCTTCATAAATATATGCTCCAATTGCCTGAGTGGTTCTTGGGAGAATAATCGTAAAAACTAACCAAATCCCAATCAATGAAATCAAAGCTTTTTTGGATGTTTTGCTCGAAGCAGAAATCAAAACAGCAATAACACAAAAGAACATCAGATAAATAAAATGAAAGAGAATAAACAGCACCATTTTGATTGTTTCATCAGCTGAAATAGAGAAATCCTGAAGCAATAACCAGATAAAAACAAGTACAATAATCGTAGGAACAAAAAGGAGCATAATAACGTTGGCAATTCCTAATATCTTGCCTATTAAAAGTTGTTTCCAGTTGATTCCTTGACTTAAAAGCAGTTTTAAGGTTCCGTTTTCTCTTTCGGCTGCGACCGCATTAAATCCTAAGAAAAATATCAATAAAGGCAATAAAATTTGTAAAACCATTGCAATGCTGATTTCTCCAAATCGGAGTATACTGTTCGAAAATCCAGCCTCAGAAAAATTGGCGGTATTTTGTTTGTGGGCTTCCAGGAATATAGCATTCCCAAAGAACGGTTCCATTCCAAATTCAAAAACACTTAAAGGCGTACTTTTTCTGAACGCAAAATTCCCGTAATGCGCCATCCGGTGTGGGTTTTTATCAGGGTTTTTGAGCCAGTCTTCTCTGGATTCATGTTGGTATTTTTCGCTGGTTTGATTTTGATTGGTATAATTCTCCCAACCCGAAAATGCAGCATAAAGTAAAATAATACCAATAAAAAGGGTGATAATAAAAACAGCCGAATTCTTAAAAACAGCGTTCTTTAAATGTTTGGCGATTAAAATTTCTGTGTGTAATGATTTCATACCAATTAGAATTTATAAGTTACTGTAAGGCTGAAATTCCTGGGTGCTCCGGGAAATAATCTTAAATAATTCTGAGCGCCTAACCAATAGGTTTTATTGAATAAATTACCCGAATTTAAGGCAATTTGCATATTGCTTTTGTTGGGCTTGTAGTATAAAGCGGCATCAAAAACGGTAAAATCGGGAAGTGTAAAAGCTCTTGTAAACCAAGGTACTTTGCTACTTTGATATTGCATCCCGAAACCAACTCCGAAATCCTTTAAAGCCGAATCGGAGTTGAAGTTATAACGTGTCCATAAGTTGGCGCTGTTTTTTGGTGTGTTTTGTTTTCTGGCACCAATTAGCGAAGCATCACGATCATTGGTAATTTTAGCATCGATATAACTGTACGAGACATTGATTTGCCAATCGGTGGTGATATAACCCGCCAAATCACACTCAAAACCACGACTTCTTTCCGCACCTCTGGTTACCAATAAATCAGGATTTGCAGGATCATTGGCATTCATCAAAATGTTGCGTTGATTTATTTCGTAAATCGCTGCATTAAAGCTCATTGAGTTATTAAAGAAAGTTGTCTTTATTCCCACTTCTTTCAGGTCACTTTTAAGAGGATCAAACAGACTTCCGGCGGGTAAACTTCCTGTTTGCGGCATTAAAGTCACCGTATTCGATTGTGGCTGATAACCTTCCAGATAAGTGGTGTAAACATTTATTTCATTGTTAATAGCATAAGTCACACCCACACGAGGTAATAAAGCCGATTTTTTTACCGTCAATTCATTGTTCGATTCATAATTGGTAATGTCTTTAAACCATTCGTGTCGCAAACCAAGCAAAAAGGTAAATTTCTCCCACTGGATCTGATCCTGAATATAAAAGGCATTTGTCGTTGTTAATGCTGATGGCAATGCAGTTCTAATATTAAGTGTATAATCATCTGCACTTGTTATCGTATAAGTAGGGTTATTTAAATTAAAATAATTGACATTTGGTTTCGGTAAAACGACTCCGTCAATTGTTGTGGTTTGATAATTGGCTGCATTTGCAGGAATAAACGAACTCGCCACAGTTCCATCTTTTAATAAATATCCTCTTGCTGCATTTTGCCCGCCACCTTTGGTTTTATTCCAGCTGCTTAAATCGTAGCCTACTAATAACTTATGTTTGAGTTTTCCGGTTTTTAAATCGAAATTAAAATAGGTACTCAAATTATCAACATTCCAATATTGTTGGCGTTGCACAAATTGCATCATTGCCAGACTTGAAACGGGCTGATTGTTTATATCAACAGCAAATGCATTTGTGGTTCTATGTTCCTGAAGATTTTCGGTCCAGGTTTGTTTCATGTATGAAGCGTTAAATCCAATTTTGGAAGAAAAACGATGAGCAAAATTTGTTGTCAAAATCATTTCCTTTGATTTGAAAAAATCACTCGGAGCACCCAGATTTAAACTGATTGGCGTTTTATTTAAATTGGTAACTCCCGCAACAGCACCAAATATAGGCTGACCTCTGTCGAGAATTCCTGTCATATCACTTAAAATCAATTCGGTATTTATAGCGGTTTTTTCATTCGGAATATAACTGAAAGACGGCGAGATTAGAAATGATTTATTACTCACTAAATCCCGAAATGATTTGGCTTCCTGATACGCTCCATTTACACGATATAAAAGAGTTTTGGATTCGTTTAAAGGTCCTGTAAAATCCAGACTTCCTCGAATAGTGCTAAAACTACCAACGTTTAAACTCACTTCTTTTCGATTAATAGTCAAAGGTTTTTTGGTAACCAAATTGATGCTTCCTCCCGGATCTACAGAGGAGAATGTAGCACTAGATGGTCCTTTGATAACTTCTATACGTTCGATATTATTTGTCAAAGGTTGCAGAAAGTAATATTGGCGTGTTCGCATTCCGTTTATAATTTGACCTTCTTCATTCTGACTGATTCCACGAATTGTATATTGATTGTAATAGCTCGCCGGAATTACGCCACTAGCCATTTTTACGGCATCGGCGAGATAAAAAGCACCTTTATCGGCAATTAATTCTTTGGTTATAGTCGATATGGATTGCGGAATATCTTTATTGAGTGTCGCAGTTTTTGTAGCCGCAAAAGAGTAATCGCTGTTGTATTTTTTAGTCGAACGCCCCACGATTTCAACAGTTTGTAATTCATTCCTTTCAGCTTCTATTTCGATCGAATCTTTAACGATACTATCTCGAATTTTTCCGTTTTTTGTTTGGGATTGCATATTTTGTGTTGCAATTATTAAAAATAAAAAGGCAAATAAATGTTTCATTTTTTTGATGATGGAAAATATCATTTCCTTTATACGGTTTGTAAATACAAGTTTTCAAGTTCGTTTGCCGAGATTTTATTAGCTTCGATAACAGTCACTAAGTTTCCTTGTTTCATGATTCCGATATGTGAAGCAATTTCTCTGGCTCTGAAAATATCGTGCGTAGCCATTAGAATTGCAGTTCCTTCTGCGGAAAGCTCTTTCAGGATTTGTGAAAATTCGTTGGAAGCTTTAGGATCCAGTCCACTTGTAGGTTCATCCAACAGTAATACTTTAGCTTTTTTGGCGATCGCAATGGCAATTCCTACTTTTTGTCGCATTCCTTTAGAATAGCCACCAAGATTTTGATCGTGAGCAACAACTTGTAAACCGGCTTTTGAAAGAAAATGAGCCAATTCTCCGATAGAATATTTGAATCCAGCAAGCGATGAGAAGAATTTTAAGTTTTCTATTCCCGTAAGATTTGGATATAACATTACCGTTTCAGGAATGTATGCGACATATTTTTTAGTTTCCTGAGCATTTTCGATGACCGAAATATTATTGATTTTCAGTTCTCCGTCTGTAGGTTCTATAAAGCCTAAAAACAGGTTAATAGTAGTTGTTTTTCCAGCACCGTTCTGACCTAAAAGAGCAAATATTTCGCCTTCTTTAATGGTTAAGTTCAGTTTATTCAAAGCAATATGATCGCCATATTTTTTGGTGAGATTTTTAGCTATAAGCATAGTTTTTATGTATTTGGGTAAATGATTTTAAAACAGAAATAGGAACACTTTCCCGATACAATGCATCAAGCCAGTATTTTTTCTTTTATTTGGATGTAAAGAATGTGATAGTTTACTACTCCTTTGGTAGAAATATTTTTATTGGAATTTGAAAACAGGAACTCCTTTATGATTTTTGTGGGAGACAATTTCTCTCTTTAAGATTTAAAAATAAATCGATAGAATATAAATAAGTTTTCCTTTTTACCAATTATTAAAGAATAGGCAAAGAGAAAGTTTTCAATTTTAAAATAAATATATAGTAAACTAAACTAGAGTAGGAGGCGCTCTAAGTGCAAAGAGACTGCCTTTAAAAAAAGGATATGCAACTTTTGTATAAAAGAATGTATAAGAAGTTGCAGTACTTACTTTATGAAATGATAAAGTCTGAAAAGTATTTGGAATAAAGGTGCTAAAAGCAAAATGACAAACGTGGCAATTGGTATCAACAGAATGGCTGTGCGTTATTTGCTTTTGACTATCAACAGATCGATGATCGCAATGTTTTTGGGATAATTGGTTGTAAAGATGTTCATAAGAATGTATGGTATGAAACAGCATTGCGAACAATACAGTTAAAGACATAAAAAAATTTAGTAATACAATTTTCTTTTTCATTCTTGTTTAGGAATTACCTTCTGTGGAGAGTAATTTTTGGCTACTTTTAATTAACGCAACTTTGTTGCAAAAATAAAAATCTTATTTTGATATTCCCTATGATTGTATTTTTATTTTAAAAAAATATTTGTTTAGTATTATTAAAAAAGTGAGAATTAAAGAATACCGTAAAAGAAAATAAATTAAGGTTGCTACAACTGTTTTTTTGAGTTAAAGAGAACTAACTTTTGAAAGATGTTCTTATTGTATTGACTTGGATTACCATGCCTTTGTAAATACATTACCGAGAATAATCAAAAAGATTTTTTTACTTGTTGTAAATTTTGGCACTAAAATCTAATGATTCAAGCAAAAAAAGAACTAAAAAGAATAAATATTTGGACTTAATAGAATAAGTAAATAATTGTGCGTGTCGTAAATTTGTACCAATTAATTATTTGAACACTGGACTAAATAGAAAAATTTATGAACATTAATTTTTTATCTTAGCATAGTCGGATTCAAATCTGTAAAAATTCATTGGTTAGGTATTGAAATAGATCTAAAACTATTATATGAAAAAAATGATAAAGGTTCCAACTTCATTAGTGAGTGGTCCTGTTCCGCAAAATGCATTAATGCTTGATGGCTGTTCCGTTATTGAACAGTGCATACATAGTATGGAAGCTAAAGGAACGATGTATCTAGAGCAACATTTATTACTGATGGTACTTGATGGATCTGTCACTTTAACCTATGGTAAGCAGGAATATAAAGTTGGTAAAAACGAGATGATTCTGCTGAAAAAAGCAATTGCAGTTAAGTACGATAAGATAGGTAATGCGAAGAATGATAATATTTACGACAGCTTGATGTTCAGTATTAAGGACGATCTTTTGAATTCATTTTTAGCTACTTCTGATATTAAAATTCCAAAAATAGAAGGAGAAGTTAAAACGGGTGTATACCCAATGAATGAATGTCTTGTCGCCTTTGCTCATTCAATGAAACCTTACTTTTTTGATCATTCGATTGTGCATCCGGGGCAATTACGTCTCAAAATAATGGAACTGTTGTATGATGTAGTTGAGGGTAATCGCAATATGTTTCTTCAAATTCTTCAATTGCATGAACCTGTAAAAGCAGATATAAGGCATGTTGTTGAACAGCACTATGCCTCACCAATTTCTCTTTCTGAGCTAGCTTATTTATCAGGAAGAAGTCTGTCTAGTTTTAAAAGAGACTTTCAAAGCATTTATAATATGTCTCCCGCTTTATGGATTCGAGAGAAAAGATTGGAAAAAGCTAAAGAAATGTTGGAGACTACTGCATTGCCTGTTTCAGATATTTGTTATACGCTGGGATTTGAGAATGTTTCACATTTTTCGAGAATATTCAAAGAATTTTATGGACAAGCACCAACATTGTTTAGAAGTTAAATTATACAAGTTATTAAATTTATATTTAGCATAAATGATTCCCAAAACCAATGCAGCCAGAATATTAGATGGGTTTAATATTTCTTATGAGTTAAGAACTTATGAAGTAGATGAAGAACATCAAAGTGCGCTGGAAGTGGCTGAAGCAATTGGAGTTGCTCCCGAAAGAATTTATAAAACGTTGGTTTTAAAAGGGCAGAATGATCCCTATTTAGTTGCCGTTATACCAGGAAATGCTCATTTAGATTTAAAAAAAATAGCCAAAGCATCCAATAATAAATACTGTGAAATGCTCCCAATGAAAGATCTGCTGTCTATTACAGGTTATATTCGAGGAGGCTGCTCACCAATTGGAATGAAAAAGCTTTTTCCTATTTATATTGAAGAGCTCGCCACCTTAGAAGACAGTATAATTATAAGTGCAGGTAAAAAAGGGCTTCAAATTATTATTAACCCGACTGATCTTGCACAAAGTCTTAATGCCTTCTTTACTGATTTGGTATAACTCAAGAAGACTTAGAATGACTATAGATCTTTTTTGCATATTAAATTGGACTGAATAAAAAATTTATTTGGTCTTTATAGAAAATTCACTTCTTCCTTTCCAATGTAATTTTGCAGCATAACTTTTAGAAATATGATTATGTTAGTAAACAAAAACATTAATACGGTTCAAGATTATGAAGATGTATTAGCCGTTGTGGAAGGTTATGTCCATGGATTGAAAACAGGAAATGTAGAAGAATTGAAAAAAACATTCCATAAAGTTGCGGTAATGTATGGTCATTTAGGCAAAGATTTGTCTCAGGGCAGTATAGAGAATCTTTACTCTTATGTAAAAGAATTTGGTGCTGCACCCGATATTAAAACCAATCTGACAGTATTGCATAAAACCCCTACTACTGCAGTTGTAAGAGTAGAGATGGAAAGTGATGCTGCCAACGAAGATTTTACAGATTACCATTCTTTAATTAAAATTGATGGAGAGTGGAAGGTAGTTGCCAAACTATTTCATCTGTACAATAAATAATTTGTACAACTATTACGGCAAAGTGTTACTGGAAGAAATTATACTTCCAGTGACTCGTTGTCATTAAAAATATTTAGATATGTCAAAATTATTTAGTCCACTGACTATAAAATCAGTAACGTTTAGAAATAGAATAATCACTTCGCCAATGTGTATGTATATGGCCGAGGATGGCTTTGCGAGTAATTGGCACTTAGTACATTACGGATCAAGAGCTATGGGAGGCGCAGGGGCTGTCATGCTGGAAGCCACAGCGGTTCAAGCTGATGGGCGCATTGGAGTGGGAGATTTAGGAATCTGGAAAGATGAACATATTGCTCCCCTTGCAGAGGTTGCTTCCTTTATTAAGAAAAACAGAAGTGTTCCCGCAATACAATTAGCACACTCAGGAAGAAAGGGAAGTACATGGGCTTTAGGAAGAGAAAGTTATCCTCTGATGCCTGAAGATAAAAACGGTTGGAAAGTAATTGCCCCTTCAGCAATTGCATTTTCACCAGAACATCAAACTCCACGTGAAATGACTCTGGAAGATATTGAAGGCGTAAAACAAGCTTTTGTCGATGGAGCAGTAAGAGCCTTGAAAGCCGGTTTTGAATTGATTGAGATTCATAGTGCACATGGTTATTTACTGAATGAGTTTTTATCCCCTATCCCAAATAAACGAACAGATCATTACGGAGGAAGCCGTGAAAATAGAGTAAGATTATTGTTTGAGATTATAGAAAAAGTAAAAGAAGTATGGCCAGCTGATCTTCCAATTGCTGTTCGTATATCTGCTACAGATTGGATGGAAGAAGGTTGGACGGGCGAAGATTCAATCTGGTTGAGTACAAAATTGGTAGAAGCTGGGATAGACATTGTTGACGTTTCAACAGGAGGTACGGTTCCTACGGCTAAAATTACCGTTGGAGTAAGTTACCAACTTCTTTTTGCAAGCGCTATCAAGCGTGAAGTAAAAGACAGTTTGTTAGTAGGTACAGTGGGAATGATTACTAGTTCACAACAGGCTGAATCTATACTGATCAATGGTGACGCAGATTTAGTTTTTGTAGGTCGTGAGTTTTTAAGAAATCCATATTTCCCTTTAGAAGCTGCAAAAGAACTTCGTTCGGAAATACCTGTACCTAAGCCTTATGAGATGGCTTTTTAAGATTTAAAAACAAATTAATACCGGATGGGCAGATAAAGTAACCAATAAAGAAGGAGCAGAAATTGCAGCAGCTTTGAACAAAGAAGCTATTGAGTCTCAAGATGTAGCAGAAGCAGTTTTATTTGCTTTTAGCCAGCCAGCGAATGTAACAATAAACGATATTGTTGTAAGTCCAACTTCACAGAACTGGTAAACTTTAGTTGAGTAAAGCAGCATAGTTTTTTATGCGCATTTAAATATTTAGGAAGGTTCTATTAAGTGCGCCTTCTTTTTTGTTTATATAGTTGTAAATTGAATGGTTCGAACTCCTTATTTCATATTCCGTAAAATGCAAAGAGGTTGTCTGAAAAGACAACCTCTTATATAAAGAAATGATACCTTTAAGGAATCTTATTTAGTTGAAGAAGTCAGTAGTTTGATTCCAAGTAAGACCAATATCACTCCTGCAGCTTTTTCGAAATAGTGCTTAATGCTATTAATAGCCTTATTTCGAGCAACTCTTGCAAAACCTGTAGCCAATAGAGAAAACCAAATAAAATGGATACCCGAAATTGCAAGCCCGTAGAATAACTGTTCCAAGATCGGTGTATTTGGACTTACTACTTGTATAAAAATACTCAGTATAAAAATAGTAGTTTTTGGGTTTGTTACATTGCAGATAAATCCTTGTTTAAAAGCCATTTTTGGCGATAAGGCATTAACTTTTATGTTTTGATTGGTATCTTGTGTAATATTTCCTTTTTTTGCAAGGAACATCTTAATACCAATATATATAAGATATAATGATCCTACTGTTTTTAATACAGTAAATAAAAGTATGGATTGTGAAATAATATAACCTATCCCAAAAAGAGTGTAACCTACGTGAACCATCACGGCTAGAGATATACCAATAGCAGTATAAATCCCTAGAGTTTTCCCATGTACTAGACTGTTTTTTGTAACTAGTACGAAATCTGGTCCTGGGCTTATAGTTGCCAGGATTGCAATGGTCATAACGGCAATAAATTCTGTCATTTTTTTTATTAAATTTTAAAGGGTTTGTAGCTATAGATTAAGACTAACTAAATTTCTTAATCTATCTATTATTTTAAAGGATGTTCAGTATTAATTGCGAAACATTACCTTAATACGAAGATATAAATTTGGTGGTATAAAACAAATATGTCAAATATAATTGAACATTTATCTTATTCAAATCAACTTTAAATTTGATTGATGAGATTAAAACCGTTGATTTAAAAATGGAAACCTGGGGATGATTAAAAAGGCTCTGTCGCATCTAGAGTTAAGTTTTATCTTTTTTAAATTCTTAAATGGATTGGGATTTTGCCGATGTTTTGGGAGCCCTTTTGAGAATACTGAAAGCTGTAAGGATATAGAAAAATAATTTAAAACAATGCTATAATATCCCTATTATAATAAAAGCTCCTGTTAAGATAAACAGGAGCTTTTAAAGAATAATAATTAACCAGTATCTTATTTTTTGGCGTTCACATTGATACCAATCTCGATATTTTTGCTGATCATCCATTCTGCAGGATCTGATTCTGACGCTCCAAATTTAATATCCCAATCCGCACGGTTAACGGTAAATTTAGCCTGTATGGTTGCAGTACCATTTATTACAGTAATTTTTGCGGGGAATGTAACATTAAGTGCTTTGCCTTTAAGGGTAAGGTTACCACTTACTGTTTTGTTAGCACCTTCTACAGCATCTTTTACAGGAGCATCTAAGTTAGTAACGCTGGTAATTTTAAAGTCAGCAGTTGGGTTTTTATCAACATCAAAAAAATCGGCGCTTTTTAAGTGGCTTTCTAATTCTGAATATTTTTTATCTTTTTCTGTAACCGATGCCGGATCAACTTTAAGTGATTGCATATCAATTACAAATTCACCTGCCGTAAGTTCTTCGCCTTCAACGGATACTTCGCCAGATTTGATAGCAAGCGTTCCCCAACGTGGTGAAAAGCCACCTTTATGGAATGCTTTCCAGTCTACTTTGGAAGTTTCCAGGTTTACGGCTAATACATCTCCTTTTTTTTCGGCAACCTTTTGTTCTTTACCTGTTGTTGTTTCGTTAGAGGATTTCCCTCCGCATGCTGTGAGGAATAAAGTAACTGCTGCTAATGTAAATACGTTTAATTTTTTCATTTGTTAATGTGATTAATTACTAATAGGTTTTTAGATAATTTTAAAGGCTTTAAATTATGAAATTTTCTCCACTTTTTTATTGCCTAAAAATTTGATTGTTTTTTTTATTGAAAAGCTTTTATCGTCTCTGGGCAGGGAAACAACAATAACTACTAAATCTGTCATCGTTTTTTATAATAAAACTTCATTCACTGAATATAAAAATAGGGATAAATAATATATGTTGCGACAGGTAGTATGGCTTTTGAAATTTTATTATCAAATGTAAAATTTCTGACTACTTGTGATAGTCAGAATTTTAATATTTAAGAGAGAAAATAGAGAATGCAAATAATTTGTCTTTTTTTTTGATATTAAAAAATATAAAATAAGCTTACTTGTCCTGTATTGTTCTTAAAATCGTTATCTACACCTGCAGTTTTTACTTTAGTAACATTAGTAAAAGACATATAATATCTGGCACCAATCCCTAGTCCGTTTTTAAATTGATAGCCAATTCCGCCTGAAGCACCACCATCAATTTTTTCGGCATACTTTGTATCAGAAGAGATACCTAAACTCTTAAAATTGTCATCTACTAATATACCAATTTGTGGACCTGCTTCGAAATATAAGCCAAAATTTGTTTTATACTTTAAAAGAATTGGAACCGCTACATAAGACAGTTTAATATCCTTACCATCCAAAAGGCCTCCTTTTAGTTTTGCTCCTTGGGTCGAATATAAAAATTCTTCCTGAATACTTAAGTTATCATTGATTTTGTAACCTACAATTCCACCTGCATGGAAGCCTTGTAAACCTTCTGTATCAAAGTCTGCATTGCTAAAATTGCTGTAATTGGCTCCAGCTTTCACTCCAAAATAAAGACGATCCGTTATGTTTTTGAAAAAGCTTTGGCTAAAACCGCTTGTAGATGCCAGTAGAATACAGCCAATAAATATTTTTTTAAAGATTTTCATAATTACAATTCTGTTAAGATTTATACTAAATGTTGTTTTATAGGACAAAAGTATAGAGAGCAAAGGTTTGGAGTATAATAAATTGATGTGAGGCGGACAAAATTCAAGTTAAAGCGGTCGATTACTAATATTCTAAACGATTATTAACCATATTTACTCTTTATACATGTTTTAATATTTTGCCATTAATACAGGATATGTCTATGGTTTTGAATGATATGTCCATTATTTAAAAATTCATTCTCTATAATTTTATCTTTAATTCAGTATTTAATTTATTTAATGATGTCAGAGACAAATTTTAAAAGCCTTAAGTCTCAATGTTTCATAAGAATAATTGGATTAGTATTTTGATTTTGTTTTAATAGGGAGGTATAATCTCCCTATTTTTTGTGTCAATTTCAGAATTAATATTTGCTATTAATTAGATAAATAATAAAACTATATGAAAAGAGAATGTTTGAAAGTTAAAAATTATAGCTCCTTAAAATTTGTAATCCCTTTTTTTGTAATCCTATTTTTTTTAGAACCGGATGTGTACAGTCAAAATGACAAAACCACAAAAAGTTCAAAAGCTGTAATAAAAAGACTTATTGGTAAAAGAGCCGATGAATTTGAATTGACAATTGTCGAAAATAAGAATCCAGATCAATCAGATTGGTTTGAAGTAACAACCAAAGACAATCGCGTAAAAATCCAGGGAACATCCAATACAGCCATTTGTTATGCAGCCTATAATTTCCTTAAATATATTGGAGCAGTTTTGGTTAGCTGGGAAGGAAACAGGATTGATTTGCCTAAAAGCTGGCCCAAGTATTCAAAAAAAGAATCGACTCCGTTTAAATACAGAGAATATTTAAACGCTTGTACATTTGGTTACACAACTCCGTGGTGGGATTGGAAACGCTGGGAACAAGAAATAGACTGGATGGCATTTCACGGCATTAATCTGCCTACAGCAATGGAAGGGCAAGAAGCAGTGTGGCAGGAACTATGGAAAGAATACGGGTTAACAGATAGCCAATTAGCAGCACATTTTACAGGGCCTGCATTTTTGCCTTGGCAGCGAATGGGCAATATAAATAGTCTTGAAGGACCATTACCACAAGAATGGATTAGTAAAAAAGGTAAACTTCAAAAACAAATATTGCAAAGAATGAAAGCTTTGGGTATGCATCCTGTAGTGCCAGCTTTTAGTGGTTATGTTCCAAAAGCATTTGCAGAGAAACATCCCGAATCAAAGATAAGCGAATTAAAATCCTGGTCTGGAGGAGGTTTTGAGAGTACCTATTTATTAGATTCTAAGGATCCTTTGTTTAAAGAATTAGGAAAACGTTTTATCGAAATTTACACTAAACTATATGGACATTCGGATTTTTATCTGGCTGATTCTTTTAATGAAATAACACCACCAGTTTCTGAAGAACATAAATATGAGGAACTTTCAGATTACGGAAAAACAATATTCGAAACCATTAATGAAGCCTCTCCCGGAGCTGTTTGGGTTATGCAGGGTTGGCTTTTTGGAGATAATAAAGAGTTTTGGACTAAAGAAGCAACTAGCGCTTTCTTAAGTAAAGTGCCAAATGAAAGAATGATAATTCAGGATTATGCCAATGACCGATATAAAGTTTGGGAAAACCAGGAAGCTTTTTACGGAAAACAATGGACTTATGGTTATGTACATAATTACGGAGGATCTAATCCTGTTTACGGCGATTTAAATTTCTACAAAAATGAGCTTACCAGTTTATTAAAGAACCCAAACAAGGGGAATGTTGTGGGATATGGTGTTATGCCGGAAGGTTTAAATAATAACTCGATAGTTTACGAGTATATCTACGATTTGCCATGGACACAAGGGAAAGAACCTGTAAACGATTGGCTACAGCATTATTTAAATGCCCGATATGGAAAAAATACTTCTAATTCTGTTTTTCAGGCTTGGAAACTTTTAGTAGAATCTGTTTATAGTACAAAGTATTGGGAAACGCGCTGGTGGAATGATAGGGCAGGAGCATATTTGTTTTTTAAAAGGCCGACTCTAAAAATAACAGAATTTAAAGGAAATCCCGGAGATAAAGAAAAGCTAAAAGAAGCTTTGGATATTTTGCAGAAAGAAAGTAAAAACTTCGATAAAAACAGTCTTTATAATTATGATTTACTTGATGTTTCTAGACACTATTACTCACTTTGTATTGATGATTTATTGATGGAATGTGTAAAAACGTATGAGCAGAAAGACCTGCCAAAAGCAGATGCATTATTTAAAGAAATAGAAAAGCAAAGTTTAGATATAGATAGTATGCTTTCTGGGCAGCCATTGAATAATTTAAATTATTGGCTACAATCTGCATGGGATTATGGAAGTAATGCCAAAGAATCAAAGCTATATCTAAAAAACGCAAAAACATTAATAACGCTTTGGGGCGGAGAAGGCCATTTAAATGATTATGCTTCCAGATCATGGCGTGGTATGTATGCAGAATTTTATTGGCCCAGATGGAAAATGTTTCTTGAGGCACTAAGAGATTCAGAAATCAATAAAACTCCATTTGTGGAATCGGATGTAAGAGCATCGATAAAAAATTGGGAAATAAAATGGTGTGAAAGTGCTGCAATGTACAATGAACATTAACACTGAGCTAAATAAAGATCATTAAGCATATCCACTTTATTGTTTAAATTAATTTCTGTAATGTTTTGTGAGGATATATTTATTTTTAATTCTTGAGCACTAGAAAATTAAATCTCCGAAGCCCATATTCCGGCTGTATTGACTAAAAAAATCCATGTTTGTGAATAATCTGTCCATTTATTAACAATTCATTAATACTATTTTCGCTTTACTATTTAACCAATTAACCAAATATAATATGGAAAAACTTAAGCTTTTATTGTTAGCCTTTTTTCTGGGCTTCTCAATTAGTTCATGGGCACAAAAAACTGAAATATCAGGTGTGGTTCTGGATGAGAAGAGCATGCCATTACCCGCAGCCAATGTGCTCGAAAGTGGTACTTCGAATAATATTGTAACAGATTTTGACGGGAAATTCAAAGTGACTGTTTCAAATAGAAATGCTACACTGATTATTTCTTTTATAGGATTTGATGAACAGCGTGTTAAACTGGACGGATCAAAAACAAATTACACTATTAAATTAATTTCAAGTTCTACAAATTTAGAACAAGTTGTGGTGATGGGTTATGGAAAAGGATCCCGTAAAAATTTAACAACTTCTGTTGCTTCTATAAAAGGGGATCAACTCAATAGAGGAGTAATCAGTGATGTTGGTCAAATGTTACAAGGTAAAGTTTCTGGGCTTAACGTTTCTACAAGTGGAGATCCTACGAGGCAAGCTTCGGTGGTTTTGCGTGGAGCATCAACATTAAATGGCTCTCAGGGACCTTTTTATGTTGTAGATGGTATTCCGGGTGTCGATATTTCGGTTATTGCATCAGAAGATATTGTTACTATTGATGTTTTGAAAGATGCTGCAGCAACGGCTATTTATGGAAACCGTGCTTCCAATGGAGTAATTATGGTAACTACTAAAAAAGGAAGTAAAGACAGAACTCAAATTACGTATAGCAATTATTTTGGTGTTGAGAATGTTTCGAACCAACTTAACATGATGAATGCAGATCAATTGAGAGCATTTACAACAAAGAATAATTTAAATTTTACTCCCGAAAATGATAAAGGAGCAAATACAGATTGGCAAAAAGCAATCCTTAGAGGTTCCGGAGCACAATCAAGCAGTCATAATCTTTCTCTAAGTGGAGGTGCTGAGCATGGCAACTATTTTGCAAGTATAACGGCTTTAAACAAGGAAGGAGTTCTTTTGGGGAGTGATTTCTCAAGAATAATTGCGCGTTTAAATGTTGAGCAATTTGCTTTTGATGATAACTTAAAAATAGGTATAAATGTAACCAATTCGAATAGTAAGTATACAAATGTTCCCCAGCGTAACACGGCACTTCAGCAATCAGTAAATCACTTGCCGGTTTCACCAATTAGAAATGCAGATGGATCATTTTTCGAAAATTTCGTCCAAACCAGTTATTTTAATCCTGTTGCTTTAATTGAGCATGGAGTTGACGATACGAAAACCAACAATTTTGTTGGAAGTCTTACCGCAGAAGTAAAACTTCCTTATGGATTCTCCTATAATTTAAATTTATCGTATCAACAATTAAATTCATTACACGGAGAGTTTTATGATAGTTATTATCAGCAGTATAATAGTGCTTCTTTCTACAATAATCCAGATCCGCCTCAGGTAAAGCAATTAGTGAATTTTGGTGTAAACGGATCAGCAGTGAGAAATTCATACCAAAACAGTAATACTATAATAGAGAGTTTTTTAAACTGGGATAAAACTTTTGGCAACCACAAAATTAAAGCGGTAATTGGTTATTCATGGCAGGAAGATGTTCTTGGAGATGGATTTCAGGCTACAGCAACTAATTTTCCTGTAGATAATGTGAGTTATAATAACCTTGCTTTAAGCAATTATACTTCTGTTAATGGTTATGTTGTAAATTTTGGAGATAGTAAAGCATACCAAAAAAGACGTTTGATTTCTCAATTTGCACGTTTAAATTATAATTACAAAGACAAATATCTTTTGCAGGGAACCATAAGAAGAGACGGAGGTTCTGTATTTGGCGCCAATAATCAGTGGGGTTATTTTCCCTCAGTAGGTGGTGCCTGGAGAATAGATAAAGAAGGGTTCATGAAAGATCAAAGGGTTTTTAATGATTTAAAACTTCGTGTTAGTTATGGACAGACGGGTAATTCATCAGGATTTAATGCCTATACATCTCAATTTATTTCAGGAAGCCTTGGCACATTCTACTATAACGGACAACAAGTTGGGGCTTATGGACCAAATCAGGCTGCGAATCCAGATCTAAAATGGGAAAAAACAGCAACAAAAAATATTGGTCTTGATTTTACCATATTAAAAGGAAGAGTATCTGGTTCTGTAGATGTGTATGACAAGAAAACAACAGATATGATTTTTAACTATGCTGTAAATCCGGTATTAGTGCCAGTAGGAACAATTGTAGCCAATGGTGGTAATATGTCTAATCGTGGAATTGAAGGTTCTTTGAATATTAACGCCATTAAAACTAGAAATTTCAGCTGGTCAACGACCTTGAATGGTTCAACTAATAAAAATGTGATCACAAAATTGAAGAATCCATTATTTGTTGGAGGAGATTCAATACGCAGAGTTCAGCCTGATGGTGGTGGACAGACAGGAAGTACTTTACAAATTTTTAAAGAAGGAAAACCTCTGGGGCAATTCTTTACGCTTCAGTATGCAGGAAAAAATGCTAATGGTGTTTCTCAATATGTTGCTAAAGACGGTAGTTTAACAACCAATCCTGCCATTGGTACAGATTATCATTATGCAGGAAGTGCGCAGCCTAAATTTTTATTGGGATGGGATAATAATTTCACCTACAAAAAATTTGATTTGAATATCTTCTTCCGAGGAGTATTCGGAAATAAAATTTTCAACGCAACCCGAGCCGATTTATTCAGACCGAGTACCGCAATGACAACCAATATCCTTGTAGATGCCCAAAATGAATCGCCCAATGATTTAAATGCCTACAAGTATTCAACACGCTTTATAGAAGACGGAAGTTACCTTAGATTAGACAATTTAACTTTAGGATATGATTTTGGTAAAGTGGGTAAATACATCAAAAAGATCCGTGTTTACGAAACTATAAATAACCTGTTTGTTATTACCAAATATTCAGGAATTGACCCAGAAGTAGAACAAGGAGGAACTGCTCCAGGTGTAGATTCAAATAACTTCTATCCCAAAACCAGAACCTTTTTGTTTGGTTTAAATGTGATATTCTAAAAATTAAATTCTAAAATCATGAAAAATATATTAAAATATTTAGGACTTCCAGTACTATTGGTTGGTTTATTATGGTCTTGTGATGATCTTGATGTGCCAATTACAACGCAGCTTACACCAGATGTATTTCCTCAAAATTCCGCACAATATATACAGACAGCAGGTCCGGTATATGTGGCTTTTCGTGGTGAGTATTCATTTGCATGGTGGTTTACACAATCATTAAGTACAGATGAATCAATTATGCCGGCAAGAGGAGGGAATTGGTTCGATAATCAGAATTACAGTATGTTACATTACCATGATTGGACACCAGACAACGGTTGGATCTCAAGTCTTTGGGATTGGTCGTCCAAAGTTATCGGAACTAGTAATCAGGCTATTTCTATTTTAGATAAAACAATGCCCGAAGGTTCTGATAAAACGACTATGATTTCAGAATTAAAAACCATGCGTGCCATTTCTTATTTTATGCTTATGGACAGCTACGGAAATGTGCCATTAGATACTGTTTACGGAGATTTTACAGCTCATGCTAAATCAGACAGAAAAGATGTTTTTATTTTTATCGAAAAAGAATTAAAGAAAGCACTTCCTAATTTAAATCCGCTTTCAGGAATTACAACTTACGGAAGACCAAATAAGCAAACAGCAAATGCTCTACTGGCAAAATTGTATTTGAATGCAGATGTTTATACAGGCTCTCAGCGTTATAATGATTGTATTGCAGCTTGCGATGCTGTTATTAATTCTGGATTATACATGATTGAACCAAGAAGTACTTATCTTCAAATGTTTTACCCTACAAACGGACCACAAATGAAAGAGTTTATTTTTGCAGTTCCTTATGATGCTTCGGCTGTTACGGTAGGATATAATGGTCAAATGTATCATGCCCGTTATGATGTTCCGCGTTCTGAAAGAGCAAAGTTTGGAATTTCTTTTACGCCTAGTGCACCAAGAAGTACTTTGCCAGAATTCTATGCGTATTTTAACGATGTTAATGATATTCGCAACAACCAATGGTTAACAGGTTTACAATTTATGAATGATGGTGTTACTCCTGTAACGGTTACTACGACAAAGAAAGGTTATGATCAGTTTTATACAGGATCAGATGGTAGTGCAGCTTATACATATCAGGTAAACTTAACGCCGGATATTATTCTTCGCCAGAATCCTGCTTTATTTGATTGTGGAAATGATGAAATTGCCTGGAATATGGGATATAGAAATATTAAATTTTATCCTGATGCTACTTCAACAAGTCGTAATCAAAATAATGATGTGCCTTTTTTACGTTATTCAGATGTTATCCTGATGAAAGCAGAAGCGATTCTTCGTGGAGGTAACGAAACTTTAGGTCAATCTGCTGTTTCACTGGTAAATATGGTACGTTCAAACAGAACTACTTCTGCAGCATGGGGTGGTGTTACTTTAGAAGAACTTTATCAGGAAAGAAGCCGCGAATTTGCACAGGAAGCCTGGCATAGAAACGATATGATTCGTTTTGGAAAATATGAAGGGCAATGGGGATTCAAAACAAACTCGGAGACGTATCGTCGCACTTTCCCGATTCCAACAAATGCTATGGTTCTAAATCCCGCGCTAACGCAGAATACTGGATATAACTAGGATTAATATTAATCTGAAAGCAATTTTCAAATAGATTACAACTTTATAAAAAGGAGAAGAGGACTAAAATTCCTTCTCCTTTTTTGTTAAAAGCCAGATTGTCTATGTTGATTTTTAATGCTGCATTTTCAAACCTGGGAAAATGATGACAGCGTAATAAACAAAAGTGTAGTCCCTTATCAATACAATTAGAATAGATGAAACCGGATAAAATTTATAAAATAAGCCGTATAGGAATAAGTTTTTTTCTTATTTTTTTAGTGTCATGTAAAACCGAAAAAAATGCTGTTATAAAAAATAAATCATTTGTAGATAAGGTATATCCTCAGCTCGATACGGATAATTCAAGATGGTTTTTCTTTTCATCGGCAAGTCGCCCGTTTGGTATGGTTAATTTAAGTCCCGATACCGAAATCAACAGCGATTGGGGAGGCGGATACAAGTACACTACAGATACTATAAAAGGTTTCAGTCATATTCATGAATGGCAAATGTCTGGGGTTTCTGTAATGCCATTAACGATTTCTACTGCCAATAAAAAAAGTGTTTTCACTGATTTTTATTCTAAATTCAGTCATGAAAACGAAAAAATAACTCCGGGTTATCATTTCTTATTCTTAGATAAGTATCAGATAACTGCGGAACTTACCAGTACAAAAAGAGTTGGTTTTCATCGTTATACATTTCCCGATAATGCTCAAAAAGCGGTTCTTTTTAATTTAAATACGATCTTGGGACCTTGTGATAATACAAACGGAATAATTGAGAAAAACAGTGATTATGAATTTTCAGGATCATTAGTATTGAGTACCAATTTTAGACGTCCAAAACCCTTAACGGTATTTTTTAAAATTAAATTTAATGCACCCATTGCTTCGATTGAACACGATAGTAGCACCAATAATTATTTGGTGAACTTAAACAAAGCCGATAAAACGGTATTAATGAAAGTAGGGATTTCATATACTTCGGTGGAAAATGCCAGTAATAATATGGAGCAGGAACTACCTCATTGGGATTTTGACAAAGTAGTTACAGATTCTAAAAAAGAATGGAATAATTTGCTGGGCAGAATTGAAGTCGAAGGTGGAACAGCAACAGATCAAAGACGATTTTACACAGATCTCTGGCATGCTTTGCAGGGAAGAAAAATGATTAGCGATGTAAATGGTGCCTATCCCGATAATACCGGAGACAAATTTAGAATCGGACAATTGCCTTTAAATAAAGAAGGAAAACCTAAATTTAATCAATACAATTCGGACTCATTTTGGGGTGCACAATGGACAATAAATACACTTTGGGGACTTGCTTATCCTGAAATTATGGGAGAATTTGTACAGTCGTTAATGCAATATTATAAAGATGGCGGTATGATTCCGCGTGGGCCATCCGGAGGCAATGATACCTTTGTAATGACAGGAGCTTCAACGACACCTTTTATTGTTAGTGCGATTCAAAAAGGAATTATAACAGAAGATTTAGAAAATATTTATACCGCACTCAAAAAAAACCATATGCTCAATGGTATTATGGGAAAAGCAGGTTATGAACATAATACGGATAGTGGTGGAGGATTAAAGTATTATATCAATAATGGTTTTGTTCCTTATCCGATTCCCGAAGGTGAATTTGGAAGCCATCAGGACGGCGCGAGTCAAACATTAGAATACGCCTATCAAGATTGGACATTAGCACAATTGGCTAAGAAATTAAAGCATGATGACGACTATAATTACTTTATGGCAAGAGCCAAAAATTTCCAAAATGTTTTTGATAAAACAACAGGTTGGATGCGTCCTAAAAATGTAAACGGAAAGTGGCTTGAAAATTTTGATCCATATCAGTATGAACATGGTTTTATAGAATCTAATGGTGCACAATCGACTTGGTTTGTGCCTCATGATATTAACGGTTTAGTAGCGTTGATGGGTGGCAAAGAAAAAGCGGTAGAAAAATTAAACAGTCAGTTTGAAGAGGCTCAAAAATTAAAATTTACTTCCGGTACTTCACATGATGCCGAGTTGCATCCCGAATTCAGCCGTATTCCGATAAATTTTGGCAATCAGCCTTCGATACAAGCCTCCTTTATTTTTAATTTTTTAGGAAGACCAGATTTAACACAGTATTGGACAAGAAATGTAGTGAAAGAAACCTTCAGCGGATTGTCTCCAAGTACAGGTTATAACGGAGATGAAGATCAGGGATTAATGGGAAGCTTGAATGTATTGCTTAAAATTGGTTTGTTTCAAATGAACGGTGGTACAGAGGCAAATCCTGAATACCAGATAGGAAGTCCGATATTTAATAAAGTGTCCATTCAATTAAATCCGGATTATTATAAAGGCAAAAAGTTTGTTATTAATGCCAATAATAATAGTGCTTCAAATATTTATATTGATGCAATAAAATATAATAATTTACCGGTACAAAACTTCCATGTTTCTCATCAGGATATTACAGATGGTGGAGAATTAAATTTGGAAATGTCAAGTACGCCAAAGCGTTAAGTTTTCTATTAACACATAGAAATGTCTTTTTTAAACTTAGAGAATTGATGTTTCTATGTATTAAATAAAATTCATGCAAGTTGTAACCGTTTATTAAAAAAATAACACCTGATAAAGAAATAAGGAAATGAAATTATTTATTAAGATTATAACTTTTTTTGTAATAGCATTATGCTGTACCATTGAGATTAATGCCCAAAAGCAGCTTCATAATTACGTAGATCCCATGATAGGATCAGAAGGAGTTGGTAGGGTTTTTATCGGACCTTCATGTCCATACGGAATGGTAAAACCAAGTCCGGATTGTACTGTTAATCCTAATAGTGGATGGCTTTCAATACCAAAAGAAGTAACAGGATTTAGTCAGGTTCATGTAAGTGGTACTGGCGGTGGACCTAAATATGGAAACATTCAGATTATGCCTTTTTCAGGAGCTTTAGATAAGCTGGATCAAACTTCGCATAGAGCAGAAGAAAATGTAAAGCTGGGCTATTATGAAACTGTTTTCAAAGAAAATCAGATAAAAACAGAAATAACGACGGCTGAAAAAGTTTCTTTTTATCGCATTACCTATCCCAAAAATGCATCTAAAGGTTTAAAAATTGATCCGGGATTTTTTCTGGGAGAAGAAGCAATACCAGACGGAAGAGAAGCACAACAATTTGTAGGTTCTCAAATAGAAATTGTCTCTGATACAGAAGTTCGTGGTTACAGCAGAATTCGTGGCGGATGGAATAATGGTCGTGCCTATACCGTTTATTTTTGGGCAGTTTTTGACCAACCGATTGCAAAATATATAACATGGAAAGACGGAAAATTTTACAACAATCAGTCAGCTCAATTTGATTCAGGGAAAAAAACGGCAGCACTATTTTCTTTTGGCAACGAAGGAAAACAAGAGCTTAATATTAAAATCGGAATTTCTTTTTTAAGTGAATTAAAAGCAAGAAATAATATAGAAGTAGAAATTCCACACTGGAATTTTAATACGGTTTTAGCGAACTTAGAAAATAAATGGGAAGAATTATTAAGCTGCATCACACTTTCGGGAGATACATCCGAAGAATATAAAAAAATGTTTTACACCGGTTTGTATCACACCATGATAATGCCTGTAGACAGAACAGGAGAAAACCCATTATGGACAAACGATGAACCTTATTACGATGATTTTTATTGTATTTGGGATACTTTTAGAACTTCCAGTCCTTTGTTAACATTAATAGATACCAAGCGTCAGGTCGAAATTGTAAATGCAATGTTAAACATTTATAAACGTGAAGGATATTTACCCGAAGGTCGCAGCGGAAACGATAATGGGCGTACACAAGGCGGCTCTAATGCCGAGGTAGTCTTAGCCGATGCTTTTGTGAAAAACTTAAAAGGAATAGATTATGAATTGGCTTTGCAGGCAATGCTTAAAGATGCCACAGTACCACCAGGAGGAAATGAAGAAAAAGAAGGCAGAGGAGGATTATTAGATTATTTAAAATTAGGATATGTGCCATACGGTACAGATCGCGCAGGAAACAGAACAATTGATTATTCATATAACGACTATAATATTGCAACTGTAGCCAAAGGATTGAATCATATGAATTTGTACAATCAATACATAAAACAAGCAGATAACTGGCAAAATTTATGGCGTTCAGATTATGTAAATAACGGATCTACAGGATTTATTATGCCAAAAGACGCCTCAGGAAAATGGCTGGACGATGTAGTTTTTGGAGATTCAAAAATTCAAAAGCCTACATTCAGATATACTCCCGTTATCATTGAATCTCCTTGGTATGTATGCCATTGGTGTGTCTTTTTTTACGAAGGTAATTCATGGGAGTATTCATTAAGTATTCCGCATGATGTTCCCGAACTGATTCGTAAATCCGGAGGCGAAGTGGCTTTTAAAAAGAGACTGGATACTTTTTTTGACACTAAATTGTATAACATAGCCAATGAGCCGTCGTTTTTAACACCGTGTTTGTATCACTGGATAGGAAAACCCTATTTAAGCAGTGATAGGATAAGAACCATTATAAAAGATAATTTCAATAGCTCGCATGAAGGTTTGCCTGGTAATGACGATTCAGGTGCGATGTCTTCCTGGTTGGCATTTCATATGATGGGATTGTATCCCAATGCAGGTCAACCGTATTATTTATTGAATACGCCTTTAATTAAGGAAATAACTTTGCAGTTAGAAAACGGAAACTATTTTAAAATCTCGGCAAAAAAAATGAATGATAAAAACAGATATATAAAATCGGCATTATTAAACGGAAAGCAGTATAACAAAGCCTGGATTTTACACGAAGATCTTGCCAAAGGAGGGGAATTGATTCTCGAAATGGATTCAAAACCTTCGGCTTGGGGAACTACTATATTACCACCAACAAAATAAACCGGCACAGATGAAAAAGACCATTTTAATCCTTCTTGTGTGTGCAATGCATCAGATAGGAACAGCTCAAAAATATATTCCAACCCTTAAAAATAATACAGAATTAAGTTATATCTGTAAACTTCATGGACAGACAAGAACTTTAACTCTGACTTCCAAAATTGCTAATGATAAATTGATTTTAGATTTAGATACTAGAGGCGTAAAAAGCAGTATTGTAATCCTGTCGGAAGCTTTAAAAAACGGAAATGCGCTAAGTTTTAATCAGGGAGAATATGAACCCGTTTTAAGCTTAAAACCTACAGAAACTTTCTTTATGATTTCACAGTCTGCATATCAGGATTTATTAAAAAACAACAAATTCATTTATAACAATACAACCTATGTATTAGATGAAAATCTTGCTAAAAACAGTGTTGAAATAGAGGGGAAATTACTAGACAATTTACACGTAGTTGCACAGGTAGATGAAACTGAAATGTGGATTGTAAAAAATCCGGAATTTCCATTAATCTGCAAAATAATTAAAAACCCATTAGGTATCAATTTCACATTAGTGAAAATAACAGATAATTAATCCTCAAAGGTTTTTGTTGAGTTACCAAAAGCAAATAGGGATGGAATATTAGGATTTGCTAAGGAGTTCTTTTGGGGCGACTGATCTTAACAACTAATATTAATTGGCCAAAAACAAAAACATCGTTTCACTCAAAACAATAAATAACGACATATGAAAAATATCAGCCGTGGAGAGTTTATTAGATTATCAGGACTCACATTGGCAGGAGCATTGGTTAGTGATGTTGTTTTTGCCAATGATATACTTCTAAATCACGCTGCTGCAAAAGAAGATATTCAATTAATAGAAAAGCTCATTTTAAATAATGATGCCAAAGTTAAGAGTATATTAAATAGAACATCGGTTGAACCAAATATAAGAGTTAGTAATTTTCGTGCAGAAGCAACTTCTATAGCAACGATGGCGGCTTCAATATCAAATCGAGAATCTGAATATTATAAATCTGGATTTGTGACCGAGAAGCTAAATCAGTCAATAGATCTTTTATTAAAAGAGCAATATGCAGATGGCACATTAGATGCCGGAGGGAACAGACAATCTCCTCCCGATACCGCCTTTATTTTAGAATATATTTGTATGGCAGCCGCAATATTAAAAAACAATAAACAAGTTGATTTATTGCTGTTTAAGGATAAAGTAAAAAAGTTTATTTTAAATGCTGGCGAAGCCATGATAACAGGAGGTGTTCATACTCCAAATCACAGATGGGTCATTTGTGCAGCTTTGGCTAGTATTAACTCCCTTTATCCGGATGCCAGATATGTGAGAAGAATTGATGAATGGTTAGCCGAAGGCATTTATATCAATGATGACGGACATTATTTAGAGCGAAGTGGAGTTTACTCGGCAGTTATAGACAAAGCATTAATAACAATGGCAAGAGAACTTAACAGACCGGAATTATTGGAGATAGTGCACAAAAACCTAATGACCTATTTTTATTATACAGAACTCAACGGCGATTTGGTGACAGTTGATTCCAAAAGGCAGGATCAATTCATGTCTTTAAAAGCGACCAAGTTTTACTTGCAGTATCGATATATGGCAATTCATACCCATAATGGAATATTTGCTTATATGGTAAATACTATTGAAAATATGGCGGAATTTACAAATGATATTTTATCAGAGTCACTGGCTTTTTTTATGGAAAACGAAGAGCTTCGGAAACAAATTCCTGTGAAAGGCACGATTGATAATGATTTTGAAAAGTTTTTTGCAATCTCCAATCTGGCAAGAATCAGACGTGGAAAAACTGCTGTAACATTATTTGGCGGTAATGATCAACCGGTTCAGATTGTATCAGGAAGATCTTCAAATCCTAATTTTTTAATGTATCGAAAAGGAGATTCAATATTAAAATACATGCGTTTGTCTACGTCGTTTTTTAGAATGGGATATTTTAGCAGCAATGGTATCGAGAAAGAAGGGAATAAATACATATTGAAGGAGACCAAAGAAGCAGATTATTATCAGCCTTTGGCGGAAGAGTTTCGTAAAGCCGATGGAGATTATAAATTATCAGAATCACCGGATGGTCGATTTTGGAATAAAATGGACTTTAATTCGAGAATAAAAAGCAATGTGAAAAAGCAAATTACAATAATTGAAATCACCGAAAATAATGGAGTACTGAGTCTTGATTTTAAAGTAGACGGTCCTCCAAATGTCGAAGTGACAATCGAAATGTGTTTTAATGAAGGAAGCACAATTAAAGGGGACGTGATGAAAGAGAAAAACAATTATTTCCTTAAATCTGGACTTGGAGAACTTACTATGGCAGGTGATACCATACAATTTGGTCCCGGAAAATGTAAACATCTAAACGTAGAAAATTTAGATAGTGAGGAATATACGTATCATCAGGGCAGTTTGCGCACAAATGGGGAGCATGTTTACATTACAGGATTTACTCCATTTAGACACATAATGACCATTGGTTAATTAAAGAATTATAAAAAACAATCATTATTTAGATTCCATGCAATTAAAAAAAAGACTTCTTCCGATTATGCTTTTGCTAACGCTGGTTTCCTGTAAAACAAAGCAGCAGCCAACCCCCAAAAATATAGAAATAGCCTTTATTGCCGATGTTCATTTACAGGATATTTTTGCAAAATTTGAAGATGATGATTATCAAGGAATTAAAAATCCAGTAACAGGAGAGTATGCCAATATAAGAACAATGAGTTCGCAATTGCATTCTACGAGAATTTTCAATGAAAATTATTTTGCGTTTTTAGAAGCTTTAAATGACATCTCAAAAAGAGGTATAAAACTGGTTGTTCTTCCAGGTGATTTTAGCGATGATGGCCAACCTGTCCATGTTCGGGGATTGAGAAAAATATTAGATAAATATTCAAAAGAAAAAGATATGTCGTTTTTTGTAACCACAGGAAATCATGATGCTGTAAAACCTTTTGCACAAGAAGCTGTGAAAACCGATTTTCTGGGCAAAGGCGGTCTGGAACAAATTATAAGCAGTTCCAAAAACAATTTTAAAAAACAAGACAGTCAATTAGAACCCATTATCACAGCCGATATAAAAAACTGGGGGTACAAGGAAACATTAAACGAAATGGCCGCTTTTGGATTCTTTCCAGAAAAAAAATATTTGTATTGGGAAACACCATTTTCAAGTTATACTTATGAAGGTTATAATTTTGAGAAAGCAACAGCAGAATCTGTTTTAGAAAAAAGAACCTATACTATTAAAAACACCAATTTATCGCTTCCCGATGCAAGTTATTTGGTCGAGCCCATAAAAGGTGTCTGGCTTTTGGCGATAGATGCCAATGCATATGTTCCTAATAAAAATTTATCTGGTTTAACAAACAATCCCAATGATTTTTCTGGAGCCAGTATTGGTTATAACAATGTCCTTATTTATAAAAATCATTTAATGAATTGGGTAAAAAAAGTTTCGGAAGAAGCCAGACAAAGAGGTAAAACATTGATCGCTTTCAGTCATTATCCTATGGTTGATTTTAATAATGGTGCTTCACCCGAATTAAAATTGTTGTTTGGCGCTGATAAAATGCAATTGTCAAGAGTTCCCAATGAAGAGGTAGCACAATTATTTGCCGATGCAGGAATTCAGATTCATTTTGGCGGACACATGCACATCAACGATACAGGAGTACGAACAACAGCAAAAGGCAATACCTTATTTAATATTCAAACGCCTTCTTTGGCAGCTTATATGCCAGCGTATAAGATGCTTACTATTCATTCGAATACAAATGTAGAGGTAGAAACGGTAGTGGTAGGTTCTGTTCCAAAATTCAATAGTTTATTCCCTTTTTATGAAGAAGAATATACACATTTACAAAACATAAAAAGCCCTGTTATTTGGAATAAAGAGGTTTTGAATGCCAAAGATTATAAGGAATTTACAGAATGGCATTTGAAAGAATTAGTCCGTCTCAGGTTTCTCCCCGAAGATTTTCCGACTGCATTTTTAAAGTCAATTCAGAATCTTTCCGGTAAAGATTTATTGTATCTCAATAAGAATATTTTAGAAGTTGATGCGACATTAAATTCTAATTCTTTAACCATTGAGGATTTCGAATCATGGAATGGTTTTGATATGATATTCGATTTTTACAGATTAAAAAATGCAGACGAATTGGCTCTTCCCGAAATTGGAATCAGTAGATTAAATCAATATGAAATAGTCTGCGAATCGTTGAAAAAATCAAATAATGAAAAGTTGATTTTATGGTCAGGAATATTTTTAAAAACAATGAAAGGCGAACCTGCAGATCATTTTAAGATTAACTTAAAAACTAACAAAATTGAACGAATAAGTCCTTAAAAATATGATAATAATTTAATCTAAAAGAGTACATTGCAGTTATAATTTATTTTATGAAGCCGAATCCTTATATCTTATTTCTTTGTTTAATCATGTTTTTTTATTCTAATTCGCAGAATATAAAATTTACACATTATAATGACAACAACGGTTTATCCCACAATTCTGTGAGACATATTGTACAGGATAAAAAGGGTTTTTTATGGTTTGGAACATTTTCTGGATTGAATCGTTTTGATGGATATCAATTTAAAAATTATATGAGTGCTGCATCAGGCACAAATAAATTAAAGAACGATGATATAACAGCATTGGAACTGGATGAAGTATCGAATCACTTATGGATAGGCACCAGAAAAGGACTGACACTTTTTAAAATGGATACGCAGGTTTTTGTGACTTTCTTAAAACAAAAAAATGATCCAAACAGTCTGCCGGAAGAAGAGATTCGTTCCGTTCACGTAGATAAATTTAAAAGAGTCTGGGTAGGAACTAAAACCAAGGGAATTTATATGTTTTTCCTGAGTGAAAACAGATTTGAAAAGATTCCCATAAAAGGTTTTGACTATGTAAAAGAAATTTTTGAAGATAAAAAAGGCAATATCTGGGTTGGAAGTTACGATAAAGGATCTGTTGCAAAAATAACTTTAGACAGCAAAGGAACGATTGTAAAAATGAATAATTATGCACTTTCTGTTCCTAATTCGAATGTTAAAAACCCGTATATCAATTTCATTTATGAAGACGCCAAGTGGGATATTTTTATAGGAACACGTGAAGGACTGTATAAATTAGATAAAAAAAATGACCAATTTGTTAATTTATATATTGAAAACAAAGAAATTCGAGGCAGTTTAGGCCCGTATTTTTTGTCTGTTGCTCAGGCGCCGGATGGTAAATATTGGGTAGGTACTTTAGGAGGATTGTTGGTTTGTAATGAGTTAGAAGATATTAAAACTGGTGATTATAAATGGTATTATTCTGTATTATCAGATGATACTTCGATAGTAGATAATTTAGTTTCGGCATTGTGTTTTGATGCCTCAGGGGTTTTATGGATAGGAACAGAAGACGGATTGGATAAATACGATCCATACGAAAATCAGTTTACACTCAATAAGGATATATCCCGTTTTATAGGCAATCAGGCACCTCGTATACGTGGTTTTTCTAAAACGTATGACGGAAAAGTAATTGTAACAACAAGTCATAACGGACTTTTTATTTCGAGTGCCAAAGGATTTGTGCCGCTGTACAATAAAGAAAAAGATATTGCCAGTATTTACTCAGATGATGGCAGGATTTTTTATTGCGGTCTTTGGAATGGGAATGTGCTGGTTTATAATTACAGTACCAATTCATCAAAAGAAATCAGTGTTGGCTTTGATACATCGCCTGTATTTGCATTTAATAAAATTAATGAGGAGTCGATTATAGTAGGATCTTTTGGAGAAGGAGCTGTTATATTAAATACTAAAACCTTGGAAGTTCAGGCAGCCAAAGGTAAATTATTACCCGGTTTTCAGATTAATGCCATAGAAAAAGACAGTAAAAATAATGTCTGGTTTGCAACAGAAACAGGCGTTGTAAGATACAATTACCCATCGGGTAAAATAGAAACTTACAAAACACTTTCTAAAAAAGAAAACGCTATACCGCATGAAGACAATGTAAGCGATGTTATCATAGACAACAAAGGGAGAATATGGGCTTCAACGCGTTTTGGATTATGTCTGTATGATGTTAAAAAGAATATTTTTACAACAATTACCAATTTTAAAGAACTTTCAGGAAAGTGGATTACAGATATGGTATCTGATATAGACGGAAACTTATGGCTAAATATCAATAATAATAGCATTGCCTGGGTAAAATCGAATCTAAAAGACATCAACATTTACCATGTTAACAGCGGCAACAGACTCGATGTTTTTAGTTCTGGAGGTTTTTTTAATTTCAATAATTCTACTATTTATTTGGGAGGGAAAAACGGTATCATTTCTTTTTCGCCTCATGCAATGAAGAGAAATAAATGGTCGCCTGAACCTATTATTACCGAGTTTAAAATTCAGAATGAAGAAGTATTTCCAGATATGGAAATCAATGGGCAAATTCCGCTTTTGAAAGATTTGAATTATGGCAAAGAGGTAGAGCTTAACTATAAGAACCGCAATTTTTCACTTCAGTTTTCGACGCCTTCATTTGCAAATGAAAAACTCAATAAGTTTCAATATATGCTGGAAGGTTTTGATAAAGATTGGGTTACGGTTAATAGTAACTCCAGAATTGTTCAATATACCAATCTTTATCCTGGCAAATATGTATTTAAAATAAAATCGAGTAATAGTGACGGACATTGGAGTAAGGTTGTTTCGTATCAAATAAAAATTTTACCGCCTTTTTGGTTAACGCCAACTTCATTTGTGTTGTTTGTTTTAGGACTGTCCTGTGTTTTTTATTTTATTAGAAGGGAGATTAAACACCGTATCCGACTAAAACAAGAACTGCTTACCGAAAAAGTAAATAGAGAACATGATGTTAAGCTAAATAATGAAAAACTAAGATTTTTCACCAATATCTCACATGAATTAAGAACCCCATTGACGCTTATTTTAGGTCCCGCTAAGCAATTATTGGATGAAAATAATAGTAACGCAACCGAATACGAAAAAAGCAGGTACAATTTAATTTATCAAAATGCCAGCAGACTTTTAAATCTCGTAAATCAGGTACTTGATTTTAGAAAAGCACAGTCGGGAGAATTAAAACTTAAAGTTTCAAAAACAGATATTTTGGCCTATTCAAAAAATATCTTTGATTCGTATAAAGAGATGGCCTACAACAAGAAAATTAAATTAAGTTTTATCTCCGAAGTTGATAGTATTAACGGCTGGATTGATAATGATAAATACGATAAGATTCTTTATAATCTGTTGTCGAATGCCTTAAAGTTTACCAATAAATACGGAAATGTAGATTTGTTTCTTAAACTAAAACCCGACATTGAAGGCGTATTAATTATCGAAGTAAGCGATGATGGTATCGGAATCCCGATAAAAAGTCAGGAAAAAATCTTCAAACGATTTTATCAGGCGACAAATAGTAAAGCAAATAATACCGGGTCGGGAATTGGTTTGTCGTTAGTAAAATCTTTGGTTGAACTTCATAAAGGAGTTATAACTGTAGAAAGTACTCCGGGAAAAGGAAGTACGTTTAAGGTTGAGATTCCAATAGATCGTGCGTCTTACGGCAACAAAGAAGTATTTGAATATGCTTTAAAAAATGATAATCAAAGTATGCTTATTCCAGAAAAGGCAGCAAAAAAGATTATTCAGAACACAGAGTTAAAAGAAAAAATACTGGTTATAGAAGACAATATTGAACTTAGGAAATATCTGGTCGATTATTTGTCTGATTATTATAAAGTTTATGATGCCGAAAACGGAGAAGAAGGCTTGAAAATCTGTCGACAAATAAAACCTATTTTATGTGTTGCAGATGTTATGATGCCTGTTATGAGTGGATTAGAATTTTGTAAAGAACTAAAAAACGATGAGTTTATTAGTCATATACCAGTTGTTTTATTAACAGCACTTGCTGAAAATGTAGATAAAGTAAAAGGATATGATATGGGGGCAGATGGTTATTTGGTTAAACCCTTTGAACCATTGTTATTAAAAACAGTTATTGAAAATATTATTAAATCAAGATTAGAACTCAAAGTAAAATTCTCTGGTGATGTAGAAAGTAAAATAAGTTTACTTACACATTCTCCAATTGATGAAGAGTTTATGGAAAAAATTACAACCTTGATAAATGATAATTTGGCTGAAGTAGATTTATCGACAGAATTTTTATGTGATAAACTAGGCGTAAGTTCTTCTAAATTGTATCGAAAAATTAAGGAACTGACAGATTTAGCCCCTAATGAATTTACGAGAACAATACGTTTAAAGAAATCGGCTGAATTGTTAAAAACAAAGAAATATAACGTTTCTGAAGTTACCAATTTGGTAGGATTTAATGATCCGTTATATTTTAGTAGATGTTTTAAAAAACAGTTTGGTTTTCCGCCAAGTAAGTTGATTAATTAATTTTTTTCATTGCCGAGAATTACACGAATTATCGCGAATTAAATTTGTGTAGATTCTTGTAATTCATGGCAAAATCTCGTACCACAATAAATTAATCTATGTAATCTTTTTAATTCTATCTAACTCCTTTGCGAAAGGAACACGCATTAAACGGATTTTATTTTTAAATCAGTTTTTAATCTGCGGTTTTACTTTTGTAAATCCATTTTTACTATCGTGCGGGTGTCAAAGTCTCAAACCGACTTTCTTGAAATCTGTGGCAATAAACCTTTAACACTGAATCACAATTAGTTTGTGAACTATTTTTTAATGAGAAAATCACACAAATTTAAAATCTATCCATGTTTTTGATGTATTAGTCCATTTTGTTTTCTATAGGTAATTCTATTTTTGTCAGGTAACAATTAATTTTTAATCTTATGAAAAAACCAATAGAGAGCGATAATCCGTTACAAAATTTGGATGAGTGGGAAGATGATTTGTTAATACGATATCCAGATCCATCTGAACCTGTAAAAGAAAAAGACGAGTTTAGAAATTATGTCGATTCAGAACGTGTAGAAACTGTTAGGGAGTTTTACAGAATAAATCATACTTATCAAACCTACGATTTTGTGTGCAGTAAAGAAGCCGAATTTTTACAGTTTAATAAAAAAGAAATGTCGATTTGGGAAGCCGTTGATTTCCTAAATACACTTGTAGACGACAGTGATCCGGATATTGATTTAGATCAAACGCAACATCTTTTACAAACCTCAGAAGCCATCAGGGCAGACGGCCATCCGGATTGGTTTGTTTTGACCGGTTTTATACATGATTTAGGAAAAATTCTCTGTTTGTTTGGCGAACCGCAATGGGCCGTTGTTGGCGATACATTTCCTGTTGGATGTTCGTATTCAGATAAGATTGTATATCCTGATTTTTTCAAGGAAAACCCAGATTATACAGATGAAAGATTCAATACGAAATTTGGTGTTTATACTGAAAATTGTGGACTTGATATAGTAAAAATGAGTTGGGGACATGATGAATATCTATATCAGATTATGAAAGATTATCTGCCCGATCCAGCCTTATATATGATTCGTTACCATTCGTTTTACTCACAACACAAAGAAAATGCCTATGCCCATTTGATGAATGAGAAAGATGTAGAAATGTTTGACTGGGTACGTAAATTCAATCCTTATGATTTATATACAAAGGCACCTGTGAAACCGGATGTAAAAGCGTTATTACCTTATTATAAAGAATTAGTTGCTAAATATTTACCAGAGAAAATGAAGTTTTAATAACGTTTCTATTGACGTTTGCACTTTTTCTAATTTGAAGATATTAAAAGAATAATAAATGCAGAAAACCAAAACCAGAATATTTTTATTAAGCCTGTTTACAATCTATGGAACAATAGTTTTTGGACAGGAAAAAAAAGACAGAAACGATTGGGAAAACCCGGAAGTATTTCAGATCAATAGAGAACCGGCACGAGCTGCGTTTCTTCCTTATGCAGACGAAGTGTCGGCAATAATAGATCAATACAGTAATTCGCCGTGGTATTTTTCATTAAATGGAAAATGGAAATTCTCCTGGTCTCCAAAACCCGATCAACGTCCGAAAGATTTCTATAAAACAGATTACAGCACTTTATATTGGAAAGAATTACAAGTGCCTTCAAACTGGGAATTAAATGGTTATGGAGTTCCAATTTACACCAATATTACCTATCCTTTTGATAGGAATCCACCTTTTATCAATCATTCGGATAATCCTGTTGGGTCTTATAAAAAAGACTTTGTTGTGCCCGAAAACTGGAAAAATCGCCATGTTTATCTTCATTTTGAAGCAGGAACATCGGCAATGTACATTTGGGTAAATGGAGAAAAAGTGGGATATACAGAAAACACAAAAAGTCCGGCAGAATTTGATATTACTAAATATCTAAAAGCCGGAAATAATAGCTTGGCTATTGAAGTGTACAGATGGAGTGATGGCTCATACCTCGAAGATCAGGATTTCTGGAGACTTTCCGGTATTGACAGAGATGTTTATTTGTATAGTACCAATGATATTAGAATTGCAGATTTTTTTGCAAAACCTGATTTAGATTCCAATTATAAAAACGGAATTTTAAGTGTAGATGTTGTTTTAAAAAATTTGACTTTGACTGCAATTAATAATCAAAAATTAGAAGCAAAATTGGTAGATGCTTCTGGGAAAAATGTTTTTGTTAAGGATTTAAAAGTAAATTTTGGAGCCAATAAAATGCAAACTATTACTTTTTCTCAAAAGGTTTCCAGTCCAAAATTATGGAGCAGCGAAATGCCTAATTTATACACATTGTTGCTAACCTTAAAAGACCAAAAGGGAAGTATAGTAGAAACAGTTGCAACCCAAATAGGATTTAGAAAAGTAGAATTAAAAGGAGGACAATTACTGGTAAACGGTGTGAGATTAATGGTTCACGGAGTAAATATTCATGAACATAATCCTGTAACAGGACATTATCAGGATGAAGCTACGATGATGAAGGATATCAAGATGATGAAACAACTGAATATAAATTCGGTGCGCTGCAGTCACTATCCAAACAATATCTTGTGGGTAAAATTGTGTAATAAATATGGTTTGTTTTTAGTAGATGAAGCCAATATAGAAAGTCACGGAATGGGAGTAGAGGGACAAAGTTTTATGAACCCCAAAACACATCCTGCTTATCTTCCAGAATGGAGAGAAGCGCATTTGGACCGAATTTACAGTCTGGTTGAAAGAGATAAAAACCAACCATCAGTAATACTTTGGTCATTAGGAAATGAATGTGCCAACGGACCTGTTTTTCATGAAGCTTACAAATGGATAAAAAAGAGAGATAATACCAGATTAGTACAGTTTGAACAGGCAAAAGAAAATGAAAACACAGATATTATATGTCCGATGTATCCAACGATTGCCTATATGAAAGAATATGCAGCCCGAAAAGAAGTTACACGTCCATATATTATGTGTGAGTATTCGCATGCAATGGGAAACAGCAGTGGTAATTTTCAGGAATATTGGGACATTATTCGAAGTAGTAAAAACATGCAGGGCGGCTTTATCTGGGATTGGGTAGATCAGGGTTTTGAAGAGACAGATGAATCCGGACGCAAATATTGGGCATACGGAGGAGATATGAGAAGTCAGGATTATTTAAATGATGAAAACTTCTGTCATAACGGACTTGTTTATCCTGATAGAACGCCGCATCCCGGAGCATTTGAAGTAAAAAAAGTATATCAGGATATTTTATTTGAAGCTATTGATGTCAAGAATGGAGTAATTGAAATCATAAACGATTTTGGATTTACAAATTTAGATCAATACAACTTTAAATATCAGGTTTTAGAAAACGGAAAAAGTATTAAAGAAGGAATAATTAATGTGATGCTGAATCCGAAATCTAAAAAACAATTCAAACTTGATTTACCAAAACTACAGTCAAAACAAGGTGTAGAATATTTATTGAATGTTTTTGCATATACCAAAACAGGATCGGAATTATTGCCTCAAAACTTTGAAATTGCCAAAGAGCAATTTGTTTTAGATAGTGATAACTATTTTGAAATAATGAAAGCTTCTTTATCAAAAGTTCAGGATGGGAAAGACGCATTTATTTTGAGTACAGCCAATGTTACCGTTAAAATAAGCAAAACCACAGGATTGATTTCGTATTATAGTTTAAACGGCGAGGAATATTTTAAACAATATCCAGAACCTAATTTTTGGAGAGCACCTACAGATAATGATTTCGGAAATAAAATGCAGTTAAAATCTAATGTATGGAGAACAGCAGGTAAAAACACAACCTTAGAAACGATTCAGGTAATTGAGGAAAAGGGAAAAAAATATATTGTTGCAAAAATGAAACTTAACGATGTTTTTTCAGATTATACAATTAAATATTCCCTGAGTAATGACGGAGCTTTAGAGATTATTCCTTCATACAAAAAAGGAAATAATCCAGTGCCGGAAATACCTCGTTTTGGAATGCTTTTCGTCTTAAAAAATAACTTTGAAAATCTTGATTATTACGGAAGAGGATCTTTGGAAAATTATCCAGATAGAAAAACAGCATCCTTCAAAGGAATTTATCAAAGCAAAGTAACAGACCAATATGTGCCTTATACACGTCCGCAGGAAAATGGATATAAAACAGATGTTCGCTGGTTTACACTTTCGAATAATAATGGGAACGGACTAGAAATTAAAGGTTTACAGCCACTGGGAATAAGTACTTTGAATAATTATCCAAGTGATTTTGATGGAGGAATATCAAAAAAGAATCTTCATTCGAGTGATGTTACGCCTAGAAAAGAGGTTGTGGTTTGTGTAGACTTAACCCAGCGTGGTTTGGGTGGAGATAATAGTTGGGGAGCATTCCCTCATGAAAAATATATATTGAACCAAAATGAATACAGCTATGGATTTGTTATAAAACCAATAGAATAAATAACCTTAAAAATTTATCACACAGAAACATAGTTTTAGTCGCTTAAAAAAGACGTTTCATTTAGTAAAATTCACATAGTAACTATGTGAGAAGAAACGAGTTTCTTTTTTATTCTCTTTTATAAAAAAATAAAATCTATGTTTTTATGTGATAGATAATTCTTTAAAGATTTCGAATAAAAAATATTATTTATAATTATTGATACTCTTATGGAGAAATCAATAGATGAATTATGCTTTTAAATAAGTACAATATGAGTGAAACAATTACAAAGAATAGATTAATTTCTTTAGACGCTCTAAGAGGGTTTGTCATGTTTTGGATTATGAGTGGCGAGCATATCATGCATGCTTTAGCGAAGGCGATCCCGATTCCTGTTTTTATCTGGATGTCATCACAATTGCATCATGCTGAGTGGAATGGAATCACATTTTATGATATGATTTTTCCAATATTTTTATTTGTTGCCGGAGTTTCGATGCCGTATTCTTTCGAAAATAAAATGAATCTGGCAGGTGTTAAAACTCCAATAGAACTGCCATCAAAAGAAAAACAAAAAATATACAGATCGATGTTAAAGAGGACTTGTGTTTTATTGTTTTTAGGTTTTGTAGTCAACGGATTATTGCGTTTTGACGGATTCGACCAAACTCGTTTTGCTAGTGTATTAGGACGTATTGGACTTGCTTGGTTTTTTGCCGGATTGATCTATTTGAATTTTGATTTGAAAAAACAACTGGTTTGGTTTACAGGTATTCTGGCGGGATATTATCTGGCGATGAAATTTATTCCCGTTCCTGATTTTGGTGCAGGTATTTTAACGAAAGAAGGTTCCTTAGAAGGATATATTGATCGTTTATTTTTACCCGGGAGATTGCACAGCACAGTGTATGATCCCGAAGGTTTGTTTTCGACAGTACCTGCAGTTGCCACAGCTTTATTGGGAGTGTTTTTAGGGACATTTTTAAAGACGTACAATTACTTTTCATCAAAGAATAAATTGGTAGTAATGCTTGTTTCGGCGATTGTTTTAATTGGGATTGGAATTATTTGGGATTATGATTTCCCGATTAATAAACATTTATGGACAAGCTCTTTTGTATGTTTTGTAGGTGGATTTAGTATTTTGTTTTTTACTTTTTTTTATTTGATAATTGATCTTTTAGGATTTCATAAATGGGCATTTCCCTTACTGTTAATCGGTTCAAATTCGATTTTAATTTATATAGCAGCCGAGGGCTTGGTAGATTTTAAACATACTGCCGAATATGTATTTGGAGGAATCATCAAGTTCCTGCCATTCATTTGGCAGCCAGTGTTTAACGCTTTGTCTGTAACTATAGTGCAGCTTATTTTGCTTTATTTCCTGTACAAAAAAAAATGGTTTATGAAAGTTTAGAGAATAAAGAGAGAAGTGGAAAGAGAGAATAATAATAGAAAGGCTGACTTATTTTAAGCTTTAAAACTTGTTTAAATATTCAAGCATTAAAAAAATACATTTTACTGACTAACCAAAAAATAACCATAATATTATGCATGTATTACAAACCGCAGATTACATTGTTTTCTTTATTTATTTTGTTTTGGTCTCCAGTTACGGAATGTATATTTACAGGAGTAAGAAAAGTGCAACTACCAGCTCAAACGAATATTTCCTTGCCGAAGGCTCCCTTACTTGGTGGGCAATTGGCGCATCATTAATTGCTTCTAATATCTCGGCAGAACATTTTATAGGAATGAGCGGTTCCGGTTTTGCAATCGGACTGGCGATTGCTTCTTACGAATGGATGGCTGCCGCCACATTAATTGTTGTTGCGATATTTATTTTACCGGTTTATCTTAAAAATAAGATATTTACGATGCCACAATTTTTGGCAAAAAGATATAACGGTACAGTAAGTACCATCATGGCTATAATCTGGCTGTTGATTTATGTATTTGTAAATCTTACTTCGATTATTTATTTAGGTGCTTTGGCAATTTCATCGATTGCCCCCGTCAGCTTTCAGTTTTGTGTTATCGGATTGAGTTTGTTCTCGATTATAGTCACTTTGGGAGGAATGAAGGTGATAGGATATACAGATATGTTTCAGGTTATCGTATTGATTATGGGAGGTTTGGTAACTACTTATTTGTCACTAACCTTATTATCGGAGCAGTTCGGCTTTGGAAAAGATATCCTAAAAGGGCTGCAGGTTTTAAAAGAAGAAGCACCAGGTCACCTGCATATGATCCTTGATAAATCAAATCCTCATTATGCTGAATTACCTGGAATCTCAGTACTTGTAGGTGGTATGTTAATCAATAATCTGGCGTATTGGGGTTGTAATCAGTACATTGTTCAAAGAGCTTTGGGAGCCGATTTAAAAACTGCCCGAAAAGGAATCCTGTTTGCTGCTTTTTTAAAATTGCTAGTTCCTATTATTGCGGTTTTACCAGGAATTGCCATGTATGTAATGCATCAAAATGGTATGTTTCAAAAAGAAATGGTAGATGCCGCTGGAGTTTTAAAACCGGATCAGGCCTATCCAACCTTAATGAATTTATTACCAGCGGGATTAAAAGGAGTTGCCTTAGCCGCATTAACAGCTGCAATTGTGGCTTCTTTAGCAGGTAAAGCCAATAGTATTTCGACGATTTTTTCTTTAGACATTTATAAAAAATATTTTAATAAAAATGCGTCAGACAGAAAATTAGTTCTCACCGGAAGATGGGTTGTTATAATCGCCATGTGTATTGCGGCTCTTGTTGCTCCGGCATTAAAATCATTAGATCAGGCCTATCAGTTTATACAAGAATATGTAGGTTTCTTTTCGCCGGGAGTTTTGGCAATTTTTTTACTGGGAATGTTCTGGAAAAAAACAACACCTTCGGCCGGACTTGCAGGCGCATTGCTTACAGTGCCTATTGCAGCAATATTAAAATTCCTGCCGGTATGGACAAACGGTGCTTTTCCTGATTATCCTTTTTTAGACAGAATGACGATCTCTTTCTTTTTAATCGTATTGATAATGGTAGTTATCAGTATTTTAAAACCTGAAACCAAAAAACAACAGGAAAGATTAAAAATCGAAATTGATAAATCAATGTTCAGCGTTTCCTCAGAGTTTATCATTGGATCATTCATTATCAGTGGAATTTTAGTGGCATTATATACTGTTTTTTGGTAGTTTTAAATTAATAAGTACCTATTTGATTAGAGACTTAACAGGTTTTGAAAACCAGCTAAGTCTGATAATAAGTACAGCATCTGGTTGCAATTTTTAATATGCATTAATAAAAACAAATGATTATGAATAATAATAAGAAGATTTTTAAAAGTTGTATCGTTTTACTTTTTCTGTTGCAGCTCAATTTTAATGTCGAAATGTATGCAGGTAAGAAAAAAGAGTATTTGGTTACTGCATTTGGTGCTGTCGCTGATGGTAAAACCTTAAATACAAAAGCAATTCAAAAAGCCATTGATGCCGCCAATAAAAATAAAGGAGGGAGAGTTATTTTTTCAAAAGGAAAATTTTTATCAGGCTGCATTATCTTAAAAAGTGGTGTGGAATTGTTCTTTGAGGAAGGAGCAGTTTTGTTAGGAAGTACAGATCCTAATGATTATCCAAAATATGAAGGAATAAGGGCTTTGGTTTTGGCTTATGATTCAAAAAATATTGCCATTTCTGGAAAAGGAATTATTGATGGGCAAGGCAGGGAACTGGCATTGGCGGTTGACAGCCTTCATCATACCGGAATAAAAATTGACCCTAATTATAATTATAGACGACTGCGTCCTTCTGATGGAAGAGGAAAATTGGTTTCGTTTGTAAAATGTGACTCGATTACAATGACTCATATTACCTTGAAAAATAGTTCGGGTTGGGTACAGTGTTTTGAGCAAAGCAGCAATATTGTAGTTGATTATGTAAAAGTAGACAGCAGAGCATATTGGAACAATGACGGAATTGATATCGATGGATGTGAAAATGTGAGAGTAACAAATTGTGATGTTAATTCTGCCGATGATGGGATTTGTTTAAAATCGGATTCTCCAGGATTGAAAAATAATAATATTTATATCGCAAACTGCATCATTAGATCAAGTGCCAATGCCGTTAAGTTCGGGACGGGTTCCTATGGAAGTTTCAAAAATGTAACTATAGAAAATATTCAGATTTTTGATACTTTCAGATCGGCGATTGCTATAGAATCTGTGGATGGTGCCGAAATTGAGAATATTACCGTTTCGAATATTACAGCTGTAAACACAGGAAATGCTATCCTGATTAGGTTAGGTCATAGAAACGGAGATAAACCGGGTTATATTAAAAATGTTTCTATAAAAAACGTAAAAGCTCAAATTCCTTTCGGTCGTCCGGATATCGATTATGATTTACGCGGGCCCGAAGTAGATTATTTTCATAATCCTTTTCCATCATCGATTGCCGGAATAGCCGGACATTCTATTGAAAATGTAACATTGGAAAATATCGAAATTACATATCCCGGAAGAGCTTCAAAAGGAATGGCGTATCTGTCTTTGACCAGATTAAAAGACGTATTAGAAAATATAAAAGGATATCCTGAATTTACCATGTTTGGAGAATTGCCTTCGTGGGGATTTTATGTTCGCCATGTTAACGGAATCGAAATGAAGAATATAAAATTGATTCTCGAAAAAGAAGATTTTCGTCCCGCCTTTGTTTTTGATGATGTAAACGGTCTTGTTATGAAGGATATAAATGTGCCTTTGGACAAAATGAATCAAATTGTTTTTAAGGATGTTTTGTCTGATAATCTGGATGCAGCAGCTTTAAAAAGAAAGAGCGAGCCAAAACAAAATACATTCGAATTACCTACAAAATAAACTGATTGTCTAAAACTTACATAAAGATTTTAAAAACAATTTTTTAATAAAAATGCAATGATAAAGAAACCTATAATCGCCATAATCCTTTTTTGTTTTTCTTTGACTGCCACAGCGCAAAAGGTATATGATATTAAAAAATATGGAGCCAAAGGGGATGGTAAAACCAATGATGCAGGAGCGATTCAAAAAGCGATTGATGCTTGCAGTAAAACAGGCGGAAGAGTATTAATACCGGCACCATTTACCTTTTTGGCAGGACCATTTGATGTAAAATCAGGAATTGATCTTCATGTAGAAGCTGGAGCTAAATTACTCGCAAGTCCTGATGAAAAACTATATACCAAAAGTGCTTTTCGTTCTAATCCCGGAGAAGGAACCATCTGGATTGGTGGTAAAAATGTAGAAAATTTCAGCATTAGTGGTACAGGGGAAATAGACGGAAATGGGATTTCTTTTATGGGAGAGGAACTGGAAGATTCTTATGTTTTGAAACCTTTTACTGTTCTAGACCCAAGACCTCATGTGCTGACTATTATTGGAGGAAAAAATATAAGAATAAGAGATGTTCATATCGGGAATTCGGCCTATTGGACAATTCATCTTGTAGGTTGTAATGATGTTGTTATTAGTGGTATAACATTACTGAACAGTTTAAAAGTCCGCAATAGCGATGGTATTGATTTAGATCATTGTAAAAATGTTCGTATCAGTGATTGTTATATCGAAAGCGGAGATGATTGCATCTGCTTAAAAAACAGACGGGAGTTTGAAGAATTTGGAGCCTGCGAAAACATAACTGTTACCAATTGTACCATGACAAGCAGCAGTTGCGCTATCAAGATTGGTTCGGAAAATATGGATGCTATCCGACAAGTTATGTTCAATAATTGCATTATAAAAAATAGTAATCGTGCATTAGGAATTCAAAATAGAGATGAAGGAACGGTGAGCGACGTTTTATTTTCTAATATAATTATCGAAGCTAAATTAACCACTGATACTTGGTGGGGAAAAGCAGAACCTATTTATATAACGGCATATCGCAGAGCAAAAGGGAATCATAAAGATGCAAATTGGCGTTTTCCAAAAGGTGCTGTACAAGGAAAAGTGGGCGAAATAAAAAATATCTATTTTACCAATATTCAATGTACGGGAGAAAATGGAGTGTATGTAAGTGCGGAATCTAAAGACAAAATAAAAAATATTGTTTTTGACAATGTGAGCGTTTTTATCGATAAAACAACTACACATCAAGGAGGTATTTATGATCGTCGTCCGTCTGAGTTGGAAGGTTTTGTACAAGGAAGTACGGCTGGTTTTTATTTTGATTCGGCAGAAAAAATCAAAATGCAAAACTGCTCAGTAGAATGGGGAAAGAATAAACCTGTTTACTTTACTTACGCCGTTGAAAGTAAAAATGTGGATTCATTAATCATAAACAATCTGGAAGGACAATCTGCTTTTCCAGATAAATTAGAAGCTGTCAAAAAATAATTAGATTATTACAATGAAAAATAATATAACTGCAAAATTCATTTTTTATAGTCTGCTTTTAAGCAGTATTTATGCGAATGCCCAAAAGACAACATTAGAAGTTGATATTGCTAAAACGGTTACTAAGATACAGCCCACAATGTTCGGTTTATTTTTTGAAGATATCAATTTTGCTGCTGATGGAGGATTGTATGCCGAAATGATTAAAAACCGTTCCTTTGAGTTTGATAAACCATTAATGGGATGGGAGCAACCCAATACCAAAAGATCTTCCTTAAATATGCAATCTGGTGTTGCAACACCCATCTATGTATCCGAAAATAAAACCAATCCTAATTTTTGCCGCATTCTTATTAATGATGATAAAGGATATGCGATTATCAATGAAGGATTTAGAGGAATGGGGGTTAAGATAAATGCAAAATATAATCTTTCTTTAAAAGCAGCTAATCCTGAGGGAACTATTAAAAAAATAATCATTCAGTTTATTGATAAAGATCAAAAGGTGTTGGGTGAAACTGTTATAATTCCGTCATCGAAAGAATGGAAAAATTATACGGTACAATTTATCGCTACTCAAACAGAGGCAAAAGCCAAATTAAAAATAACTTTTGAAGGAACGGGAATTATCGATTTAGATATGATTTCGTTGTTTCCTGAAGATACTTGGAAAAATAGAAAAAATGGTTTGCGTAAAGATATTGTACAACTTTTGTATGATATGAAACCTGGATTTTTGCGTTTCCCCGGCGGTTGTATTGTCGAAGGAAGAACCTTGGCAGACCGTTATCAATGGAAAAAATCGATAGGAAAGGTTGAGAACCGAAAAACGATGATCAATCGCTGGAACATGGAATTTGGTCATAAACAAACTCCTGATTATTTTCAAAGTTTTGGATTGGGCTTTTATGAATATTTTCAGCTTTCGGAAGATATTGATGCCGAACCATTACCTATTTTAAGCTGCGGGATGGCATGCCAGTATAATACAGGAGAATTAGCACCCATAGAAGAATTAGATCCTTATGTACAGGATGCTTTAGATTTAATTGAGTTTGCCAATGGAACAATTGATACGCCGTGGGGGAAATTACGTGCCGATATGGGACATCCAAAACTATTTAATCTTAAATATATTGGTGTCGGAAATGAACAATGGGGACCGGATTATATTGAAAGATATAAAGTATTTGAAAAAGCAATAAAAGCAAAATATCCAAAAATAATTATCGTCTCCGGAAGCGGGCCATCACCAGATGGGGAACATTTTGATTATGCTATGCAGGAACTTAAAAAATTAGATGCTGAGCTCATAGACGAACATTATTATAAAAGTCCGCAATGGTTTAGAGAAAATGCAGCGCGTTATGATAAATATGATAGAAAAGGACCGAAAATATTTGCTGGAGAATATGCTGCGCAAAGTGTTTCGGGTGCAAATCCAAATAACAGGAATAATTGGGAATGCGCTTTTTCTGAAGCTGCATTCATAACAGGACTGGAAAGAAATGCCGAAGTCGTGAATTTAACTTCGTATGCACCATTAATGGCTCATGAAGATGCGTGGCAATGGACACCGGATATGATTTGGTTTAATAATTTAGAATCGTATGGTTCTGCCAATTATTATGTACAAAAGTTATTTTCGATCAATAAAGGAACCGATTTATTAGCTATTACCCAAGAAGGAAAACAGTTAACAGGACAAAATAATTTGTACGGATCTGCTGTGAAAGATGTAAATACAAAAGAAGTAATTGTGAAACTGGTTAATACAGCTGCAGAAACACAAGATATTACAATTGATTTTAAAGGAAGTAAATTAGCATCCAAAGGGAGTTTGACAACACTGACTAGCCCAGATTTGCATGATGAAAATACATTTTCGGATCCTGAAAAAATAAGTCCAAAAACTACTGTATATAAGCCGAAAGGGGAGGAAGCACAATTGAGATTGCCAGCGTATTCTGTTACCGTTTTGAAATTAAAAATTAAATAGTTGGAGGATTTTCCTTAAATTCAACCTGAGGTTAGGCTATTAGCAATCCGAGAATGTACATATCTCAACAATATTATTGAACAGGACTATCGATTTTATTTCTATGAGCTGTTCCCCAGTTTTCCAAAATGTCCCAGACAGGGATCAATTCAATAGCCATTTCGCTAAGACGATAGTCAACATGTGGAGGAAATTCAGGATAAACAGTTCTATATATAAGCCCATCTTTTTCCAATTCCCGAAGCTGTACCGTAAGCATTCTTTCTGTAATTCCTGGAATTTTATCACGTATTTCGCTATAACGCAATATGTCATCCTTAAGGTGACATAATATAAGCATTTTCCATCTTCCCGAGAGTAGGCACAATGCATAGGTTAGATCACAAGTGGCTGAAATAAATCTTTCATTTTGCAAATTAGTAGAAGTCAGTTTTCGTTTTCCCATATTATTCATAGCTGTTTTATCTAAAATAACGGCGATGCAAATTTACTTATAATTATCGTTAAATTATTTTTTGCTTGTTTATAAGTGATCATACGCACAAAAAAGTATGTAACGAACTAAAGGGTAACTATTTCTATAACAGTAAATTTGATTCTACTTTTGTGCCATTATTATCAAATATCATTTATTTGAGTATTTCATAATAATCAACTTATCATTAATTTAAATTAAAAGACATGGCTAACAAACTTATGATTTTTGGGCATCCGGCTATAGAGCAGTCGCTTGCGAACAGTATTATTTACTCAATAGTTAAAGAAAATCTTCCGGATATTGAAATCAGAAATCTGGCAGAACTATACCCAGATTATAAAATTGATGTATTGGCAGAGCAACAGGCGTTAATAAAAGCTGATATTGTCATTTTCCAATTTCCGTTTCACTGGTATGGTGTACCAGCAATTTTAAAAAAGTATTTTGATGATGTTTATACCTATCAGTTTGCGTACGGGAGTGAAGGAGATAAACTTCATGGAAAGAAAATGCAATTAAGTTTTACTACAGGCGCCGGAGAAGCAGACTATACTCCAATAGGAATTGAAAACTATAGATTACCCGAATTTTTAAAGCCTCTAGAACAATTAGCATACTACACGGGTATGGATTATGTTGAGCCAGTCGTTACACAGTCGATGATGTATATACCTGGTATAATGGGAGTAAAGGAAGATGTAATTAGCAAAGCGCAAACACATGCTGCAATACTGATGGAAAAAGTTAATCAACTTGAAAAATCCTTGACAGAAGTGGAGACTGCATAATAAACAAATTTGGCAACTCATTATAAAAAGTTGAAAGGTTTTATACTAGTAAACTAACCTTTAGAAATATAGTAAATTATTAAAAATAGAAATGATAAATTTTAAATTAAAACTAAATATTTTGCTGTTGCCATTATTTCTATTATCAATTGTATCATATGCAAAGGGTAATTTTAATGGTGGTAAACCAATAAAAGAATATCATTTAACTATAAAAAACAGCATAATGGAAAATGAGGGCATTGGTTATGTAAGATACCATAAAAATTTTGCAACAGGAAAAATGGATGCTCTTTGGTCTTATCATACCGACGGGCAGTTTTTCTCAGGAACAGGTATAGCAACTGGATCACAAGGAAACACATTTGCAGGGGAATATGAAATAACTTATTATACAGATGGTACTACGGAAAGCTCTGTTTTTAAGTTGATCATTATTCAAGAAAAAAATCAGTTTATGCTACAATGGTTTCAGGATGGAGTTCTAAAATGTTCAGGAATTGGTAGTGTAGAAGGAGATGTTCTAACTGCAGGATGGAGAGAATCGAGATAATTAAAGAAAAGTGTTATTACTATAATGAATATAGAAGATTTATTTAAGCCATTAACCCTATCGCATGGACCTGCGTTAAAAAATCGTCTTTTATTATCTCCATTAACAAATATGCAGAGCAATGTTGATGGAACAGCTAATGACAATGATTTTAGCTGGTATAAAAAATGTGCAAGTGGTGGATTTTCTCTTACTATGGCTTGTGCTGCAAATGTTCAGAGAAACGGGAAGACTTTTCCCGGACAATTAGGGATATATAATGATTCTCATTTAGAAGGCCTGATAAAAATTGCAGCAGCAATCAAGTCAAATAATTCTCTTGCTTCAATTCAAATTCAGCATGGAGGAATTCGTAGTGATTATTCAAATGAACTTGTTGGTCCATCCGATTCCTTAATTTCAGGAGCAAGGGGACTCACAATTAGTGAGATAGAAATGCTTCGTGAAGACTTTATAACGGCTGCGGGGAGAGCAGAGAAAGCTGGATTTAATGGGGTTGAAGTCCATGCTGCATTTGGATATATGCTGGCGCAGTTCATTTCACCATTAACTAATAGAAGAAAAGACAAGTATGGGGGTATCCTTGAAAACAGATCAAGACTTTTATTTGAAATAATAGAGGGTATAAGAAAAACTTGCAGTAAAGATTTTCATATTGGATTAAGACTTAATATAGAATCAAGAACAACTGTAATAGAAGAAATTAGAGATATTGCAGCAGAAGCAATGATACAGGAAAAAATTGATTTTATAGAGTTTGCCCCATGGGGTAAACCTGTAGGGAACGTAGGGGATGATCTGTTAATTGATCCGTTTTTAAAAATCTTTACCGAACTTCCAAGAAAAAACGTCCGACTTGGCGCTTCAGGCAGGGTGTTAAGTGCGCAACATGCTGTTCAGATGTTGGAAAACGGTTGTGATTTTGTCATGATTGGTCGGGCTGCAATATTGGATAGCAATTTTGTAAATGAACTAATTTCTGATCACAATTATAAATCCCCTCAATTACCAGTTAGAACTGAATATTTAGAAAGACAGGGATTAAGCCCAGAATTTATTGGATACCTGAAACAATGGGAAGGATTTGTTGAATAATAAATAAATATAATGACAGACAAAATAAAAACAATGAAAGCTTGGCAATTGCAGGGCTTTGGAATAGAAAACCTCAAATTAATTACTACTGAAATACCCATTCCAAATAAAAATCAGATTTTAGTAAAGGTTGGAGCGGTTTCTTTGAATTTTAGGGATAAAGCAATTGTTGAGAAGATATATCTACCAGATATCATGGAATTTCCATTTATTCCAGTTTCTGATCTTGCTGGTCAAATCGTTGGAATTGGCTCAGATGTAACCCGGTTCGCTATTAATGATCGTGTAACTTCACATTTATATGGGAATTGGATTAAAGGTAAAAAACATACATCAACTACAGCGTTATCTGGGTTAGGAGGTCCAGTGGATGGAGGACTCGCAGAGTATATCTTATTAGATGAGCAGGCTGCGATTGCAGCTCCTGCAACATTAACCAATGCAGAAGCTGCCACTTTACCTATTGCTGCTTTAACTGCTTTTTTTGCCCTAACTAAACATGGACAGTTGGAAAAAGGGCAAACTGTACTTATCCAAGGGACAGGAGGAGTATCTCTCTTTGCTCTTCAACTGGCAAAAGCCCTTGGTGCAAAAGTAATTATAACCTCAAGCAGTGATGAAAAGTTGGAAAAAGCCAAAGCATTAGGAGCTGATCAGGTTATAAATTATTTAAAAACCCCAAATTGGGAAACGGAAGTTTTACGAATAACAAAAGGGATTGGTGTAGATCATATAATTGAAGTAATAGGTGGAGATAACTTTGAACGCTCTGTTGAAGCTGCTACGATTGGTGGTCAAATTCATGTGATCGGTTTTTTAAATGGTACGACTTCAAATGCTGATCTACTAAAGATATTATTTAAAGCAGTAAGAATTAATGGGATATTAGTTGGTAACCGTGATGCATTTGAAGAAATGAATGCAATTATAGACTTACATAATATTAAACCGGTTATTGATACTACATATGATTTTGCAGATGCTATTTCTGCTTATAAACATTTGGAGCGTGGAGCTTTTGGAAAGCTTGTTATTAAAGTATCTTAAAGTCTTTGCTTAAAGCATTCAGTATTCCTAAACTATTTTTTTAACAGAACAATCCTTTAAAATCATTGATTTCAAAGGATTGTTTTTTTTTGATTCTCGCTGAATAATTGGTTTTCGTCGAATTATTAAGATGTTTGATTGGTTAAAGATAAAGGATGAATGGTCAGTTAAAATCTGCTCAGTATATCCTAAAAGCTCCCTTAGGATTCTTAACGAGCTCTTTGGTATTCGAATTAAAATGCTGTAGAATTTGTTTGGGGGCTGCGATAACTTCTTTGTGAATATGATCAAACCATTCTACTTCTTTAGTAACTTCTGCACAGCATTCGTTTTTTGAGTTGAAAAAGCAGCTTTTAATTTTGATTTTATCCTCTATATAGCAATTTTCCATTTTAACAAAAAAATGCTCGGTAAACATCAAATTTTTGTAACATATCAATATATGATTTCCTTCTTGCAAGCCTAAATGCAAAGTATTGAGTTTCTCTCTTGAAAATCCGTTATGAAATAAAAAATGATACAATAATCGAATGGCGTATGAAATGTACGCAGTATTTTCCATTACCATACCATCATTTACATCTTCTCCAGTAACAACATAATTTTTGCGGATCATTTGAGTTTAGTTTAGGTTAACCTGTTGGGTGTAATTAATCTTAACACATAGAAACATAGGTTTTGATACTCTCAAAAAAGGCATTTCACTTGTTTAAAATGCACAAAGCTAGCTATGTGAGAGAAATATATTTTTTTGTACTCTTTTTTACACATGAAATCTATGTTTCTATGTGTTAAATGAAAATTTTGTGAATTACACCCAATGGGTTTAGGTTATTAAAAAAAGAGGTCAGTCTATTATAAAACTGACCTCATAATATTAGTCATGTTTAGGGGATATCTCTATTACCTAAACATTCTGTTTTGATGAAAAATATTATTTGATCAATAAAAAATTATAGGTAATTTTAATTTTATCGGCAATTTTTTTCCTTACCATGCTAGGTATTTCAATATCGAAATCTTCAGGTTTCACTTCAAATGTACCTATGGCATTAACTCCGTTTGCTGCTTTCGAAATTTTTACGATTACTGATACAGGTTTTGTTTTACCATGAATGGTAAGATCTCCATTTAAGGTAAAATTTTTAGATGCATTTGTAATTTTTGAAGCATCAAAACCTTCTATTTTACCTTTTAGTGTTGCTTTAGAAAATTTTTCAGATTCCATATAGTTTTCATTAAAATGCTCTTCCATTAAGGCAACTTTAAACCTAAAACCTTTTATAAGAACCAAAGCAGCAAAGTCTCCTGTTGATTGTTCTAAAACGGCAGACACACTTTTATTTTCGGCAGCAACTTCTTCATATGAAGGCATAGTAGCCTGAAATTTTATACTCCCAGTTTTAGTAATCAGTTTTTGTGCAAATCCTTGTGTACCTGAAATAAAAAGGAACAGTATTACAACGAAATTAATAAGCTTTTTTTTCATAATGATTAATTTTCTTTAAGTCCGTCTGTATTCCATTTTACGATGATATCAATATTTGCCTGAGACATTCTTCCTGCCTGGGGCATGATCCCCTGTTGTCCGGTTTGTAATTGAATTCGATTTAATAAACTGGCGTTTTCAACCGCTGTTTTTACCTCGGCATAAGTCGTTAATGGTCTAAAACCAGCAGATCTTCCGTTTTGATGACAGCCTACACAATTAGCATCAATAATTGATTTTGCATTTTTAGTGTAAGTAGTTGCAACTACTGGTTCAGGTGTTGTTACCGGTCCGGGAGGTGTAACTACTTCTGGCGGTGTTTCGATATCTTGATAGGTGTCAGAATTACTACAGCTTGTAAATACAGCCAGTAGAATTGTAAGTGCTATTATTTTTTTCATAATTGGTTGTCTATAATTTTTAAAATACTCTGTATAAGTTAAATCCGAAAAAGAAATCTCCTTTGCCCCAATTTCCAGACGCATTAGTAAGGTAGCCGCTCTCACTCATGGACTGTGAATTGGTAAATATCAATTGAAAAACATGTCCGCCCGTTTCGACATCCAAACCTACTGATAATGGATTTTTGTAAAATTCAGGTTTGTCAAAATTGTGCATATATTCTAAATTGACGGATAATCTTTTTGTAATTTTATAACGTCCTCCTCCTCCAAAAGAAAACTGATTATTGTTTTCAATATCAGGATTGTAAAGGTTTTTATGTACAAAGGAAGGCACTAATTCTAAGGATAATTTTTCGTTCACTTTTCTTGATATCAATAACTGTTGTACGTACGTCATACGGTGCTTAAATTCTAAGCCTGGATATTGATCCTTTTCTAAAAAGGTATTAATATCTGCAACACTGTACCCGACAATGTCTACAGGAAAACGAGCATCTTGTCTCATCATTCGGTATTTTACACCGGTTTCATACATTTTGTTTAAAGTGTGTCTGGAAAGGCTAACCGATAACCAATCTGTAACTCCATAAATACCACCAAGTTTTGTTGTAGCATTATCAAGACCAAAAAAACTATCAAAACCATCTTTAACGGTGCCAAAACGATGCGAGACTAGAAAATAGAACTCTTTTTTGGCAGGCATTTTTGTAGTCTGTAAGGTTACCAACTGTAAAGCTTTAAAAGTTGCTGTAGAATAACTTTCTTCGACTTGAGTTGAATCAAGACTTTTGAGCAGGTCATCTTGTGAATAAGCCATCGTGGCTAAAAAAAGACAGATTGGAACTAAAAATTTCTTCATAAATTGATTAATTATTTTGTTTGTTAATGGTGCATTGGTCTAATTTAACCTCTTGAAATAGTTCATCATAACCAATGCATTTACCTTTAACTGTCGTGTTATTATTTATAAGTTTATCTTTTGTTTTATTAGTAAACAGACAAAAAAGATTATTTTCAATTATCACAACAGAATCTGTTTCTTTGGTTACTTTACCAGTTATTTCAATAGTTTTATTGAGATATAATGAATCCGCTTTTTTTGGATTTGAATTATACTCGTTAAGTAATTTTGTTGCTGTCATACTGAAATCCGGCATTTCTGATTCTATATTGCGTGCTTCCTTAAAGAGAAATCCGTAATAAAAATAAATGCCCGCCGAAACCAATAGCAACAAGGCTGCAATTACAAATGCTATTTTTTTTCTTTTCATATTTATGCTTTAATTTTCCGTTAGAACTAATTCTCTTTTTATCTCTAACACGCTATCTTTCTAATTGTGATTTTATTTGAATAGTCATCTGATGATTTATTTTTGCCCATTTTTATCATCAGTAAGTAAAAGATATTTTAACAGTTAACTTTTTTATAAGTGGAGTTATCATTCATTCATGTCACAAACTAGTATATTTTTATTATTTCAAATTAGTCCAATTCTCATTGAACTAATTTGAAATATAGAAAGGTGCTTTATGAATTTCTTGGAAATTTATAATTTTTATATTGCAAGTGGTATATCTTTTACTGGTACTGGCCAAACTCCTGGGCTAGGGAAACTAATTCCTTTATTGGCACCTCTTATGTTTGCGTCTTGTCCAAAATAATACAAAGGCCAACCGTTGTAAATCAGTTGTGATTTACCAAATACTGTGATAACACTAAATTTAGATTTGTCGAGAATAGAAGGAACAACAATTTTATCTGTTTCATATATTGGCCAAACAGCATTGTTTGAAAAATCAGCGTTAGTATAATTGTTTTTCTTAGAATTATCAAATTTAAAGGTATAAAGTGTTTTACCATTAGCATCTGTAAAATAGGTGGTTAGACCATCTCCAACAGTATAATCTGATTTGTAGTTTTTACCATCATGTCCTAAAAGCTGACTTCGTACAATCATGATAGAGTAATCTGGTTTTGCGATGAACCAAACGCCACCGACTCCATCTCCAGTTGTCTGACCTTTAGTTTCTGGTGTGTTTGTTCCGTTTACACTAGGTGCATAGTAATACAATGGCCATCCTTTGTAGGTAAGTTGTTTTTTATTGGTTGAAGTAGTAATAGTTCCAAAGTCTGATAATGTTAATCCTGCAGCTAATTTATCTGCTGTTAAATTATCTACATAAAAGGGCGGCCAAACCGCTTCACATCCGCCTGTACACGATGCTTGCCCGTTTGCATCTGTTGCGAAAAAATATAATGATTTTCCATCTTTATCTGAAAGATAAGAGCCTAATGTTGTACTTGTAGAAAGATTAACTTCTGTTTTTAGTTCTGGAGTAGGAGGAGTGGGATTATCACTCTCCTTGTCACTACTACTGCAGCTTACGAATAATGTTGTTGCTATAACAGCAACTACAGCGAATTTGATTTGTTTTAATTTCATAGTTCTTTTATTTAGTTTATATCGAAAAGGGAAATAAGCTTTACAGAATTAGTAAAGTATTTTGTTGTAAATTATATCAAGAAATTAGGCTCATTTTTTTTGATGCGTATTTCGTTCAATAATTTTTATTGTTATGAACTGTCATAAAAACAGTAGCCTTGATGATGTAGAATCAGGTATTGTAATGGGGTCATTTTTCTATTCTTTTGGATAGGGTTCAATAGTAAAACAGTCTTGATGCAGATTACCCTACCAAAGAATTGATATTTTATAAAAAAAATAAAAAGAAGGACAAAGTTTTTTTACAAACCTCGTTGAAATAGGGCTAGAATGAAACTCTAAAGCTGATGTTTGGAGTTCTTTGCAGCGAGAATGTTTGGATGTCTTCTATAGAATTTGTTAAAGAACTAATTCTATAATATTCGCTGATTTCATTTTTCCTGTTTAGGATATTTAAGATAGACAGCCCTAATTTGTATTGAATTCCATTTGTAGTTTCCCACTTATAAGTAGAGGAAATATTTACCTGTGAAAAAATATGTACATTGGTATTGTTCGGTTTGTTGTATACCAATAGAGGATCCGAAAGATTAATTTGGGAGAGGTCAGGAGAGGTTTTTGGTCTGCCAGAAGACCACTTTGTTCCCAAGGCAATTTTAAAATTGTTTTTCTCATAAATTCCTGCCCATGATACCGTATGCATTAACTCAAAATTGTTTGGAAAACTTGGGTATTCATAATTAGAAAAAAGATAATTATTATGGTTATAAGTATAACTTAACCAAGTCAGAAAGTGATTCATTTTTTTCTGAATCAGCATTTCTGTCCCAAAAACTTCATAATCGCCAGTCATTCGAACAAACTCTAATTGGTTCTGAAAACCTTGGCTTGAAGTTGTAATTCCAGATACTTTCTTATAAAAATTTTCGATATCCAGCAGCCAGTCATTCTTTTTGTAAAATAAATTTAAAGAGAGTTGTTTGCTTCTTTGAATAGGAATTGTGGTGTTATTTGAGATAATCCAACGTCTTTTTTCAATGCCAAAATAGTCTTTTTGCAAATCAATAATTTGCTGTGAGTTTTGACTTTTAAGCTCGCCCAGTAATTCTAAATTTAGGCTTTTACTAATTCCATAGCTAAATTGAATTCGAGGCTCTACAATATATTTTTTAAATTTTTCGATATAATTAATGCGTGTTCCCACTTTAAAATATATTCTGGAAAGTGTGTCGTTGTATTTTCCTTCTAGAATAAGGGCATGAGTTCTGAGTACATCTTTTACTTTACGATAGAAATCAGGATTACTTACCTGTTCTAAGTTAGTAATACCAATTTCATTGTACTGATACCCATCGTTAAAACTGAATTTTGAGTTGATGATATGGTTGTTCTCTAAGTTAATTCCATTATTGTTAACGGTATTTTCCTGGATTACATTTTGATCAGTGGTACTTTCTTGGTTGGCAAAAAGCTCATAAGAAGAGTTGTAAACATTAATTTTAGTGGTATTGAAGTTATTCCAGTTTCTCCTCCATGACAAATTCCCACCATAATTTTGTTGCCTTAAAATATTGTTTTGAGATTTATTTATATTGTATGCAACGGCACTTTTAAAAACTTCCAGATTGTCTTTTATTGTGATTAAATCAAGTATGATTTGATCTTTAAGCCCAATTTTTTGAGCATATTTTAGCGTCGCATCATAAAAGCCAAACTTTTTATCACTGCGGTAATTAATGTTTTGTTTGTCTGAAAAATCAGTGATTGTAGTATTTTGAAAAACTTTATTGAAATATTCTTTATATGTTGGTGTTTCTACAAAATCAGTAATCGATTTACGTGCCGAGATTTCAATAGAACTCTTTTTCGATAGATTGTACTTCGCATAAACATCAGCATTAATCATATTTATTCCAGCACTAAAAGAATTCTTTTCTGCTTTTTCAGGCGTAGATGAAATAGCAACGACACTGGATACACTCTCCCCGTAAAATGCAGAACTTCCGTTTTTATAAATAGAAATGGTATGTGCCAAATTGGGATTGAAAACCGATATTAAACCAAAAAAATGTCCTGTCTGAAACATTCGTATTCCATTCCATAAAAATAAATTTTGGTCGTGTGTACCGCCACGTACATTGATGCTGGATACACTTTCGTCCAGACTGTTTACACCTGGAATTTGCTGCATTGTTTGTAAAGCATCGGGTTCAATAAGTCCCGGCAAAATACCAAATTTTTTGGGTTTAATTTCAAGTGATCCATCAGTATTTTTTGAAATTCCCGAAGCTAGAATAGCATTGGCTCTGATTTCTTGAAGTTCTGTGATTTCAGGCTCTAATATTATTTGGATACAATTTTTTGAATCTACTTTATCGGTCACAATTTTTTTGGTTATAAACCCAACGTGACTAATCGAAAAAGTAGTTGCATCTTCTTTTTTTAACTCAAAATAACCGTCAGAATTAGTTCTAACCTGTGCTATATTGGGAGAATTAATATTGGCATTTTCAATAGGTTTTTTATCTATACCTGAAAAAACGTATCCGCAAATTTTTTGAACAGTATTATCTTTTTTATAAATGTTAATGAATTTGTTCTTTATGTTTTCAAAAGACAAATTGGTTTTTTTAGCTAGATATTGTAATTTTTGTTCTAAGGAAAGTGATCTTTTTGGAGGATTTAATTGAAGATTAACAATATTGTCTTCAGTGTAATTAAAACTAACCTGATGCTGTTGTTCAATATCATTTATGATGTTTTTTAAAGGCATAAGTTTTCCTTTGTCCTGAGCAGAAAGCTTCAGGACAAGGAAAAATGTGAGAAACAAAAAATGAAATGATTTGGGGAACAGCATTTATTTTTTGTCAAAAATTATTTTATTATTTGAGACTTTTTTCACCTCTAAATGGTAGGTTGTACTAATAATTTGCAAAGCTACATCCAGATCTTTAGTTGGTAATTTTCCGGTAAAAAGCGAAGTTGTATCTTTTGCATTCAGTTCAATCGTAATATTGTATTGTCTTTGAACTTCGTCTAACAGGCTTTTGATGTTTTCTTGATAAAAAGCTATTTGATTGTCCATCCATTCCGGTTTTGGAGCACTTACAACGGTATTGAATTGTTTTCCGTTTTCAAAAGTAACGCTTTGTCCGTGTGTTAATAAAATTTGTGTATCTCCATAATTTACCTTTACGCGTCCTTCGTAACACACAACATCAAACCTATTTTTTCGGGCTTTAACGTTAAATCGAGTACCTAAAACGGTTACATTTCCTAGATCGGTTTGTACTTCAAATCGTCTACCTTTGGCTACTCTAAAATAAGCTTCTCCTTTTAATTTAAGGAATCTGTTGTTGTCCCAGTTCCATTTTTTATAGTTTATTTCAGAAAGGGAATTTAGCACCACTTCAGAGTTGTCAGGCAATAAAAAAGTGGTTCTTTCTCCAAAATCTGCTTTCTGAGTTTGAGGCACAAAAAAATTGAAGGCAAATGTGATTCCAAGAGCCAACACCAAGACTGCAGCTATTTGAAACATCCATTTTTTGTATAGAGGAACTACTCTTGGAGTCACTTTTTTCTGATTTAGAATATCTGACAGCATGCTATTTTCATCCAAATCATCTACTTCTAAATGATCTGTATAATTCTTTATCTTTTGGTATTTTTCAAAATCGGGACTTGCCTCAAATTCAGCCAATTCATCTGGTGATAAATCATTGTTGAGCCATTTTGCTAATAAGCGATTTTTTTTCATTGTACTGTACTATATTATTAAAACAATTAGAACTATAATTACCCTACTTTTTTATAAATCAATTTCTTTACGTAAGCTTAACAAAGCGACATGAATGCGTTTTTCGACTGCCTTTACACTAATATTTAATTCTAAAGCAATTTCGCTGTATTTCTTTCCGTCAATTCTATGCATCAAAAAAGCAATACGTTGTTTTTCGTTTAAGTTTTCAATGGCTTTTAATAGTTTGGTTTGAAACTGTTTTTCTTCCAGAATATATTCGGGATTTTCATTTGTTTTATCTAAACCGTTGAAGTTTTTTTCATATCTCAAAACCACTTTTTGATGTGCAATTTCGTTGAGACTGCTGTTATTTGCAATAGTATAAATATAAGATTTTGCTTTTTCTAGTGGTACCGAAGCGCAGTTTTGCCAAAGTTTTACAAATGCTTCTTGAGCAACATCTTCTGCCTGGGCTAAATTGCCAAATTTGTAAAAAAGAAAATTCCGAAGTGCTTTTACATGACTTTTGAAAAAAGACGAAAAAATTATTTCGTCACAAGTATTTGATAGTTTTTTTTGTGGCATTTCGATTTCAGTTGATACGATGCAAAAGTATTTGTTTTTACTTTAAGTAGGGTAAAAGCAAAGCTGATTGTTTTATAAAGGTATAAAATGCTATTACCTTTTGATAATTTAGTATTGAAGAAATAGAACTAAAAAACAATCTCATTAAGTTAAGGAAAAATCAATAAAATAATTGCTAATTTTTGATTACTTCGCCTGTTTGCTCTTTCTGGCTCGAGTAACAATTTTGGATGTATGAAACCTAGAGAAATAGATAATATTAGTATTTACCAATACTACATCAAAAATCTCCAATCGTTAATCTTCAATGTAAAAATTCTTAAATTATTGATATTGAACGAACAAATTCTCTGATACTGAATTTATATAAAAAAAAACAGTTTCTAAAAATTATTACCTTTGTAAAAATATAAATATGTACCCTTTGAAAAAATATTTATCAATAGTAGCACTCCTATTCTTATTGTCTTGCCAAAGTGAAATGGATGAGCAAAATAATTATGCACAAGGAACAGTTACAAATACTTCTCCTCTTACTTCTTATTTGCAAAGGGTTGCAATGGTACAAACGGTTCAGGATAATGTAATCGACAGGTCTAGTTATTGTACTATAAAACTTCCTTATACAGTTACTGTTAATAATGTAAAAATTGCAATTAATACCACTGCCGATTATCAAAAAGTAATAGATAATATTAATGCAAATACTTATGATGATGACATTGTAAAAATTGATTTTCCCGTAATGATGGTATACTATAATTACATCGAAAAAAATATTCCGAATGAAGCTGATTTTAATGATTTAATCGATTATTGGAATCTTTACCCTGATCTGTTGTCAAAAATTAATGGACTAAACATCAACTATCCAATAACCATTAATAGTTATAACAGTGCCAATCAAATTGCAAGTTCTCAATCGATTGTAAGTGATCAGGCCTTTTTTAATTTTATAAAAAACTTGAATAGCAGTCAGTATATTTCCTTACAATATCCAATTACAATAGCAGATTACAACAATCAGACAAAATCAATTACGAATAATTTAGAGTTCGAAAATGCTATAAAATATGCTATTGATTACTGCCCTGAAAATAACATTGTAACACTTGATTTTGTAGCAACAATAACAAGTGGTTCTTGGGGAATACCTTATTTCTTTAATACTTCAGAGAAAACGGCATCTTACAGCGGATATTCATTTGTGTTTAAAAGTGACAAATCTATAGTAGCTACTAAAGGCGCGATTATGGAAACCGGTCAATGGGACAGTAAATTAGAGTATGGGGTTAGAGAATTACAAATAAATTTCAGTTCAGAATTACTTAGTAAATTGAATAGTAATTGGAAATTGTTTGAGTTTAATAATTCGCAGATACGATTACGTGATGTAAGTACTAGCACTAACTATCTTTATTTTGAAAAAAAATAAATGCTAACAGTCGTGGTTTATTGGCACATTATCATATATTAATATAGGAATCTAAATTGGTTCTCTTGCATCTGGAGTTAAGTTTTACCTTTGTCTTTTTTTAAATTCTAAAATTAAAGAAAATCAAGGGTTATTGTTCTCCAAAATCTATTATTCTTCAGGCTGTGTATTCCAAACTTAGGTTTTCGTTAAGATATCGAAATGATAATGAAAATGAAGGGAGTTCAAGTTGACAATTTGTTTTGGAAGAAATAATTTTTCGAAATATCATTTATATTCATGATACAATTAAGTAATCCTCTCATAATTTGTTGGTGATTTAATGCATTATTGTATTAAATGATCTTATTATTTTGGTTGAAATTTATAAATCTCAAAAAAACTACCTTTGTTTTACGGATGAAATATATAAGTTTAGGAAGTAAAGTCCATTCCTGTAAATATTCTGCCTTCAGAACTTAGTAAGTAATACTCAGACAACTTAATGGAAATTAACAATGAAAAGTTAGAAAAAAACGCACCCTAATTGCTACAACAGATCTAGGGAATTAGCTTAATGGAAAATTGGTTTAGTATTTGTCCGGATTTGGCAATTTGTATGTGATACCAGAGACTTTATAGGCAATGTCATTAAATCATTTGTTTTAGTCTTAAGGACAATTAAATTTCTATTAAAAAAAATAATTACTTTTGTATATGAGAATATCTGATGCTACATCTTCTATCGACCTTGCAAAATCTGCTGCAATATCAAACATTATTCAAAATGATGCTAACACTTTCCATATACTGGATCTGAGCATTGCTGATAACCCGTTTTTTTCATTTGAATATAACCGAAAGATATTTTACACAGCCACTTTATTACAAGGGGAATATCATCTTGAATTTGAAGATAGAAATATTGATATTTCTGGCAATTCATTACTTTTCACTACTACCAAAATTCCTTTTGGGATACATTCGACTGGTTTGGGATATGCAGGGATCAGCTGCATGTTTAAAGAGGAGTTTATTACTAAAGCCAACAGTGGTTATCGATTACTTGAATTCCCGATTTATAAACCAGGTAGGCAGAATATCTATTCGTTAACAGATAAGCAAACGAAAGATTTTATTGATATTTACACGAAAATATTTAATGAAAAACACGAAAATAGTGCCTATAAAAATAATTTGCAACGTACTTACTTACTTGAAATCATTTTTAATGCACAAAAGCTCGCTCCGGTTAGCTCTTTCGTCAAAACAAATAATACGACAGAGGTCATCGCCTGTTCCTTCATAAGATTACTAGAATCGCAGTTTCCCATAGAATCCCCGCAGAATATAATCCAATTTAAAACTCCAAAGGATTTCGCAGACAGCCTGTCTCTTCATCCCAATTATTTGAACCGCCAGGTAAAATTATCCAAAGGCAGAACCGTAAGTGAGATCATCGCTGCAAGACTTCTTCAGGAGGCTAAGATTTTATTAAAATTAACCAACTGGCATGTTGCGGAGATCTCTTTTACACTTGGTTTTGCGGAGCCATCACATTTCAATTTATTTTTTAAAAAGCATGCAAACGCTTCCCCTACAGATTACAGGAAGCTACATAAAGAATAAGTTGCTTTTTCATAGATATTAGACAAGTAAGTTTGATTATAGTAAGGATCGGTTTTATTTACGCTAATACAGGCTACGCTTTCCGTTCTACCTTTGTATTAAATTAAATAATTTACAAATATGACAAAGATAGCATTAGTTACCGGTGCCAATAAAGGCATTGGTTTTGAAACAGCTAAACAACTTGCCGAGCAGAACATCAAGGTTTTATTAGGCGCAAGAAATGAAACTGAAGGTAAAAAGGCCGAAGGAGCTTTACGAGGCTTATCGCTAGATGTTACCTACATTAAACTGGATATCAGTAATTCAGTAGATATAGTGAATGTTAAAAACTACATTGAAGGCGAATATGGTGTATTGGACATCCTGGTCAACAACGCAGCCGTATTTTTAGACAGCGCATGGTTCGGAAATAACACTGAAACTGTTCCATTGCAAACGCTTCGTGACACATTTGATATCAATTATTTTGGTACCGTTGAACTGACCCAGGCTTTATTACCGGCAATCAAAAAAAGTAAATCTGGGCGTATTGTAAACATCAGCAGTGTTTCCGGTTCTTTCGATGTTCACCTGGATGAAGCTCACTGGCTGTATGCTTTAAAACCATATGCCTACAGTGCATCAAAAACAGCTTTAAACCAGTTTACAGTTTTTCTGGCTCACGCACTTCGCGAAACCAATATAAAAGTAAACGCAGCAAATCCAGGTTGGGTTCAAACATCAATTGGATCAAATCAGGCGCCGCTTACACCAGAAGAAGGTGCAAAAACAGGCGTTGCATTAGCTTTGCTTGATAAAAATGGACCAACAGGAACTTTTTCTCAGTCTGGCGAAGTATTACCATGGTAAAAGCTGATTCCTTATTTTAAAATGGAAATTAATCAATTATTATATGAATGTAGAAGAGTTTAGAGATTTCTGTCTGTCATTCCCCGATACGCATGAAGGCATGCCGTTCGGAGCTTTCTTTAAGAATGCTCAGTCTATCCTCGTATTTTATGTTGGTAAGAAAATGTTTTGCTTAATCGACCTTGATAAATTTGATCGTTGTACATTAAAATGCGACCCTAAGCTCATTGATGAGCTTAGGGAACATAAGGGCATTGATAAACCGTTTAACTTGAGCCAAAAACACTGGATAAGTGTTGCTTTAAACGGGGATGTCTCCCAAGAATTGATCAAAGATCTTGTTACGAAATCTTACCAACTTGTTGCAGAAGGTATTTCGAAGAGAAATAAATAAAATAACATCTTTATAAATTCTGAAAAGAAAATTAATTTTTTAAAAATTGATTATGAAATAGTATTTTGATTGTTTGAATCAGTTATTCTTAATCTTTTCCCGAAATTCTAAGGGAGCCATTTGCGTTCGTTTTTTAAAAAGCGTGCTAAATGACTGAGGATGTTCAAAGCCAAGATCGTAGGCGATTTCACTGATGGATAATTCAGTTGCCGATAGTTTTTCTTTAGCCTTATTGATTAGCTTTTCATAAATATGCTCTTTTGTATTTCGCCCAGTATGTATTTTCAAGAAATCACTGAGATAATTTGGAGAAATATTTAGAGCTTCGGCAATTAAACGAACACTTAAAAGACTTTTTTCGGCTGTGTTGTCATTATAATAATCATTGATAAACCTTTCAAATTTTGTAAGCAACGCATGACTATTGTTTTTGCGTGTTATAAACTGTCTTTCATAAAATCGGCTTGAATAGTTTAGAAGCAGATTAATCTGTGAAAGAATAATATCCTGAGTGTGGCGGTCAATATGCTGGCATTCTTTGTCAATTCGATCCAGTATTTCTATCAGATATTTTTCTTCCTGTGCTGATAAATGCAGCGCTTCATTTACCGCATAGGAGAAAAATCCAAAATCAAATATTCTTTGGGCTAGCGGATGTTTCAAAAGAAAATCTTCATGAAATATCAGTAGATAACCCGCTCCACATTCCATATTATGAAAATCCAAATACTGCACCTGATTAGGTGCAGTAAAACTTAGTACGCCTTTATCGTAATCATAATGTCCTTGACCGTATCTGATTTTTCCTTTGGAATCTCTTTTTAAAGCAACGCAGTAGAATTTATTGATAAATCCTTTCCAGATTTCATCATCCAGAAAAATACTTTCAGATAAATTTATGACACTAACCATTGGGTGTTTGGGTTCCGGAAGAGAAAGCAGGCGATGAAAAGCAGATACAGATGCAATAGTATTCATAACGAGGTCTTTTTAAGTTTAGTCCAGAAGGCCCATACTGAATTCATCATACGGAGCTCCGGTATCTGTTCCCAAAGGTACGATACTTTCAAGTTTTAGAAGATCGTTCTGGCTCAATTCTATATTGGTCGAGGCTATATTCTGTTCAAGATACTTTCTGCGTTTAGTTCCGGGAATAGGCACAATTCCTTTGCTGATGATCCATGCCAGAGCAAGCTGTGAGGAATTTACATTTTTTTCTTCGGCCATTTTTTCAACTGCTTTTACCAGTTCAATATTTTTATAGAAATAGTTTTCCTGAAATCGTGGAATAGTTCTACGGAAATCATTTTCGGGAAGATCATCTATTGAACGAATTTGTCCTGATAAAAATCCACGCCCTAAGGGAGAATAAGCCACAAAACCTATCCCTAGTTCTTCCAATGTTTTTAGTACGCCTCTTTCTTCTACGGTTCTTTCAAACATGGAATACTCGCTTTGAACGGCTGTTATGGGATGAATATTATGCGCTCTTTTGATAGTTTCAGATGATACTTCCGAGAGTCCGATATATTTCACTTTTCCCTCTTTTACAAGATCGCTCATAGCATCGACCGTTTCTTCTATTAGTGTGTTTTTGTCCAAACGGTGCATGTAATAAAGATCAATATAATCAGTATTCAAATTTTTAAGTGAACGTTCTACTGCTTTTTTGATATATTTTCTGCTGCTGTTTATAGCCCAGGTTACTTTGTTATTGTCATCGATTTCCCAGCCAAATTTTGTAGCTAAAATATATTTGTCACGTTCTTTTCCGACAGCCTTAGCTATTAGTTGTTCGTTTTTTAAAGGACCATACAAGTCTGCTGTGTCCAAAAAAATACCTCCTAGTTCAAGAGAACGGTGAATAGTGTGAATAGCTTCTTTTTCATCTGCAGGACCATAGATATTTGCTTCTTCAAAGCCTGTCATTCCCATGCATCCCAAACCAAGTGGAGGAATAATTAATCCCTGATTTCCTAATTTAATCTGTTTCATCTTTTATAATTTTAGTTGAATACAAATTTCGAAAGAAAGAGTATGAACATAGGTTTGCAGATTACAGAAGGTTGTATTTAGAATACTTATATTTGATCCTGACAGATTCGACAGAACCCATGATTTATTATATACCAATTTTTTAAAGTAAAAAAACTTTTTTAATGGTTTAATTTTTTTCAAAATGAGTGTTGTAATTCTTTTGATTTAAATTACTTTAACAATGTATTAAATCGAATATTTGATTTCTATAGATAAAGAGTATAGGGATCCTAACAAAGGGAGCAATCCCATTTAATCGTAAAATGGCGTCACTTACAGTCAAGTGACGCCATTTTTTAATATTAATATTGGAAATAATTCTTTAAAACTGGTCTGTACCATAAATACAAGCTGTTTTTCGAGTCTCTATTTTTAGCTTGGATACTGCGATTGTACAAAGGAATTAACATCTAGAACCAAAGAAGTTCCAACAATCGACTGGTCTGCTCGTACGATATTCATGTTATAACCCAAGGACCACATTGCAGCAGCTTTTCCAGATGGAGTTACTAACTGACGATCAACACTAATCTCCTTAAAGACCTCAACATTTGTACTAGTCTCATATCCCATCTCGACGGAAACAGTGGCAGATACTTTACCTTCAGCCAGGAAGGAAACACCAGCTTCAGCAGTAACAGAAATACCTGTAGTAAGACTAAAAGTCGAAGTTTGAGATTCTGTTATACCCGTTGTTACCGTTTTGCCGATTGTTTGATCTACACTTGTTGTATTGAAGTCAAAAATTTCCAATTGGTAATAGACAGCTCTTTCCAAGAAATAAAAGGGGGAGTTATTGACTTGCCATGATACGGTTCGTCCTGCATCAGTAATCGCTGTAAATGGTACAATAGTAATACGATCTACAGTTTTTCCACTAATACTCGGTGGTATATTTACACTTTGTAATACTGGTGTAGCGGGCTCTTCTAATGTACTAACTGGAAAAGGTAAATTTAGCACATTCATTTCAGGTAAAGATTTGGGATTTGGTATAGAATGAGAGTTATTAGCAACAAAAGTGTTTACAGCAAAGTAACCATTTTTCGGACTAGTATCAACTGCTGTGTCTGGAGTAATTAAAAATACATCGATATCCATCTTAGCTCCAGAATTTTTATCAGACCAAATTTGCGTTCCTGCCATTCCTGCTACCGTAAGGTCTTTACGGACACACACTACAGAATCAATAGATGGTGCGTCATAACCATTTACCATCACATCACCTAATGCAACGTATCCATCTGGAGCATTCGGTCTCCAGCAAGAACCATCATTTTCCCCACCAGAACCATGATCGTTCCAAATTTCAGTAAATGAAGCGGGATTTGCCAATGGTGCATTAGAATTAGGCGCCTCTTTAACGCAAAGAGCCCAATTATTTCCATCAATATTTACATCAGAATAGTTACCGATTGCATAAGTTCCCAAAATTTTAAATCCTGCTGGAGGAACTGGTTGCCAAAAAGCACCATCCTGTGAAGAACCTGTTTTTCGATCGTTGTAAACAAAAGAGAATTGATTGGTAAATGTAAGAATTAAATCTCCAAATTGTACCTGTTTATTTATATCTGTCATTTTATTATAATTTAAATTCCCTACTCATAAAGCTTTTCGGTTACCGCTTCTCATTAAATTGACATAATAAGAAATGTCCTTTTTTTTATAAAAGTGGGTACTGCTACACTTTTTGTTTTAACTTGCTATTTGGGAGATCAGCCCCTTTTCTTTTACTTTAAAAGTATAACAACCAGAATCAACTTCTAATACGTATCATGCATAATACATATGATTCTATCTCCTGATTAATAAACCTTTGAATAAAAAATAACTAACGTGCTAGCTTCTTTGTTAATCTGAAATAAAAGTACAAGGATCAAAATGGTATAGTAAGTATAATGTCATCAGATGAAAATTTTATGATACGAGGATGAGGAAATAGGACATAAAATACTAAATCAAAATACTTAAGCGCTTTGGTTTAATATCTGACTAGAGTATTTTATAGGTACTTAGGAAATTTCTGTATTTATTGCCAAGAGTTATGATGTGGTTTCCCTCCATAACAATAGTCTTTTTCGATAGTATGATTTCAAGAATCTTATCGGGATTGGCAATGTAGTTTCGGTGGGTGCGTATAAATTTGTGAGATTCCAACAGAAGAAGAATTTTAGTCAGAGAAATCTGGATGACAAATTTTTTGGTTTTAGTGATTACATTGCAGTATCGTTCTTCTACTTCTATATAGATGATCTCTTCAATTAATACTTTTCCAAGACTTTTTCCTTTTTTAATAAATATTGAATCACTGACTATTATGGACTCTTGCCGTATACTATTTCCTTGATCTTGCTCATAGAATCTTTCCATTGCCATTTCAAGGGCATATAATATCTTAAGTTCATTAAAAGGTTTCAGCAAATAACTGAATGGTTTTGCTAGTTTTGCCTTTTCAAAAACCTGGCGATTAGACGAACTGGTAACAAAGATAAACGGTTTAGCTGTTTTGGGATCAGCAATTATGATTTTTGCAAGATTAATGCCTTCAGGATAACCATCAATGAAAATATCTAAAACAAGAATATCTACAGCCTTATGATAAAAATACTGAAGAGCCTGCTGATAATTAGAAGCAACAACAACATTATAGTTATTGGCAATCAAAATTTCTGAAAGAAACGTACTGTCTTCTACAGAATCTTCAACGATAAGGACATTTATTTTCTGCATTCTTATTATACTTTTTTTTATTTTTCAGTTTGTGTATAACATGAATGTTAAAGCAATAGCTTTCATAAATGCCTGTTAACTCGATTATATTTGCCGTAAAATGGGTTCTGTTGCATTTAGAGTTAAGCTTTACTTTTTTTCTTTAAATTCTAAAATTAATGAATATCAAGGGTTATTGTTATCCAAAATCTATATTATACACGCCATATATTTTAAGCTTAGATTTGCTTTAAGTTATCGGGATGTTGAAGAGATAATGAAAATGCATGGAGTTCAAGTTGACCATGCAACAATTCAACGTTGGGTATATAAGTTTGCACACAGGAATAACTATGTTTAAATCATACTGTAAATTGGCAGCTTAACTTTTAAAACTTATATTTGATTCTGACAGATGCGACAGAACTTCTTTGTCGGAGTTTTTGCATAGTGCATGCTTTGTAGGATTCCTTTTTTAACTTATATTCGCTGTTTATACATTTGTGAGTACATATTACTCATTTAAAAAACTAATTTGTGAAAAACACACAGGAAGACGTACAAGAGAATCAGCTTAAACGCGGGCTGACGAATCGCCACATTCAGTTAATTGCCTTAGGCGGATCTATAGGAACAGGTCTTTTCCTTGGCATTGGTCCAGCAGCTGTATTAGCAGGACCATCTGTTATTTTAGGATATGCTGTTGCTGGAATTATCGCTTTTTTTATTATGAGACAACTTGGTGAAATGGTTGTCGAAGAGCCTGTATCAGGAAGTTTTAGTCACTTTGCCTATAAATATTGTGGTTCTTTTGCCGGTTTTGCATCTGGTTGGAATTATTGGATTTTATATATTTTAGTTAGCATGGCCGAACTTACAGCCATTGGTGTTTATGTACAGTTTTGGTGGCCTGAAATCCCGCTGTGGGCATCCAGTTTATTTTTCTTCCTGGTTATTAACGCTTTAAATTTTGCCTCTGTAAAAGTATACGGAGAAACTGAATTTTGGTTTTCGATCATAAAAGTTGTTGCAATTATTGCAATGATCCTTTTTGGTACTTACTTATTAATAAGTGGTACAGGAGGAGAACACGCTACAATTCATAATTTATATAACGATGGAGGTTTTTTTCCAAAAGGTTTCTTCGAAAAAACTCCATCTGGTAGTTTTCAAGGTTTATTATCAGCAATGGCGTTAATTATGTTCTCTTTTGGAGGTTTAGAACTAATAGGAATTACCGCTGCTGAGGCCGAAAATCCAGAAAAAAACATTCCAAAAGCAACAAATCAGGTCATTTATAGAATACTTATATTTTATGTAGGAGCATTGGTAATTTTATTTGCTCTGTCGCCTTGGCAACAAATTACTACAGATAGTAGTCCGTTTGTAATGGTTTTTCAAAATTTAAACGGAATGGAATTTGAGCTATTTGGCAACAAAATATTTTTTACACGCCTTATTGCCAATGTGCTTAATTTAATTGTATTAACCGCAGCGCTATCAGTTTATAATAGTAGCGTATATAGCAACTCACGTATGTTATATGGCTTGGCAGATCAAGGCAATGCACCTAAGTTTTTAATGAAGCTAAACAAACAATCAGTGCCAATTAATGCCATTTTAATATCTTCATGCTTTGCAGCTATCTGTATTATAATAAATAAAATAATTCCAGAAGAAGCTTTTAGTATTTTAATGTCTCTGGTGGTGTCTTCTTTAATTATTAACTGGGTTATGATCTCTTATACGCATCTAAAATTTAGACAATCGAAAGACAAGGAAAATACAAAAACTAAGTTTCCTTCCTTATTTTATCCAGTAAGTAATTACATCTGTTTTGTGTTTTTATTTGGTATTTTATCCATCATGTGGATCACTAATATGAAGTTATCTGTAGAATTGATTCCTATTTGGTTGGGTATTCTTTTTGTATGCTATAAAGTTTTTAAAACCAAAATATAATAGCTTTTGCTATATTAAAAAAAGGCATTGATTATCAATCTGTAGTTGATTTTCAATGCCTTTTTAATTCTAAAATCATATTTACCTATAGAACATGGTATGCTATTTTTGGTGAAGCTAAATTGTAGTTTAATTTTATTATAGTTATTAAACTTGCAATGAAGCCGCATCAGCAAAATTTGCTTTCAACTCTTCAGGTAAATAAGGTCTTCCTCCAGTTGCAGGAATACAAGTTCCTGTAAATACTGCCGAAGCCATTATTTTTCCGTTTTTTATTATTGATTGTTTAAAATGTAGTCTTGGTAATCCCTGAGCATCTGTATATACAGCACAGGTCACATCAAAATTATCGTCTTTTTTGAGCGAGCGTATAAATTTGATTTTATACTCTGATAAAACCATAAATACACCATTTTCTGCCTGTTGAACAAAATCAAAACCTAGAATCTCCCTAATATAATCATGGCGGCATTCCTCCATATAAAACGGGTAATATAAGCCATCCATAATGCCTTGTACATCTATATGTGCATCTGCAACGGTGTAATTTTTTGAGTATTCCATAGTATTGATTATAAAGTTTAATTTTAATAGCTAACGCAAATATTTTTGGATTATTACGGTCTAAAATCTTCGTGTTAAATTTCTATGACAAAAAGGTATTCTCGACAAATTGAACTGTTTTAAAGGTCTTGTCTTCCGATAATGGTAATAATCTCCACTCGTTTATCTCCGTTAATTTGGTAGTAAATAGTATCAACACCACAAAAACAATAGCGATATCCTATTTTAATGTGGTTAGCAGATGGAAATAAAAAAGGATTTCCCTCTATTTTTTCAAAACAATCATAAAACATATTAAAATAGCTGTCAGCTTGATTTATGCCAAACTTACTAACACCATAATAATATATTTTTCTTAAATCTTCTTTGGCTTCGCTACTTAAATAGTAACTATACATCAGGCAGATCTTTTTTAAATTCGGCTAACATTTCTTGTCTCGTTTGTTTCTTTGCAAAACCGTTTTTTTCTCCCTTATCTATTTTAGCTTTCACAAACTCATAGTATTCTTCTTGTGAACGAGCTTGCTTAATCAAATAATTAATAGCTTCACTTTTACTACTAAACTCTTCTGTATTAACCTGATTTTTCAACCATTCATCATTAGGGGCAGTTAATGATATACTTTGTCGTGTCATAATAATATAAGTTTTTAGATTGGTGTAAATTTACACCAAAATTTAGAAATGGAAAAAATATTTAAATGAAATAGTTTTTAATTGTTGGGTACAAACCCCATATCTCCGAAGTGTTCAACTGAAAAGCTGCGCAAATGCCTCAGACTTTGCGCATTTTTTTACACCTATGAATTATTAAAGTTTATAAAAGTCTCCCGACTTTTTACAATTATTTCTTAATATTGTTTTTATTTTCTAGAAATTACATCTAATAAATTTAGTTTTAAAGTCAGAGATATTTGCGCAGCGTTTGTGAGGTATACTTTGCAGGGGTTCCAAATATTTTTAATTAAACAAAAGCGATGAAACTCAAAGGTCAAGAAAAAACATTTTGGTGGCATTTTTGTCAAATCAATGATTCCAAAGACATTCCTATAGAAGTGTCTGTCGTTGCTGGAGTAGATGACCCGAACTATAATGACGATTATTTTGCAATGCTTACCGACAAAATAAAAATCATTCATTCTATATATCTTAAAGAAACCGCCATTACAGATGAAGGTGTAAAACATATCTCCAAAGTGCAGCAGCTTAAAAGCCTCACACTCATGAAACAGCCAAAAATCACAAAAGCCAGTTTACTCTACCTTAACCAACTTACAGATCTGGAATATTTGGACATTTGGCGAACGGGGATTATTCTGGAAGATTTGGTTACACTCAATCAGTTGAAAAATCTAAAAAAGGTATATGTTTCGTCTTTAGCAGAAATAGATGGTTCTTTTCCTGAGCTGGAGAGCGAGCAGATTTTGGAACAGATAATCGTGCTGGAAGATATGTTTCCAGATTGCACTTTCTATGTGGATCACAAAGAATATTGACAGGAATTATGAATTCTTATGCGCATCTAAGGTTTAGACGTTCAAAAGACAAGGAAAACACAAAAACTAAGTTTCCTAGATCTCCAAAATGTTCAACTGAAAAGCTGCACAAATGTCTCTGACTTTGCGAATTTTTTTGCACCTATGAATTATTAAAGTTTATAAAAGTCTTCCGACTTTTTGCAGTTATTTTTTAATATTGTTTTCATTCTTTCTTCTCCAGAAATTACATCTAAGAAATTTAGTTTTAAAGTCTGAGACTTTATGACTTATACGTTTTAAATTAGATATTTGTAAATTGGCGCAAAGTCAGAGATATTTGCCAGCGCTTGTGAGGTACACTTTGCAGAGCAGGGGGTAATTTAATTCCAACGCTGTGCGAATGTCTCCTGACTTCGCACCCACATCTTGATCAGATGAACAAAAATAATTTTGATGATTAATCCCAATTAGAGATTAGTTTTTACATTTTGAAGTATAACAGTTTGAATTTTAAAAGCAGTGGTAACATAATTAATGTAATATTTTGTAATTCATATAGAACAAATACTGGCAAAACAAAAAAGAGACTCGAAAGTCTCTTTTTTGAATTAATATATCTTCTATAAATGATTATTTATTGATTAATTTCTCAAGCCTAACCATCATTTCATCTTTCTCTTTCAACATACGCTCGTACAACGCAATTTTTTCTTCATATAATTGAACAATTTTATCAATTGGATTAAAAGTAGGGTTATCATTTCTTTGATATCCAATGCCATTATCACCAAATGTATTAGAAATAATATTCACCGCTTGCTCTTCATCAAAATTCTGAAAAGCTTCAACTGGAATTTTTAATACAGCTGAAATTTGCTTCAACAGATTATCTTCAATTACATCTTTCTGCTCCAGCATAGAAATTTTCTTTTGGTTCCAGTCTTCGCCCAGATCATAAGCTAATGCTTCCTGCTTTATATTAAGCATTTCTCTGAAACGTTTTACGTTTCTTCCCTGATGTATTTTCTGTTCCATAATGAATATCAATTTTTCTAAAGGCTCAAAGATAAAGCCATTTGTGGTAAAAATCCTGAGTTTCAAAGATAAAAAAATATCCCGTAAATATCCCTTTTGTCAGATATTATATCTGCATTTCGAATAGATTATCCTTTACAAAGAAAGGAACTTCGCTTGTGAATTTTAAATCTCTTTACTATGAAAAAGAATAAAATATCTTTCGAAACCAGCTTTTGGAGAGGATATATGTCAGGAAATCCATTTAAGGCAATTGAAGCCTTTTTTTCCTTTGCAGATCTGGATTATTACAAACAGAATTTAACCGAAGTTCTAGTTTACAGCTATAAGAGAGAAGTCTATGAAGCGAACAATCCCTCCAATGCTTTTGTTTTTTATACTGCTATAAACTCTTTCCTCAAAGTGTGTTACTGCTTGCAACAGAAAGGCAAAAAATGGAAAGTGAAAGCGTCTTTGAACTCTGAAACGGTTTTTCATCTTTCTTCCCTGACGAAGGAAGAATACGATAATCCTTTTATGGTTTTTCAAAAAGCATTTGATGAAAAAACGCTGGAAGAATTTGAATCATTTCTATGTTTAATCCTGGAACTTTCATTATCTCCCTATGCCGGAGATCCTTTCTTTGATCTGGCGACGCCTTACATTCATTTAATAAAAATGCTCGATGCAGTGGAACTAATGAGAGAAAGGGGTATTGAGAAAATCAAGAAAACGGATAAGATTGATTGTGTAACGGAATAAAATATCCTTTTCCCAAACTTTAAAATACGATAGTATGAAAACTTCAACATCAAGTTTCTTTAGGTAATCCGTCTATTGAATTTTATTACTGTCCTTTGGCTGACATCTGCAAAAATAAAGAATCAGAAGATTACAGCCTTAATTTTTTGTGGCAAAAAAAGGGAGCAGCTCCAAAAGTTTATAGTGATAAAAATTTCTCAACTAACTATTATTACATAATTTTGTAATGCATGAAGTACCTAGCTTCTTACTATTATACTATGAGCAATATATTTTCTGACAGCAGCCAAATTGGGATAGTATCTACTTTTTCTGAGCTTGTAGATACCAATTTTAAGGGAGAAATGAATGCGCTATGCTGGTACAGAAATTTAGATGGTGATTTTAATGAGATTGTAACCCAGTTATCTTTAAAAGAAAACGTAACCGAAGTTTATCCTGAAGATTTAATCACACTCCAGCTATCAGAAAAGGGGAATATAGCAAGGGAAATAATCTTAAATGATTTACAATTATTAGCTGATTTTGGAGCTTCGCCCTCTCTTAATTTACTGAAGTGTTATGAGCGTGATGACGAATTAGATTTCATATCCACCGATGTGTATTCGTTTCATGTTGATCGTTCGCCCATTGCAGCAGATACTTTTTTATGTACCTATCACGGGGCGGCAAGTGATATTATTGCTAATTCTCAAGCAGGGCAAAAAATTCTAATTCCAGAAATCCGAGCAAAGCTAAAAGAGTTGTATGATGGATCAGAGGAAGAATTCGAAAACTTTTTGAAGGAAAATTATTTTGATTTGCATTATCAGGTACATCACGATGCAGAACCTATTAATTTAGGAATAGGGCATCTCTGGCGGCTGGCTGTAGATCATCCAAAACAACAAGTGCCGCCTTGTATTCATAGAGCGCCAATAGAAAATGAAGGGGAATATCGGTTGTTGTTGATTTGTTAAGGAAATTGTGGAGATAATGCAGTTGAGGAAAGTTTTTTTAATCCTTGAAAACTGAATTGATTTATGGCTATAAATTAATTTATAAAGAACATATGAAACTAGAAATCTTTGAATACATTGAAATTTTTTACAATAGGAAAAGGAGACACTCATCTTTCAATTATGTAACTGTTGAAGAATTCAACAATCAAATTAAATATAAAATGTAGCTTAATTAAATGTGTGATTTTTGTTTGCATATCCAGATGGGACAGAACCTTTAATAGCGGTGATAATAAAAAAGACATAAAAAAAGTCATTTCGTAAGAAATGGGCTTTTCAGCTAGTGACAGGGACAGGACAAATTTCAACATCATTTTTGGATGATTTGAAGAAATTGGCTTACTATATGTAGTGTCTGTCTTTCATTGGCTTTGTAAATTTGGTTTAGATGTCCTGTTGGGGATTGATATGGTATTATAAAATAAGTAATTAGGATTGGATAATTAGCTTAGGGGAACAACCTGCCTGCTTAAAGGATGCGGATTGCAATAAGTCCCAGTGGATAGGGAGGGAGAGGGTAACCATTTTGCACACTGTACACAACGGTTTACAATTAATCTTTATATTTGATGATGAAATTAATAAAATGAGAGGAAAAACTAAACCGTATGCCTTAATAACTGGTGCCAGCAAAGGCATTGGAAAATCTATTGCTTATGAATTGGCTAAACAGGGTTATCCACTATTGCTTGTTGCAAGAAGTGAAGAGGAATTAAAAGCACTATCTGAAGATCTTCAAGTTAAATACAGCATCAATGCTCCTATTTTATCGATTGATCTTTCGATAAATGGTGCATCGCTAAAAGTAACCAATTGGATAAAAATGAATAACTATCCAGTGGGCTTTTTAGTTAACAATGCTGGTTATGGTGTGTGGGGCGATTTTAGTCAGTCTTCTCTAACCGATCAGCTTGGCATGATGCAACTTAACATGAATGTAGTTGTAGAACTTTCACATTTATTAGTACCCATACTTTTACAAGAAAAACAAGCCTACATTTTAAATATATCAAGTACTGCTGCATATCAAGCTGTACCTACGCTAGCTGTTTATTCGGCTACAAAGTCTTTTGTTTTATCGTTTACCCGTGCCTTGCGTTTCGAACTTGCTCAAACTTCAATTTCAGTAACCTGTTTTAGTCCAGGCCCGGTTGATACTGGTTTTGCTGCAAGAGCTGGTTTAAACGCTTTTAGCAAAATGGCCGAAAAGTTTAATATGCAACCTGATGAAGTTGCAAAAATTGCAGTAAAAGCGATGTTTAACAAAAAATCCGAAGTTATTCCAGGTTTTAAAAATATCATTTCGGTTTATGCCAACCGTATACTACCAAAGGCATTTATCGAAAAAACTGCAGCTGGAATTTATAAAATTTAATTTTTACAAAAAATAAATAAATATTCTTTGTAAAAAGAAAAATTATATTAAGTTTGTATTAAATTCTACTAATTCTATAGAGTATGTCAAATAAAAGAGAAAATAGGCTTAATTTATCTGAAAACCGAATGCACGCCAACATGCGAATGTGCTGTTGCTGTTGTTGTTATTCTATTTTAGATAAAATTAAAAACTATATTATTTCATTTATTAAATCTATATTATCATGGTATCTTCTTATAAAACCTTTACCCTTACGGAGCAATTAACTAATGAGCAAATTGCGTTTTTTAACGAACATGGCTTCATCCATTTCAAAAAATTTATAAATCCGGAAACAGTTTCATCCATCATTGATGCCTCGAAACAAGTAGAGCAAAATTGGATTGAAAACGATCTTCAAAAAGTAAATGGTGTTCCAATAAAATACGGAAAAGATTTAGATGGTTCTCCTATTGTACAACGTTTTGCTTTTATCAATCAACATCATCAAGCCTTAAGCGGTCTTTTACTTGATCCAAGATTTAATGGTTTACTACCATTGGCAGGCGAGGGTGCAAGATTAGGAACTGAAGAAAAAGACGGAATGGTTTTCAATCATTATATCAATGGGCCAGAAAGTAAGTTTACTAAAATGGGCTGGCATACAGATGGTTTGAGAGATATTTTTTATGGTGCAAAATTAAACCCAATGCTAAATGTGGGTATTCACTTAAGCACTTTAAAACCCGAAAACGGTGGCCTTAAAATAATTCCGGGTACTCACAAACAAAGTATTTATCAAATGCTTTTCCGTAAAAAATACTTTTTAGATAATAAAGCCGATCCACAGGAAGTTTCCATTAATCCCGAAGCTGGAGATTTAACCATTCACGATGGCCGTTTGTGGCACAGAGTTGCAGAATCATCTATTAGTGGCGAAGAAAGCAGAAGAAGAGTTATTTACATTCCGATTATAGCTGGAAAGTACGCTCCTAAAAATGAGAATAGCCCAACGGTTTTTTATCAACGTTTTGCAGGTATTGTTAAATAATTATGCTGTTTATTATCGCATTTAGTTATCTGGTTAGATCAGGTAAGCTAAAGAGTACCACAGATTTTTTTAAAAATAGTCAAAGAAAAGTAAAACTAAAAATTATAAAACTAGAATTGGCTATACTATCTGGCTTACAAATATTACGCTATTAATGGGAAAAGAAATACAGATTGAAGATTATAGTGCAATTGCACAAAGAACATTCTCTGACCGTAAGCGAACTAATATTTTAAAAAGAGCAGAACAGTTAACGATTGTATTTTTGCTTCCAAAAGTACCTAAATTCATTTCTCCAAACGTACTCACTTTAATTGGTACGTTTGGTTCTGGATTAATTTTTTTAGCCTTTGTTTTAGGTACTTATTTAACAAGTTGGTATTTGCTTTTCGGTATTATCGGTTTGGTTATAAATTGGTTAGGCGATTCTTTAGATGGAAGATTGGCTTATTATAGAAATATTCCGCGTCGTTGGTATGGTTTTGCACTCGATATTATTGCCGATTGGATTGGTATTGTACTCATAGGCTTTGGCTATTATATTTATGCTAAAAACGGCACACAAGTATTAGCTTTTGCTTTTGTTGCATTGTATGGCTGGTCAATTATCATCAGTCAGTTACGCTACAAAATTACAGATGAATACCGTATAGATTCTGGCTTTGTTGGCCCAACAGAACTTCGATTTATTATTGCTTTAATTTTAATTATAGAAGTTTTGTTTCATGGATCAATTACGTATTTGGCTAGCTTAATCTCTGTTTTATTATTTATAATCAATACTATTGATAGTTTGAAGCTTTTAAAGTTGGGTGATTTAAAAGATAAAAACCAAGGCTGATATGTTCAGTAAAAAATCCATTTTGATTTTTCTACAAGCACAAGTTGCAGCATTTGTAGGTGGTATTACCGATTATGGTTTAATGATTCTATTAACAGAAGTATTTAAACTGCATTTTACCTTTTCTATTTTAATCTCCGGAACCGTTGGCGCCATTATCAATTTCAGCATCAATAGATTTTGGGTATTTAAAAATCAATCCGGTTATAGCAGCCACATCAATAGTCAGCTTTTTAAATTTGCGTTAGTTGTATTGGGAAGCATTTCCTTAAAGTCATTTGGTACGCTTATTTTGCAAAAAGGATTTCTAATCGATTATAGAATCGGAAGATTAATCACAGACAGCTTTGTTTCTTATGGTTTTAATTATCCACTGATTAAATATTGGGTTTTTAGGGTAAAGGAAAAAAGAATGTAATTAAATCAGATTAGTATCAAAATAACCAGTTGCGTGCAATTCGTAGCTTTCTATTTAACAGATAGACCCGAAGCCCAATGCCATTTCGACGCAGGAAACCCGAGCGATAGTGAACAGGCGAAGCAAATCTCCGTAAGTAACTCCGCAACGCAAATCCAATCTTTGTCGAGCTTCTCGTGGAGATTTCTCCTGCGTCGAAATGACAATATTGTGTTTAAACTTTGTGTCTTAGCGACTTTGCGTGATTAATTTTATTTTCTAAAAAGCTTAACTTAATAACATTGGACTTCGGAACTATGTGTTAAAATAATTGCAACCAGCAGGTTGTATAAAAACTTCGTTATGAGAAAATTATCATTTAAATATTTTACAAAATCACTAATCGTTATTACGATCTTAGTAAATATAATTTCAGGAAATCTATTGGCACAATCTAAAAATCCATCGCCATTAAATTTTCCAACGCCCAAGAATATAGATAATATGCTGTTTTACATTCAGCGTGATCCAAATGTAAACACTGCAATTTATACCATAAACTATGACGAAAATGGAAAAATAAACAAAAGCAATCCTATAAAAGCCTATTGGATTCGATATGCTGAGAAAGGGGAGAAGAAAGACTTTAATTATATGCAACGAAAATATGCATACGGAATAGAAAGTAAAACGGTAAATAATGAAGAGTTTGAGCTTCAATTTGTATCGTACAAAAAGCTGCCGTTAACTTTGAAAAAGATAGATTCAGATCAAAAATATCATGTTTTTGTAAGTGTAAATCAGAAAAGAATACAGGTAGAAAAAATATTTGTGCGCATTGAAGGAGGTTCGTTTTGGTTACCAAATGTAAAGTATGCCGAAGTTACCGGAATTGAGACTTCCTCAAATAAAATAATTACGGAGAGAATGTTGTTGAAATAAAATTCCATTTCTAACGAAATGAGATTTTTAATTTCTTTTTTGCTATTTATTTTTTCTAGATTCCATCTCTTTTAAGCAATGATTTTTACAACCTTCATATTGATAGAGATATGGTTTATCCATTCTTATATTAAGTCTATAGAATTCTCTATCGGAATTTTTATAAATAAAATTTTCAAAATTTAAAATGTAATCTCCAGCCAAATCATCGTAGCTTAAAACTGTAAAATCAGGAAGATTTAATAGTTTTAAAAATTCGACTAAATCTATCTCTTCTAAATTATCTAAATCAGTATTTAATCCTTCATATTCTCCAAGAACTTTAATTTTGTTTTCATTTGAAGTAAATCTTGTATTAATATAAAAATTAAATAATTCGTTAAGCGTCATCCCTTCTTTACATATCTTTTGTAATTCTTCAACCGCATAGCGTGATTCATTATTGTATGGAATTATTAAACGCCCATTTTCGTAAAAATGCGGTATTTTATTATCAATTTCTAATTTTTCATTTGCATAAATAATAGTAATATATTGTCCCATTTTCGATTAATTACGTAAACGATAAGTTATAATGTAAAACGAAAATAATACAATTTTGAAGTATTTTAATTATTTTTTATTTTAAGTTTGAATAATGGATACGGATTTACTCAACGAGAGTACGGAAAATCTTTCCGTGCCCTTTCCTATATTAATAAAAACTGGATTTTCTTTTTTTAATTTGTTAAGATATGCTTTGCGGGCACAGATTACAAATTCGCGCGATCGGGTATAGAAAAACAAAAAGAGACAGTATTATGGCTGAAATTGAACAGCAAAAACCAAAAAAGTATTTCAAAAAAATGCTACTAATTTATTATAACTGCATGAAAAAAATATTACTAATATTATTTGCCTTACTGCCTTTAATTAGTTTCTCCCAAAATAGCGAAGCTTTGAGAAAACAAGCCATGCAGTTTTACAATGAAGGAAAATTTAATGAATCTCTTAAAACATTTGATAAAATAAAAGATAAGGAACTTTTACAAAATACCAATATTGGTGTTTGGAAAGAGCATATTGCTTCGATTCTCAATCATAATTTTTCGGAGAAATATAGTATATCCGATAAAGATACCCTGAACATTAAAGTTAGAGTACAAACGGTAAATATTGTATCTGAAGGTGTTTTTAATAGAAAGACAAATAGTTATGTGATTGCACCTATTTACGATTGGATTTTAGCTTTGTGCGATGATAAATTTAATTTTTTTGTGGTCATTAAAAATAATCAGCAAGCACTTCTTGATAAAACTGGAAAAATTGTAATACCATTTAAAAATCAGAAAATTACAACCAGCGAAGATTATTTTACTTATCACAACGGTTTGCAGGGGACGTTAGAATATTTTATCGTAACCGATTTGGACAAAAATTCAAAAACTCAGGAAACCATTAGCATTTATGATTTAAACTGTAAACTGATTTTTGAGTGTTCTTCTGCTATACTGTATAAAAATAACCTGTTATTGGCTAAAAAAGATGGTAGATGGAAATTTATCAATTTAAAAAACAATGAAGTTTTAGTTGATTCTATTGATTCTTATGAAGAAATGTATCCGAATTATGCTGAAGAAAAGGAATCACAATATTTTATTTTACACATCGGCAATCACCTTTCTATTTACCGTCCGCAAACGAACCAATTGATCAAGGATGTTTTTGATTCTTATACAAAAGAAAGTCAGGATGAGAATATTTTGTCAGAGATTATTTTTTGTAAAGAAAATTTTATCGAACCCAAAGAAGTTCCTTTAAAGGATAAAAACAAATATTTAATTGTAAAAAAAGACAGCAAAGCGGGGGTTTATAACTTTAGCAAATTTGAGTATCATACAGAACCTATTTATGATTCGATTTCGAATATGGGAAATACATTTTTAAAAGGTAAGGACTCGAATCTTTTCTTTCCAGAGCCTGTTGTAGAACAAAAAGAATTTTCGAAATACTATATTTTCATTACTAAAAATAAAAATAAGTTTGGCGCTAGACTATTGGATGGGAAAATGCTATTGGATAATGAATATGATGAAATTAAAAGTTTTAGCAGTAATATCTATTACAAAGATGTGTTATTTTATAGGATAAAAAACAAATGGGGATTTACCATTTTGAATAATAAAAAAATAGAAAAACCACAGTATGATTTTGTATGTATAGATTATTCTAAAGCGCAGGATTTACATATTGCAACTTATCGTAACAAAAAAAAGACCCTTTATAAATTGAATGGTGAATTATACCGCGATTTAAAGGACAATAATCCTAAAGAATATGTATCAAGCCAAAATCCGATTGATGGAATGAATGATAGTTACACAGATCGACAATTATTTAAACAAAATAATAAATATGGTATTGCGGATGTTGATGGTAATGAAATTCTAAAGGCTCAATACTCGTATATAGTTCGTGCTAATAAAAATATTTTTTTAGCTGGAAATGATATAAAAGATTCTAAATCGCTTGAAGGTTTGTTGGATATTAATGGAAAAGAAGTTTTACCCATAAAATATGAAAGTATTACTATTTATCCGAGTCCAAACTATAACGAAAAAAGAGAAGAATCCCTTGTCTTTGAAGTAAAAAATAAAGATAATAATTATAGTCTGTATAATAGCAAAGGACAAAGCATTTACCCTTTTGTCATTCAGGATATAATAGAAAGATTGATTATCCGAAATGATTCCATAAAAACATACTATTACATTATTTCTGAAAAAGTAAATCATCAAAACATTACCTATTTTGATAATGGGAGACAAATTTATGATTACAAAATATCCTTGTTGAAAATACAGGGAGACACACTTACCAAGGTATTGGATAACTGCAATAATATCCGAACTGATATCCATAATATTATTCTTGGTTATCAGGATAAATTAGGTCGATACGGATTATACAATCTTCAAAACGGAAAGGATTCGGGAGCAATATTGGCACGTTATACTAATCCACAGCATGATCAAAAATTTATTTTCGCAAACACTGCCGACGAAAAACAAGTGTTTTTTGATACGGATTTGAATATGCATCAAATTCCATATCCAATAGTTTCATATAAAAATAAATTTTTCATCTATAAAGATAAAGACCTGTATGGAGCAATTAACGATAAATTGGAAATCGCCAAGTTTAAGTATCCAGTAGTAGATTATTATTATCAAAATGATAAAGAAAGAAATCAAGTTTCTGAAAATCAAAAGATAATTTTTAGTTTATTTAAGTTTAAGACCGATGCCAAAAGCGATAAATACGGTATAGTCGACTTTGACGGAAAAGTTTTAATGCCGGCAGACAACAAATATGATGAAATCATTTTTCCATTTGAAAATCATAATAGTGTTTGGTGCAACAAAGCAAAAAGAGATGTTATTTTAGAATATGTCAACAAAATATTCATTTGCAAAACCAAAGACAAAGTAGATATTCTAGGCCCAGAAAACAAAAAAATAGTTTCGTTTATAGTGCCTGCCAACTGGAAATTTGATTTTAGTGATATAACCGTCAATCATCATTTGATACTTAGGGACGGTAACACCATTAAGCTGCTGAATTTAAAAACGCAAAAAATAGATTTAGAAACTATAGCAACAAAATTTAGTGACGACATTGATGGAGGTTATTCAGATAGGCAATATGACGATAAAAATCATAGTGTGAAAATGATTAAATATAGTAAATATGGTCGCTTGATTTTTGAAGATTCAAAAACAATGGAGTATTATGATCGTAATTACGATCCTTTTTTACGCACTACACTTTTTATAGTCAAAAGGAATAATAAATATGGGGTAATTGATGCAAACGAAAGCATATTAATACCCTTTGTAAATGATAGCTTATATACGCCGGACAATATCAATTTCATTGCTAAAAGAGGTACTAAATATGGAGTGCTTACCAATAAAAATCAGATGCTTCATGAATTTGTTTACGATGCTATTAAAGATATTGATTTTAACAAAAGATCTATGGAACAACGAAAAGTATTGGTCGTTACAAAAAATAAGAAAAAAGGAATCTTAGATTTTCTGAGCGGTCGCGTAATAATTCCGATAGAACAAGATGATTTAAATTTTTCAGAAACAGAAGGGATCCAAGGCCGGAAGAATAAAACCCGCACAATGTATGGAAGATATGGAGAAAAACAATTTTCAATTGAATGCGATACATTGTATAGAGAAAAAAATCTTCCATATTGGTGTTATACCTTTATAAAAGATGGAAAAAAGGGACGAATTGATTATTATGGAAACCTAATTGATAATGACCGTAATCCGTATGAAATTACCCCTGCAAATCAGGAAAATGATAAAACAAAATCGGAAAATAATAAAGACTATGATGATTATAAAATCCTTGAAAGGACAAATTTCGCTATCGTTTCCAAAGGACAAAAACAAGGAGTGGTAGATTTATCGAATTCCATAATTATTTCACTTATTTATGATGATATCAGATATATAAAGAAGGGATATTTTGAATGTAAACAAGGTAAAAAAGCAGTATTGGTGACACCACAAAATAAAGTGTTTTACGAAATAAAGAATAACGACAATAATTAAAATTATGAAAACAACTCTATTCTGTACCGTTAAACCCGATCGCTCGGATATGCGCAACGATAGTCCGGAAATTTTTTCCGTGCCCGTTCCTATATTAATAAAAACTGGATTTTCTTTTTTTTAATTTGTTAAGATATACTTTGTTGGCATGGATTACAAATCCGCGCGATTGGGTTCAATTTAATGTATTTTTATTTCTTATTATTTTATAATTACATTTTCAATTTGGCTTTTGTTATAATCAAAAATATAGTCAGCCGGCATTGGTACCGCAGAATTTACTTCTGAATTGATTTTAATAATTTTACCAACTCTAATATAAATATTCTTTTTCCAATTTCGAATATAAAATTTAGCATTAATAAGGGTTTGATAATCCTGTTCAACCCGTTTATCTGCTGTAAATTTATAGGTATGACGAAATTGACCCGTTTGTTTCTCTACTAAAATTGGAACATTTCCTTTCAAATAAATAGTTATAGTTGCAGAATCAAGATCATTAAAAATTTCTTTCTTAATATTTTTATCCAGAATTTGTTTTTCAATTTTGTTCATGATCTTTTTATCAGCTTTGCTTTGTGCATACAACGTGCTGCTTAGAAAGGCTAAAAAGAGAAGAATAATCTTTGTTTTCATGTATTTAAAATTTTGAATCTCGCGACTTATAATTAATTTTATTCCCGATAGCTCGGATATGCGCAACGATAACGCGGAAATTCTTTCCGTGCCCATTCCTGTATAAAAACTGTTTTTTCTTTTTTTTAATCTATTAAGATATACTTTGCGGGCACGGATTACAAATCCGCGCGATCGGGTTTAGCAAAGGTGTTAGTTAACTATATTCAGTATTTATTTTTAGTTTAATTTGCTCGACGCAATATTTATATCTTCCATCTAATTTTTCGTTTACTCTTATGATTTTGTTTTCTAAATCAAGGAAAAAACTTATTGGTTGACTTCTTTTTGGAATAGTATTGACGAGATGTATATTCTCAATTAAATATTGCTCATTTTCAATATCGGTTATATTCATAAAGATTTTACAATACAAAAAGCAACCGTCCAAATTTGGATTTTCTATTTGAAGAAATGGATCAGCTAAATCTACAAGGATTTCTTCTTTCCAATTCCAAATTTCAGAGACTAATCTTTCACATTCTGCTTTAGATAAAGTATTTATATGAGAAACTATTATTGGATTATGTCCATAATACCAAGAATCACCTTCAGTATCTGATGCATTACCATCAATGTACAAGTAGAGAGCTTTTATTTTATCCTCTATTTTAGGTATTTCCTCCATACTTTTATTTTTTTTTATTAATTGCCTGATCCATTGTAGTAGCATTGCAGTAGTTGATTTACATTGTTATTATTGAAAAAACAGATCGTTCGCATATGCACAAAGATACTTTCCCTGCCCGTTCTCCATTCTCCGAAGTGTTCTCATGAAAAGCTGCGAAAATGTCCCTAACTTTGCGCAATTTTTTTCTTCGATGGAAATTACAAACCTGATAGAAGTCTCACGACTTTTTACTGTTAGTTCTTATAAATCAGTATTATAATATAGCTTTACAATGGAGCTATCTAAAGTCTCAATATGAAATCCGGAATTCATATTATAATAATCATAAATTGTATATAAACCTTCTAAACTCTCATCTTTATTGTAATGAAAACCTACACTATCTACCTTTAATCCATTATACCATTGATCGTCGGCCTTACCATAGTCTAGACGCCCTATACTACTCAAAATTTGTTGATAATTATCATTATAATAATTTATTAACTCTTTATGGAAATTATTTGTCCAGGAAAAATGCGAGTTTGTATTTTCAATAAAATTAGTGATGTTACTTTCTTTTTCTGCACTAAATTCTACTTCATCATTTAATACTTTTTTGTTTAAGAGTATAACATCGTTGAAGTTTGGTTTTATGCTTATTATTATAAAATTTACTTCCTCATTAAATATAAAGTCGCTTCTCAATAATGGCGGTGGTACATTTCTTTTTTCAGCAGTCCTTAAGTCTCTGAATTCAACTAATTCATAATGTCCCAACTCAAATAAATCTTCAACTTTATTTAATAGGCGTCGCCACTTCCACTGATTTAAATAATTTAATTTGTTTGAAGATATATGGGTTTTGACAAATTTTTCACATTCCCACTTCCAGCCTAATTTGTAGTAAATCTGAGCTAGTAGATAACTTTGATTTTCATCTTTGTTAGATTTTTCAAGTTCGTACATAATATCAAAGAGAGACTCAGCACCCTTTGTGGCTGTATATAGACTTCCTTTCTTATATTTTTGGAAATCTTTTTTTGCTAAATTATATCTGTCGAATATGTCCATAAAATTACAACCAACGTTCTCGCTCTTCTATACGTTTGCAAGTTATGAAAACGTGTATTTCCGGCCTGAACGAAAATACGATAAAAAACGGTAATTCAACTAAATTCGCAAATGTTAATAAACGTGTTAGCAGAGACAAAGGGTTTATATTTGGACTATTTGACAAACTGAAGAATGGGCTTAATTTATTCCAAAACTGAATCTAGTACCAAGACGTTAGTATTAATAGCTAAAAAAAGGAGAATTTAATAACCTAACACAGCAATATATCTTCTAGAAATTATTTATTGATCAATTTCTCAAGCCTAATCATCATCTCATCTTTCTCTTTCAACATACGCTCGTACAATGCAATTTTTTCTTCGTGAAGTGAAATTAACTTTTCAATTGGATGAATATTAATTGTTCCGTAATTAAATGAATTACTGAAAGCGTGTTCTCCAAAAGTATTAGAAATAATATTGATCGCTTGCTCTTCATCAAAATTCTGAAAAGCTTCAACAGGAATTTTTAATACAGCCGAAATTTGTTTCAGCAGATTGTCTTCAATTACATCTTTCTGCTCCAGCATAGAAATTTTCTTTTGGTTCCAGTCTTCGCCCAGATCATAAGCTAATGCTTCCTGCTTTATATTAAGCATTTCTCTAAAACGTTTTACATTTCTTCCCTGATGTATTTTCTGTTCCATAACGAATATTAATTTTTTCTAAAGGCTTAAAGATAAAGCCATTTTTTGAATTAAAACCCTGCGTTTCAAAAATTAAAAAAAAATCCCATTTCGTAAGAAATGGGATTTTAATTCTGTGACCTCGACTGGATTCAAACCAGTAACCTCTTGAGCCGTAATCAAGTGCGCTATTCAGTTGCGCCACGAGGCCTTTTTTAGTTTTCAATTAGCTTATTTTTTGTAGCTTTGTTGAGCACTTATTGCGGGTGCAAAGATAGAAACAAATGTGAGATATACAAGCGAAAAACAACAGAAAAAGTAAAAAAAATGCAAATAAAAAATTACATCCGTGATATTCAGGACTTTCCAAAAGAAGGAATTTTGTTTAAAGACATCACTCCATTGCTAAATGACCCAATTGCAAGGGAAGAATCGCTAAAAATTTTGTTGGATTCTTTAAAAGGACAAAAAATTGATAAAGTAGTTGGGGCAGAAAGTCGTGGTTTTTTCTTCGGAATGTTACTTGCCGACAAATTAAATGCAGGTTTTGTGCCTGTAAGGAAACCAAAAAAGCTTCCTTTTAAAACTATTTCGGCTTCTTATGACTTAGAATATGGTACCGATTCATTAGAAATGCATATCGATGCTATTAAAAAAGGAGATCGTGTATTGATTCATGATGATGTTTTGGCCACAGGAGGAACTGCTAAGGCTCTTTGTGATTTGGTTAATGAATTGGGTGGCGAAATTGTGCAATGTAATTTTTTAATGGAGCTTTCTTTTTTAAATGGGAGAGAAAAAATAAATGAAAATCCTATTTTTGCTGCTATAACATATTAGATTCGTATATATCATAGCGTTGATAAATGCAATCATCTAAATTTTAAATTGATTAAATGAAACTACTGTATTCTTTTATATTATTGGTATTATTATCTGCTTGCAAAGAGAAGAAAGAAATTGATTCTAATATTATTCCTCAAAAAACAGAAGTAGGTTCCAATGATTCTGTTAGTAAATCAAATCTAGAAGTTGCTACAAGCTTAATTAGACCGAAGGAGGAGTTAAAAAGACAAAAGATATACTCGGATATAGCTGAGTTTGTTGAATACGATGAAATGGGCGAATTTCCATTATTTATTGTAAAAAAGAACAATGAGATAATTTCGTTAGCAACAAATTTAGAGAAAGATCCAAAATACACCAGAGGTGATATATTCGAAATGAAATGGAAAATCGATAGTCTTATGGTTGGAGGAGAAGAAGGAGTAAGTTTTACAGAATGGCTTGTTGATGCCAAGAAGATAAAAGATGGCAGTGTGAGTCTTTTTAGAAAAAAATATAAAAAACCAATAAAATATTATTGGGGCGGAGAAGAGGATACCTATACAACCGAATACAAGGACTATCTATATACTTTGGTAGAGTATTACCTAGCTAATTCTAAGGTAGAACTTGTAAAAGTTACTATTAAAAATCCAGATGCTAATTTAATTTATTCAATAGAAGATGGCGAAAAAGAAGGACGTTCCTATACAGTTTTAGGGATTTCTAATGATTTTGAGCATCATACAAACATAATTCAATGGTTATATGTAGATAGATTGACCAAAGAATTATATGAATACGATTTGGCAAGTGATAAATTGATAAAATTTAATTAAAAGGATTCAAGATTATCCAAGGTAATTAAACAAAGACGATTTTGTTTTTTATGGCATATAAAACTAAGCCTATTCGAGTTTTGATTTCAAGTTTGTCAAATAAGCATTCCCGGTAACCATCAATTGTTTTTGGGCTCAGACACATTTCTGAGGCAATTTGTTTATACGTCTTTTCGGTGCAGGCGTGTTTTATAAAAATGATTTCTTTATCTTTTAAATTGATTTTTGAGGAATCACAATTTACTTTTTTTACTAACATTCCCGATACTAATTCGGTATAGTAAAAACCTTTTTCGATAACAGATATCATCCCATCTTTAAAAATTTCGGGCGAAGTATCTTTGAGTAAATAACCTTTGGCGCCGTTGGCTAGCATTTTTATAATAATTTCTTCATCATCATTTACAGATAATGCTATAACTTTAAGATTAGGTCTGTTTTCTTTAATCCATTTCATAGTACTTACACCGTCCAGAACAGGCATATTAACATCTAATAAAATTAAATCAATTTCCGAATCTATATTTTCCTGTAAGTATGAAATGAAGACTTTTCCATTTTCAAAGCGATTTATTACTTCAAAATCTTTAAAACTATTGATTAAAAGCTCTAGTGATTGGGAAAATAAGAGATGATCATCTACAATAATAATTTTGTTTTTAGGTTTCATCGGGTTTAGTTAAGGGGTATTCCAGGGTTATAGTTGTTCCAGTTGTCTCAGATTTTATAATTAATGTTGCTCCAATTAATTTGGCTCTTAATCTCATGTTGTTTGATCCTATTCCTGAATTTGTTTTGAGCGGATCATAACCAATTCCAAAATCTTTAAATTCCAATAAAAAAAAAGTTTCGGTTGTTGTAATATTTACTTCAAACAAATCACTGTGTGAATATTTTAAACTATTGTGTAATGCTTCTTGAAATATTCTATAAATAAACAAATCATGTTCTTTGTTGATCTGAGGGATTTCCCCCAAGAGGGTATATTTATATTGAATTTTTTTTAGCTTTTTTATTCGTTCCAAATCTTGTTTTATGGCTTCGATGAAGTTGCTTTGCAGTAAATTATCTTTATTAATGATTCGGGATAAAATCCTGATTTCATCTAGTGATTTTGCTAATATTTCCTTGAGATCACTTAACTCATTTTGGTTAATTGCTTTTCCGCTGTCGATATACATATTAAGTTGCATAATCCCAACAGATACTATTTGACCTATATTGTCATGTAGTTCTTTACTAATCTCACAAAGAGTCTGGTCTTTAATTTCGAGTCTGGTTTTTATTAATTCAGATTGAAAATAAAGTTCAGATTCCATTTTTTCAACCAGATAACTGTTTTTCTTCTTCAAAAAATAAAAGAAAATAACAAGTAAAATGATTAGTAAAGTTAAGAAAACAATACCTAATGAAATGACTAATAATTGTATTTCTTTTCGCTCCATACAAATCCAATAATATAGCAACTATGCGATAGGAAATTTAGAATAAACAATACCAAACTAAAAATCGATTCGTCTTGTTTGATTAAAAACCACTTAATTGCAAGCATGAAAGGTAAAAATGGTACATGAAAGACTAATATCCCTAAGATGTACCAAAAAAAAACAGACTTTTTAAATTTTAATATTTTGTCAGAATTGAATATTTCTACTAAGTATAGGCAAGATAATATCATGACTAACAGAACGCCAACAGCAAAACTGTAAATAAATGACTTATTAATATTCTCTTTGAAATATAGAATATTTAGAAAATAAGAGATTATAAATAAGGTTAAAAACAGTGTTGCAGCTACTTTGTTATTGTGTTTTAATAATAGGCTTTTAAGGAGTAATATATAGGCTGAAAAGCTAACAAATATGTAAAAATTATAGACATAATAATTTAATAAACCTGTCCATTGCGTGAAGTAATAGCCTACTATTTCTGTTACTATCGAAAACCAAATTAAAACGAGTATAGATTTAGCTTTTTTACCAGGAAGTTTATTCAGTGAAAACACACCTACAGTCCCTGATAATAAAGCTAAATAAATGATATAAAACCTTAAAAAAGCAAACATGATTTTTAGTATACTAAGCTAGGTGGTCTTCCTATGTTTCCATAGTTCATGGGAGAAAGACTTTGGATGTCGCTAGGAGTTTCTTCTTCAACGAGAGCAAAAGTTTGGATTTTTGCTGTAGTCGTATTTGTTTGTGTTTTTTTTCCAGTAGGAACCAAAAATAAAGTTGTTAATCCAGCTTTTTCTCCATGTTTTTTATCATCTGGATAAACTCCAAAATAAAAACGAATACCATCAACAGCATAACCATCTTCTGTTCCTTTGGTTTTTATATAATGAATGTAATTTTCCAGTTCTTCTAGTGAATACCAAATTGCATTTGCATCTTCTTTCTGAGTTGTTTTGGCAGTTGTTGAGCGAGTTTTCTTTTTATTGTAATTCAAATTTAGCTCTTTGGCAAATTCTTTAGTAATTAACTGACTTGGTTGGGCGGGTGGGTTTTTCATGATTCTTAAATTTAATTAGGTGAAGAGTTGGTTTGTACTATTTTTTCTCAAAATTATTTTAATCGCATCATAATAACAAGGGTGAATTCCCCTTTTTTTTATTATACAAATTTATTTAAAAATAATGTAATGTGTTGTTTTTTAATTAATTATAATTAATTTTATAATGATTATTTTGGAAATTAACAAGATGATCGAAATAGCGTAACTACTATTAGCAATAATTAAATTTATCAAATCCTAATAATTCCCCGGTAACAGATATCGGTTTACCAATGTAATTCTAGTATTACCCAAAGCATTCTAGGATTCCAAAAGATCCTGACAGAAGATTCAAAATTTACTATACAGTTTTTTAAATGCGAATGAGGGGCATTAACTGTAATTAACTTTTAATTTCATCAAGAATAATTAAAAATAAAAATTATGAGAACTATAAAATTGGGTGTAAAATCAAGTGAAGTTTATTATTTAAATGAACTTCTTGCAAAATTGAACTACAGCGTTGTTGTTTCTGATTATTTTGGAGTAGAAACAGATAAAGCTGTTAAAGATTTTCAATTGAAGAATAATTTGGTTGTAGATGGTGTTGTTGGCTTGAAAACATGGACTACACTTATTGAAAAAGGTAAAGCAGGATTATCATCGAATAGTAAATTGCTCTCGGAGAAGAATCTCATTGATTTTTCAAATAATTATGATCTTGAATTGGCAGTTGTTAAGGCGGTTAACGAAGTCGAAAGCGGAGGGATGGGATTTCTTGTAGATGGACGCCCTAAAATTTTATTTGAAGGACATATCTTCTGGAAAGAACTTGAAAAAAGAAAAATAAATCCCAGTACTTATGTAAATGCTAATACTCTGGATATTTTGTTTAAAAATTACACAAGAAAATTCTACTTGGGTGGTACGGCAGAATACACACGCTTAGAAAAAGCAATTAATTTGAGTCCTGATAAAAATTTCAGTGATGCTGCAAAATGTTCTACATCTTGGAATTTGTATCAAATTATGGGGTTTAATGCGATTCCTATTGGATATCAAAATGTAGATGAATATGTAGAAAAAATGTATTTAAACGAAGGAGAGAGTTTAAAGTCTTTTGGTATGTTCTTGAAAAAAAATAAGCTAATTGGTTTTTTAAGAAACAAGAAATGGGCAGATTTTGCTTCGAAATATAACGGACCAGCTTACAAAACGAATAAATATGATGAGAAATTAATGAAAGCTTATGCAAAGTTTAGCTCTTAATATTAAAATTTTAAGTATTGAAAAAAATAAAACCCGATAGTTTTAAAAAGCTATCGGGTTTGAAATTTATAGTAAAATAAGTTTATCGTAAGGTTGCACCAAGTTCAGTTTCGAAAGTTTGTTGCAATTTACCCATAATCTTATCTATTTGAGCGTCGGTAAGCGTTTTTGTGTTATCCTGAATGGTAAAACTCAATGCATATGACTTCTTGCCTTCAGGAAGGTTTTTGCCTTCGTATACGTCAAATAAATTCACATCTTTTAATAGTGATTTCTCTGTTTGCTTAGCAAGATTGTAAATACTATCATAAGTTATGTTTTGATCCAGTAATAAAGCTAAATCTCTACGTACTTCTGGGTATTTTGGAATTTCGGTATATTTTATTTTACCTGTAATTATTTTTAAAATTAAATCCCAGTTAAAATCAGCATAAAAAACTTCTTGTTTGATACCAAATTGCTTTAAGATTGATTTTTTTACAAGACCTACTTCTACAAGAGTATCATGTCCGTAACCGATTGCAGTTCCTTCAGAAAATACATCTGACTGAGTTGGAATATTAAGGATTTTATCAATTCCTAATCGGGTAATTATGCCTTTTACATATCCTTTTAATAAAAAGAAGTCTGTAGCTTGTTGTCCATTCGTCCAGGTTTCTTTATTTCTGTTTCCAGTAATAAATAGGGTTAGATGTTTATGTTCTTCGTAACCGTTTAGGTATTTATGGTATGATTTTCCAAATTCAAATAATTTTAAATCCGAATTTTTTCTATTAATATTGTAAGAAATCGCTTCTAATCCAGAGAATAATAATGACTGACGCATAACGGCCAAATCGCTACTTAATGGGTTTAATATCGTAACATTATGCTCTTCTTTTAATAAATTAGAAAGTTTTACATAAGCAGGAGTTGTTAGTGAATTAGCCATCATTTCATGAAACCCTTGTGAGTTTAATTGTGCAGCTATACTATTTTGTACCTTATAATCTTCTGTTCTTGGAGAGTTGGAAACTGTCGCGTTGAATTTTTTCGAAAAATTAATATTGTTGTATCCGTAAACTCTAAGAATTTCTTCAATAACATCTATCTCACGTTGTACATCTACACGGTATGCAGGAATCGTTAATCCTAAACCAGCTTCAGAAACACTATTAACTTTAATATCCAGCGATACTAATATTTTTTTGATAGTATCTTTAGGAATTTCTTGTCCAATGATTTTTGATACATGGCAAAAATTTAAGAAAACAGAGAAATCCTCAATTTTCTTTTGATAGATTTCTACAATATCAGATGTTATTTCTCCTCCGGCAATTTCTTTAATCAACAATGCAGCACGTTTCAATGCATATACTGTAATTGTTGGGTCAATACCTCTTTCAAATCTAAAAGATGCATCGGTATTTAATTGATGTCTCTTAGCAGATTTACGAACACTTACAGGATTAAAATAAGCACTTTCTAAGAATATAGAAGTAGTACTTTCGGTTACACCAGATTTTTTTCCTCCAAAAACTCCAGCAATACACAATGGTCCTTTCTCATCGCATATCATTAAATCTTCTTGGTGCAATGTTCTTTCAACATCGTCCAGCGTTACAAATTTAGTCCCGGCAGGAAGCGTTTTTACAATAATCTTTCCATTGATTTTACTAGCATCGAATGCATGTAAGGGTTGTCCTAATTCATGTAAAACATAGTTTGTAACATCAACAATATTATTTTTAGGAGTTATTCCAATAGCTTTTAATCTGTTTTGTAACCAAGCAGGAGATTCTGCAATAGTAATTCCAGATATAGTAACTCCACAGTATCTAGGAGCCAATGCAGGTTGTTCTACGGTAACATCTATTTTTAATGTTCGCATATCAACTCTAAAATTACTTACCGATGGAGTAATCAACTCTACATTTACTCCGCTTTGTAATAATCCGGCGCGTAAATCACGTGCAGTACCAAGATGACTCATTGCATCAGCACGGTTTGGAGTTAATCCTATTTCGAAAACTTCATCATTTTCTATTTGAAAAACTTCAGCGGCAGGAGTTCCGGGAACCAAAGCTTCGTCTAAAACCATAATTCCATCATGACCGGTTCCAAGACCTAATTCGTCTTCGGCACAAATCATCCCGTGACTTTCCTGACCACGTATTTTTCCTTTTTTAATGGTAAAAGCTTCACCGCTTTTATCGTATAATACGGTACCAATAGTGGCTACAGGTACTTTTTGTCCAGCAGCAACATTGGCAGCACCACACACTATTTGCACAGGATGTTCTAATCCAAGATCTACAGTTGTAATTTTTAAACGATCTGCATCAGGATGTTGTACACAGGTAAGTACATGTCCTACAACAATGCCTTCTAATCCGCCTTTTATCGATTGGTATTTTTCAACCACTTCCACTTCAAGACCTAAGTCAGTAAGCAAAGCAGATGTTTCGTCGGATTTCCAGTCTATTTTAATGAATTGTTTTAACCAGTTGTAAGATATTTTCATTTGAGTAATATTATTCTTGAATAAGTTTACAAATATAAGGATTGCACATTGGAGTAGGAAACAATTTATTTGGTTTTTTATAGCTGTTTTTCTTTTGGTGAAAACCTTTTAATTTTGAGTATTCTTTATTTTTTGTGGTAATATTTTGCTAATAAAGTATTAAAGTTTACTTATAAAAGAGAATGTGCGTTTTTTGTGCTATTAGATGAATGAATTGTGCTATTCTTTATAAAAGAATGAAACTAAATTTGAAATGAATCAAAAAAATAATATTTTATGAGTACTCTAGCAAAAAGACCTGATTTTAAGGCAAAATACGATAATTACATTGGTGGAAAATTTGTAGCACCAATAAAAGGAGAATATTTTGATGTAGTTTCTCCAATAGACGGAAAAGTCTTTACACAAGCAGCCCATTCTGGTAAAGAAGATATAGAATTGGCTGTTGATGCAGCATACGAAGCGTTTAAAACCTGGGGTAAGACCTCGGTAACAGAACGTAGTATTTTATTAAATAAAATTGCTCAGAAAATAGAAGATAATCTAGAGTACATTGCGACTGTAGAAACGATTGATAACGGAAAGCCGATACGTGAAACCCTTGCTGCCGATATCCCTTTGGCGATAGACCATTTTAGGTATTTTGCAAGTGTAATTCGTGCCGAAGAAAGCTCGATTATGGAGTTGGATTCACAAACAGTTTCAATAGCTTTAAGTGAACCATTAGGAGTTGTTGCTCAGATTATACCTTGGAATTTCCCAATTTTAATGGCTGTCTGGAAAATAGCACCAGCTCTTGCAGCAGGAAATACAATCGTTTTAAAACCTGCCGAAAGTACACCGATTTCTATATTGGTATTAATGGAGCTTGTAGGAGATATTCTTCCTCCAGGAGTTTTAAATATTGTAAATGGTTTTGGTGCCGAACTTGGTCGTCCATTGGTTACAAATAAAAAAGTTTCTAAAGCAGCATTTACAGGTTCTACAACAACAGGACGTTTAGTAATGCAATATGCTACCGAAAATATTATTCCAGTAACGCTTGAACTAGGAGGGAAATCTCCTAATATATTCTTCCCGTCGATTGCAGATCACGACGATGATTTCTTTGATAAAGCTATAGAAGGAGCTGTTTTATTTGCCTTGAACCAAGGAGAAATTTGTACTTGCCCATCTAGATTATTGGTTCATGAAGATATTTATGATAAGTTCATTAAAAGAGTAATCGAAAGAACCGAAGCGATTATTTCGGGAAATCCATTGGATAAAACAACTATGATTGGGGCACAGACTTCGATTGTTCAAAAAGAGAAAATTCTTTCTTATATAAAATTAGGAAAAGAAGAAGGTGCAGAATTGCTTACCGGTGGTAGTGAGAATAATTTGGGTGGAGATCTGGAAGGGGGTTACTACATTAAACCCACATTGTTTAAAGGAAATAACAAAATGAGAATTTTTCAAGAAGAAATTTTTGGGCCAGTTCTAGCTGTGACCACTTTTAAAACTACCGAAGAAGCTATTGCTATTGCAAATGACACAATGTACGGTTTAGGCGCAGGAGTCTGGACACGTGATGCGCACGAAATTTATCAGGTTCCAAGAGCAATTCAGGCAGGTCGTGTATGGATAAATCAATACCATTCGTATCCTGCAGGAGCACCGTTTGGAGGTTACAAACAATCAGGAATTGGACGTGAAAATCACAAAATGATGCTAGGACAATACCGTCAGACCAAAAACATGCTGATCTCTTATGATAAAAAGAGATTAGGTTTCTTTTAATAAGAGTATAAAATTAAGAACAGCCAGTCGTAAACTGGCTGTTCTTAATTAATCAATTAAAGTATTGCTTTTTTAAATATAAAAATCATGATAAAAAGAATTAATGCATCAGAAAAGGCTATAGAATTGATAAAAATATTAAAAGAAAAACACGGTGATTTAATGTTTTATCAAGCTGGTGGATGCTGTGAAGGAACGCAACCACAATGTTTTGAAAAAGGTGGTTTTTATCAAAGAATGGGAGACGTATGTATTGGTACATTAGAAGATACCGAATTTTGGGTAGACAAAGATTTATTCGAATATTGGAAACATGCTCATTTTACTCTAAATGTAATCGATGCTTTTGGTGTAGGAGGATTCTCCTTGGAAACACCATTAAAAAAGACATTCCAAATAGAATATAGAATTTTTACCGAAGACGAAGAGAAAGATTTGGAACCGATTAAGGTTATTGAATGAAAAGGGGACAAAGGTCTCTTGTAGTAGCACACAGCAGTGCTCTAAAGGTTCAAAGGGACAAAGATTTTTCCGTAGAGGTGCACAGCAGTGCATCTTTTTTTGTTAAATAATTGTCGAGCAATTTATGGAGACGCTTCCTATGTCAGGGTGGCAAGATTATGGTTGTATTGTTTATTTAGGTCGATTCTCTGTCTCTAAGACGCACTGTTGTGCACCTCTACGGGGAAACCTTTTGCACCCTGAGCCTTTCTCAGAGCCTTTAGTTTACAAACAACAACTGATATTGCTTAGGTGTAATACCTTCGTATTTTTTAAATAATCTAATAAAATAATTGGCATCATCAAATCCCGATAAATAACAAACTTCGTTAATTTGTATCGTTGGATTTTTTAATAACTTCTTGGCACATTTTATCTTCTCATTCAAGACATATTCTATTGGGCTCATGCCTAATTCTCTTTTAAAAAAACGATAGAAAGAAGCTGTACTCATACATGCTTTGTCGCTAAGACTTTTTAAATTTATATTTTCTTTTAAGTTATGTTTAATGAATTCTGTAACTTCTCTTATTGGATTATTTGCATGTATTGCTATTCCTTCTTCGATAGATTTTGCAGTTTGAGTCTGGATGATTCGGATTAATAATTCTTGCAAAGTTAAATCCGCCAATGCATCTTTGGTTATCGATGTACTCATACATTCTTTAATAAGTTTATTGATGGTGTTGGCCAAATCGATATTGTTATAAAAGAAATAATTTTGATAATTTAATTGCCAATAGGCATCATTACCTTCTTTGGGATAACGCTCGTTTAGAAAATTTAAGGTATCTGTAATCTTGGACTGATCAATGGCTAACGCTAAACATTGTGTTGGATTATTTCTGGTTGCTTCGGGGAAATCAATTTTCATTTCTACGTTTGAAGGTATCACAACAGTTTGCCCCGGTAAATAATCAAATCCAGGCCCATCATAAAGATGCATGATTTTTTTTCCTCTCAACATACTTGTCACAACCAGATCATTGAATTTTAATGGAACTAATTGAGAAGATTCATAAGTCTCAAAAAGGTTTAATTCACAGTGATTAAGGTTGTATATCGTCCTATTCTCTACAAGAGTTTTTAAGGATTTTTCTTTGGATAAATTAGGTAAATCTATTAAAACAGGCTGATTATTCATTGCAATTAAATTTTAAAAGATAAAACTTAAATTTAATGAAAATAAATATAAGAAAAGCAGATTTAACGTTTAATTAAATCAGCTCTTCTATATGTTTTTTAATATTTTCCGATATTTTTTTGGTAGGTAAATCATTCTCATCATCACCAAACGGATCCTCAATTTCTTCGGCAATAAGTTCCAAACTCGCAAGTACATAAAATATAAAAACAACTACAGGAGCTACATAATAACCTAAGCTAATAGAGTAACCGAAAGGTAAAGTCATTATATAAAAGAAAATAAATTTCTTTATAAAGGCACTATAAGAGTAGGGAATAGGCGTATTTTTTATACGTTCACAAGCACCACAAATATCTGTAAAAGCTTGTAATTCACTATTTAAAATAATTAATTGATCTCCTGTTATTTTTTTCGCATCGTATAAATCATTGATTTTGTGATACATGATTCTTTTTACCTGATTTGGTTTATGCTTATGATGATCAATCTCTAAATCTACATCTTCAAAAAGTTGTTTACTAGTTTCGGAGTCGTTTAAATGCTTATGCAAAATATCGGCATATACCGGAATAAATTTTCTAAAGAACTTTCGGTCGTTTTCATCTTTTAAAATTGCCGAAAGTTTAATAGCAAGATTACGACTGCTGTTTACCAGTCCTCCCCATAATTTTCTTCCTTCCCACCAACGGTCGTAAGCAGTATTGGTTCTAAAAACAAGAAGTAATGAAATTACAAAACCTAACATTCCGTGCATAATCGGGATGTTTTGTATATAATCGTTTTTTCCTATTTTAAAATATTGAACTTCCAGATAACCAATAGTTCCAGAATAAATTCCGATGGCAATCATAATCGGGAACAGTTTTCTAACTGTATCTGATTTATGAAAATGAAAGATAAAAGTGAACCAATCTTTGGTATTGTATGAGATCATTTAATAGAATTTTAAACAAATTTAGGTTAAAAACTAATATTACCTGCTAATTCCTTTAAAGCAATTTCAGATAATTTAGCTTCAAATTGGGCATTACTGTAACGTACTTTTGCGTTTACATAATTAAGCTGCGCCGTTCTAAATTCTAAAGTGGTGATAGTTCCAATACGGAATTTATCAAGCGTAATATCTAAATTTTGTTTAGCTATAGCTTCATTATTATCTTCTAAATTGATTAACTCCAAATTGGTCAAATAGGTTTGATATGCAGTTGATAGTTGCGTCGTCAAAGTTTGATTTTGTTGTTCCAAAGCAAATTTTGTGTTCTCGATTTGCAGTTTAGAAGTCTTTTCATTTCTATGTTGGGCAAAACCATCAAATATATTTAGCGAAGCGCTAAAACCATAATTTAATCCTCGAGATGATGATTGACTTGTAAACCCAAGACTCGATTGATTTTCAGAAAAATTATAACCAGTATTTAGCTTTACAGTAGGATAGCGGTTTGCCTTTACTTGTTTTAATTGCAATTCGGCAATTCGGATATTTATAATTTGCGATTCTAATTCCGGATTTTGTTTTTTTGCCAATTCGATTAAATTATCCAAAATCAATGAATTATCGACTTTAACAGCATCAATAACTTTGAAATTAATTTTAGAGTCGCGAGCCAGAATTTGGTTTAATAAAATCTTTGTGTTTGCATACAATTCTTTCTGTCTTAAAAGTGCTACCTGATCTGTGTTTAAATCTACCTGAGCATTTAAAACTTCCAATTTTGAAGCTTTTCCGATGGTAAATCTATTTTGTGCCAAAGTTAATCTTTGCTTAGAAATTACAATCGTGGTATCCAATGCAGCTAGTTGTTGCTGCTGTTGTACTAAATCATAATAAGTAGAATTTACTTGTCCAACTTTAACCAAAATGGTACGTCGCAATTCGGCATCTCCCAATTTCTGAAGTTCTTTTAATTGATCCAATTGTGCAAACATTTTCATACCGTCGAATATGGTCCAATCGAGTCCAACACCATAATTTAAGCTATTATTCTTGGCATTGTTCAATGAGGTAGATGTTCCGTCCTGACGCGTTTGTGAACTATTTTGAATACCATTATTATCAACAACTGTAGCTGTCACTGTAGGTAACATTCCTGCATTTCCTATGGTTACATTAGTCTCATTAATTTTTAGATTATTGGAAGCAATTTTTATTTCAAAATTATTCTCTAATGCTACTTTTACTGCGTCTTCGATAGTAAGAACTTCTTGCGCATTGCTTTTTGCAACACAAAGAAGTAATAAAACCAAGCATTTAAATAGAGCTTTTGTGTACATCATTTTTTATATTTTTTATCACGAATCAGCAATCGATTTTTCTATTAAAAGTTGATTCGTGACTACTATTTTATTTAAAGTTTAGCTCGAAAGATTATTTACTTTCTTTTTCATATTCTTCGATATGATCAAACTCCGGATAATGTTTACGTGCTTTTGACCACATTAAATACATCGCAGGGATTACAAATAATGTCAAAACTAATGAGAAAATAGTTCCTCCCACAATTACAACTCCCATTCCGATTCGGCTTGTAGAGGCAGCACCAAGTGATAAAGCAATTGGTAAAGCTCCTAATGCAATAGCCAAACTCGTCATTAATATCGGACGAAGACGGGCTTCCGAAGCCTCGAGAATTGCTTCTAATTTTGGTTTTCCTTGTTCTCGTAATTGGTTCGCAAATTCTACGATTAAAATACCATTCTTGGTTACCAAACCAATAAGCATTACGGTTCCAATCTGGCTAAATATATTCCATGTTTGGTTGAACAACCATAATGAGAATAACGCTCCGGCAACCGCCATAGGAACAGTAAGGATAATAATAAACGGATCTATAAAACTTTCAAATTGTGCAGATAAGATTAAGAATATTAATAATAATGCCAATCCAAAGGCAAATGAAGTATTCGAGCTACTTTCAACAAAATCTCTAGATTCTCCACCTAAATCGGTAGTAAAACTATCATCCAGAACTTTGGCTTTTATTTGATTCATCGCATCAATACCATCACTGATACTTTTGCCTGGGGCAAGACCAGCCGAGACCGTAGCCGACATGTACCTGTTATTATGATACAATTGCGGCGGATTACTCTGCTCTTCAATCGTAACCACGTTATCCATTTGTATTAATTGTCCTTTTTTGTTTTTTACAAACATAGAGGTCAAATCCAATGGTTTTGCACGGTCTTTTTGATCAAATTGCCCAATAACCTGATATTGTTTTCCATTTTTAATGAAATACCCAAAACGTTGTCCGCTTAATGAAAGTTGCAATGTTTGTGCAATATCAATTATAGAAATACCTAAACTCTCGGCTTTTTCACGATTGATACTTACATTAATTTCGGGTTTGTTGAATTTTAAATTGACATCTGTTACCGAGAATGTATCATTTTTATTGGCTTCTTCCATAAATAACGGAATCTTTTCTCGTAATTTCTCAAAGGTCGGTGCCTGAATAATATACTGAATTGGCAAACCACCACGACGATTTACCGCAATAGTTGGTTGCTCTGTTACAGACGTTTTCGCTTGCGAATATTTTTTTGTCCATTGCGTTAATTTGTCCGCAATTTCTTTTTGAGAACGAGTTCTTTCATCAGGTTCGCTAAGTGCTATTCGAACTCTTCCGCTGTTTACAGATGATGAACCAAATCCTGGGGAAGTAATTACCAAACTCACTTTTTTCTCCGGAATCGAATCATCAATAAGTTGTCCTATTTCCTGCATGAAACGATCTGTGTATTCATAAGAGGAACCTTCGGGTGTTGTTATACTTAAAACCAACGAACTTCGGTCATCATACGGAGCTGTTTCTTTTGGCAGAATGCTGAAAAATAAATAAATCAATCCAAAACAAATAGCGATAATTGGAAAACTTAGCCATTTCTTTTTCATAAAACGAGATAATGCATCGGCATATCCACTATTTAATTTTTCAAAATAAGGCTCTGTTTTAATATAGAAATTTGATTTTTTTTGTTCTCCACCTTTCATTAAATATGCATTTAACATTGGTGTTAATGTCAAGGAAACGAAAGCCGAAATTAATACTGCTGCCCCAATGACGACACCAAACTCTCGAAACAATCGTCCGACAAATCCTTCCAGAAAAATTACAGGTAAAAATACTGCTGCAAGTGTTATCGAAATAGAAATTACGGCAAAGAATATTTCATTAGATCCTTTAATCGCAGCTTCGATAGGCGACATTCCTTCTTCGACTTTCTTAAAGATATTTTCGGTTACTACAATTCCATCATCGACCACAAGTCCCGTCGCCAGAACAATTGCCAGTAATGTTAATACATTTATAGAGAACCCAAAAAGCCACATAATAAAGAATGTTGCAATCAAGGAAACTGGAATATCAATTAAAGGTCTAAAAGCTATCGCCCAATCTCTAAAGAATAAAAAGATAATCAGGATAACCAATACGATAGATATTAATAATGTTTCGGCAACTTCCAGAACCGATTTTTTAACAAAAAGGGTACTATCAATTGCAATGTCTAGTTTAATATCTTTAGGGAGATCTTTTTTTAATGCGTCGAATTTTTTGTAGAATTCTTTCGAAATATCAAGATAATTAGCTCCCGGCATAGGAACAATCGCCAGACCAATCATAGGAAGTCCAGATTGACTTAGTTTTGTTTCGGTATTCTCAGGGCCTAATTCAGCTTTTCCGATATCGCTTAAACGAACAATTTTTTCTCCATCAGAGCGAATAATGATATTGTTGAATTCTTCGGGTTTGGATAAATTACCAACTGTTTTTACTGTTAATTCGGTATTGTTTCCGGTTAATTTCCCAGATGGTAATTCGACATTTTGTGCATTCAATGCATTACGAACTTCCGATACTGTACATCCGTAGGCGGCCAGTTTTACAGGGTCAATCCATAAACGCATGGCATATCTTTTTTGACCCCAAATTTGCACGCCGCTTACTCCTGGAATTGTTTCTAATCGTTGCGAAATTACATTCTCGGCATAATCACTTAATTCAAGAGCACTTCGCGTATCACTTTGAACTGTCATAGAAATAATAGCTTCACCATTGGCATCGGCCTTAGAAACTACCGGAGGAGCATCGATATCCTGTGGTAAACTTCGAACGGCTTGCGAAACTTTATCACGTACATCATTTGCAGCTTCTTCCAGATTTTTATCCAGATTAAATTCGATAGTAATATTGCTACTTCCTTGTACACTAGACGAGGTAATGTTACGAATCCCATCAATAGCATTAATAGCTTTTTCTAATGGTTCGGTAATTTGAGATTCTATAATGTCGGAATTTGCTCCCGTATAATTAGTACGAACAGAAACTTGCGCCGGATCGATCGACGGAAATTCTCGGACTCCTAAAAAACTATATCCAATAAGACCAAATAATACAATTGCAAGGTTTAATACAATTGTTAATACGGGTCTCCTTATACTTGTGGTTGATAAACTCATACGAGATTTTATATTTTAGCCCCGACGGTTCGGGATAGATTTCAGATTTTAGGTTTCAGATTTAATGCTAAATCAGACTACATATCTCAAAATCTAGACTTATTTAGTTTTTACTTTAATTTTGTCATCATTTTTTAACGACATAACACCACTAGTTACAACAGTATCACCTTTTTTAAGACCAGAAAGTACCAAGATGGATGCATCTGTTCTTGTAGCAGTTTCGACCATTACTTCTTTGGCTTTGCCAAAATTTGAGATAAAAACTTTTTTACCATTTTGTACAGGTATAATAGCTTCTGTAGGAACTACAATCGCGTCTTTTATGATATCCAAAGGTAGTTTTACATCGGCAAAAGTTCCAGGGAATAATTTACCGTCTTTGTTTTCGGCAATAGCGCGAATTTGTAATGTTCTGGTTTCTATAGCAACCTCTGGTTCTATTGCATATACTTTGGCAGTATATTGAGTGTTTGAGCCCGAAACTGTAAAGGTAATTGTTGAATTATTTCTCACCTCACTTGCGTATTTCTCAGGAATAGAGAAGGTGATTTTAAGCTTACTTGTGTTAACCAATTTGGCCACCAAAATTGTTGGTGTAATATAAGTACCCGGAGAAATTGATCGTAATCCTATTTTTCCCGAAAAAGGAGCTTTTACAGATGTTTTTGCGATTTGTGCGCGAATTAATTGACTTTGTGCTTGCGCAGATGCGTAATCGGCTTTGGCAACATCGTATTCTTCCTGACTAATAGCTTCTTTTTGTAATAGTAGTTTAGCTCTTCTTGCATTTTCGGCAGCCAAGCTTTCCTTAGTAGTAGCTTGTCTTAATTGTGCTTTTAACTCTATATCATTAACTTTAAAAAGCACCTGACCTTTGGTTACATTACTTCCTTCATTAAAATAGATTCCTTCGACAATTCCCGAAACCTCACTACGAATTTCAACCTGTTCATTGGCTTCAATAGATCCGGATAAAGATAAATTATTGTCAAAGGTTTGCGTGTCTACTACAATTCCAGAAACAGTGATGGTTTTATTTTTACTGTTTTGACCCTTTGATTCGTCATTTTTGTTTTTATTAGATACTATCCGATAGGCAATAAATCCTCCTATTCCGATAATTAGTAGGGCATAAACTAGGTTTTTAATTTTCATGAGATTTTGGTAAAGCTTGAATTAATAGTTTTGTTTTTTGAGTGAATTCACAAATTTAGTTTTTTGCAATGAATACTGAAGACCTTATTCTTTTATTTAACAATTGTATGTACAAATATTAATTATTTAGTGATCAAAGAGGTTCAAAGGTTCAGAGTTACAAAGGGAGGAAGGTTTTTTATGTATAAAGATCATAGTTGCATAAATTCAAAAGTTTTGAACTTAGACTTGATTCACGCAGGAAGGTTTAAAGCTTTTGAGAAAAAGATTTAAAGGTACAACGGTTAAGAGGGGCAAAGGTTTCTTGTAGAGGCGTATAGCAGTGCGTTTTTATGGGCACGAAAACACACATAATTTTAATTTTGTTTTCCATACCGAGGAAGGATCGCATTAATTAGGAAGATAATTAAAGAGTAGGATATTATTGAGTACATAGTCTATTTTATAAATTGAGAGTTTACTCTATACCGTGTAGAGCGACTTAAGCTGAGCTGTGCATCTCTACAAGAAACCTTAGCCCCGAAGTATCTCAGAACCTTCCTCAAAAAACTAACTTATATAATTCCAGATACTTTTTTTCTTAGTCAGCTCAATAAATACCGCTTTAAGTATTGCATTCTCTGGTTTTTGCAATGGAGCGTCTTCTTTTAGGATTTTTAAAGCATAATTTCTAGCTAGGGATAAAATATCACGATCACGAACAATATCGGCAATTTGTAGATTTAATACACCACTTTGTTGCGTTCCCATTAAATCACCCGGACCGCGGAGTTTTAAGTCTACTTCGGCAATTTCGAAACCATCATTTGTTTGAACCATCGTTTCCATTCGGGTTCTACTATCCGAGCTTAACTTATGTGAAGTCATTAAGATACAATAGCTTTGTTCGGCGCCACGACCCACACGACCACGTAATTGGTGTAGTTGCGAAAGCCCAAAACGTTCGGCGCTTTCTATAATCATTACACTGGCATTGGGAACGTTTACACCAACTTCTATAACGGTTGTAGCGACCATTATATTAGTTTTCCCTTCTGAGAAGCGTTTCATTTCGGCATCTTTATCTACAGGTTTCATTTTTCCATGAAGGATAGAAATTGAATAATTGGGTAGAGGGAAATCGCGCGAAATACTCTCGTAACCGTCCATTAAGTCCTTGAAATCCATTTTTTCGGATTCTTGAATTAAGGGATATACGATATAAATTTGTCTACCTAAAGCAATTTCATCTCTCAGGAATTTCCACACTTTAAGACGATTACTATCATAACGATGAACGGTTTGGATTGGTTTTCGTCCCGGAGGTAATTCATCGATTACCGAAATATCCAAATCACCGTATAAACTCATCGCCAGAGTACGCGGAATAGGTGTGGCGGTCATTACTAATACGTGTGGCGGAATCTCATTCTTCTTCCATAACTTAGAACGTTGCTCTACACCAAAACGATGTTGCTCATCGATAACAGCTAATCCTAAATTTTTAAATTTTACTTTATCTTCTAGTAAAGCGTGCGTACCAATTATAATATGCAAACTGCCATTTTCCAGTTCTTCGTGGATAATTCTTCTGGCAGCAATTTTAGTCGAGCCCGTTAGTATTTTTATATTGATATTTAATGTAGCTGCCAGCTCAGATAATCCTATAAAATGTTGATTGGCGAGGATTTCGGTTGGAGCCATCAAGCAAGCCTGAAAACCATTATCGAGTGCCAATAACATACTCATAAACGCTACGATAGTTTTTCCGGAACCTACGTCTCCCTGTAATAATCGGTTCATTTGAGCATTACTACCCATATCGATACGAATTTCTTTAATTACTCTTTTTTGAGCGTTTGTAAGTTCAAAAGGCAAATGATTCTGATAAAATACATTAAAAAACTCACCTACTTTTGTAAATGGATGTCCTTTAATTTTATGTTTTCTAATCAGGTTTTTTGTTATTAGCTGCAGCTGAATAAAGAACAATTCCTCAAATTTTAATCGGAATTGGGCTTTCGCCAAAACATCAGTGCTTTTTGGGAAATGTATGTTAAATAAAGCGGCTCTTTTAGGAATCAGTTTTAATTCATTGATTAAATAATCGGGTAATGTTTCTGTAAATAAAGCATGTGTTTCGAGGAATAACTGCTGCATGAGTTTGTTAATCACACGATTTGAAATTCCACGATTTGTTAGTGTTTCTGTAGATGGATAAACAGGTTGCATCGCCGAACGCAAACTTTGTTCATGTTCGCTCATTAACTCAATTTCGGGATGAGCCATACTAAACTGACTTCCGTATAAGCTGCATTTTCCAAAAATAACACATACTTCGTTGAGCTTTAAACTTTCGCGAATCCATTTATGTCCCTGGAACCAGTTAAGATCTATTTGTCCCGTATCATCTACGAAAGTCGCTACTAATCGTTTTTTATTTTTGGCAAACTCAACCGTTTTTATATTGATGATTTTACCAATAATCTGAACCTCTGTACCAGTATTCTGTAGTTCGTTAATCTTATAATAACGAGTTCTATCTATATACCGATTTGGAAAAAAATTAACTAAATCGACATATTTATGAATCCCCAATTCCTTACGAAGTAATTCGCCACGACTAGGACCAACACCTTTTAAGTATTCGATAGGAGTTTGAAGGAGATTATTAGACATTTTTTGTTTGCTCGATTATTGGATATTTTAGAAGATGGAATAAAGAGAATAGATGTTAACCTATATTCTTTATTCGATACTCTTTTTTCATAAGGCGAAGATAGATTTTAATTAGGAAATTTAAAAATCGACAGATTAGACTTTGAATATTTATATCTTTGAAAAAATAAATTAAATACAATGACAACTCATCTCGCACTCCTTCGTGGTATTAATGTTTCTGGACACAACATGATAAAAATGGAAGCTTTAAAGACTACACTCGAAGCTATTGGTTTTAAAAATGTGCAAACTTATATCCAATCGGGAAATGTTTTTGTAGATACTGATGAAGATAATGCTTCCAAAGTTGGATTTTTAATAAAGCAGGAAATATTTAAAGCTTTTGGACACGAAGTGCCTATTGTAGTTATTAATAAGCAAGACTTAGAAGCTTGTTTTAAAAATAATCCTTTCTTGAAAGAAAAAGATGCTGACATTAAAAAACTATACGTAGCTTTTATCTCGATAGCATTGCGAAGCGAAAGCATCAATGATTTAAAAATTAGCCAGTTTAAACCAGATGAAGCAAGTATTGATGAGAATAGAATATTTATTAAATATGCTGTTGGTGCAGGAAAAACAAGATTTGATCAAAAATATATTGAGAAAAAATTAAATGTTACAGCAACTATAAGAAACTGGAATACAGTAACTCAGTTATTAAAAATATATGAAGAAAGGCAAGCTATATAAAATAATATCAGTATTATATTTTATAATGTTACTATTGATTTTAATAAGTTGCAAAAAAGAAGTTGCGCTTCAAGATGAACCGATTTTAAATAACGAAACAAAAAAATTGGTTATTACCGAAGAAACAGAATCGGGAGTTGTAATCGATAAAAAGACACAAGAAGATTTTAATCGTTTCTTTAAATTGTTTAATCACGATACTAATTTTCAAATAAGCAGAATCCAATTTCCACTAAAAGTAATGATAAACAACGATGATTTAGAACTCGTTGATTATGCTATTACTAAGGAAAAATATACTCCAATAAATTTAGACAAAAAGGATGAAGACAGAGATTACAAGCAAACATTAATCCTAAATAAGGATAAAGCTGTAATTCAACAACGCGGACTTAATAATGGGATTTTTATTGATTATTTTTTCGAAAAAATTCAAGGAGAATGGAAACTTGTAACTTGGATTGATGTCTCGACCTAAAAGATTAATTAGAAACAGGGATCACAACTTTTTTTAGATAAATAGTATCCATATTTTGGATAGCACCCTTTCTCATTCCGCCACTAAAAGGATTGAGAAAGTTGATAGATTTCTTTTCGTATCCTTCTTTATAAATGGGTTCATTTACGCTTAATGGAGGCGCTTCAAATGCCACGAAGGTAAATTGAGAATACCGTATTTCTTTTAAATCAAAATATCCTGCGGAGTTGGTCAAACTTTCTCCTACTTTGCAACTCTCTATAGGCTTATTGGTGCTTTCATCGTAGATATAACCAATAAGTCGTGGTCTTTTGCACCTGCTTACTAAGCAACTTTGAAATGAAAATGACACAATAACCGTGAGGATTATTATTTGGTATTTTTGAAAATTTGAAATATTCATTTATATCTAAAATAATTGCTTTGAACGCGTTCGTAATTGAAATTAAAATGCTCGATTACTCCAGATCTTTAAGGATCTGATTTGCCATTGGAGTATTCATTCGATGCAACTCGGCAATCATAAGTTGTTTTTGTTCTTCGCTCATCACTGGAACAGGCTTAATGAATTGATCTTGGGAAGCTTCATTGTAAAATAGATTATCTGTCCATTGGTTTCTTACGCCATCGATTACAAGATGAATTCGATCCTGCGTACCGCGATTTGCAACCGAATGGATAAAATTAGCATCTATATACCAGCATTCCCCTTCATTCATTATTAGTCGAGTTCCGTCCAGAATAAATTCTACTTCACTATTGGTAATTATGGGAATGTGCAATCGAAAAGAACCATCTTCATATCCAAGACAATGATCACTGTGTGGTTTAATATCGGCACCGACAGCTAGTTGTAATAAGCGTACAGCAGTTTTTTCAAATAAAAAACCATCCAGAATCTCTTTGAAATATAGGCAAGAATCAAGAATCTCGGTAGCAACAAGTTTTTCATCACTATTTGGTAAAGCAATAATAGTATCCGATTTTCCGTTGTGAGACATTAATGCAAGCGATGTCCATTTTCCCGAATAATCATTGGTATTGTAATGATCGATCCAATTTTTATCAATGATTTTTTTTAGATCATTTTGTAGTTTTTCTTTATCAAAAACAATTGGGAATTTTATAGAGCGTATCAATTTATCCATAATTTATTCTCTTAACCATTTTATCATTGTTGGGAATGCTTCTTTTCCTTCTTTCATTGCGCGTTCGTTTCCTAATGCAAGTCCAGCCCATTCTAGAAAAGGTAATCCAATATAATTTTCATTGTTAAAATTTGAAATTAACAATTCCGATTCATTTTTGTAACCATTGGGATGGAATACGAATTCAATAGGTAATTTTAAATGTTTCGCTGCCGCAAAAGACCATAAGATTGCCGCAATTTCCTCACCTTGTGTAGGCCAATCGGCAGATATTTTATCGGTTCCGGCGAGCATTCTGTCAGATGTAGGCGTTACAGCGAGATGTCCGGCTTCATGTAATATATCTCCGGGATACAATAATTTTTCAAAATCAATATAAAGACAATTTGGACCTAAGCTTAATCCTGGTAAAAAGGTTGTATCTAATTCTTTTTCAATAATGTTAATCCCTATTTCTTCAAGGAAAGATAAAACTTTTTCCAGTTCTAAACTTTTATTCTTTGTTGGCATATTAATGAATTTTAAATAATATTATTGAGTTGTATCATTAGATTACATAAATTTAAGACTGCTAGAAGAAAAAGCCAACCATATAAGTGATATAAGTCATTTAAGTTTACACTTGCTTACATGTTTAATTTTCTGATGTTCATATCAAATCGCAATACCAAAATCCATAATCAAACGCATCGCTTGTATTCGTATCACAAGCAGTATCACTAGATTCGGTTTTAGGTTTTTCATATTTTCGATGTACAATTTCTCCAATTTCAAATTGTATTGGTTCCGAAAAAATAGGGCCATCGAAAGTAAAGGTATGAAATTCACCATTTTCTCCACATACATCTACATTATCTGGTAAATCATTTATAAAATCCTGATCAATTACACGACCTACAAAACTCTTATCTAGAAAGCGTTCGTTTACACAAACCACTATTGTTTTAAAACCCAAAGAAATAAATTCCTGAATTAAATCTTGTGTTGGTGTTTTCCATAACGGAAATACTGCTTCAAATCCTATATCAACTAATTTATCTTCACGATATTTTCTTAAATCTTCCAGAAAAATATCACCAAAAATAGAATATTTAACGCCTTGATTTTTAAGTTTAGCCAATGTTTCAGTCATGACTTTTTCATAAACTTCCATTGTTGGCATCTCGGGAATTTGCATGATTTCTAGGGGTATTCCGATACTTTTTGCTTGTTGTTCTAATAATTCTACCCGAACGCCATGCATCGAAATACGCTGAAACTGTTGGTTTACACTTGTGAGTAAACAGTTTATTTCAAATTCTTTTTCTTGTTGTATTTTATATAATGCTAAAGCAGAGTCTTTTCCGCTGCTCCAGTTAAATAAGGCGATTTTTTTCAATGGAATTGTTTAATTTTTTCTGTAAGTAAACATACAAATTTCCTTCGATTTGTTCATCAAACCTTTGTAACTTTGAAAGCACACGAATCAATTTATGCCTTTATTCAAAAATAAATACAAATCAGAGTCAAATAGATTGCAAAATTGGGACTATTCCAATGAAGGTATTTATTTTATTACATTAGCAACTTACGATAGAGAATGTATTTTTGGATCAATCGATTCTGATTTGATGATTCTAAATAATAGCGGAAAAATTATTGAGAATGAAATTATAAAATCCATTGAAATCAGAGATAACTGGATTTTTCATAATTGGATTGTAATGCCCAATCATATTCATTTATTAATTGAAATTCAAACCGTAAATACACAATCTATTGACACACAATCCGTAGAGACGCACCGCAGTGCGTCTACGTCCAGCATATCAAACAATACAGAAACGCATTTTGCGAATACATATATTGCGGAGACGCACTGCGGTGCGCCTCTACAGAACCAGAACGCGAACCAATCGACATTAAAACCATCCCGTAAACGCAATTCGATTTCATCATTTATCGCCATATTTAAATCGGTTACGACAAAACAAATTCTTTCATTAAATGATATAGAAGGTGTAGACGTACTGGCACGCGCTTCTATGTGTATGTCTATAGAAAAGACGTTCGTTTCTAGAACACCAATTTGGCAATCTAATTATCATGACCACATCGTTCGGAATTATAAATCATTAGAGAAAATTGATTCTTATATAACAAATAATCCTGCAAATTGGAATTCAGAATCTATTAATACCTTCAATATAAATTCATCTATATGAAATACCTATTTTTATTCTTTTCCATTTTTACTTTTGCACAACAAACAAAATCTGTTGATTTTAAAACTGTATTAGGAGAAATCAACATAAATCCAGTCGATAGATCGGTTTCGGGTAATGTAAATTATAATTTTGAGGTTACACAACCTATTGATACTATTAAGATTGACGCTCAAAATATGACGTTTTCTGATTTAAAAGTAAATGGAAACGAAATAATATATATAAATACAAACAAGCAGTTACAACTGGTTTTTCCGTTCCAAAAAGGAAAAAACACCTTAACTTTTAGTTATATAACAAAACCAAAACAGGCTTTGTATTTTGTGAACACAGAGAGTAAAGACGATCTGGAAATCTGGACACAAGGGCAAGGAAGATACACTAGTAATTGGTTTCCTAGTTTTGACGATGTGAATGAAAAAGTAGTTTTTAATTTGGATATAACTTTCGATAAAAACTATGAGGTTATCTCAAATGGTGTCCTTAAGAATAAGCTCATAAATGTAGATTCTTTTGTTTGGCAATATCGCATGCAAAATCCGATGAGTTCTTATTTATTAATGCTTGCCATAGGAAAATATGAAGAGAAAACACTTAAATCTAAATCCAAAATTCCTTTAGAGTATTATATAGAAAATAAAGATATGTCGCGTTTTGAACCAACATATCGTTATTCGAAGCAAATTTTTGATTTTTTGGAAAAAGAAATAGGAGTAAAGTACCCTTGGGAAATCTACAAACAAGCTCCTGTTCGTGATTTTTTATATGCCGGAATGGAAAATACAACCGCGACTTTATTTTCTACTCGATATGTTGTTGATTCTATTGGTTTTGAAGATAGAAGATATACGAATGTTAATGCGCATGAATTGGCACACCATTGGTTTGGAAATTTAATTACTGCCGAGAGTAGCACACATCATTGGCTGCAAGAAGGGTTTGCGACTTATTATGCATTACTAGCCGAGAAGGAAATTTATGGTGAAGATTATTTTTATTCCAAATTGTATGAAACTGCACAACAGTTAAAATATGCTTCACGAACCGATACAATTCCGGTTTTGAATGCCAAAGCCAGTTCGCTTACTTTTTATGAAAAAGGAGCATGGACATTATTTGTTTTGCATGATGCTCTTGGTGATAAAGCCTTTAAAAAAGTAATCAAAAGTTATCTGAAAAAATATGCATTTCAAACTGTAAGTACAGAAGATTTTTTTGACGAAATAAAAAAAGTATCTGATTATGATTTGAAAGCATTTTCGAAAATCTGGTTAGAATCATTTGCTTTTAATACACAACAAGCTAATGAGTTATTGGGTAGAAATAAAGCGATTCAAGTTCGTTTTGAAGTTGATAAAGTGAGTAAAAAGCCGTTGATAGAGAAAGAAGCTTTTCTATCCAAAGTATTACAATCGGATGTTTATTATACAGTTAAAAAAGCGATTGTGAGCCAGTTGAGGAATGAAAAATACGACGCGAAAAAAGAACTACTTATATTAGCATTGAATACAGGGAATCTACAGGTACGTCAGGAAGTTGCAAGTAGCTTACCTAAAATTCCGGAAGATTTTAGAACTCAATATGAGACTCTACTGGATGATAAATCCTATCAAACCCAAGAAATTGCGTTGTTTTATTTGTGGAATAATTTTCCTTCTCATCGCGCAGAATATTTGGATAAATCAAAAAAATGGATTGGATTTAATGATTATAATTTGAAAACATTGTGGCTTTCATTGGCATTATCTACACCTAATTACACAACTGAGCCTGAAGTTTTAATAAATGAATTAATTAGTTATTCTTCTCCAGAATATGAAGCTACAACACGTCAAAATGCTTTAGAAAAATTAATTGATTTTGGTTTAATAAATGATCTTGTTTTAACAAATTTGGTAAATGCTACAACGCACCATATGTGGCAGTTTTCTAAATTTGGAAGGGATTCCATTCGCTTATTATTAAAAAATAGTGAAATGCGTAGTTCGTTTGAGAGAATTTTTCCTAATTTGTCCTCGAATGAACAGTTTCAATTGAATCGTCTGTTGAAAGAATAGGATCTAGAGAATAGATAGTAGAGAATAGAAGAAAGTTTATAGAGTCAAGAGCAAATAGAATCAAGATTATTGAGAGTTAAGAGAAGAAAATAAAGAGTGTAGATTTTGTCTATTTTCTTTGTTCTTTCATCTATTTTCGTCTCTAAAAAAAATTACAATACATTTATGAGAGCATTGGTTATTTCAGGAGGAGGAAGCAAAGGAGCTTTTGCCGGAGGAGTTGCACAATATTTGTTAGAAATAAAAAAATGTGAGTATGATTTATTCCTAGGAACATCTACAGGAAGTTTACTTATTCCGCATTTGGCACTTGGAAATATTGAGAAAATCCACGGTATCTACACCAATGTAAACATGAGTAAAATATTTAATATTAGCCCTTTTGTAGTGAAAGAAAAAGGAGGTATTGATATTGTTACAATTAATCATTTTAATGTAATTCGTCAGTTTTTTAGAGGAAAAAGGACGTTTGGAGAAAGCAAAAGATTGCAAAAATATATTAAAGACCATTTCTCAATATCAGAATTTAACCAGCTAAAAAAACTCAAAACCGATGTTGTTGTAACAGTTACAAATTTATCTCGAAATGAAGCCGAGTATAAATCGATAAATGACTGCAGTTACGACGAGTTTTGTGATTGGATTTGGATCTCCAGTAATTACATTCCGTTTATGAGTTTAGTATCCAAAAATAACTCGGAATATGGCGATGGAGGATTTTCGAGTTTGGTTCCGATACGTGAAGCAATAAAACGCGGCGCCACCGAAATAGATGTAGTTATTCTGGAAACTGAAGTAAATACTACAAAAAGTACAATTGGTAAAAATCCGTTTTCGTTAATGATTGATTTATTCCGAATTGCCCTGGATCAAGTCGAAAAACACGATATCGCTCTTGGAAAACTGGTTGCAAAAAACAAAAATGTAAAACTAAATTTATTTTATACTCCAACAAAGCTAACTAATAACGCACTCATTTTTAATAAAGAAGAAATGAAAAAATGGTGGGAAGAAGGGTATGAATATGCTCAGAATAAATCTGAAATTATGAGTGATAACAGGTGATGATGATTTTAGATTTTAGATTAATAAAGATTGAACTTAATTAAAAAAGTTAGTATTCACTGAATCATTTTAAGGATGTAAGTGATATAAGTAAATATAAGCGCAACTAATCAGCATAAAACTTAAATGAACTTACATCACTTATATGGTTAACTTTTTTATTATAATCTTAAATTCTATATAAGTCAGATGTTTTATTCTTCACTCTAAAATCTAAAATTAAGCCTTACCACATTTCGCTTACTTCTCTTTTAATATATCCTAAAGCAGCGCTGCTTGGCGATTGTTTATCGAATAAATCGTTTAAGATTACTTCACGTAATTTATCGGCACTATCAACACGGTCGCTCATATTTGCTTTACGAATCATTTGGATTGTAGCATTTTTAGCTGTAGTTACAATTGTCCAACATTCATCAGACATGTATATTTGTTGCGTTAAGTTATGTTCAAATTCTTGCTCGATTTGTGCAATAACTAAATTTTCATAATCATTCTTGTCATTAGATATCGGTGCAACGCGTATCAATAAATTAGTTAAACTAATGCGTTCTAAGTATAATGTGATACGTTCGTAAGCTTGTAAACGCAAAGGTAAGGCTTGTTTTTGAGCATCTTTTTGCAATAACCACTTTCTCGTATTTTGTTTATCCTGAAGATACGATTTGAAAAAATAATAAGCAACGCTTCCAGTTATGATTGAAGGTATAGTATAAGCTAGAACTTCTATAATTTTGTTTGAATCCATTTTTATAATTTAAGGAAACAAAAATATACTTTTTGGTTGTAATTCAACATCATTTTAATTGTAATATTTGTTTAAGAAGGTTAATTTTGCCAACATTAAAAATCAAACCAAATACTACAAAATAATTGGAAGACTATATTATAATTTTACTTTGTTTAGCTGCTTTTGCTGCAGGATTTATTGATGCCATTGTAGGTGGCGGTGGATTGATTCAAACTCCGATGGGGTTGATTTTATTACCAAATTTACCTGTTTCTACTGTTATCGGTACTTTGAAATTACCTGCGTTTAGCGGAACTGCTTTTGCTGCATTTCAATACATGAAAAAAGTTGTTATTCAATGGAAGTTGTTACTCATTATGATGGTTTTAGCAGTACCATCAGCATTCTTAGGATCTACTTTATTGACTTATGTAAGTAATGATTTTATGAAACCGCTGTTACTAGTGGTTTTATCTCTGTTATTAATTTATACCTACGCTAAGAAGAATTTTGGGCAACATGTAGCCAAAGATCATTCGGCTAAAACTCAAATTCTATATGCTGTTGTAATCAGTATAATCGTTGGTTTTTATGATGGTTTTATTGGTCCTGGAACAGGTAGTTTTTTTGTAGTTGCTTTTATAGCTTTAATGGGTTTTGACTTTTTGCACGCTTCGGCAAATGCTAAAATGGTTAATTTGGCGACAAATTTTGGGTCTATTTGTTTGTTTATGTTAAAAGGAAAGATCATTTGGGCAATTGCTTTACCTATGGCAGCGAGTAATGCTTTTGGAGGCTGGCTTGGTGCTAAACTGGCAATAAATAAAGGAAACGGTTTTATTAGAGTTTTCTTTTTGATTGTTGTAATCGGTACTTTAATTCGGTTTGCTTATGATGTGTTTTATAAGTAAGGCACTGAGAGGCTGAGTTGCTAAGGTTCTGATTTTTTTAATATTAAGGACGAGTTTTTAAATTGTGATTATCAAATTATAAACTATCTTTGTATTAAATATAACAACTTATAATATCATAAAATGATAGAAATAGTAGAGAATTACGAGAATTATATTAATAATTTACCCGATTTGATAGGTAAGTCTTACTATAAAGCTGAGTTTTTTATGCAAAAATTGGGTTTAAAACATGCTACATATTATAGAAAATTGAAATCTAAAAGTTTTACAAATCAAGAAGTAAAGTTGCTAACAACCTTACTATTCCCACAAGAAATTTTAATGCTGGAATTGCAAAAAAGTGAGGAAGATATAAAAGCAGGTAGAACTATCAATTTTGAAGATTTTAAAGAAAAACTAAGAACTAAGTATAACATCTAAATTCAAAGGATTTCTCTTGTTATTCCAGAATAAAGCAACATAAATTATTTGTTGTTCAGTTTTGTAAAATAAATACACCTGATTTGATATTAAAAATTTCTGTAGAGAGTTTTTTTATGTCTTGATCCAATATTATTATTTTACTGAATCATATCTAGAATTGAAATAGTATTTTTAGAAAACAAAGCTGCTTTTGTCTCAGGATATTGATTTGTGATATCAAAATAAGTTTTTCAGCATTTTCAGTAAGTACTATTTTCATTATCTTTTAATAAGTCTTGCAAATATAAGATTATTTATATCTTGTAAGATTTATATTTTATATTGTATTGAAAAGCCAATTGTTTGAATCTAGCCCCGATAGAGG
>NZ_JAOZEW010000007.1 GCF_025847235.1 Flavobacterium shii
CCGACCTGGAGGGAAACGCCCAGAAAAATATTCGCATTCAGTTTCTTATATTTGCAAACGCAATTTAAAGAAGAATATAAATTATGGCAAAAGGACCCGAAAAAAACACCAAAAACAAGGCTTTGCATACCAAATTGCTAAATCGAAAAAAGGCTAAACTTCAGGAGGAGAAAAAAGCACAAGCATTACGTTTGAAAGCTTTGGTTGCCAAAATGAATGAAAAAAAGAATACTGACGAATCAGATGTCATATAAATCAGATTGTATTTCTTTTCTGTTTTAATTTAACTGAAATTTGCACTAATAATCTAAACATAAAACAAGATGGAATTCGGTAGAATAATAGTTTCTGAAACGGCAATGAACAGTGAGAATCTTCAAGATGTAATTCACTCTAATATTTCGGTAATTAACTTAATGCGTGAAGAAGGTATTGATGATGATTTGATTCATGAGGATGCTTTGATGAGTTATTATTTAGATTATTATACCTCACAATGTACTGAAGGGAATTTTGCTCAATTTGTATATAATTCGAGTTGGAATGCTGAGTTAAACGAACTTATAGAAGAAGGTTTGGCATTACTTGGTGCCGAAAAACATTTGGAATTATTCCAACAGCAAAGCAAGAAAGTAAAATTGATGAGTAGTGTAAAACTCAATAAATTCCTGAAAGGAAAACTAGAAGGAGTGAACCCAATAAGAGACTTGCTGAACAATGATACTTTTTATGAAATAGAAGAAAATCTGGTTACGCTTAATGCTAACTTTTTAAAATCACATCCAGATTTAGAAGTTCTTTCGGTAGATGATATGTTTGCTACTTTGGAGGAATTTGTTGGGCACGAGATTAAAAGGGCTTAAAAAAAAGGCTTTTAGGTTCAGAGTAGCAAAGGTTCAGAGATTGGGTTTGTGATTAGAAAGATTCAAGATTCAAGAAGAAAGAGGATTTTGACTAAACGGTGTGATTCTTTGATTCTACTCAGGAGGGCAGACGATTGCGTAATAATTTCCTCTTAATAAGTAAGAAATTACCTTTCGCTAGAAACTTTGTCCCATTCTTAGGAAACATTTCCTTAAATTTGCTTCCTTAATATATAAAAATACAATAGTTACAAAATTTAAGCTATGTTACAAATCGCATTTATTAGAGAAAATCAGGAGAAAGTAATCAACGCTTTGGCAAAACGAAATATCGATGCCAAAAGTGCTGTTGAAGAAGTGGTGCAACTAGATGAAAAACGTCGTGCAACTCAAGTTGAGTTGGATAGCATTTTGTCTGAATCTAATAAATTATCCAAAGATATTGGCGAATTGATGAAAGCGGGTGAGAAATCTAAAGCTGCAATCTTAAAAGAGAAAACTGTTATATTAAAAGAAAAAAGTAAAGAGTTAGCCGATAAAGCCGATGTTTTGGCACAGGACTTAACTCAAAAACTATATACATTACCAAATCTTCCGGCAGATATTGTGCCTGCAGGAAAAACTCCCGAAGAGAACTTAAATGTTTTCGAAGAAGGTGAAATACCAGTTTTGCATGAAGGTGCGCAACCACATTGGGACTTGGTAAAGAAATATGACATTATCGATTTTGAGCTTGGAGTAAAAATAGCTGGTGCCGGATTTCCTGTTTATAAAGGAAAAGGAGCCAGATTACAACGTGCCTTAATCAATTATTTTTTAGATAAAAATACTGCTGCAGGATATAACGAAGTACAAGTGCCTCACTTGGTAAACGAAGCTTCTGGATATGGAACAGGACAATTGCCGGATAAAGAAGGACAAATGTATCACTCGACTATTGATGATTTATATTTAATCCCAACTGCCGAAGTTCCTGTGACGAATTTATTCCGTGACGTTATTTTAAGCGAAAGTGAATTACCGGTTTTATATACTGCCTATACCCCTTGTTTCCGTCGTGAAGCGGGTTCTTATGGAGCACATGTACGTGGATTAAACCGTTTGCACCAATTTGACAAAGTCGAAATTGTACGTGTGGAGCATCCGGATAATTCATATAAAGCGCTTGACGGAATGGTGGAGCATATTAAAAATATTTTGCAGGAACTAAAATTACCATACCGAATTTTACGTTTGTGTGGTGGTGATATGGGTTTCACAGCAGCATTGACATATGATTTTGAAGTTTTCTCTACAGCACAAGATCGTTGGTTAGAAATTAGTTCAGTTTCTAACTTCGAAACTTTTCAAGCGAATCGTTTGAAATTGCGTTTTAAAGACAAAGACGGGAAAAATCAATTGGCGCATACATTAAACGGAAGTTCATTGGCTTTGCCAAGAGTACTTGCCGGAATTCTTGAAAATTACCAAACACCAGAAGGAATCGTAATTCCAGAAGTATTACGTCCATACTGCGGGTTTGATATTATAGACTAATTTTTTTAGTAAACAGTAACAGTATTTAGTACCAGTTGCAGTTTTTAGTTTCCAGATGGTGACCGAAAACTGCGACTGAATACTGTCACTGCAACTGAAAACTACAATTAAAAAATCGAAGATGAAAAAGCTCTTTCTATTTATTACTTTATCATTCTCGCTATTTACATTTGCCCAAAATGAGCAATTAGCGCAATATTATTACGATAAAGGAGATTTTGAAAAAGCAAAAATCAGCTATCAGCAATTGTTAGATGGTAATCCTTCGAATACACAATATTTTTATCGAACTATAGATTGTTATCAGCAATTACAACAGTTTGATACAGCCGAAAAAGTTATTCAGACCCGTTTTAATAAGTTCAAACAAGGTACTGTTTTAATCGAATTGGGATATAATTTTCAGCTACAAAAAAATGATGCCAAAGCCAAAACTTACTACGATCAGGCTTTGGATAAAATCTCGGCAAATCCCAACGAAGTATTTGGTATTGCCAATTCTTTTGAGAAAAAAGTATTACTCGAATATGCTTTAAAGGCATATCAGCTGGCAACCAAAATTCAGCCTACTTTTAATTTCAATTTTCAAATAGGTTTGTTGTACGGACAAATGGGTAAAACCGATATGATGATCGAAACTTTACTGACAGAGTCATATGCCAATAAGCAAAATACAGCATTGATTCAGAGTCAATTGTCCCGTTTTATGGCCGATGAAGCCGATACAACGTTTAATGATGCATTGCGAAAATCCCTTATTTTAAGAACTCAAAAAGATCAGGATGTTTTTTGGAATCATTACTTGAGTTGGTTTTATGTGCAGCAAAAAGAATTTGGAAAAGCATTTATACAGGAAAAAGCTATTTATAAGCGTGATCCGGGATCGCTTTCGAGCATTGTAAATTTAGCCCAGTTTGCTATAGATGATGATAATACCGAGGCAGCACAGGAAATTTTAGCTTTCGTTTTGGAGAATACAAAAGACTTGGATTTGCTTGTACAGGCAAACACTTATTTGTATAAGATAAAAATCGAGAAAGCAACCGAAAAAGAATATCCTGTAATAAATACAGCACTTACAGGATTATTAACAACGTATGGGATAAGTCCATTTACTTTATCGTTGCAATTAATTCAGGCACATTTTCTAGCTTTTGACTTAAAAAAACCGGAAGAAGCCAAAGCTATTGTAAAGAACGCACTCGATTTACAACTGAATGATTATCAAGAAGCACAGACAAAAATGGAATTGGCTGATATTTTGCTTTTCGAAGGAAAATTCAATCAGGCGTTATTGTATTATTCACAAATAGAATTGGACTTAAAAAATGATGTTATTGCTCACGAAGCGAGTTTGAAAGCAGCAAAAACAAGTTACTTTAAAACTGATTTTGCATGGGCTTTGAAACAATTTAAAGAGCTTAAATCGGCTAATACACAGTTAATTGCAAATGATGCTTTGGAGTATTTTTTATTGATAAATGACAATACTGTTGCCGATTCGACACAAACAGCCTTAAAGGAATTTGCTAAAGGAGATTATCTGATATATCAAAATAGAAACCAAGATGCAATAGTCCAATTTCAAAATATATTAAAAACTTTTAAGGGACAAGAAATAGAAGCCGTAACTTTGCTGCGATTAGGACAAATTTACGAAGACCTGGGAGATTATAATTCGGCTTTAAGCCAATATCAATTGATTATCGACCAGCATAGTGACGGGATTTATATTGATGAAGCATTGTTCTTTTCGGCAGAAATTTACAATAAGAAATTGCAGGATTTTGAAAAGGCAAAACCTTTATATGAGAAAGTGATTTTTAACCATCAGGATAGTATTTATTTTGTAGATGCCAGAAAGAGATACAGGGAATTGCGAGGCGATACTAATTTATAGGTAGGTTTAATAGGTTAACCGATTAGCCGAAAAAACGATTAAACAGATAAAAATGATTATTTACAACATCACCACAAACATACATGAAAGTGTGCATGACCAATGGTTGAATTGGATGCAACAAAAACATATTCCTGAAATTTTAGCAACAGGGAAATTTTCATCAGCAAGAATTGTAAAGGTTTTAGTAGATGAAGAAATGGGCGGGATTACTTATTCTGTTCAATATGTAACCGATAGCAAGGAAACATTAGAGAGATATTACCTTGAGGATGAACCGGCTTTTAACCAGGAAGCGTTGCGATTATTTGCAGATAAGATGCTTTCTTTCCGAACAGAATTAGAATTTATTTCAGATCATTAATTATTAGGAGTATCCAGTTTTAATTATCAGTTGAAAAACTTTGATTGAAGATTTTGGATATTCAATACATAAAAAAAATAAAGCTTTTCATCTTTACGTCTTTGCGTGAAAAAATATAAAAAATGGAAAAAGTAAAAGCCAAAAAACATCTCGGACAACATTTCCTGAAAGATGAAAGCATTGCTAAGGCAATCGCAGATACGTTAAGTTTAAAAGGGTATGATGAGGTTCTGGAAATTGGACCGGGAATGGGTGTGCTGACTAAATATTTGTTGGAAAAACCAATCAATACTTATGTTATCGAAATTGATACAGAATCGGTAACGTATCTGGATGAAAATTACCCAAAATTAAAAGATAAAATTATTTCAAAAGATTTTTTGAAGTACGACATAAATGAAGTTTTCGAGAAGAAGCAGTTTGCTATAATCGGGAATTTCCCATACAATATTTCTACTCAGATTGTTTTTAAAACATTAGAATATCGCAATCAGATTCCGGAATTCTCTGGAATGTTCCAGAAAGAAGTAGCACAACGTATTTGTGAAAAGAAAGGATCAAAAGCCTACGGAATACTTTCGGTTTTGGCACAGGCTTTCTATGATACGGAGTACTTGTTTACAGTAGATGAGAATGTATTTATTCCGCCCCCCAAAGTGAAATCGGGAGTTATGAAAATGACCCGAAAAGAAGATTACAGTTTGCCTTGTGGAGAAAAGTTATTTTTTACAGTAGTGAAAACAGCTTTCCAACAACGCAGGAAAACGTTACGTAACAGTTTGAAAACATTAAATTTATCAGACAAGTTAAGAGAAGACACTATCTTTGATTTGCGTCCTGAACAACTAAACGTGGCAGAATTTATAGCATTAACTCAAAAAATAGAAGCCGATGGAGTTTAAAATCAGCAAAGGTCTAATACAGGAATTAGAGAAACTCATTCAAAGTAAAGACGACAAGCAATTGGAAGTTTTATTGAATGATATTCACCATGCTGATATTGCCGAAATTCTGGATGAACTAGATTTCGATGAAGCAACGTATATATTTAAAGTATTAGATAGCGAAAAAACCGCAGAGATTCTTCTGGAGTTAGAAGATGATTTGCGTGAGAATATATTGAGCAGGCTTTCGCCAAAAGAGATCGCCGAGGAGCTTGATGAATTAGAGACGAATGATGCTGCCGATATTATTGGTGAATTATCGAAAGATAGAAAAGCCGAAGTAATATCTGAGCTTCAGGACGTAGAACATGCCAAAGGTATTGTTGATTTATTACGTTATGCCGAGAATACTGCAGGGGGAATCATGCACAAAGAGTTGGTAAAAGTCAATGAAAATTGGAACGTACTTACTTGTGTGAAAGAAATGAGAATTCAGGCAGAGAATATTTCGAGAGTACACTCTATTTATGTAGTCGATGATGAGGATAGATTAAAGGGGCGTTTGTCTTTAAAAGATCTATTGACGACTTCTACAAAAACTCCGATTAGTGAGGTTTATATTAAAAAACTGCATTACGTAGATGTAGGAACTCCCGATGTTGAGGTAGGACGTATCATGGAAAAATACGATTTGGAAGCAATTCCTGTTGTAGATGAACTGGGGCGTTTGGTAGGTCGCATTACAATCGATGACGTTATCGATGTTATAAAAGATGAAATAGAGAAAAGAGATACAGAGGATATCCAAAAATTTGGAGGTTTGGAAGCGCTTGAATTGCCGTATGTACAAACTCGCCTTTTCGAAATGGTTAAAAAAAGAGCTACTTGGTTGGTGGTTTTATTCATTGGAGAAATGTTTACAGCATCTGCAATGGGATTTTTTGAAGGAGAAATAGAGAAAGCAGTAGTCTTGGCTTTATTTGTTCCGCTGATTATCTCGAGTGGAGGTAATTCGGGTTCACAAGCTGCAACACTTATTATTCGTGCTATGGCATTGAAAGAATTAACCCTGAAAGACTGGTGGTATGTAATGAAAAAAGAAATTGCATCAGGATTTTTACTAGGATCTATATTAGGAATAGTAGGTTTTATCAGGATTATGATATGGCAAAAATCAGGATTGTATGAATATGGAATCCATTGGTTTTTTGTAGCAATGACTGTTTCTATTTCCTTATTATTTATTGTATTGTGGGGAACACTCTCAGGCTCAATGATACCATTTTTATTGAAGAGACTTAAACTGGATCCAGCAACTTCATCGGCACCATTTGTAGCTACATTGGTGGATGTAACGGGATTGGTTATTTATTTTTCTATAGCATCCTTGTTATTAAAAGGGAAGTTATTGTAAAGATTAAGATATTCTAAATATAATTAACCACTATATTTTGTCACATTGGAGTCTTTTTTAAGATTCAAAACTATTAAACCAAAACAACCAAAAAACTATAAATTACAACTAGAATGAAAGTACACATAATAGGAGGAGGGAATCTTGGGGTTTCTATAGCCTTAGGAATTGCAAAATTTTCACAAAAAAACGAAGTTACTATTACCAGAAGGAATACTGCCAGTATTTTATATTTACAGGAATTGGGTATTACAGTATCATCAGATAATAAACATAATATACAAGAAGCAGATCTTATTATTCTAACAATAAAGCCATATCAGGTTGATACGGTTCTTGCTGAGATTCTTCCCGTAATTTCTAATAAAACTATTGCTTCGGCTGTGAGTGGTTTGGCGATAGATTCACTTCAGAATAAAACGAATCAAGAACATCATGTGGTGCGAATTATGCCAAATATTGCAGCGCAATTTGGAGAATCGGCTACGTGTATTTCATTTAGTGAAAAAGACAGAGCACAAGCTTTGCCAGTGGTAACTTTATTTGAAGATTTAGGTACTGCTCCAATTATTGACGAAAAATTAATGGATGCGGCGACTGTTTTAGGAGCTTGCGGAACTGCGTATGCATTGCGATATATTCGTGCTTCGATGCAAGCAGGAATCGAAATAGGATTTGATTCTCAAACAGCATTAGCTATAGCGGCACAAACTGTAAAAGGAGCAGCCAAAATGTTGCTGGAAGAAAAAGTACATCCAGAACAATTAATCGATCGGGTTACAACACCACAAGGTTGTACAATAGTTGGCTTGAACGAAATGGAACACAATGGTTTTAGTTCGTCATTAATTAAAGGAATCAAGACTTCTTTAAAGCAAATTAAAGGATAGTTTTAAAAAAACAAAAAAAGGACTTTCGGTTTATGAAACTGAAAGTCCTTTTTTTGTTTTTTAAGTATTCTTGATGCGTTTTTTTAAAGTGAATTTTAGCCAGATGAACCCCAGTAATCCTGCAATAAATGAAGCAAGCAAAATGGCTATTTTGGAAAAATTAATCACTTCGGGGTCTTTAAAAGCAAGTAAGGTTATAAAGATGGACATCGTGAATCCGATTCCGCCCAGCATTCCGGCACCAATAACGTAAGACCATTTTAAATCTTTTGGTAAGGTGCAGATTCCTAATGTAGCGCCTAGGAAAGCAAATAATGCTATTCCTAATGGTTTTCCAACTACCAATCCTAAAATGATTCCTAATGTATTTGGGTGACTTAATCCTTCATGCCAATCTGAGTTTATGGCAATACAGGTATTGGCAAGAGCAAATAGAGGTAGGATAAAAAACGCAACTGGTTTGTGTAAAAAGTGTTGTAGTTTATAAGAAGATGTTTTCTTGCCTCCATCTCCAAACGGAATAACAAAAGCCAATAAAACACCAGTTATAGTAGCATGAACGCCAGAATTAAGCATAAAATACCACATGATAACTCCACCAATTAAATAAACATAAAGATTGTGGACTTTCATTCTATTAAAAATAAATAATATGCCTAAAACAGCAAAAGCAAGAGCTAAATTTAAAAAGGATATAGTTGTTGTATAAAATAAAGCAATAACTACGATAGCGCCTAAATCATCGATTACGGCAAGAGCAGTAAGGAATACTTTAAGCGAGGAAGGAACTTTATTCCCTAAAAGAGATAAAATACCAATAGCAAAAGCAATGTCGGTTGCCATTGGGATTCCTGCTCCGTTTTGGGTAGCAGTTCCAAAATTTAATAATAAAAATATTCCAGCAGGAATTAACATTCCACCCAAAGCACCAAAAATGGGTAATGAGGCATTCTTTATGCTAGTTAGTTCGCCCTGATAAATTTCGCGTTCCAGTTCTAATCCTATCAAAAGGAAAAAAATAGTCATCAAACCATCATTAATCCAATGTGTTATAGAATGATGCCCAATATTGGTTTCCCAAAAAGCAATATAATCAGTTTGGAATATAGAGTTGGCAAGAAAAAGAGAAAGAATAGTTACGAAAAGTAAGATGAGACCTCCAGATTTTTCACTTTTAAAAAAGGCTTTAAACGTTTTTGTTAATTTCATTATTTGTTTTTTGTGTTATTATTCTAGAGCAAGTTCTACTGCTTTTTGGGCATGAATTGCTGCCGTATTAAATAATTTGGTTGTAGTATATTCGTTGGTTACTAATAACTCAATCTCAGTACAACCCAATATAATTCCTTCGGCTCCTTTATGAATTAAATCGGTTATTATATCTAAAAAAATGGTTCTGGAATCATCACGTATTATCCCTTTTACCAATTCTTCATATATTATTCTATGAACCTCAAGTCTTTGCTCTGGGTTAGGAATAATGGTTTCAATTTTATACTTATCTAGTAAACGACCTTTAAAGAAATCTTGCTCCATGGTAAAAGAAGTTCCTAGTAATCCTATTTTTTTAAAATTTTCAGCATTAATCTTTTCGGCGGTTGCATCGACAATATGCACTAAAGGAATTGATATGCCTTTTTCTATTTCATCAGATAGTTTATGCATAGTGTTTGTGCATAATATAATAAAATTGGCTCCGGCTTTTTCCAGTTGTTGAGCTGCATCAACCATTAATAATCCTAATTTGTCCCATTCACCTTCTTTTTGCAAAGTTGCAATTTCATTAAAATCTACAGAGTACATTATAGATTTACAAGAATGAACACCGCCTAGTTTTTCTTGAACAGTTCTGTTTATTATTTGATAATATAAAGTAGAACTTTCCCATGACATGCCTCCAAGCAGTCCAATTGTTTTCATAAAAACCGTGTTTATGCGAATTTACACAATTATTGGCGAATTATTTTGGTTAAAACCAAAACCCATATTTTTTTTGTTACTTTGTTTGTCTAATTTAAGTTATAATTTCATGTCAATTAAAGTTTTACATATCGATAGTAATAATCCAATTCTTTGGAAGCAATTAGAAGAAGCTGGGTTTGAAAATCATGCCGATTTTACTTCTACAAAAGAAGAAATAGAAGCCAAAATTCAGGATTATCAAGGAATTGTGATTAGAAGTCGCTTTAAAATTGACAAACAGTTTATAGATAAAGCAACAAATTTGCAATTTATAGCACGAGTTGGTGCAGGACTGGAAAGCATCGATTGTGATTATGCCCTTTCTAAAAATATTGAACTAATTGCTGCTCCCGAAGGAAACCGTAACGCAGTTGCGGAGCATACATTAGGAATGATTCTTTCACTTTTTAATAAATTGAATCTTGCCGATAGTGAGATTCGTTCAGGACATTGGAACAGAGAAAGTAACAGAGGATATGAACTTGATGGTAAGACAGTAGGAATTATTGGTTATGGAAATATGGGTAAAGCATTTGCAAAAAAGCTGAGAGGTTTTGATGTGGAAGTTCTGTGTTATGACATTCAGGATAATGTTGGAGACAATAATGCCAAACAAGTTTCATTACAAGAGTTGCAGGAAAAAACAGATGTTTTGAGTTTGCATATTCCGTGGACTCCAGAAACAGATAAAATGGTCGATGCTGCATTTATTAATGCATTTAAAAAGCCAATATGGATAATTAATACCTCGAGAGGAAAGAATATTGTTACTGCCGATCTGGTTGCAGCAATGCAATCGAATAAAGTATTGGGTGCTGGTTTGGATGTATTGGAATATGAGAAATTATCTTTCGAAACACTTTTTCAGGATAAAGACACTCCAGAGGCATTTCAATATTTATTAGATGGTCGAAAAGTGATTTTAACACCGCATATTGCAGGTTGGACATTTGAGAGTCATGAGCGCTTAGCGCAAGTAATCGTTGATAAAATTAAAGCATTGTATTCTTAAATAAAAAATTTAAGACTAAATTGTGAATTTTCTCAATAAAATTTCTATTTTTATTCATTATAAACTATTAATTAATAAAAATGGAAAACTCAAAACCAGAAGAGACGAACAACTCACAAATTATCAAACCGGAGAATAAAAAAGTACTTGCAGGAGTTCTTGCAATTGTATTAGGAGGTTTAGGTGTTCATAAATTTATTTTAGGATATACCAAAGAAGGAATTATTCAGCTAGTTATCGGAGTTGTAACTTGTGGTGCTGGTGGAATAATTGGACTTGTAGAAGGGATAATTTATCTTACCAAAACCGATGAAGAGTTTTATCAAACGTATCAGGTAGGAAAGAAGGGTTGGTTTTAAGATATAAAATCTCGATGTTTCGAGATTTTTTTTTGCCTTTAAAATTTGATTTTAATACTGTAAAATTAAAAATAACACAAGAAAGTTTTTTCTTATAATTTTAATATATTTGCAAAAAATGGAGGAACCGAAAATCCATAAATAGAGTAGGGACTAATCAATAATTAACATTTTATAATGGATTCACAAAAAGTTGATATGTTCATGATGATGAACGCAAAATATTTTGAAGGACATCATTTAAGTACAATCAGAGAAAAACTTTTAAGCTTAGACGAAAGTCAATGGCAAAGATTACAATTAACTCAATTTAAAGACCCAACAACAGCTTTGTTGATTTCTATTTTTGCAGGAGCTTACGGAATCGACCGTTTTTATATTGGTGATACAGGAATGGGAGTAGGAAAGTTACTTACTTGTGGAGGCTTTATGATTTGGGCTATTGTGGATTGGTTTTTAATTCAGGGAGCTACTAAAGAAAAAAATGCAACTGCATTTAATAATGCATTTTTGTAAAATATGACAAAAAACAAGCTTTATACACTAATTTTAATTGCTTGTTTTTTAGGGTATAGTTGGTTATTCTTTTTTGATTTTGTATCACATTCACATTCAGATCAAGATTTTACAGTGTGTCTTTTTAAAAGAATAACCACCATCCCTTGTCCTTCTTGTGGAACTACGCGAGCTGTTGATAGTTTTTTTAAAGGAAAAATACTCACCTCTTTATATCTAAATCCTTTTGGAATTATTGTAGCAGGAATAATGCTTATTGCTCCGGGCTGGATTGCGTTTGATTACTTCACAAAAAGACAATCTTTTTACGATTTCTACATTAAAATAGAAAAAATAATTAAGACAAAAAAAATTGCAATCCTGTTGATTATTTTAGTTATTATCAATTGGATCTGGAATATATACAAACAAATATGACCGCATTAAATAAGTTTAATTACAAACCTTATGATAGTGAGTTGGAAAGAGCATCAAATAGTTATTTGATGTCGCTTGTTGCTGTACTAGGAGGTTTGCCATTGCCAATTATGAATTTATTGGCATCAGTTTTCTTTTACCTCGGGAATAGAAAAAGTACAGCTTTTGTCAAATGGCATTGTACGCAGGCATTACTGGCACAACTCGGAATGTTTTTCTTTAATACAGTAGGTTTTTGGTGGACAATTTCGATTGTTTTTAAGGATGGACAGTTTACCAATACATATATCGCATATATGATAACGATAATAAGCTTTAATCTCGTTGAGTTTATTTTTACATTGTATTTGGCGAGCGAGACTCGAAAAGGGAATCATATCGAAATATATTTTTTCGCCGATATTACTAATTTAATTTGCAAGACCAATGAAAACACTATTTAGAGGGCTAGCCATCGTAGGAGCCTTTTTTTGTATATGGTTTTTATTAGCACAAATAGATTATATCACTTTCTTTAAAATTGATAAAGCCAAAAGCGCTACCGAAAAAAGTGTTGGTGATATGATTTGGGATCAAATTAAAAATACCGAGGATATAATAGTAAATGATTCAATTACCAATACATTGGATAAATTACTTAAACCATTATGCAAAGAAAATGGTATAGTACGCGATAGTCTTAAAGTACATATTATTAAAAAAGATGAGGTAAATGCTTTTGCTTTACCAGACGGTCATTTAGTAGTGTATTCCGGATTGATCGAAGCTTTAAAAAATGAACAGGCATTAATTGGTGTTTTAGGCCATGAAATTGCTCATATCGAGAATGATCATGTGATGAAGAAGCTGTCTAAAGAAATTGGCTTTTCTGTTTTAATGTCTATCACAACAGGAAATAATAACGGAAGCGTAATTAGAGAAGTAATGCATACGTTGTCTTCTACAGCTTATGATCGTTCTCTCGAAAAAGAAGCCGATATTACGAGTGTAAAATATATGCTTAAAGCAAAAGTAGATCCTAAACCATTTGCAGATTTCTTGTATGATATGTCTTTTGATAAAAAGATAGAAAGTGCATTGTCATGGGTAAGTTCACATCCAGAGTCTGAGGCAAGAGCCAAATATGTTTTGGAATATATAAAAGGTAAAAAACTACAAAATAAGACCATATTATCTCAAAAAGAATGGGAAGATTTCAAAGAAGAGGTAGCTGATTATAAAAAATAATATTATTCGTCTTTTATTAATTAAACAATAATTCAGGAAAACAAAAATCCCGTTTCAATTATTTTGAAACGGGATTTTTGTTTGTATAGGCTATAGAAGTTAATCTTCTTTCTCGGCTAGTTTTCTTTCTAATTCTATTTGGAATTCTTCGATAACCGGTTTCATGGTGCTTTCTGGAATATCGGCAATACGAATGTACATTAAACCGTCGATAGCATTATTAAATAAAGGGTCGACATTAAAAGCAACAACACGCGCATTTTGCTTGATGTATTTTTTAATTAAAACTGGTAAACGTAAATTTCCTGGTTCTAATTCGTCAATAATTTTGTCGAATTTATTTAAATCCGATTCGGCTTCATCAAAGATAAAATCTTTATCGGCATCTTTTAGTTTTACTTTATATGCTTTTTTAGGATGAATATATTGCGCAATATAAGGATCATAATAATTCGATTTCATAAACTCAATCATCAACGATTTTGAGAAATCAGAGAATTGATTGCTGATACTTACACCACCAAGCAAATATTTATGCTCAGGATAACGCAATGTTGTGTGGATGATTCCTTTCCATAATAAGAAAAGAGGCATAGGTTTCTGTTGGTATTCCTTAATGATAAACGCACGACCCATTTCGATCGATTTATGCATCATATCATGAAGTTCAGGTTCGAATCTAAAAAGGTCATTCAGGTAAAAACCATCCATTCCATATTTAGGATAAATCTCAGATCCTAATCCCATGCGGTAAGCACCGGATATTTTCTTGGCATCATCATCCCATAAAAACATATGGTGATAGTACTGATCGTATTTATCGATGTCGATAGGCTCATTTGTTCCTTCACCAACTTCACGGAAGGTGATTTCGCGTAAGCGTCCAATTTCATGTAGTATATTCGGAATGTTTTTCGCTTCTGCAAAAAATACTTCGTAGTTTTTACTCTGTAATAATCTACAATCTGTATTTCTTAAAATTTCAACCTCGGCATTTATCTTGTTTCCATTTGCAGGAGTAACAATTTCCTTAGGACTTCTAGGTATTTTTAAGTTGGCAGTATCTAGCAATTTATGTTCCTTCTCAAAAGGATTTGCCAGCATGTATGTTTTCTTTCTTAAGAACTCAGAGTACTCTTCAAAAGATTCAATTTCATTTTGCTCGTTAACCGAAATTGGTTTTCCAACACGTACCTTAATAACACGGTCTTTTTGAGTAAGTAATTCCGATGGTAATTTTGCTGTACGCAAAGTGTCATCTATTTTAGAAAGCCAATAGAATAATTTGCTGTTTTTTGCATGGAAATAAATAGGAACAACAGGAACTTTGGCTTTTCTGATTAATTTAATCGCGCCTTCTTCCCAAGGTTTGTCTACTACTAATTTCCCGTCTTTATAAGTCGAAACTTCTCCTGCAGGAAAAATCCCCAAAGGTTTTCCGTCGCTTAAATGACGAAATGTTTCCTTAATTCCTACCACACTCGATTTGGCATCCTTATGATTTTCAAAAGGATTTACAGGCATGATGTATTTTTTTAACGGAACAATACGATGCAACAGGAAGTTGGCAATAATTTTAAAATTAGGCTCTCTTTCAAGCATTAATTTTAATAATAATATACCATCAATACCACCAAGCGGATGGTTTGAAATCGTAATATAAGCACCGTCTTTAGGCAATCGTTTTAAATCTTCTTCAGGAATTTCGAATTTTATCTGTAAATCATCAAGAACTCCATTTAAAAAAGAAAGATCTTCTAAATGTTTATTTCTATCGTAAACCTTGTTCAAGGTCGATATTTTTAGCACCTTCATAAGGACCCAGCCAGAAAAAGTACCTAAAACCCCGTACTTGTCAACATTTATTGCCTTGGCAACTTCTTTCGCGGTAACTAAACCCATGTACAATTTGTTTTTTTAGAGCAGGAAACAAAGATAACAAAAAACTCTACTTTTCCTTATTTCTTATTCAAACTTTCCTCTTTTTTATTACATTTGAAATACATAAAACAAAATGTAATGAAAATTATTTCTTATAACGTAAATGGAATTCGTGCTGCAATTTCAAAAGGATTTATCGATTGGTTACAACATGCAAATCCGGATGTTATTTGTCTTCAGGAAATTAAAGCGACAGAAGATCAAATTCCGGTAGACGATATTGCCAAAGCAGGTTACCCATATCAGTATTATTATCCCGCTACAAAAAAAGGATATAGCGGTGTAGCAATCCTTTCAAAAATAAAACCAAATAACGTTGTGTATGGAACTGGAATTCAGCACATGGATTTCGAGGGAAGAAACCTTCGCGCAGATTTCGATGCCTGTTCCGTAATGAGTTTGTACCTTCCATCAGGGACAAATATCCAGCGATTAGACCATAAATTTATGTTCATGGATGACTTCCAGACCTATATTAATGAGCTTAAAAAAACAATTCCCAATCTTATTATTTGTGGCGATTATAACATTTGTCACGAAGCAATAGATATTCACGATCCAGTACGTAATAAAACAGTTTCAGGATTTTTACCAGCCGAACGTTCTTGGTTAGATGGTTTCATGAAAACAGGATTCATAGACAGCTTCCGTCATTTTAATAAAGAGCCACACAATTATTCTTGGTGGAGTTACCGCGCTGGAGCAAGAGGCAATAATAAAGGATGGAGAATCGATTATAACTTAGTTAGCGACACCTTACAACACAAACTAAAACGTGCCGTTATATTACCAGATGCAGTACATTCTGACCATTGCCCGGTTTTAGTCGAAATCGAAGATTAATGGTATCATTATTGTTAGATATACACAAGATTTAAGCATACTCCAGAGTAGTATTTTATTTAGGAGCTGTTTCCTGCTTTCCGCTATAATCTTTATGTTTTTAAAGAAAAAACATAAAGGATTTTCGCTATAATCAGGGCTAGAAATCGTGCTAATACCAATAATAAAAAAGAATAAGAAATCTCAAATAATAAACACCACAAACAAAATGATTAAAAAAGCTTCAATCGGATTATTGATACTTGCGCTTACAACATCGTGTGTATCCAAAAAAATATACAACGATCTGGAAACGAAATTTGCCGATTTAAAAAAAGAAAATCGTTCAATCTCCGATGAAAATGCCGAATTGCTAAAAGCAAAAAATCAATTAGAGTTAGACCGAGACGGATTAAATAAAAGTCTTAGTGCTACCAAAGCCGAATTAGAAAAACAAAAAGCCGATTATGCAGCTGCACAAAACAAATTCAAAGTTTTGCAAGACTCCTATAATGCGCTAGAAAAAAATAGTGACGAGGCTTTAAAAAGCAACATGAATAAAAATCGTGAGTTACTAGAACAACTAGAAGCCAAAGGAAAAGCATTAGCTGCAGAACAAGCACGTTTAGATAAAACATCAAAAAGATTAGACGAACTAGAATCGATGATAGCTGCTAAAGAAGCTGCTATGAAAAAGCTAAAAGAAACCTTATCAAAAGCCCTAAACGGATTTGAAGGAAAAGGATTGACAGTAGAACAAAAGAACGGAAAAGTATATGTTTCTATGGAAAACAAATTGCTTTTTAATTCAGGAAGTTGGACAGTAGGAACCGAAGGTAAAAAAGCTGTTGTAGAACTAGGGAAAGTATTAGGAGATAATCCAGATCTTTCGGTACTAATCGAAGGACATACAGATGATGATCCATATGTAGGTTCAGGAGTAATTACAAACAACTGGGATTTATCGACCAAAAGAGCAACGGCAATTGTAGCAATCTTGAGCGAAAACAGTAAGATCAATAAACAAAAATTAACCGCTGCGGGACGTGGAGAATTCTCACCATTGGCAAGCAACGCAACTCCTGAAGGAAAAGCTAAAAACCGTAGAATCGAAATCATCCTAACACCAAGATTAGATGAAATCGCCGAAATGCTAAATAGTATTAACTAGGTGAGGTGCTAAGGTTCTAAGAAACAAAGGTTCAAAGGTTACACTTTGGGCCTTTTTTCTTTTCTGGTTATCCTGTAAGGTCTTTTTTTACCTTTTATAGCGTATTTACTCAATTTTATTTTCAATCAGTGGCGAGAAAATTAACCGCAAAGAGAGCGCAAAGAGTTACGCAAGGTTCGCAAAGTTTTTGAATCTATTTAATCATTTAAATTCTATCTAACTATTTTTAAGTTACTGATAAACAAGTCCCAGAGGGACGTTATGTTTATAGAAATTTTGAATATTCACATTTCAATAAACCCCATTGGGGTGACATCTTTAGCAATCAGATAATAAACATAGATACCGCTCCGCTGGAGCTTTAACTCAATCAACGTATATAATGGCTATAAATATTACGCTCCTCTGGAGCTTTTAAAAACAAAAACAAGGATTTTCCTTTCCTATTTAAGTTAGCAACTCTTTGTCAAAGTCCCAAAACCACTTTCTTGAAATCTGTGGCAAGAAATAAAACGAACACTTTTATATTTTATCAAATAGATTAGAGCTTAGTCAATGACTTTTAGTTTTTTTGTAACTTTGTCATTATAAATACAATAATTATGGGACTTCCAGAATTAAAAGATAAAATAAGACTTCAATTAGATTTAGCCGATGAGCGAGTACTTCGTATTGTCTCTTCTGTCTTTGACAATTACTTAAATGAAATTGTTTCGTATGATTCAAAAGGAAACCCATTAGAGTTATCCGAATATCATAATAAAGTTGAAGAAGGATTGGACGATGTAAAATATGGTCGAATAATTTCACAAGAAAACTTGAATAAAGAAATGAAAAATTGGGATAATGAGTAATCCTAGTTTTGATGTTTTTTGGACTAATAAAGCAAAAGAAGACTTAAAGGATATTTATTATTCCTTAAAAGGAAAGATTTCTTTAGAATCAGCTCAAAAAATAAGAGATGAGTTGTTTGATAGTCCAAATAAAATTGTTTTTTCAGAGCAATTTCAATTAGATGAGTACAGATTAGACTGTAGAAGAATCATTGTAAGAAACTATAAATTATTATATCAGATTAAAGATAATTCTGTTTTTATAATTAGAGTTTTTAATACATTTCAAAATCCATTAAAAAGTTTGAAATAGATAAATCCGATAAAATAAGATTAACATAAAAAGGTTTAGAGTTTTTTAACTTTGAACCTTTTTCTTTTGAAATATTGCTTTGTACCTTTGAAGCTTATTCGTGAAAAGCTATTAAAAGCTTAGAATCTTAGTAACTCAGCACCTTAGAACCTTAAAGAAAAATGAAATACACTACAATTCCCAATACCGATATTAAAGTAAGTAAAATAAATCTTGGTACGATGACTTTTGGTCAACAAAACACCGAAGCCGAAGGACATGCTCAAATGGATTATGCACTGGAACGAGGCGTTAATTTTTTTGATACTGCCGAGATGTATTCTATTCCTGCAAGTAAAGAAACTTACGGAAGCACAGAAAAAATTATAGGAACATGGTTTAAAAAATCAGGAAAAAGAGAAGATGTGGTTTTGGCAACCAAAATTGCTGGGCCAAATGATAACTTTGGTTATATGCGTGAGAAAATTGATTTCTCGCCAGCAAGTTTAAAATATGCATTAGACCATAGTTTACAAAGATTACAAACCGATTACGTAGATATATACCAATTGCATTGGCCAGAACGAAAAACAAATTGTTTTGGACAACGTGGTCTTAAACTTCAGGATGACGCTTGGGAAGATAATATCCACGAAGTTCTACAAACTCTGGATGGTTTTATAAAAGAAGGTAAGATTAAACATGTAGGACTTTCTAATGAAAATCCTTGGGGTATTATGCGTTTTCTAGAAGAGAACAAATACAATAATTTACCAAGAGTTAAAACAATCCAAAATCCATATTCATTATTAAACCGCCTTTTCGAGAATGCTTCTGTTGAGGTTTGTATGCGAGAAAATGTTGGATTATTAGCGTATTCGCCAATGGCATTTGGGGTATTATCTGGTAAATTCTTATCAGGAGAAAAACATCCAAACTCAAGACTTAATTTGTTCCCACAATATACAAGATATAGTAGTGAGCAAAGTACTAAAGCAGCGCGTATGTATCAGGAAATTGCTAATAAACATGGTTTAAATTTTGCACAAATGTCGTTGGCTTTTGTTAATCAGCAACCATTTGTAACAAGTACTATTATAGGAGCCACTACAATGGAACAATTAAAAGAAAATATAGATTCTATTAATATCACATTATCAGACGAAGTTATTGCCGATATCAATGCAGTTCATGCTATAATCCCGGATCCGGCACCTTAGTTAGGCTCAGTTTACAGTTTCAGTTTACAGTTTCAATAGCTGTAAACATTGCGAACTTTGCAGTTAATTTTCTACCACAGACAATAAAAACAAAAATCCCGATACATTTAAACACGTATCGGGATTTGTTTTTTAGAAGGTTTTTATAAATTTAATACCTGATCTTTAGGATATCTTACTTTATAACTAATTCTGAATTTCTTCACTTCATTAGGCTTCATTTGTAATTGCCAAGTCAGGATTCCAGTTTCGGCGTTTACTTTGGCGCCATCACTTTGTAACAATTCCACTTCGATTTCTTTATTGGTAGTCAAAGGATATTGGTCTTTTAACAGAAGTTCAACAGCTTCTTTTTTGTTGTTTCTTACTGTGATATCATAAGTAAAAGTTTGTTCTTTTTTTGAAGATAAAAACTTAGTTCCCGATTTGTCGGCTACTTTTTCACGTTTTATAGATACTTTCTTATCACGACCCATACTTAAGTTTAGTGTATCACTAGTTTGGTTTGGCTCAATAAAAGTTTTCCCTACGTACATGCCTTCAAAAATAATATTGGCCTCACCTCTCAATAAATTGTATTTGCTATAATCTGCAATTTCAGCAAGAAGGAAAGCTTCGTTTTCTACTCTTGGCGCAGCATAATATTTATATGATGACGGTAATTTTATTTCTTTTAGAGAAACACTATGTACTTTTCCGTTAGATAAAATATCATAAGGAATATCAATATCAAAAGAAACATTAAGTTGGTTTTCTGCCACAGTAGTATAGTCAGAAATGGATGATTTTTTCATTGCTCTTGGGGCTTGAACTACAACTTCTTGTAATGTATTATCCTCAGCAACTCTTCCTTGCAGCTGATTCATTACACTTTTTTGTTGGTAGCCATATACCGTTTGAACAATATTATTGTTTCTCAAAAACCAAGAACTTAGTATCGGCGCTTGATTATTCTGGTTAGGATAACCACTAGATAAAGTAAGTTTTACTTTTTTCCAATCAATGCCCGTATTCTGGATTACTTGAGCTTTGTACATCATGTTAATAGGCGAGGTAACACTTTCGGCACGTAGGTCATAGAACGGAGTCCAGGTAGCATTATTTGTTAAGTACGAAATATCCAATGGCACAGCTCCAGCAACTTCATTCATAACCTGAACAATTAATTTTCCTGATGAGGTTTTCTCTTCTTTGCTAGTATCAACTTCGAGTTTGTTATTTAGTTTTTGAAGCGTTTCATTAAGCTTTTGTTGTTTCTCAGAAAGAGCATTAATGGTATTGGCAATTTCTAGTTGTTTGTTCTTATAGTAATCGACCATTTTCATTAATTCAGTTACATTCAAACCTGAATTCACACCAGAAATTTGTTGATTTTTATCTAAAAGCTGAATCGTTTTTGTTTCAGAATTTATCGTGTTATTTACTTTTTGGAGTTCTTTCTGAACTAAAACAATACTATCTCTTACTCTTTTTAGCGCAGGAGATTTAGTGTCTATTTCATATTCTGAAATATAATTATTGGTAAACTGAACCGAAAGCACCGTTACTGTCGATGGAGTTCCTATTTGTATAGAATTCTCGTTTAAGTCTACGGCAACATTTTTTATTACAATTTCGCTTGTTCCTAACGGAAGAGTAGCGCTTGCAGTTTGCGAAATTTCGGCAGCATTAAAGTATACCGTTGCAGCTTTTACTTTTGCGGTTGTAAAGATTGGCTTTTGCGCAAATGCAATTGTACCAATCAATAATAAAGCGGATGTTACTATTTTTTTTATCATGAGTTTAATATTTTAAATTGTTTGTTTAGGGGGAATAGGGATTACAAATAACGAAAATTTGAATGGGTTTTTAATAGTAGATAACGAGAATGATTTTCTTTTTAGAGTTATCAATTATGTCTTCAACTACACCAAAAAACTTTTCATTTACCATCGGACATCCATAACTGTTGCAAATAGGATTTATTTGTTCTTCAAAAGGGACATCTTTATATTTATGCAAAACCACATTTCTATCAAAAGCATTATCGTTGGTCTTGTCCAACCCGTATAACTTGTATGCTTTCCCAAAAGTGCCATTATACGAATACCCAATCGAGTATTTTCCTAACGAGGTAGAAAGTGAATTTTTTACGTTGCTAAATTTTAGCTTTCCAGGTATTCCAGTTTCTGAGCCAGAACCATGACCAACCAATCCTTTGTTAATTAGTTTATCGTTTTTTAAATCATATATAAAAAAGCGTTTCTTACCAGATGCAATTCCCATATCGATAAAAAAGCCAACTTCGGTATTGTATTTTGAAGATGCATTTACAAACTTTTTAACCTCGTTTATCTGGTTTGTCAGTTTTTCTTTCGATGAAGATTTAGAACTAGGTAATTTGATGTTTTCTTCTTTATGTATGCATTTAAAACTAACACAAAAAACTCCTATAAAAATCAAAAAGAAGATACTCTTTTTCATGTTTTTAAATAATTGATTCTTTATCACTGTATTTATTTTTCAACAGTATATCCTTTAACTTTTGCAAAAGCAACAATCGATGTGTTTATGGCATTACCCAAATCATCTTGTTTCTTTGTTTTTTTTGCTTCAGTATCTATATATTCTTGACGTTTTTTGGCAAGTTCGCCAATTTCCTTTTGAATATTTTCTCTTTCTTTGGTTTTTTGTGCAACAATTACGTTTAATTCGGCAGTAGATTTATTCTGAAGTTCAGCAGGTAATTCTTCCTTTTTTATTTTCGAAATAGCCGTAGCATCATCTTTTACTTTATCGACCAAATCCCAACTATCGTTTTTATAAACCGCTTTGGATTTACTCACAGCGCGTTCGGCATAATTTGATGCAGAAACTTTTTGAGCATTTTTATCCTGCATTTCCTGATTCATTTTTTTCTCAGAACCTTTTGAGCCATAACCAATGTAGGTTTTGTTGATTTTTTCGTTGCATTTTGTAATTTCAACATCATACGGAGTTACGATATAACGTACCGATTGGTTAGAATCGATATTAAAATATTTCCCTTTTCCATAATCAGCACCATCTTTCCATAATTCATTTATGCCTTGAGTTTTATCGCCACAATAAATAGTATTTACATAAATGTCATTTTTTAAGGCATTACTAATAGCTTCCTTATAATTAATTCCGCCTTGATTAAATTCTTCGTTTCCTGCAATATAAATTAGTTTCATATTGTTGTTGTCCTTTGCCCATTTTAATTGTTTGGTTGCATCCTGAATCACCGCACCGCAGTATTCATTACCGCCATTGGTGCTTAGAGAAAACAGTTTTTCAGAAATCAAATCTAAATCTGTCGAAAGTGGCGCTATTTGTCGGATATAATTAGATTGTTTAGACAAACCATCATTACCATATTCATACAAAGCAATCTCGATATCGGGATTCTGCCCTTTGTATTTTAAAGTTGTTAAAGTGTTTACAATATTCCAAAGCCTAGATTTTGCCTGATCAATTAAACCATCCATACTACTAGAAGTATCTAATAATAATGCAACTTGTATTTTGGTCTTTTCCGCTGTTATCGGTTTTTCAATTTCAGTATTCTTTTTAATATTTACATTAGTATGATTGCTATTTGCAAAAGTGAATGTAGTTGCTAAAAGCGCTGAGATAAGCATTGATGTTTTCATGATTTCCTATGTTTTAGATTGTGATTATAGACCAAACTTATAAACTTTAAGAATTCGTTTTTTGGACAAATGGTGAAACGGTATTTTCACTTGGTGAAACGAGTTGTAAACGGAATATAAAATACTTTACTTTACAGTATTGTTTTTAAAGGTTCTGAGTTGCCTATAAATTAAGGTGCTAAGATTTAAAAAAGGATATAATATATGAGACGTTTATTAGCTGTTTTTTCTTTATTTCTAATGTTGTTACTTCCTTTTGGAGTAATGGCACAGGATTCTCTTGCTAAGAAAAAAGCAGTCCCAATTTCTAAAATGAGCAAAGTATCTAAAGAGTTACAAAAATCATTGGATATAAATGACGAGACACAAATAGGTCAGAATTATGAACGCCTTGCCAACGAATTCCTTAATAAAGGAGATAATGCAAAAGCCGAAGAATATTATAAAAGAGCATTAGCAAGTTATACCAAACAAAATCTTGCCGAAGATAAAATACGGGTGACAAGAAGTATTGCTAAAGTACAAGAGAATCAAAAAAAGTTTGACTCAGCAATAAAGAACTATGAGATTGCTGGTGCTATTGCAGAAGATAAAAATGAAGAAAAAATAAACCAAAATGATGCTAACCGATTGCGTACGCAGGCAAGTCCGGTTACACAAGCAGGATATGTAAATTCGAATATAGAGTTACTTAAAAGAGATAATAAAATTGATGAGGTTGCAGCAGCTTACGTTCAAAAAGCAGAAAACTCTTTACAGCAAAAAAACAAAATAGTTGCAATCGAGAGTTACAATAATGCGCTCGCTTACGCAAAAGATAAACCAGAAGAGGTTATTAAAATTAAAAATGAAATTGCCAAAGTATATGCTTCAGATAGTCAGTTTGAGAAAGCAATTGGTATAAACGAAAGACTTTTGGCGGAAGCCAAAACCAAACAAGACTTTACTACCCAAATAAAGCAATTACAATCTTTGGCAAAGCTTTATTTTAAAAAAGAAGAACCCAAAAAAGCAGTTGTGTCGCTTAAAGAAGCGTATGATCTAGCATCTAAAAATGGAAATTCTACCGAAGCCAAAAAAAGTTTATCAGCTTTAATTGAGTATTATAAAACAAAAGGAGACGATAAAGAAAGTATCGCATTGTACGAACAATTTTTTAAGAACTTTGATGAATTGATTCAATCAGATACTACGCTTATTGATGCTAAAACATTTCAGGTAACTGAAGATAAAATCCGTCAGTTAGAAAAAGAAAAAACATTGAAAGACGAATTGATTACAAAGAAAAACACCTTTAATTATTTTCTTTTAGGTTCAATTTTATTGCTCTTGCTTTTATTTCTATTTATTGTAAAAGCCTTGTATTCGATAAAAACTAAAAATAAAGAGATTGCATTACAATCGTTGAGACGAGAAATGAATCCGCATTTTATCTTTAATAGCTTAAATAGCGTGAATCAGTTTATTTCGGAAAATAAAGAATTAGAAGCCAATAAATATCTGACCTCTTATTCTAACCTGATGCGAAATATGATGGAAAATTCAAATAAAGATTTCATCACATTAGATAAAGAAATTGAACAATTAAAAAAATACCTGGACTTAGAACATTTGCGTTTTCAGGATAAATTTGATTTTAAGATTAATGTCGATGAAGCTTTGGATGCCGAAACGATTTTGGTTCCTAATATGATTATTCAGCCACATCTAGAAAATGCAATTTGGCACGGATTACGCTACCTTGATAAAAAGGGATTTCTTAATCTTAATTTTGAGTTTGTAGATGGAAAAGTGATGGTGGTTATAGAAGATAATGGTATTGGTTTAACCAAAAGTCGCGAACTAAAAACAAGCAATCAAAAAGCACATGAATCCCGTGGATTAAGTAATACTAAGGAACGTATTGGTTTGCTGAACGAATTGTATAAAAAGAATATTTCTTTTGAAATTACCGAAAAAGAAATGCCAGAAACAGGAACGATTGTCCGAATTGTTTTTCCGTTAATAGATAAGATATGATGACTTTTCAAAAAATAAGAAGTGTAATTGTCGAAGACGAACTTGCTGCACGAGAAGTACTCAAGAATTATTTGAGTAAATATTGTCCTCAGGTTGAGGTTATTGGCGAAGCGCAAAATATAAAAGAAGCGGTTCCGTTGTTACACGAACTACAACCACAATTGGTTTTTCTGGATGTAGAGATGCCTTTTGGAAATGCTTTTGATGTTTTGGAAGCATGCAAAGATTTACATTTTGAAACGATTTTTGTTACCGCTTTTTCCGAATATTCATTGAAGGCTTTAAACCAAAGTGCCGCTTATTATCTTTTAAAACCTATAAGTATCGAAGAATTGATCGTTGCAGTAAACAAAGTGCATCATCAGGTTATGAACCATGAAATCTTTAACAGAAACAAAATTATCGTTGAGAATTTTCATGAAACCAAACCCGAAAAGCAACAAGTAATCTTACCAACTTTAGAAGGTTTTGAAGTGGTTAAAATGGAAGAAATCGTCCGGTTAAAAGGTAATGGAAACTTCACGGATTTATACCTAAATAACGGAAATAAGAAAATGGTTTGTCGATTCTTAAAACACTTTTCAGAGATTTTGCCCTTACCATTTATTCGAGTTCATAAATCGCATATTATTAATATGAATTGTGTAAAATCATATAATAAAGGTGGAATCATAACGCTAAATGATGGTGCCGAAATTGAAGTTTCTCCAACGTATAAAGAAGATTTTCTAAAGAATTTTAAGTAAACAGTTGGTGTTATAATTATACCTACAAGGTTTCGAAAACCTTGCAGGATTGAGTACTAGAAAAGATTTAAAGATCAAACTCATCATCTATAGACATAGAATCTACAGGAACTGCTGTAGAATCGGGTGCTTTTATTCGCAATAACGAGCGAGCATTCCCAGAAATATAAACTGGCGACCTACTAATAGTATCTTCAGGAGTTAATACACCACGACGTAACATAATATTGCTAAGGAATTTTTGGTTCCTGATAGCGTAATCTTTCAAGTTTCCTTGGTCATTAAATTGATAGGTGAATTTTCGTGGACTCGGAATAATTGTAGCCAGAAACAAACATTCGTTAAGACTTAAATCGGAAGGGCTTTTCTGGAAATAAAAACGGCTTGCTTCGCCAATTCCATATACATTTGGCCCCCATTCGATGATATTAAAATATACTTCGAGCATACGTTGCTTGCTTACCACACGATTGTTTTCGAGAATATAAACGAGTAAAATCTCTTCGAGTTTGCGCGATAAAGTTTTTTCTCTGGTTAAGAAAACATTCTTGATTAGCTGCATACTAATTGTACTTGCACCACGAGAAAATTTCTTAGTTCGTATATTTTTTAATATCGATTGTTTAAAAGCCTCATTAATAAACCCTCGGTGAGAGAAGAATGATGGATCTTCGGTGGTTAAAACACATTTTTGAAGATACGGAGAAATTTGCTCTATAGGAGTATAGTTTGGATTTCCGGCGCCTACTAAAACTGGTCGTTGCAATACATTTTTTATAATGGCACGATATACAAACTCACCATTTAATTTGGTAAGGTTTGCTTCGCCATATTTGGTGATAACAAGGTTTTCTTTGTTTAATTTACTATCAAAAACTAAACTGTTTGGTTTGTTTTTGTTGAATTTAAAATCAAGTTTATAATCAAAGTTTCCTGTAGCTTCCATGCCCTGAAAATGGGTAAACAAACCGTCTGGCAATGAAACAATAAAATCTTGCGCTTTCATTTTAGGAATAGCAACTTTTAGCGTATAGATTGTATCTGATTTGGTATTATAAGATACATAAGGATGGAACTTTATTTTGTTTAACTGAACGGTCGAAGTGCTATCTATCGAAATAAAATCAGAACCCAGTAAGAAGCGATAATCGAAACGGGCATTTTTTATAACAACATCTTTGCTAGCAATTCTTGCATGGTTAATTTTTAAATTTGTGATAGACGAATAACCATCAATATGAAGTTCGCTTCCGTCTTTTTTAATATTTTCAATATTCAGTCGGATAGAGTCAAAACTAGCCAGTATATTAAAGCGGTCATCGATGTAGGGCACTCGAATTGCTCCTGTATCAAGATTAAAAAATCGAATATCGGCTTTCTTATTTCTTGGGTCAGCAAATCCTTTTATATTCCAACGTTGGTCGAATGTGTTGGTTTGAACATGTAAGTTGGTTTCAAGTTCTTTGTCGACTAAGACTAACTTACTTATTGCAATTTGTGCTTTCTTACCATTGTCATCAATCTTAAAAATTAAATTTTCAAGCTTCATATCAGTAGGAACAAGATTTAATAATTTAGATATTATTCTATAGGCATACGTTGCATATTCTCTTTTTTCGTTTTTGGAAGTATTAGTACTGTCTTTTTTTAAGAATGCATCAAAGTTTTTGATGTTTCCTTTTTTTACCAATTGTATGTAGCCTTTGTCAATTTTTAAAGTTCCAATTTGGATATCTCCGACCAATAGATGCGATAGACTTATGCTAGTTTCTATATTATGTATGTTGCAAAGTGTATCTGCATTTTTTGGAACTAAGATTACGTTGGTTAGTTTTATTCCCGAGAGACCATCAAAAGAAGCAGTTTTTACCGAAAACGTACTGTTATATTCATTACTCATTTTGTCTGAAACTTTTGCAATAGCTTTATGCAAAAGAGCATCTCTAAAGAAATAAGCACCAATTATTACTACAATAAATAGTAAGACTACAATTTTGAGAGCCAATACTATTTTTTGTTTTTTTGTTTTCATAAAAATTCTTTGATATATTTTAAATTACCCAAAAAGAATACTGGCTACATCTTCGATTTTGGCAACAAGTTCAATTTTGATTCCTGTATTCTTTAACGCAATTTTATTGTATTTTGACACAAAAATAGTTGAAAAACCTAATTTTTCAGCTTCTTGTATGCGTTGATCTACTCGGTTTACGGGGCGAATTTCGCCGGATAAACCAACTTCTCCTGCAAAGCAAAACCCTTTGGTTACAGGAATATCTTCATTTGATGATAAAATTGCAGCTACAACGGCAAGATCAATCGCAGGATCATCTACAGAAATTCCTCCAGTTACATTCAGGAATACATCTTTTGCTCCTAAGCGAAATCCTGCTCTTTTTTCTAAAACGGCCAAAATCATGTTTAATCTTTTGGCATTATATCCTGTTGTACTTCGTTGAGGTGTTCCGTAAACGGCAGTACTTACCAATGATTGTATCTCTATCATTAACGGACGCATTCCTTCGAGTGTAGAGGCGATTGCAGTTCCTGATAATTCTTCGTCTTTGTGAGAAATTAATATTTCAGACGGATTACTTACTTCTCTTAAACCACTACCTAACATTTCGTAAATTCCTAACTCGGCAGTCGACCCAAAACGGTTTTTAAGTGATCGTAGAATACGATATACGTGATTTCTATCTCCTTCAAACTGTAAAACGGTATCAACCATGTGTTCCAAAATTTTTGGTCCTGCGATGTTTCCGTCTTTGGTAATATGACCAATTAGGATTACTGGGATATTGGTTTCTTTGGCAAACTTGATTAGCTCGGCAGTAGTTTCTCGAATTTGAGAAATACTTCCGGCAGTCGATTCGATATAATCGGTATGAAGTGTTTGGATAGAATCGATGATTACTATTTCGGGCTGAATGGCTTCAATTTGTTTGAAGATATTCTGGGTTTTGGTTTCGGTAAGAATATAACAATTGTCACCATTTGGCGTGATTCTTTCGGCACGCATTTTTATTTGTTTCTGGCTTTCTTCGCCCGAAACATAAAGGGTTTTATATGGTAATTGTAAAGAAACCTGAAGTAAAAGCGTACTTTTTCCAATCCCGGGTTCTCCACCCAAAAGTGTTAATGAGCCTGGAACAATACCACCACCAAGAACTCGATTTAATTCTCCATCGGTTGTGTCCATACGAACTTCCTGAGTCGAGTCTATTTCGTTTATTCTTAAAGGGCGAGGTGCTTTACCATTAGATGTAGGCTCACTTTTCCATGCAACTTTTTCTTGTTTCTGGATTATTTCTTCAGCAATTGTATTCCACTCTTTGCATGAATTACATTGTCCCTGCCATTTGGAATATTGAGCGCCACAATTTTGGCAAAAAAAAGTTGTTTTAATCTTCGTCATTATTTCTTTTTAAAAAGACTATTCATTTCATCTATCTTGTCATACATCAAGTCTTTGTTCAGGCTACCAATAGGTTCCATTTGCGAAGCATTTTGGTATTTTTTAGAAGCTCTTTTGGCATCGCCCATTTTCTCATACATTAATCCCAATTCATATTCGCCTAACATAGCTTTAGGGTAGCTTGTATTTGCTATTTCGGCTAATATTCCTAATTCGTCGTAAGCATTATTTTTTAAAATAGCAGTTTCTACTGCTAGATAATCATTCATTCGAACTGGCATATCAACACCTAATTTTTTTGTAATCATGTCGTATTTATCTCTTAGATAATCAACGTAACCAGATTTAAGGATTACAATTTTATCATTGTATTCAGCTAAATTTATTGGTTTGTAAGCGTCGAATATTTGATTCAAAGCATTTGGAATTGCATATAAAACAGCTGAATAATAAGTAGTATTTTTAAATAAATCGTATTTGTAGTTTATTAATGGATTGTTGGCAATCTTAATATTTTGATCTAGTTTTTGGATAGGTTCTTTAACTTTTTTAGTATCTCCATCGGCTGCCGATAAATAATAGAATAGAGGTGTTTTTAGTTTAGCGAATTTTTCAGGAACACGCACTTCCATTTGTGTTGCCAGTTCAGGACTTATAGAAATATAGGCGTTAAACATAGGAACTTCTTTGTATAAGAAAAAATTCAAATAGCCAGCAGTTACTCCATGACCGGCAATTATTCGGAATGGTGCAGTACGGTATTTTTTTTCAATTTGTGGAATTAACTCACCAGCAACGAATTCAAAAAACTTAGCTCCTTTTTCAAATGGTAGCCCGTCGATTCCGTCATAAGTAGAGTCATCATTACGTTCGTCGTCTTTGTTTTGATGAATAGCTACAATAATAGTTTCTGGTAAATCATCCCAATATGCACCATATTTTAAAGCTCCGCTAAATGGGTCTAGAAGATATTCTCCATCAAATAAATAAAGAACTGGGTATTTTCGGGTTTTATTGTTTTCGTAAGAAGAAGGTAATTCGACTGTTATGGTTCGTGCTTCTCCTAATGAAGTAGAGTTAATGGTTTCTGTTTTTCTTTGCGAAAAAACGGTAATTGAAATGAAGAGTAATAATAGGTAAGCTTTTTTCATGATTTGGGATATTTCTGAAATTTTAAGATTATCAAAATAGAGTAGCAATATAGTACTTTATTTTTTTTATTTAATGGTTGTAATCGTAAAATGGTAAAGCTATCCCAATAGGCTGACTTATATAAATGACAATTCGCTTTTTACAAAAATAAATTTTGAAAAAGTGAATTGTCTAGATTTTTTTGAAATGAATTTTATGTTAACGAGTTGTCGTTTTCATTTGGAAAAACAATCCATGGTTTGAAGGTTTTGGCTTCTTCAAATTCTAATGTTGCATAAGAAATGATAATGATGATATCATCTTTCTGTACTTTTCTTGCTGCAGGTCCATTAAGGGTTATTTCCCCCGAATTTCTTTCTCCTTTAATAGCATACGTTTCAAAACGCTCGCCATTATTAATGTTAACAATTGCTACTTTTTCACCTTCAATAATATTTGAGGCGTCGAGTAAGGCTTCGTCAATAGTAATGCTGCCAATATAATTAAGATCGGCTCCAGTTACTTTTACACGGTGTATTTTTGATTTTACTACTTGAATTTGCATCCTACAAAAGTAAATTAATTTAATGAAATAGTGTCAATCAACCTAATAGAATTAACAAATACTGCTATAAATGCGCGGTATTTTTTATCTTTATTTTTGTGGTCGATAGGTAATAATGTAGATTCATCAGCAATTACGAAATATTCTAACTCAAACTTGTCATTGTCTTTGAAGGAATTTTCTACAAATTCAATTGTTTCTTCCGGGCTTTTTGTTTGGAATATTTCTTTTGCTTCTGTTAGAGTTTTATAAATTATAGCTGCTTCTTGGCGTTCTTCCGGAGTTAAACGTTCGTTTCTTGAACTCATGGCCAATTGGTTTGGTTCTCTAAAAATAGGACAACCGACAACATTTACAGGTAAATGGTTTTTCTCAACCATCTTTTTTACAATTTGTAGTTGTTGGAAGTCTTTTTCTCCAAAATAAGCATTTGTTGGAGTGATAATTTCGAACAAGCGTTTTACTATTGTACCTACGCCATTAAAATGTCCAGGTCTAAACTTGCCTTCCATTTGGTTTTCTAATCCGTCAAAATCGAAAGATTGAGATATAGTATGACCTTCGTAAATATCTTCGACAGTTGGAGCGTATAGAATAATTTTGTCACTTAAAACGCGCATTTTTTTTACGTCTTCGTCTAAAGTTCTTGGGTATTTTGCTAAATCTTCCTGATTGTTAAACTGTGTTGGATTCACAAAAATACTTACAACTGTCTCGTCATTTTCTTTCAATGATCGTTGCATTAATGCCAAGTGACCTTGGTGTAAAGCACCCATGGTTGGTACAAAACCAACACTTGAATTTTCAGTTTTAATAGTTTTTAAATAAGCTATTAAAGCGACTTTACCGTAGAAAATATGCATGGTGGTATTATTAAAATTTACTGCAAACATAATATATTAGTTAATAACTGCATAAAATTTTGTAAATTTGCATCGTTTTTATTACCAAAAATTAAGCAAATTACTATTATGAAAGATAAGAGGATATTGTATGTATCATCTGAAGTCGTGCCTTATTTGGCTGAAAATGAGGTTTCTTTAATGTCTTATGATGTGCCGAAAATGATTAACGATCAAGGCGGACAAATAAGAATTTTCATGCCTAGGTATGGGAATATCAATGAAAGAAGACACCAATTACACGAAGTAATCAGGCTTTCAGGCATGAATTTGGTAGTGAATGACTTAGATATGCCATTGATTATTAAGGTAGCTTCTATTCCAAAGGAAAGGATTCAGGTTTATTTTATAGATAATGACGAGTATTTTAAAAGGAAAGCAACCTTTACAGATGAAGAAGGGGTAATGTATCCAGATAATGATGAGCGGGCAATTTTCTTTGCAAAAGGAGTTGTAGAAACTGTTAAGAAATTAAACTGGGTTCCGGATATAATTCATGTTCATGGATGGATGGCAGCAATGTTGCCAATTTATATGAAACATTATTATAAACACGAAGCATTATTTTCTGAAACTAAAATTGTGACTTCTGTTTACACGCAATCGTTTGACGAGACATTGGATCCTGAAATGATTAAAAAGGTAAAATTTGATGGAATTCCACATGAAGCCGTTTCGGATTTAGAAATTCCAAATTATGAAAACATCTTAAAAGCTAGTATTCTTCATTCAGATGCAGTGATAATAGCTTCAAATAACCTCTCGCCAAGTTTAACAAAATTTATAGAATCTTCGGGAAAACCTTTTTTACCTTTCGCTCCAAAAGATGCATTTGCTGAGGCTTATACAAATTTTTACAAAAACGAGGTTCTTTAAAATTTAACTTTTTTATTACACATGTACAATACTTCTTTTTTTAAGAAAATACTTTTAGTAGCAAGCGTTGTTTTTTTATATTCTTGCGATAAGGATTTTAATGTCATTGGAGATGATTTAATTGGAGATAATCATTTTGATTTAGCTACATACACATCACCTGTGGTTGCTTATAATCAACAAATAACTCCGATACAATCTAATAATTTAGCAGTAAATCAATTGGGGATTTATGATAATCCTGCATTTGGTACTACAACAGCTAATTTTGTAAGCCAGTTAACTTTGGCAACGATTGCTCCCGAAATTGGCGCGAATCCTGTTGCTGATAGTATTGTGCTTAGTGTGCCTTATTTTAGTCATGTGAAATCGTCAAATAACGATGGAACTACTACGTTTATATTGGATTCTATCTATGGACCTGATAAGTCTAAGTTGAAATTAAGTGTTTATGAGTCGGGTTATTATATGGCTGATATAGATCCTAGTAATAATTTTCAAAATGCGCAGCTTTTTTATACAAATCAAAACTCAACTTTTTATACAGCTAAACTTGGAACTCCTTTAAATAATGATGCTGATAAGACACAGAATACCGATTTTGTTTTTAATCCAAATGAAATTGTAGAGAAAATTACAGATGCAAGTACTCAAAAAGTAACCCTTAGCAGAACTGCTCCGGCAATGAGATTGAGACTAGACTTGCCTTATTTTCAAGCTAAAATTTTAGGTGCTTCTGCATCTAACTTAGCTACAAATGATGTTTTTAAGAATTATTTTAGAGGATTGTATTTTGGTGTTGAAAAAACAGGAAGTGATCCTAGTAGTATGGCAATGCTTGATTTTAAGAAGGGTAAAATAACAATATATTATAAAGCTGATACTGAGATTACGACAGATCCCGAAGGGACAAAAGAGCCTAAAACTCTTGTTCTTAATTTAACAGGTAATACAGTAAACTTATTAGATCAAAGTAATACGGATCCTACATATAATACTGCGGTAACTACTCCAAAGGCTACAGGCGATGATAAGTTATATTTAAAAGGAGGAGAGGGTTCAATGGCAATTTTGGAACTTTTTGGTACTACGGATGTGATTGGATTTGATAAAAATGGAGTAATGACTCAAGGTCCAAATGGTGTTCCGGATGAATTGGATAATTTAAGATATCCTGCTAATGGCAAAAAGATGTTGGTTAATGAAGCTAATTTAATTTTCCATATTGATTCAGATGCTATGAAAAGCTCATATGAGCCAAACAGAATTTATTTATATGATGTAAATAATAATCGTCCAATTACAGATTATTACACTGATGGTAGTACAAGTTCTTCGACCGATATAAAAAGATCAAAACAGATTTTTGATGGTATTATAAATGTTGATGCAGCTACTAAAAGGGGTACGACTTATAAAATTAGAATTACGAATCAAATAAGAGGATTGATTAAAAATATTGATTCAACCAATGTGAGATTAGGAATTGTAGTTACGGAAGATATAAATACGATTGCTTCTAATAAATTAAGAGCACCAGGGACAACAGTAAAAGCTATTCCTTTCACTGCGGCTCCAAGAGCATCGGTTATGAACCCATTGGGGACAATATTATATGGAGGGACTTCTGCAGTAGCAGATGATAAAAGATTAAAGCTTCAGATTTACTACACGAAACCAAATTAATTAAATATATATGTGTGGAATAGTTGGATATATTGGATATAGAGAGGCGTATCCTATTGTAATCAAAGGACTAAAACGACTCGAATACAGAGGATATGATAGTGCTGGCGTTATGTTATATGACGGTGAAGCAATCAAACTTTGTAAAACAAAAGGTAAAGTTTCAGATCTTGAAGCTAAAGCAAAAGATAATTTTACTACTAATGGAACTATAGGAATAGGACATACGCGTTGGGCGACACATGGTGTTCCTAATGATGTGAATTCGCATCCACACTTGTCTAATTCAGGAGACTTGGCGATAATACACAATGGTATTATCGAAAATTATGCTCCACTTAAAGAAGAATTGAAGAAAAGAGGATATATTTTTCATTCAGATACCGATACTGAGGTATTAGTAAATCTAATAGAAGAAGTTCAAAAGCAAGAGAATCTTAAATTGGGTAAAGCTGTTCAGGTAGCTTTAAATCAAGTTGTAGGAGCTTATGCTATTGCTGTGTTTGATAAGAAGAATCCAAATGAAATTGTAGCTGCTCGATTAGGTAGTCCATTAGCAATTGGTGTGGGAGAAGGGGAGTATTTTATAGCATCAGATGCTTCTCCTTTTATTGAGTACACTTCAAATGCAATTTATTTGGAAGATGGCGAAATGGCAAACATTAGATTGCATAAGCCGCTTAAAATCAGAAAAATTAAAGATGATTCTTTGGTTGATCCTTATATTCAAGAACTTCAAATGAATTTGGAGCAAATTGAAAAAGGAGGATACGATCATTTCATGCTTAAAGAGATATATGAGCAGCCTAGTGTTATAAAAGATACATATAGAGGAAGACTTCATGCAAATGAAGGAATTGTTCAGCTAGCTGGTGTTGAAGATAATTTGGAAAAATTTCTTAATGCCGACAGAATTATTATTGTTGCTTGTGGTACTTCATGGCACGCAGGTTTAGTTGCAGAATACATCTTTGAGGAATTTGCCCGAATTCCTGTAGAGGTTGAATATGCATCTGAGTTTAGATACCGTAATCCTATCATTAATAAAACAGATGTAGTTATTGCAATCTCTCAATCGGGAGAAACTGCCGATACTATGGCTGCTATTAAATTAGCAAAAGAGCATGGAGCATTTGTGTTTGGTGTTTGTAATGTTGTAGGTTCATCTATTTCAAGAGAGACTCACGCAGGGGCTTATACTCATGCAGGTCCAGAGATTGGAGTGGCTTCTACAAAAGCATTTACAACTCAAATCACCGTATTGACAATGATTGCTTTGCGTTTAGCAAAAGCAAAAGGAACGTTGTCAAGTCCAGATTTTCATAGATATTTACAAGAACTGGAATTGATTCCGGATAAGGTAAAGGAGGCTTTGGAAACAAATGATGTTGCTAAAGAGATTGCAGCTGTTTTTAAAGATGCACCAAACTGCTTGTATTTAGGAAGAGGATATAACTTTCCTGTTGCGCTTGAGGGAGCTTTAAAGCTTAAAGAGATATCATATATCCATGCTGAAGGGTATCCTGCGGCAGAAATGAAGCACGGTCCAATTGCTCTTATTGATGAGCATATGCCGGTGATTGTAATTGCTCCTAAGCAGGGGCACTATGATAAAATTGTAAGTAATATTCAGGAAATAAAATCCAGAAGCGGAAAAATCATTGCTGTAGTAACCAAAGGAGATACGCAAGTACGTGAATTGGCAGACTATGTGATTGAGATTCCGGAAACTTCAGATGCTTTATCACCATTGATTACAACAATACCTTTACAGCTTTTATCTTATCATATAGCTGTTATGAGAGGTTGTAATGTTGACCAACCAAGAAATTTGGCTAAGTCGGTTACTGTAGAATAAAAATAATAAAAACATAAGTATTTGAAAAAGCGAGATTTATATCTCGCTTTTTTTGTGACTTTTTTTTTGTTTTAACATATGTTTTGTATGGCTGTTTTATAAGTATATATTTGCAATAATTGTCTAAAAATTAAATATTCAGAAGACTTTATAAAATAAAAAATCATGAAAAAATATTTGTTAATATTTATGTTTTTTGTTTGGCAAATTAATTTTGCACAAAACAATCTTTCGCCTACGGAAAACGTAGGTATAGGAACACTTGATCCTTTGAGCAAATTAACTGTTGCGGGTTCAATAACAATCAACGGAGGATTGAATAATACTTTGTCAAGACCTGTAGTTTTAGAGGGGACTTTAGGATATGGAGAAATCAGGGCATATAGTATGCATGGAAATGCAAAGGATGACGGTTTTTTAAGATTATCTGCTGGAGGAGGAACAACACCTTGGGCTAAAACATATATTGATATATCGGGATATTCTGTAGTTCCAGATATGGATCGAAATATTGTTTTTGCAACTTCGAGTGCTGAACGTATGCGTATTAATCAAGCTGGTAATATAGGGATCGGCACATCAAATCCAGATTCAAAACTTACTGTAGCGGGAAATATTCATGCAAGAGAAGTAAAAGTAACCGTTAATGCAGGTGTAGTTCCTGATTATGTTTTTGCAAATGATTACAAATTGAAACCATTAAAAGAAGTGGAAGAATATATTAAAGAAAACAGTCATTTGCCTGAAATCCCATCTGCACAAGAAATTGAAGATAAAGGGTTAATGCTTGCAGAAATGAATTTGAGTTTGCTTAAAAAAATGGAAGAAATGACTCTTTACATGATAGAGCAAGATAAAGAAATGAAAAACTTGAAAAAAGAAAATGAAATTCTTAAGTCATTTTCAGAAAGACTATCCAAAGTAGAAAAGGAATTATCAATTAGATAATATTAGGAGGTAGTTAGTAAAACATAAGTGTTTGAAAAAGCGAGATTTATATCTCGCTTTTTTTATAACAAAATTTTAAGAATTGATTTTTATTGAATATTCAGTTTTTTCTTTAAAATAATATGTATGCATAGTATATTTCAATGAGTTAGGTGTAATGGCTGTCAAAAGTTTAAAAAACAGCAATATGGAATATGTATTTTTGTTAACAAAAAGATAGTAAAAATTAATTTTTTTTAACCTTTTTTTAGTAATATCAAAAATATTTGTATTTTGGTAGCATAAACCATTTAAATCTAACCAAATGAGAGTGTATTTACTTATTTTATCATTGTTCTTCTGTGGGGTTTCCTTTGCGCAGAGTACAATTTCAGGTTCCGTTACCGATGCTAAGAAAGAATCGATTCCGGGAGCTAATATTAATGTTGTTGGGGAATCGAGTGGGGCTTCTACTGATTTTGACGGATCATTTACTTTAAAATCATCCAGAAATCTGCCCTTGACAATAAAAATTACAGCGGTTGGTTATGAGACGAAAACAATTAATGTTACTTCGGCTTCTCAAAAAATCAATGTATCATTAGCAGAAGAAAGAACAATGCTAAATGAAATTGTTGTTTCGGCATCAAGAACTCCGGAAAGAGTTATTGAGTCTCCTGTTACAATAGAGAGAATGGGAATTCAAGATGTAAAAAATACAACAGCTCCTTCTTTTTATGAAGGATTGGAGAATCTTAAAGAGGTTGTTTTTAATACTAGTAGTATATCGTTTAAATCGGTAAATACGAGAGGTTTTGCAACTGTAGCAAATACTCGTTTTATGCAGTTGGTTGATGGGATGGATAATTCATCTCCTGCATTGAACTTTGTACTAGGAAATTTAATTGGTCTGAATGATTTGGATGTTGCAAGTGTGGAGCTTTTGCCTGGAGCATCATCTGCACTTTATGGTGCCAATGCTTTTAACGGTATTTTGTTTATGAATAGCAAGAGCCCGTTTACATATCAAGGAATTAGTACTTATTTTAAATATGGACAAACAACTCAGGATGTTGCTGGGACAAATGATTACGTAGACTTTGGATTTAGAGGTGCTACGGCGTTTGGGAAGCATTTTGCTTTAAAAGCAAACTTTAATTTTGTTCGTGCAACAGAATGGATTGCTGATGATTTGAGAAGTTTGACAGGTGGTTCTATTGGACATGAACACAATCAAAATTATGATGGATTAAATACTTATGGAGATGAAGTAACAACTTTTATTCCGAATGTGGGACAAGTAAGTAGAACTGGATATCATGAAAAAGATCTGAATAATAATAAAGCAGAAAGTGTAAAAGCTGATTTTGCAATGCATTTTAAGCCATGGGATAACGAAACTGAAATTATATTTCAATATAAATTAGGAATTGGAAGTACTATCTACCAAGGGGCAAATAGGTATTCTTTGAAAAACTTTTTTATGGATCAAACCAAAATAGAGGTGAAAGGGAAGAACTTTTTTGCGCGAGTTTATATGACGACAGAGGATGCTGGAGATTCTTATGATATGCGTTTTGCGGGTTGGAATATAAATAGAGCTGCAAAATCGGATACAGAGTGGTTTACAAATTATGCTACCGCATATCAATATGCTGGAGCAGTTATGGGTACAAATGCCGATCAATCGGCTAATATTGCTAGAAGTTTTGCAGATTATAATGTTTTGCCTGCAGCAATATCTTTTATTCCTAAGCCAACAGGATTGCCAAGGTTCGAGCCTGGTACTCCACAATTTAATACGGCATTTGCTAATGTAACAAGTAACCCAAATCTTACCGAAGGTGCTAAATTTATAGATCATTCAAAATTATATCATTCAGATGTAAACTATAATTTTAAAGATCTTATCAAATTTGCCGAAATTCAAGTTGGAGGTTCTTGGAGAGAATATGTGATGAATTCTGAGGGAACAATCTTTACCGATTATGATGGGCCTTTAAATTATAAAGAATATGGAGCATATACTCAACTTGCTAAAAAATTCATGGATGATAGGTTGAAGTTTACAGGATCTATTCGTTATGATAAGAGTCAGAATTTTAAGGGGAATGTATCTCCAAGAGTATCGTTTGTTTATTCTGCGGGTGAATCAAAAGTTCATAATTTTAGAGTTTCTTATCAAACAGGTTTTAGAAATCCAACTACACAAGATCAGTACATTGGTCTTGACTTAGGTCCATTTGCATTAATTGGTTCTGCACCAGAAAATCTAGATCGCTTTACGGAGGTTAGAAATGTGAGCCCTGCAGGTCAGGCGGCAGGTAATCCAGCGACAGTAGAGATGTCTGGGCAAAATGCATACCATAATGCATATACCGTAGCTTCTGTTCAGGCATTTGCGGCCTCTTCTAATCCGAAAGATCTTGTAGTGGCAAATATTGGATTGGTGAAGCCAGAAGAAGTTCAGGCTTTTGAGGTTGGATATCGTTCGGTAGTAAGAGATTTTTCAATTGATTTGAATGCTTATTATAATATCTATAATAATTTCATGAATACGGCTCGAGTAATTAGTCCGTATTATGGAAAAGTAGGAACAGATGTTACTAATCCGGATGTATTACAAAGTTATCAGGCATTAGCGTTTGGAGATAGAAGAGTTTATCAGGTTTATACTAATACAAGTGCTCAGATTACCTCTTTTGGTGTTGGGGCAGGTTTGTCTAAAAAAGTATATAAAGATTTTGAAGTAGGTGTTAGTTATAATTATTCTCAATTTAATTTCGATCAATCAAAAGATCCAGGATTTGTAGCTGGTTTTAATACTCCAAAACATAGAATAAAAGGTTCATTTGGAAATTCAAAATTATTTAAAAATTTTGGGTTTAATATGAATGTAAGGTGGAATACTGCTTATTTATGGGAGGCATCTTTTGCAGATGGAATTGTTCCGGAAAATACAGTGTTTGATGCTCAGGTAAATTATGGAATTCCTAAATTGAAATCGGTTATCAAGGTTGGAGCTACAAATATTTTTGGAAAAGATTATATTCAGGTAATAGGGGCAGGTTTAATAGGGCAACAATGGTTTGCTTCATGGACAATTAACCCGTAATTAAATTATTGGAATATATAATTTAATACTCCTTTTTTGATTTAAGGGGTTTGGGAAAATGAATATTAATAAAAAAAAATAACAGATCATGATAAAAAATTTTAAATGGCTATTATTGGTTTCTTTAGCCTTTGTAGCATGTAATAACGATGATGATAATGACACGCCAGCTGAAATTCCAGTAACGCCAGGTACGGCAGTTTTTACAAAATATGTTGCTCTGGGAGATTCTTTTGCAGCAGGATATAGTGATGGAGCGCTTTTTATAAAGGGACAGAGTAATGCATATTCAAATATATTATCGCAACAATTTGTAGCGGCAGGCGGTGGTACTTTTACTACGCCGTTAATGAATGATAATATAGGAGGATTGTTATTTGCAGGGAATGTGGTTGCAGGACCCCGCTTATATTTTAACGGAGTAGGACCAGTTCCGGTAACGGGTACTCCTACAACCGAAGTAACGACACATCTGGCAGGGCCATTTAATAATTTAGGGGTTCCTGGGGCGAAAAGTTTTCATCTTATGGCAGCTGGTTATGGTAATGTTGCTGGTGTTCCATCTGGAGCGTCAAATCCATATTTTGCTCGTTTTGCAAGCTCATCAACAACTACAGTTTTAGCTGATGCAGTGGCTCAGGCTCCTACTTTTTTCTCTTTGTTTATTGGAGGAAATGATATTTTAAGTTATGCAACATCTGGGGGTGTTGGAAAAGATCAAACGGGGAATCCAAACCCTGCAACCTATGGTAGTAACGATATTACAGATCCCACAGTATTTGCAAATGTGTATACAGCTTTAATTACGGGTTTAACTGCAAATGGAGCAAAAGGAGTAGTTGCAAATTTACCTTATGTAAGTGCCTTGCCTTATTTTACAACCGTGCCTTATAATCCTGCACCATTGACAGCCACATTAGCGACACAGTTAAATGCGGGATATGCTGTTTATAATGGAGGTTTGCAAATGATGGTTACTAATGGATTGTTAACAGCTGCAGAAGCAACTCGAAGAACAGTAAAATTTGCAGCAGGGAATAATGCAGTTGTTATTGTGGATAGCTATTTGACTAATCTTGCTGCGTATGGGCTTCCTTCTTATAGGCAAGCTACAAAAGAAGATTTTTTGGTGTTGACTTCCCGAACATTTATAGGAACTTTGGTTGGTGGAGATCCTACGAAAGTAAATGGTTTGTCGGTTCCATTGGCAGATAATTGGGTGTTGTCAATAGATGAAGCCAAAGAAGTGAGAACAGCGACTGATGCTTATAATCTTACAATTAAAGCTGTTGCTGATGCAAAAGGGTTAGCATTTGTAGATACCAGATCGGTTATGTCTCAATTATCTAATGGAGGAGTTACTTTTGGAAATTATAATATGACTGCTACTTATGTTACTGGTGGTGCTTTTTCGCTTGACGGAATACATCCAAGTCCAAGAGGATATGGTTTAATAGCTAATATTTTTATTGATGCTATTAATGCTAAATATAGTTCTACATTGCGACATGTTGATTTGGGAGTATACCCAATTCAGTATCCTGCAATAATACAATAAAGCCAATTTTTTTTTAGTAGGAAAGCCACCCGTTATTGTAATGTGGTGGTTTTTTTTATTCATTGTCAGGATAGACTTTTAAGCAATCGATGTACTTATTTTTACTAACTAATAAAAATATGGTATTTTTTCTAAAAAAAGTTATTGATTTTATATTTTAAAAATTATCTTTGCGCACTGAAAAAAGAGGTATTTTCGTTAAACCTAAATAGCTATTTAATAAACACATACAGTAATGTCAAAAGTAATAGGAAAAGTTGCCCAAATCATTGGACCAGTAGTTGATGTCGTTTTCAACGGTAAAGATGTTGAACTTCCAAAAATTTATGATTCATTAGAAATCACTAAAAAAGACGGAACATTGTTAGTTCTTGAAGTACAATCTCATATCGGAGAAAATACAGTTCGTACAATATCAATGGACTCAACAGATGGTTTGAGTCGTGGATATGAAGTAGTTGGAACTGGAAATCCAATCCAAATGCCAATCGGTCCAGATGTATATGGTCGATTATTCAATGTAATTGGAGATGCAATTGATGGTTTAGGGAACTTGCCAAAAACAGGAGAAAATGGATTGTCTATTCACAGACAAGCACCAAGATTCGAAGATTTATCAACTTCTTCTGAAGTTTTATTCACAGGTATTAAAGTAATCGATTTGATTGAGCCTTATTCAAAAGGGGGTAAAATTGGATTGTTTGGTGGTGCAGGTGTTGGTAAAACAGTATTGATCCAAGAGTTGATTAACAATATCGCAAAAGGTCACGGTGGACTTTCTGTATTCGCAGGAGTAGGAGAAAGAACACGTGAAGGAAATGACTTACTTCGTGAGATGTTGGAGTCTGGAATTATAAAATATGGTGATGATTTCATGCACTCTATGGAAAATGGAGGATGGGATTTATCTAAAGTTGATATGCCAGGAATGAGAGAGTCTAAAGCTACTTTCGTTTTCGGACAAATGAATGAGCCTCCTGGAGCTCGTGCTCGTGTAGCACTTTCAGGATTATCTATTGCTGAGTATTTCCGTGATGGAGCAGGAACTGATCAAGGTAAAGACGTATTGTTTTTCGTTGATAACATCTTCCGTTTTACACAAGCAGGTTCAGAGGTTTCGGCTCTTTTAGGTCGTATGCCATCTGCGGTAGGGTATCAACCAACATTAGCAACAGAAATGGGTGCGATGCAGGAACGTATTACATCTACAAACAAAGGTTCTATTACATCTGTACAAGCGGTTTACGTACCTGCGGATGATTTAACTGACCCGGCGCCAGCAACAACGTTTGCTCACTTAGATGCAACAACTGTATTGTCTCGTAAAATTGCTGAGTTAGGTATTTATCCAGCGGTTGACCCATTGGATTCTACTTCAAGAATTTTGACTCCTCAAATTTTAGGAAATGAGCATTATGATTGTGCACAAAGAGTAAAAGAAATTCTTCAAAAATACAAACAATTGCAAGATATTATCGCGATTCTAGGTATGGAAGAATTATCTGAAGAAGATAAATTATCTGTATCAAGAGCACGTCGTGTACAACGTTTCTTATCTCAACCTTTCCACGTAGCGGAGCAATTTACAGGTATTCCTGGAGTTTTGGTTGACATTAAAGATACTATCAAAGGATTTAATATGATTATTGATGGTGAGTTAGATCATCTTCCAGAAGCAGCTTTTAACCTTAAAGGTTCTATTCAAGATGCTATCGAAGCTGGAGAAAAAATGTTGGCAGAAGCGTAATTCAATTGATAATTATCAATTGAGAATTATCAATTATCAATTATAACGAATTATGATTTTAGAAATAGTATCACCAGAAGTAAAATTATTTTCAGGAGAAGTTACTTCGATTACCCTTCCGGGAGTTGATGGAAGTTTCCAGATCTTAAATAATCATGCACCAATTGTTTCTTTATTAAAAAAGGGGATTGTGAAAATTGAAGGAACAAGTTTCAATTTCTCTAAAGAAGCAACAAGTAAATTCACGAAAGTAAATGATCAAACCTATACATTGGCAATTGAATCAGGAACAATCGAAATGAAAGACAATAAAGCAATTATTTTAGCAGACTAAAATAATTCAAGATAAAGTTGAAAAAGCCAGACATAATTTGTCTGGCTTTTTTTATGCTAATGTTTTTTGTAAAGTTTATTCTTTATCTTTGGAGTATTAACATCTCTTTATAAAATATCGATTCTAGTATGAAAGCATTGTAATGCTTTTGTTTGCTTCGTTTTATCAAACCGATAAAGCAAAGATTATCTATGTCAAATTTTATAAAGAAAACAAATGAAAAATATAATAAAAGTAGCTGTTTTAGGCGGCGGTGGGCGAACTGGAAAATATGTTGTTGACCAGTTATTAAGCCAAGGATTTAATGTAAAACTTCTTCTGAGAAATCCTGAAAATTTTCTAAATACAAATCCATTAATCGAAATTATAAAAGGCGATGCTATCGATCCTAAGTCTATAGAGTTCCTACTTAAAGGATGTCAGGCTGTGATAAACACAATAGGACAAAGGCAAGGCGAACCACTTGTAGCGAGTAAAGCAACAATGAATATTCTAAAAGCAATGAGTCATTTTGGTATTCAGCGGTATGTTTTATTGGCTGGTCTTAATATCGATACACCATTTGATAAAAAAGGAGAGAAAACTACTCTGGCGACAGAATGGATGAAAGCGAATTTTCCTGTGATTCAGGAAGACCGACAAAAAACGTATGATCTTTTGGTTGAGAGTACTATTAATTGGACTCTCGTTAGGGTTCCGTTTATTGAATTTACAGATGCTAGTGCAGAAATTGCAGTAAGTATTGAAGACTGTTTAGGCGATAAAATAAATGCTACAGATATAGCACGTTTTATGATTAGTGAGATCTCTGATGACAAATTCATTAAACAGTCTCCTTTTATAGCCAATATTTAAAATCTAAAAACTATAAACAGCGAGTCATTTCAGGCTCGCTGTTTATTTAATAATGATAATCAATTTCATAACTTTGTATTTATGAAATTACCAGAAAATCTTACTCAAAAGTTAGCTGTTAGAAAGCAAAATAATGCGCTGAGACAATTGACTGATATTAATGCGTTAATCGATTTTACTTCCAATGACTATATTGGGTTTTCAAAATCTGCAGCGATTTTTAATAAAACGCATCAATATTTACTTGATACCCAAAAGATACAAAATGGAGCAACTGGTTCAAGATTGATTTCTGGAAATCATTCTCTTTATCAAATTACTGAAACTTTTATAGCACAATTTCATGAGTCAGAAGCGGCTTTAATCTTTAATTCGGGTTATGATGCCAATGTTGGTTTTTTTGGTTCTGTGCCGCAGCGTAATGATGTTATTTTATATGATGAGTTAAGTCACGCTTCTATTCGTGATGGGATTTTAATGTCGAATGCCAAATCATATAAATTTAATCATAATGATTTTGAAGATTTAGAACGACTTATCTTAAAATATCAAAGAGCTGTCATCCCGAGCGGAGTCGAAGGAGAAGCGGCTATTTTAAATTCTATTTATATAGTTACTGAAAGTGTTTTTTCTATGGATGGTGATTGTCCCAATTTAGAGGAATTAGTAGTATTATCCGAAAAATATAATTGTTACCTCGTTATTGATGAAGCTCATGCATTAGGAGTTTTTGGCGAAAAAGGGGAGGGATTAGTACAATTTTTAGGATTGCATAATCGGATTTTTGCCAGAGTTATGACTTTTGGTAAAGGCTTAGGATGTCATGGGGCGGCTGTTCTTGGTTCGGAAGAATTAAAAGAATACCTCGTTAATTTTGCAAGAAGTTTTATTTATACAACGGGATTATCTCCACATTCGGTTGCGACTATTTTTATCGCTTACCAACAATTGGTAGTCGAGAAAGAGATCATCGAAAAATTACGTGGGAATATTGTTTGTTTTAATCAGGAGAAAAAACTTTTAGGATTACAGCCTATGTTTGTTAGGAGTAAATCGGCTATTCAATCGGCAATAATTCCGGGTAATGAGAATGCAAAGGCTGTTGCCGAAAAAATGCAGGAAAAAGGATTTGATGTAAAAGCAATACTTTCGCCAACAGTTCCGGAGGGACAAGAGCGATTGCGCTTTTGTATTCATAGTTATAATACTCATGAAGAAATAACTGGAGTGTTGACTTTGTTGAGTAGCTTTGTCTTTTAAAAATAACGATTACACAAAGATTTTCGAAACAAAAAATATATGAAACTATTTATAACAGGAATATCCACCGATGTAGGCAAAACTATTACTTCTGCTATAATCGTTGAAGCATTGGAGGCTGATTATTGGAAACCAATTCAAGCTGGAGATTTGGAGAATTCGGATGCTGCAAAAGTTCAGTCGAAAATCTCAAATACTAAATCTCAATTTCACAACAATTCTTATGCTTTAAATACACCTGCAAGTCCACATTTGGCTGCAGAAATTGATGGAATTACCATTGATTTGAATAAAATAACGGAACCTGAAACTAACAATCATTTGGTTATCGAGGGAGCGGGCGGGCTATTTGTTCCATTAAATGATAAAGAATTTGTTATTGATTTAATTCGGCATGATTATAAAGTAATTGTGGTTTCCAGACATTATTTAGGAAGTATTAATCACACCTTGCTTACTATTGAAGCTTTGCAAAATCGAAAATTAAATATTGCAGGAATTATTTTTAGCGGAAGCGAAAACAAATCTTCCGAAACAATTATTCTTAATAGTATGGGAATAAAATGCATTGGAAGAATTGACGAAGAACCTTATTTCGATCAAAATGTAATTCGCGAATATGCTGATTTGTTTAAAGATAATTTGTTGTCATTAGGGGAATCTATCCCGAGGCTTCAGGACTAAAATTAAAAATCTACAATATTATATCAGATGACATTATCAGAGAAAGACAGCCAATATCTTTGGCATCCTTATACACAACATAAAACTGCAGCTGTTCCTATTGCTATTTCTAGAGGAGAAGGGGCGTTGCTTTGGGACGAAAATAATAAAGAATATATAGATGCAATTGCCTCTTGGTGGGTTAACCCTTTTGGGCATAGTAATCGTTTTATTGCTGATGCTATTTATAAACAATTAACGACTTTGGAGCATGTTTTGTTTGGTGGATTTACTCATGAACCAGCGATTGTGCTTGCCGAAAGACTTATTGAGATTTTACCTAAAAACCAACAGAAAATATTTTTCTCGGATAATGGTTCAACGGCTGTAGAAGTCGCTATAAAGGTGGCTTTGCAATATTTCTTTAACAAAGGAGAAAAACGTACTACGATTATTGCTTTTGAAAATGCTTTTCATGGAGATACATTTGCAGCAATGGCAGCGAGCGGAATTTCATTTTATACGCAAGCTTTTCAAGGTATGTTTATAGATGTGGTTCGAATTCCAGTTCCAGTAAAAGGTCATGAACAAGAGAGTTTTGATGCTTTAAAAGAAGTAATCAAAGACAAGAATTGTGCAGGGTTTATTTTTGAACCATTAGTACAAGGTGCAGCGGGAATGGTTATGTATGAGCCAGAAGCACTGGGGACTTTAATCCAGATTTGTGCAGCAAATAATGTCCTTACTATTGCCGATGAAGTCATGACGGGTTTTGGTAAAACAGGAAAAACATTTGCAATGGATTATCTGGATGAAATGCCAGATATGATGTGTCTTTCAAAAGCATTAACAGGAGGAACAATTCCTATGGCAATTACTACTTTTACACAAGAAGTTTTTGATGCTTTTTATGACGATGATATTAATAAAGCATTGTTTCACGGGCATACTTTTACTGCTAATCCTACAGGATGTGCGGCGGCTTTGGCAAGTATTGATTTGTTGCAAACTCTGGAAATGCAGGTCAATATTGAACGTATAAATAAAAGCCATTTGAATTTTCAGAATAAAATAAAAAATCACCCAAAAGTTGTTACAACCAGAGTTTTAGGAGTTATTTTTGCATTGGAAATAAAATCTGATTCAGAAGAAAGTTATTATGGCTCGATGAGAAATAAGCTCTATAATTTTTTTATCGATAAAGGAGTTATTCTAAGACCTGTTGGGAATATAGTTTACATCTTGCCGCCATACATTATTAGCAATAAGCAACTTGAAAAAGTGTACTCGATCATTGAAGAAGCTATAGAGATGGTTTGATTAGATATCTTGGATTATTAGATTTCTTAGATTTTTTGGGTTTAGTTTAGTATTAAAACCTTCCGAACTTTTAGTTAAATAAATTATTGACATTGAATAAAAAAATTGCCATAACTGCCTTTTCTTCTATTTCACCTTTAGGAAATAATCCAAAAGATATTTGGGAGAATTATTTAAGTAATAAGCACTGTTTTACTTTACAACGGCTAGATAAACAGGAAACTCCTGTTGCAACTCTTAATGCTGATTCTAAAGAAATTGTAGATCAGGTTCGTAATTCGGATATTAAATATAAATTTCTTGACAATAGTGTTTTGTTTGCTTTAGCAGCATCTCGGCAAGCGATAAAAAAATCAGGATGGAATTCAGAGGCTGTTTTCGGGATTAATATTGGGTCTTCTCGTGGAGCTACGGATTTATTCGAAAAACATTTTCAGGAATATTTAGAAACGGGAAAAGCACAAACACTAGCTTCTCCAACAACAACTTTGGGTAATATTTCTTCTTGGATTGCACATGATTTACAAAGTTCAGGTCCCGAAATTTCGCATTCGATTACTTGTTCAACAGCCTTACACGCCTTACTAAATGGGGTGGCTTGGCTAAGAGCAGGAATGGTCGATAAATTTTTGGTTGGAGGAAGTGAAGCTCCATTGACAGATTTTACGATTGCACAAATGCGAGCATTGAAGATTTATTCACGTATAGATTTAAATATGGATAAATGGCCAAATCTAGCATTCGATTTAGATAAAACTCAAAACACAATGGTTTTGGGCGAAGGTGCGGCAGTTTGTTGTCTTGAATCTGGAGAGAAAGAAAACGCGATTGCATACGTTACAGGGGTAGGGTATGCTACAGAGGTTTTGGAGCATAATATATCTATTTCGGCAGAAGCTACTTGTTTTCAAAAATCAATGAAAATGGCTTTGGAAGGAATAAATCCCAATGATGTAGATGTAATTGTAATGCATGCTCCTGGCACTATAAAAGGAGATTTGACGGAGTATAAAGCAATCCAGAAAGTATTTGGCTCTGTGCTTCCTTTACTTACTACCAATAAATGGAAGATCGGGCATACCTTTGGAGCTTCGGGAATATTAAGTGTAGAAATGGCAATTTTAATGATCCAACATAATACATTTATTGGTGTCCCTTTTGCAGAAGCACAAAAGCAAACGAATCCTATCAAAAGGGTATTAATAAATGCAGTGGGCTTTGGTGGAAATGCAGTGAGTATTTTACTTGAAAAAGCATAAAAGCAAAGCGGGCTATCATTATGATAGCCCGCTTTGTTTTATTACAAAATTATCTTTTTTGTAATTATTAAATTGTTTTCAGTTTTAACTTTAACAATTACGACTTGATTCGGGAACTTTATTTCTCCTGTACTAAATGTGATATTATTTATAGTATCTTTTTTATATATAGTCTTACCTAATATGTCATAAATAACAACAGACTCAATATTTTGCTCATCGGATGATATCTGAACCTGATGATTTTTATTAAAGATTACAATTCCGTTTTGAGCTAATTCAGGAGTGTCTATTCCTAACGTTTTTTGAGAAAAGCTCAATGTAAAACGATCATTGAAAGTGCCTGGTTCTGATTTAAAAGAATAACGGGTATTTTTTAAGTTGGTTGTAGTATTTGTTGTTTTATCGGTTAAAAATACTCTTTGATTTTGAAAAAAGCCATCTAAGCTTTCAATCCCGATAGTATAATCACCAGCAGTACTCGTGATGATTCCAAGAGGAATGATTTCGGTTTCGTCAAATGGTAAAGCACGCCCTTGAATTACTAAGTTTTCATTATCTAAAACGGAATAGATTGCTGTTCCAGAAGCATATGAGCTACCGTCATAAGCATCATCTTTGTCATTTGTGGCTCCTGTTATATATCCTAAAAGCATTTCGTTATATTGACCTTCATCATTTTTTAGGTTTAACCAAACTCTGTTTTTTTCTATAGTTGCTGTGGCTTGTTTTTGTGATTTAGAAGGTTTTGAAAATTCACTATTATTCGCCAATGTTTTAACTCTCATGGCATTGTTGTAAGTTAAACTTCCAGAAACCTTGGCTTCTACAAAAAAACCTTGACCCGAAGCAATGCTTCCTGTTGCTTTTGTACTACCACAAGTTGTACAGTTGGTGATATCGCCAGTACCCGTTGAACCAGTGGCATTGTATGAAATGTAATCGGCTGCACTATAGTTGTAAATTCCATTTGCATCTGGAGTAGAACTTATTCTTGTATTATGAGTCCAGAAATAAAAAGTCCCTTTTATTAAAGTACTGTTTTGTGCATAGAATAAGTCTGCACTTAATGCAGATGGATATGGGTTTCCAATTAAATTGGCTGTTGGGTATGTTCCTACAGTAGTTACATTTAGTGAATTTATTCCGTTGTTTGGTCTACCTATAAAATTGGCAGTATATAATGTTTTAACCGATGGATCTCTTGAGAAATCTTGTGGAGCTCTTACAAGGTATCCTTTTCCAGGAATCATAACCTCAGTACCATTATCATTTGTAACATATCCAGTAGTAGGGTTATAATAATAATATTTATCCCAAAGCGTATTCGGGGATAGCTTTTTTAAGGTAAAACCCGAATCTATTGTAAGTGGAGATGACCAATATGTGAAGTCAAAAAGATATACGGGTTTTGTTATTCTCTCCATTTCAAATGAATCTGCCGCTCCTGTATAAGTTGCGTTATCATTTGTTTGTACTAAAGAGCCATTGTTTTTTATAATTAATTTACCACCTGTACCTACAGTAATATTTTCATTAACTACTAATAGTTTATCCGAGTTTACAGTGAATTTTTTTCCAGCTGCTATAGTACATGAGCATACTTCTATGTTTGAGTCTAATGCTAAATTATCATTAACTATTATTGAGCCACCACTAGGAGGAGTTGATCCGTTATAAACATAAGGAACATCTATAAAATTAATTACCAACAGAGCATCGCCTGCATTTTCTTTTAATCGTACTTCTACTTCCGAATTTTTGTCCAATTGATAATAAGCACTGGTATTAATTAGTGTAGGGGCATTGATATTACCTCCTGCAGTATATATTTTCGTACCATTTAAGTAAATTTCGGCATCATCATCACAATTTGCAACTTGTATATTATATCTTCCACAAGGGAATCCTTTTCGTTTATGTGATGTTGTAAAATTGTCTATTGGGACCGGAGCTCCTTGCCAGCTAGTTGCAGCGGAAGGGGATGCGGCTTTATTCCAGAAATTCGTTGTATCTATATTAAGGTTTGTATCTAGATAAGTACCTGCAAAACTGGATGCTGGTAATGCAAAATTAGGAGTTGTATAGCCGTAAACATTCCATACTTTATCACCATAAGGTTGATTAAGAGTCATGTTGGTGTTTATTTGTCCATAAGAGAAAGAAATTCGACTTGAGCCAGCATTTTCATAGTATTCTAAAATAAATTCATGAACACCAGCAGTCAGTGTTTGCTGAACGGCATATGAAGTATAAGCATGGTCATTCCATTGGTTGAGTCCTGAAACGAGTACTCCGTCTATATATAATCTAGCACCATCATCACTTCCTATGGTAATGTTGTATGTACCTGCGACAGTAGTAGTTTTCATTTTATAGCGAACAAAAAACTTGTCGGAAGGCGGAGTGCCACATATAAATCGTGTTGTACCATTTACTTGACCATCGCCAATATTTCTATCAAAAAGGGTAGGTTCGGTTACGTATCCAATGTAGTCTGTTGCAGCAGGTGATCCAGTCCAATTGTATACATATCCGATCCATGAATTATTACCAAATGTGTTTTGATCTCCTTGCGAACAGCTTACTAATTCATGTGCTCCCATATAAGGTTTAGTTCTTGTAACGCCATCAATGTCTGTTGTTACTGCTGCTAAGGAAGTACCAACTAATAATTTATTTGTAGTATTGTTTGCGTTTAAGTATAGCCCAGATAAAAATGTTGGCTGAAGATTTAAAGAATGTGAGTCTTGATTACCAGTAGCAGTTTGCCAATTTGCAAGGCTAGTAGAATCTGTAAATCCAAATCGTCCAATTTTAGCATTTGCAGAAGTATAATAATAATCGTTATAATCGATAGTTGTAAATGCCGAATTACCTTCATTTAAGATCAGGTATTGAGTTCCTTGGGTTTGGATATTATAAAGAATATTATCTACAACGCTTAAAGTATTACCGCTTTTAATATAAATACAAGACGAGCGTCCTCCTGTATTTGTTGCATTCATGTATATGGTGTTATGGTATATTTTGTTATTGTTGTTCTCAATATAAATACCATGTCCTTTTGTATTGTAGTTATAAGTATCATCGTTTATGGCAGATGTTCTTATATTGCTAATCATATTGTTGTATACAATATTGTTTGTACTATTGATATAAATTCCTGCACAATAGGTGTAATCTCCTGTTGCATTGTAGACGTCTCGAATTATATTTTTATATATTAATCCATTACTTTTCCCATTGATTATTATTCCAGAATGTAATGTACCTGCTGCATTAGTACTATTTTTTAGAAGCCCATCGATGGTGTTGCCAGAAACATCATAATCTTTTGCATTATTCAATGCTATACCTGCAAATGGTTTGTCTGCATCTGTTGTTCCGCCAATTATATTATTTTGGATTTTCCAATCACTTGAAAGAGAAGTGTTGTTTCCATTTAAGTAAATGGCTTGTCCTACTTTTGTAAAGGTAACATTCTTTATTGTGTTGTAGGAATTTGCAGCTTCAGCAGCACTTGAGACACTACTGTTTCCACCGGAAAATACACCAACAGATAAATCATCGTCCTTGTAATATTGCTTTAAAATTAAGTTTTTAATTTCATTATTATTTGCACCATTTGCATTGTTTTCACTTGTAATCCAAATAACTGCTTTTTTTTGGTTAAGAGGGTTGTTATTGTATATAGTTAAGTCTTTACTGGAGGTATTGTTATTACTGCCATCAAAGATTATATTATCCGTACCGTTAAGTTTAAAAACGGTTGGTGTAGAACTTGAAGTTGGAAAATTTGTAGATTCTATAGTTACTGTTTTTCCTATATTAGGTTTAAAAGTTACTTTATAAGAAGTATTTCCTGTATAAGAGTTGATATTTATGGGAAAAATTTCATTTGTACCTCTATTATAATTAGTATTGTCAAGCAGAAAAATAACGTTTCCAGAAATGCCAACTTCATTTAATGCATTTACAGCAGAAGTAATTGTTGGAAAATTAGCCGATGTATTATTTCCTATTACATAGCTTCCACTCATAGGAGAAGGAACTTTATTTATTGTACCCGATACTTTTAATAAGTTAGCGTTCATTAATTTCCAATCGCCTCCACCATTATAAGCATAGAATCGGATATATATGTTTTCACCGCCATCAACAGGGATGTTAAGTCCGGTAAGATTTCCATTAACAGGTGTGTTATTTATAGAAGCATTGGTTACTATGCCTAAATTGATAGGATTTGAAAAGTCGGCTTGCTTTGAGTACATGACTTGATAAGAACTACTATTGCCCTTATAAGTGAATTGAATTTGATTAATAGTAGCCTTTCCATCTAAAATTTGGCCGACTACAATTTGAAAATATTTTGAAGTGTCAATAACATTTGCTTTTGGCCATCCTGTTCCGATAATCCCATCATACGAAGCTGTCGGGCCAGTCGCTAGACCTGAACCAGTGACATTAGTCGCAATAATATAATTGTTAATTATTGTTGGAGTTAAATCTGTTGATCCAGTCCATTGAACAAAATCAACAATTTGTGTAAATCCCAAAGCGGGTAGAAATAAAAGTAAAAATAAAATTCTTTTCATAAAGTAGTATTAAATACGTGGTATTTTTGCTGTGCTTTTTTTATTTAACGCGCAAAAATACATCTACTTACGAAGTAAATTTGTTAATGGATTTTTATTTTTTTAAGTTTTCGATGAAATGTTAAAAAAACCGATAAAATACAATTTATAATTATTTTATGAGGTTTTTACTTATTATTTAACCTTGATTTTTATTGTTTTGGGAAAGTATTTATTAAAAGAATAATTACTTGTCAAAAAGAGTTTGATTTACTCGTTTAAAAAAGTTATTTGGAAGTAGTATCTGTTTATAAAGATGTAAAGATCTTTTTTTTCGATATAATTTATTTTGTAATTGCTTCAAGTTCCTTTACTTTTTCATATACCATGTTACTTTCATAGCCTCGACGTAGTATATAATCACAAAACTTCTTACGTTTTTTAAGCTGATTGTTTTCTTGTATGCTATCCCAGCATTTTTGGGCTAGTTGTTCAAAAGTATCTAGGTATTCTTCGGTACTGATTCCCGCAAGTGCAAGAGTAATATTGGTGGAAGTAATATTACGCATTTTGAGTTCGTTTACAATTCTAATTTTTCCCCATTTTTTTATTCGGTGTTTGCCTTGAGCAAAACTACAGGCAAAACGAGTCTCATTAAGAAAATTATCTGTAATGAGTTGTACCACAATAGTGTCTATTTCATCAGGAGTCATTTTTAAGCTATATAGTTTTGATACAACTTCGTCATGACAACGTTCTTGATAGGCACAAAAATGTTCTAATTTTTGCAAAGCTTCTTTAGGAGTACAAACTGATTTCATTATTTTTTGATGATCTTATTATATAATAAACAAATGTAAAGCTTTAATTTTTTTTAAAACCCCTTTGATTTTGTACGGTGATATAATAAATAATTGATTATTTAAATCTTCTATATGAATGAAATTATGTACAAACTTCATATTGTTGAAAAAATGAAGATTATAACTTATTGGAATATAATGTGTTAAATATGTGCAGGTAATGTAATTTTTAACGTTGTACTGCATAATAATATGAATAATATTACATACTCTTCCCGATTTTTTTGATTATATTTATGGGAATGTTCTCAAGTAGCTTAAATTCAGTTAGTTGGAGCCTTTAACTTCTTTTGAGAAAAAGAACATATTATAGATTAATCTTCAGTCTAGCCATGTTATCTTTTTCAATACCACTCATATAATGCACAGAGAATTAATTGATGGATTTTTTTTATTATCATTAAAACCTATTTATTATGAGACTAAAATTATCATTGTTATTCGTTTTTATTAGTTTTTATTCATGGTCACAAACTACAACTCCATTTGCAGCTAGTGGTACATTCAATGTGCCCGCGGGTGTGACTAGTATCACTGCTCAGGCTTGGGGTGGGGGTGGATCTGGTGGTGGCGCTGGTGGCGCCGGTTTACTTTTAGGTCGTGGAGCAGCAGGTGGAGGTGGTGGCGCTTATGTAAGTGCTGCACTTACAGTTACTCCTGGAGCGGCTTTGAGCGTGGTTGTTGCAGGTGCTACTCCTGGAACTATTATAGCAAATGGTACTGCCGGAGGTAGTTCTACCATTACGGGTTTCGAAGCTTCATTTTTAGCAGTTGGAGGATCAGGAGGAGGAGCTAATGTAGGAACTACTCCTGGGGCTGCTGCTGGCGGTACAGTTGCTGCTTCAGCTGGAACGACTAAGACCGCTGGAGGAAATGGAGGGGCTGGTGCTTCGACACTATTATCGTTAGTTCTTAGTTCTGGAGCTGGTGGTGCGGGAGGAAATTCTGGCGGCGCAGGAGGTGTTGGTATTTCAAGCTTACTTTTAGGAAATGGACCAGGAAATGCTGGTGCAGCCCCGGGTGGTGGTGGTGGTGGTGCTATAAATTCGGCATTAGGTTCAGACCAAGTTGGAGGTACTGGTGCAGCAGGTCAAGTGTTAATTACTTATACCTGTCCAACATATAATATCACTGGAACAGCTGCAACAAATATATGTTCTTCAACTGGTAGTACATCTACAGTAACATTAACTTCAAGTGCTGTATTATTGCCAGTTGGTAATTATGTTGTAACTTATAATAGGAGTAGTCCAAGTGCTACTGGATTAACTGCAAACATGACAGTTAGTACTGCGGGAACAGGGACTTTTACAGCTGTAGGGTTAACTACTGTAGGCTCTAGTACGATAACAATTACAACGCTTGCTTCAGGAGCTTGTTCCTCTAGCATAAGCGCCACCAATACGGCTACAATTGTAGTTTCTCCTGCAACAGTTGGAGGAACGATAAGTGGAGGAACTTCAATTTGTATAGGAAATACAAGTGGTTTGTTAACATTGTCTGGTAACACGGGATCGGTTGTTAAATGGCAATCTTCGGTAAGTCCATTTTCGACATGGTCGGATATAAGTAATACAAATACAACATATACTTCAGGGGCGCTATCAGTGACAACTCAATTTAGAGCTGTTATTCAAAGCGGAGTTTGTGTTCAAGTTGATTCTTCGCCAATAACTGTTACAGTAAATCCTTTACCAACTATAACGCTATCTGCAACTGCAACAACTGTTTGTTTTAGTTCCAGTACACAAAATACAACATTAAGTTATAGCGGGACTACTGGAACTCCAACAACTTATAGCATTGTTTGGAATTCATCTCCTGCAAATAGTTTTGCAGCGGTTACTAATGTGACTCTGCCTGTAAGTCCGATTACGATTGCTATACCTGCAGGGACTAGTGCAGGAACTTATACAGGTACACTAACGGTTACTAATGCTAATGGTTGTATTAGTAGTCCTGGTTCTGTTTTTACTATAACGATAAACCCATTGTCGGCAGTTGTAGCATCGGCGTCAACGGTAAATGTTTGTTCTAGTGCTAGTGCACAAAATACTACATTGAGTTATAGTGGGGCTACAGCAAGTCCAACAACTTATAGTATAGTCTGGAATTCATCTCCGACGAATAGTTTTGTAGCAGTTACCAATGCTGCTTTGTCGGCAAGTCCCATCACAATTGCTGTTCCTGCTGGAGCCACTTCAGGCACATATACAGGAACGCTAACAGTGAGTAATGCAAATAGTTGTGTAAGTAGCCCAGGGTCAGTCTTTACTGTAAATATAAATACTACTCCAACTGCTCCGGCAATAGGAACGATTACATTACTAACTTGTGCAATCCCAACAGGTAGTATTGCCTTAAGTGGGCTTCCATCGGGAGGGGTATTAACTCAATATCCGGGAGGAGCCAATGTGTCTTACACAGGTACTACAACTACAGTTTCCGGTCTTACTCCTAATACTTATACTTTTACGACAGGGAATGGAAATTGTACTTCTGCAGTTTCGGCCAATGCTGTTGTTCCTGGTTTGGTAACGAATACATATACTACTGCTTGGTCAAATGGTACTCCGACTGTTGATCAGAATATTATTTTTGCGGGAAATTATTCTTCTTCAGGCGATGTAATAGGGTGTTCTTGTCAGGTAAATTCAGGGATTAGTGTCACAATAAATTCAGGCCATACGCTTACAATAGAAAATGGAGTTACGGTTTCTGGAGGAACCTTGGTATTTAATAATAATGCCAGTTTGGATCAGGTTAATAATGTTGCTAATGTTGGGAGTATTACTTATAAAAGGAATTCAACTCCTATGAATGCCTTTGATTATACCTATTGGTCTTCTCCTGTAGCTGGGCAAGTTCTTAATGTTTTATCTCCTAATACTTTGCCAGATAAATATTTTTCTTATAGTAATGGTTGGGTAACAGAGTCGGGTGCTAATGCAATGTCAGTAGGAAAAGGATATATTATTAGGGTTCCTAAAGATGGTACAATTTGGGGGAATGGTGAAAATGTTGTTTATCCCTATTCTCAACCAGTTCAATTTATCGGAGTTCCAAATAATGGCCCAATTACAGGAGAAACAGTAGCGATAAATGATATATATTTAATAGGGAATCCCTACCCGTCTGCGTTGAGTGCAGACAAATTTTTAGCTGCAAATAGTGCCATTTTAGGAGGAACCATTTATTTTTGGACTCATAACACACCAATAACTCAAAATGGTTCACAATATCTCTATACTTCGAATGATTATGCCTCCTACAATGGAGTTGGTGGGACAAATACGCTTCCTGCGGCATCTGGAGGGGCTACGCCTTTAGGTGATATTGCTGCAGGGCAATCCTTTTTTGGGACAGGTATAGCAAGCGGTGTAATATCATTCACAAATGCAATGCGTGTTGCAGGTAATAATTCTCAGTTTTTTAAATTGAGTCAAGAGGCTAAAGTAGCTGCTAATGGCAAGAATCGATTATGGCTTAATTTGTCTAATGCAGAGGGAGCTTTTAAGCAAATTTTAATTGGCTATGTCGAAGGAGCAACCAATAATTATGACAATAATTTTGATGGATTATCAATGGACGGTAATCCTTACGTTGATTTTTATAGTATTAATAATGCCAATAAATTAGTAATTCAAGGACGCGAGTTGCCATTTAAAGATACCGATGTAATACCATTAGGATATAAATCTACTATTACAGGTAATTTTACAATTGCAATAGATAAGGCAGATGGATTACTTGGGAATCAGGCGGTTTTTCTAGAGGATAAGGTAATGGGATTAAAGTCTGATTTAAGGAATGGTGGATATACATTTAGTAGCGCAGTAGGGACTTTTGATGATCGATTTGTGTTGAGTTATACAAATGTAACATTAGGAACGGGAGAATTAGACATACCAGAAAATACAGTTTTGATAGCGGTTAAAAACAAAGAAATAAGTGTTTCTGCAATTAATCAGGGAATTAATAAAGTATTTGTTTATGATGTATCTGGAAGTTTGCTTTACAGTAAAGATGCAATTTCTAATTCGGCATTTGTCATTGAGCATTTAAAATCAGGTAATCAGGTTTTGTTAGTAAAAGTGATTTTAGATAATAACCATGTCGAAACCAAGAAAGTTATTTTTTAGACTATTAAAGCCGGAACTTAATTTAAAAGCCATTCTTTAAAGGATGGTTTTTTTATGGCTAAATATGATGTGTTGTAATAACTTTAATTTAAAAAAAGATGTGGTAAAGGATTCCAAATTAGTTAATATTTTTTTTGGATAGAAGAGAAGCTAAGATTATAAATCGAAAACCATTTGGCGAAAGGCAAGTGGTTTTCTTTTTGGTATATTATTTATCTAATGAAATAAGTCTAATCGACTTGTTCTCTTTTGCTTAAGCTTGCAAGAAAGATTTTTACACTTTTAAATAGGTTTTTACTTCATAAAATATTTTTTATCCGATTAAATATGTATTTAATCGGATTTTTGTGCAATATGTCGAAAATGTATTTTCCAAAAAAAAAAAGCTTGTGAGAAGTTTTTTTTAGTGTTTTATTTGGTTCGAAATAGCTAAAACTCATATTGTTTATGAGTTAAAGTATTGGTTTACAGGGTTTTTATTTTGTTTGAAAATAAAAAATACAATTTAAAATCATCAGGTTGGATTTATTTTATACATAAAAGCTTACAATATGTTAAAAGTATTTTTTAAACTAGGGAAAAGTCATAAACAAAAAAACAATAGCTATTGATTTTCTGCTTGTTATATAAATATATTAAGTAAAGAATTGTTAAATAAAGTTGCAGCAAAAGAATATTAGATTGCTATTAAAAATAGTATAATATATAATTATAAATCCTACTTATGAATAAAAAACTACTATTAAGTTTTGTATTATTTTTCACTTTTTTAATTAATTATGGGCAATCTGCTAGTAATTATTGTTTTTCTGCGAGTACAGGGACATATAATGCTTTAACCGGTTCTACTAATGCAAATGGTATGCCGACAGCTTTAGGTACTGATGATGCAATTTCTAACTCTATATCTTTACCTTTTACTTTTACATTTGGGGGAATTGGGTATAATCAGGTTAAAATATCGAGTAATGGATGGCTTACTTTTGGAGGAGCAACTGATTCACAATATGATAATACATTAGCGAATGCTGAATCATCTAAGCCTATTTTATTTCCATTTTGGGATGATTTACGTTATAATGCCGTACCTAGGTATGTAACATCTGGTACTACGCCTAATCGTATTTTTAAGGTAGAATGGTTACAACAATATTTTTACAGCGGAGGTACAGCTGGAGACGCAATAACATTTCAGGTTTGGCTTTATGAAGGTTCAAATAAAATTGATTATAGATATAGACGGGGATCAGTAAGTCCTGGAGTAATTTCAGCTTCTGTAGGAATTTATGACTCAAAGAGTGGTTATTTAACTTTAAATGACGCAGGAGCGAATCCAACAGCTCAAGCAGGTACATTTACAACTAATATTAATGTAAGACCAGCTACGGGGCAAATTTATAGTTTTTCTCCAAGTGCAACAACCTCAATTGGAACATATAACTTTTGTATTGATAGTAATAATACACAAACTACTGGAAACGTAAATGCGGGGCAATATGCCTTGGTAGATGTTATAAAAGGATATAAATATACATTTACAGTTGGAAATGTATTTACAGCTTTTAGTGAAAAATTGAATCTTTTAGATGCTTCAACAGATTTAGATGTAGTACCTGCAGCTACTAATACCGGAGTAACAGGAACATCTATTGCTAATTGGATTGCTCCATTTTCGGGTCAGATAAAAGTTGTTTTATCTACAGGAAGTTGTGCTAATAATGGAACTATTGGTACAGGAGGTATTACTCTTGTTTTAAATGCAATTGGTAACACACAGGATTCTCAAGCAGTAGCGGGGGCTGATACCTGGAGAGGACATATTTATAACTGGACTGGTTCTACACCTCCAGGAGGCGCTTCTCCTGCTGCACCAGCAGCAACTACACCATTTTCGACTGCAGAATATGCAGGGTATTATGATGAAAGTACAGAATCAATAACTCAAAATTTTGGAGGGGATGATGTTTGTTTTCCTGTTTTTTCAAATGGAGTACAAAGAGCAAGCATTCGTACAGAACAGTTTGCAGTTCGTTATAGGATGACTACAACAAAAACAGGTTGTTATTTAGTTAAAGTTAGAGCAGACGATGGGGTTCGTTTATATGTAGATGGTGTAAAAGTTGTAGATCAATGGCAAGAACAATCACCTACAACTTACTCGAATGTATTAGTTAACCTTACTAATGGCAGTAATTTGATACTAGATTACTATGAAAATAGCGGGGGGAATACGATAGAGTTCAGTATGACACCATTTTTGGCAAGTACTAATACAATTATAGCGCCAGCAGTAACAACTGTTTGTACAGGAGATGTTATTGCGGGACCTATCGATGGATCTGCTTATGCATATAATGGTGCGGGGGTGAATCCTACAATAAAATTTCAATGGCAATCTGCGCCTGACAATGCTGGTGTACCAGGCGCATGGTCTAATGTAACAACAGGTACAGGAATAACTGCTGAGGATTATACACCTGCAGCTATAACAGGTAATACAACTACTAATATTACTTATTATAGACGTAATGTGTCAGCAGTAGCATCTAATGCTTCTAGTTGTAGTTTCGATAGTAACTATGTTTCTATAATTACAAAACCTTCTTTGGTAATTAACACTCAACCAGCTGCTTTAACAATTTGTGAAGGTACAAATGGTTCATTTACTATTGGGACGCCGGCAGGTTTTACTTACCAATGGCAGTATTCGAGTTCAGCTACAGGTCCTTGGACAAATACAGATGGAAGACCTAATGTAACAGGACATAATACAGCGACATTATCATTAACATCTGCATCAGTAGGGTATAATGGAAATTATGTACGTTGTATCGTTTCCAGCGGAAGTTGCTCTACTACATCCAATGTCGTTTTGTTAACGGTATATCCATTACCAACAGCTCCAATTGTAGGAGCTATTACTGTGCCAACTTGCGCTGTTCCAAAAGGAAGTGTTGCTTTGAGTGGATTGCCAGGGGGAGGTTTTTCATGGGAAATAGAAACCAATCCGGTTACAGTTAAAACAACAGGAATAGGAACTAGTACTACTATTACTGGACTTGATCCAAATACATATACATTTACAGTAAAGCATCTTGGCTCAACATGTACATCACTAGCATCACTTTCTGCTGTGGTACCAGTTTTGGAAAGTAATATATGGAATGGGACAGCTTGGTCAAAAGTGTCTGTCCCTACAATTAATGAAAATATTGTATTTGCGGGGAATTTCAACTCTACAGGAAATATAAATGGTTGCTCGTGTCAGGTAAATTCAGGTAGTGCTGTTGTGATAAATTCAGGGCATGTATTAACAATTACAAATGGAGTTGCAGTTTCTGGAGGTACATTAACATTTGAGAATAATGCAAGTTTGATGCAAACAAATAATGTTGCTAATAGTGGTAATATTACTTATAAGCGAATTTCGACTCCAATGATAGCTTTTGATTATTCTTATTGGTCTTCTCCTGTAGATGGGCAATTATTACGTGTTTTATCTCCAAATACATTGCCAGATAAATATCATTCATATAATAATGGATGGGTAGAGGAAAATGGAACAAATATGATGACCTTAGGAAAAGGGTATATTATAAGAGTACCAAATGCAGGGTCATGGGCTATTAATAATGAAAATGTAGTTTATCCTTATGCGCAACCAGTTAGCTTTTTTGGAGTGGCTAATAATGGACCAATAATTGGGGAGACTATTACTAAAGACAATCTTTACTTAATAGGAAATCCATATCCATCGGCATTGGATGCAGATAAATTTTTAACGGCAAATAAAGATATTTTAAATGGAACTATCTATTTCTGGACACACAATACAGCAATAGCCCAAAGCGGACCTTATTATGTTTATACTTCAGATGATTATGCATCATATAATGGAGTTGGAGGGACAGCTACAGTACGAGCAATCTCAGGAGGAGCTACGCCTTCAGGTCAAATAGCTGCTGGACAATCATTTTTTGGTATAGCTACAGGAAATGGAGCTATAAACTACACAAATGCAATGCGTAGTGGGGGGAATAATTCTCAGTTTTTTAAACCATCAAAAACAAATAAAACAACAGATACAGATGAAAAAAGCCGTTTGTGGCTTAATTTAACTAATGTTGGAGGGGTTTTTAAACAAACCCTAATTGGGTATGTTGCGGGAGCTACAAATGGTTATGATAATCTCTATGATGGATTAGCAATGAACAGAAATAGCTATGTTGATTTTTATAGTATTAATAAAACTGACAAATTAGTAATTCAGGGGCGTGCTTTGCCATTTGAACAAACCGACATAGTTCCTTTAGGATATAGTTCGACGAAGGAAGGAGATTTTACTATTGAGATAGATAAAGCCGATGGTTCATTGACAAATCAAGCTATTTATCTGGAAGATAAGAAAACTGCAGTTATACATGATCTAACTCAAAAAGGATATACGTTTAATACCGGAGCAGGAACATTCGATGATCGTTTTGTGTTGCGATATACCAATAAAACATTAGGTACTGGAGAATTTGAGTTGGGAGAGAATGCAATTTTAGTAGCTGTTGCAAATAAAGAAGTTAAAATCAATGCTTTTAGTCTAACAATCGACAAGGTGTTTATTTACGATGTTTCGGGTAAATTGATTTACAAGAAAGAGAAAGTCGGAAATTCTAATTTGGTTATCGAAAATTTAAAATCAAGTAATCAGGTTTTATTGGTAAAAGTAGTTTTAGATAATAAACATACCGAAACCAAGAAAGTGATTTACTAAATACAATTTACGTTATATTTCAAAAACCATTTGTCGAAAGGCAAATGGTTTTTTGTTTTTACGTGAGTTTATAAAAACAGTATTGTAGTATAATTTTTATAAAAATAACCAAAAGTGGGTATTGTCGAGTGAGATTACAATGTTTATTTTTGCAGTAAAATCCTACTTACAATCCAAAGATATATTGTTTTAGGAAATAAACGTTAAAAGAAGATTATTTTGAAAACAAAACAATATTATCTACTGTTCATCGCAAGCTTTATTTTTGTAACTACTAGTAATGCGCAACAAGGTGCTGTAGACACAACGTTTAATACTTATGATGATGGGCATCTTGGAGATGGTTTTGATAATATAGTTAGGACAATCGCTTTACAGTTGGATGGCGATTTAATTGTAGGTGGAGATTATTTAAACTTTAATGGAGCGTCTGCAAATTATTTATGCCGATTAAAACCTGATGGGAGTATAGATAAGGATTTTAATATTGATGCTGGTTTTAACGGGAAAATATATACTTCGTTTATACAAAATGACGGTAAAATAATTATTGGCGGGGCATTTACAACTTATTTAGGAGTAATTTCTAATAGGTTGGTACGTTTAAATCAGGATGGGTCAAGAGATACTAGTTTTAATACAAACGGAGCCGGTAATGGAATTGTTTACGATGTTACACAACAAACAGATGGTAAAATTATTGTTGTAGGTAGTTTTTCACAATACAATGGTGTTGTCGTTAATAGAGTAGTTAGACTAAATCCCAATGGCAGTTTAGACACATCATTTTTAACGGGTTCAGGATCTTTAAAAAATATTACAAATGCTCAAATCCAAACAGATGGAAAAATTATAGTTACAGGAAGTTTCAATATTTTTAATGGAGTAGAATCGAATCATATTATTCGGTTAAATACTGATGGAAGCATCGATAGAACTTTTAATATTGGTACAGGTTTTAATAATGATGTTAGTGCATTGGCATTACAATCAGAGGGTAAAATTTTATTAGGAGGAAAATTTACAACCTACAATGGTGAATCTGCCAATAGAATAATCCGTTTGAATGGTGGTGGAGAAATAGATTCTAGTTTTTTATCTGGTACAGGATTTAGTAATGATGGAGTAGCAGCTATTAAAGTCAATTCGGCAAATGATATAATGATTGGAGGTTCATTTACTGGAAAATATAATGGAGAGTCTGTAAATAGATTGATTTTTTTAGATGCAAATGGCACTATAAAACCCAATTTTGATTCTGGTTCCGGACCAGCTTCAGCATCTGTATTAACTTTAGCAACTAGTAGTGATGGTTCATGGTTTGTAGGAGGTTCATTTTCGGTTTTTGATTCTCAAAATCAAGGAAGATTAGCCAAAATTGATTCAGATGGAGCGTTAGATTCGGGATATCTTACGGCTGGAGTTGGATTTGATAATTCAGTTTCAAAGATAATCTCGTTACAAGATAATAAAGCGATGGTTTTCGGGAGTTTCACAAAATTTAATGGAGAACCATCATTAAGAATAGCTTGTTTACTCGAAGATGGTTCTTCGGATATTGGATTTAATTTAAATGGTTCGGGAGCTAATAATGCAATTAAAACAGCAGTATTACAACCCAATAATAAAATAGTTATTGCAGGTAGCTTTACAAATTACAACGGAAAAATTTGCAACAGGATTACAAGAATTTTAGCAAATGGTAGTATCGATGAAGGTTTTACAATCGGTACGGGATTTAATAATCAAGTCTATGCATTGGCATTGCAGGCAGATTCCAAAATTATTGTTGCAGGAAACTTCACGAGTTATAATGGGATTTCGGCTATAAGGATAGCCCGATTGAAAACAGATGGAACGATAGATTCGGATTTTGTAAGCGGCTTGGGAGCAAATGCGCTAATTGAAGCATTGTTTATCCAGCCAGATGGTAAAATATTAGTAGGGGGTAGATTTGACACTTTTAATGGTCATGTTTCACCAGGATTAGTGCGTTTAAATTCAAATGGAAGTATTGATACTAGTTTTGTTACAGGAATAGGATTTGATAAATATGTTTATGCAATTGCACTACAATCGGATAATAAAATAATTTTAGGAGGTTCATTCTTAGTGTATAATGGAGTTTCCAAAAAAAGGATTGTTAGATTAAATCCCAATGGAAGTTTAGATAATAGCTTTATTATTGGAACAGGGTTTAATAAAGGAGATGTTCGCAGTATTCTGGTTCAGCCTGATGATTGTATTTTGGTAGGAGGAACATTTTCGGGTACGTATAATGAAGTTACTTCAATGCAAATGCTCCGATTGCAAAAGAATGGTTTGTATGATACTTCTTTTCAGGCAAACTTAAATAATACTTTATTTAGTATGTGTTTCACACCCGATTATAAAGTTCTTATTGGAGGGAACTTCAACTCCGTTTCAGGGCAAACAAAACATCGCATTGCTAGGTTAAAATTATGTGTGAATAGTTCTGGTTGGGATGGTTTAAATTGGACAAATGGTTTACCATCGGGAGGAAAAGAATTGGTTTTTCATGACAACTATACTTTTTTAAATTCGGTTAATGCTTGTAGTTGTAGTATTGACGAAGGAAAAATAGTTACCGTTCCAAGAGGTGAAACGCTGGGATTGAGTTTTAATTATTCAGGTTTAGGAACTTTAGTTTTAGAGGATACAGCAGCATTATATCAATCCGATGATGAAATGATAAACACAGGATTTGCTGAGGTAAAAAGAAGAACAACGCCAATTTTAAAATTTGATTATACGTATTGGTCGTCTCCAGTTGAAAATCAGAAATTAATCGATGTGTCTCCAAATACATTATCCGATAAATATTTTTCTTATGATACATCTGTAAATAATTGGAAAGAGGAAAACCCATTAAATAATATGATACTAGGAAAAGGTTATATCATTCGTGGACCACAAGAGTTTTCGGAAATAAATGGCGCATCCTTCGAGGCTGCTTTTAAAGGTATTCCAGTAAATGGTAAAGTTTCTGTCCTGTTGGAAAGTATGGAAGGTTATAATTTAATTGGGAACCCATATCCATCGGCGATTGATGCTAGTATTTTTATATCCCAAAATACAAGTAACATAAACGGGACGCTTTATTTCTGGACTCATAACACTCCGATTACGGACAGAGAATATAACTCCGATGATTATGCTGCATACAATTTGTTGGGAGGAGTTGCAACCAGACCAGCTTTGTCTTCTGGAATAAATACAACCAGACCAGATGGGAATATTAGTTCAGGACAGGCATTTTTTGTAGCAAGTAACGGAACAGGAAAAGCTAATTTTGATAATAGTATGCGAATAATCAATAGGAATTCTAGTTTTTTTAAACCCAGTAAAGTAAATAACTTAGAAAAAGAAAGTTCAGTCGAAAGACATAGAATCTGGTTGAATTTAACGAATAACAAAGGAACGTTTAAACAAATCCTGATTGGTTATATAAATGGGGCAACCGGTTCTTGTAATCCAGTTTTTGATGGAGAAAGTTTTAACGGAAATAAGTTTGTGAATTTTTATAGCATTAAAGTAAATAAGAATTTAGTAATTCAGGCTAAAGCCTTACCATTTGAAGATACCGATTTAGTTCCGTTGGGATATAGTTCGACAATAGCAGGAGATTTCACAATTGCTATCGATAAAGTAGATGGATTGTTATTAAATAGGGAAATTTATTTAGAAGATAAACGAGCCCACATAATTCACAATTTAAGTAAAACTAACTATGCATTTACCACAGAAATTGGAACTTTAGATGATCGCTTTGTATTGCGATATACGAATGAAACTTTGGATACAGGAGAATTTGATGTTGCAGAGAATATAGTTTTAGTTTCTGTTGCAAACAAAGAGATTAAAATCAATGCTTTTAGCGCGACAATCGATAAGGTATTTATTTATGATGTATCGGGAAAGAAGATATATCAAAGAAATAATGTGAATACAAGTCAGTTCGAAACTTATAAGATTAATGCTCTATCGCAAATGGTTATTGTAAAAGTGGAGTTGAAAAATAAAGCAACAATTGTTAGGAAAGTAATGCTTTAGCAAAAGTAAAAATCCTCGTTAAAATTAATTAATGAGGATTTTCTATACGTGTAAATTTAGATTATTTTGCTTTAACCGAAGCTTCCAGGTTTCTTTCGATAGTATGTCCTGGTCTTGACCATTTTGGTTTTTCGCCAAGAGGAGCATATTGAGAATCGGCTGCTTCTACAGTTTCTGGCTGAGAAACTTTTACGAATGGTTTTTGCGGAATCAAACCTAATAAATCAAACATTTTCATATCTTCATGAACATCAGGATTTGGTGTAGTAAGTAATTTATCACCGGCAAAAATAGAATTTGCACCAGCAAAAAAGCACATTGCCTGACCTTCACGACTCATATTAGTTCTTCCGGCAGATAAACGCACTTGAGTTTCTGGCATTATGATTCGGGTTGTAGCAACCATACGAATCATTTCCCAAATTTCAACAGGTTTTTCTTCCTCCATTGGTGTCCCCTCTACAGCAACTAATGCATTAATAGGCACAGATTCTGGTTGTGGATTTAATGTAGAAAGTGCTACTAGCATTCCAGCACGGTCTTCGATACTTTCTCCCATTCCGATAATTCCACCGCTACAAACAGTCACATTGGTTTTACGAACATTCTCAATAGTTTGTAAACGATCTTCGAAACCACGAGTCGAGATTACTTCTTTATAATATTCCTCAGATGTGTCTAAGTTATGATTGTAGGCATATAAACCCGCTTCGGCTAAACGTTGCGCTTGATTTTCGGTAATCATACCAAGTGTACAACATACCTCCATGTCAAGTTTATTAATAGTACGTACCATTTCTAATACTTGATCAAATTCTGACCCGTCTTTTACATTTCTCCATGCAGCTCCCATGCATACACGAGAAGAACCGCTTGATTTAGCACGTAAAGCTTGTGCTTTTACCTGACTAACCGACATTAAATCATTTCCTTCTACACCAGTATGGTAGCGAGCAGCTTGAGGACAATATCCGCAATCTTCTGGGCAACCACCAGTTTTAATAGATAGTAATGTAGATACCTGAACCACATTAGGATCATGATTTACTCTATGAATTGATGCTGCTTCGTAAAGCAAATCCATCATTGGTTTATTATATATAGCTATAATTTCGTCTTTCGTCCAATTATGTTTTGTACTATTCATCTATGCGATTTTTTTGATGCTTCAAAAGTAGTTAAATTGTTCTAATGAATCAATGCAGTATTTCGCAAAATAAAATGCTGATTTTAAGTAATGTTTGTGTAAATTAATATTTAAAAAGAGTTTTTTAAGTATTAATCTGCAGCATATTTATTGTTCCAAAACAACATTAATAACATGGTTACAATTACCGATGAAGCAATACCTTCAAATAATAAACAGATACAATAAGTAGGAACAGAAGGATTACCACCGAACATGAAAGTTGCCGATAGGGTTTTTACATAAGCATCACCGCCTCTGGCATAACTGTAAATAAGTAGTCCTAAAACACTAAGGGCAACACCCACAACCGAAGTTGCCATTGCCGATACAGCATTGGATACAGGATTGGTTTCACCTTCGGCAAGATTCATTTTAATAGTTTTGTTTACACCGTAAAAAATAAATACAACGTTTAGTAAACGCAAGTAAAATAAGTGTGAAAGACCTAAAACACTCATTAATAAAAAATAGACACCAATACCCAGGAATATAAGGATTCCATTGTGTATTTCTTTTGGAAGTTTCATAATGATTATTTTTAAGAAGTTAATACTACTTGTTTGATAGACAGCATAGTGCTTATCAAATTTAGTAAAAAAATCAGTACGATAACATTATGGATATTATAAATAATTTAGAAAATTTATAATTTATGTGTAAAGTCTAGAGCTGTTTGTTTGTCTTTGTTTAATTGTTCTTTTAAAAGATCAACAGAACCAAATTTTTGCTCTTCACGGATATAGTGTAATAAAGAAACTTCAATTTCTAAGTCGTATATGTCTTGATTGAAATCTAGAAAATGGACTTCGATAGATTGTTTTTGACCGTTTACAGTTGGATTAAAACCAATGTTCATCATACCATAAACTACTTTTTCATTGATGATAGATTTTACAATATAAGCTCCATTTTTTGGGATCAACTTGTATTCTTCTTCAATTTTTAGATTGGCGGTTGGGAAACCAATGGTTCTTCCTAGTTGTTTGCCTTTTATGACAGTACCAGTAAGGAAATAATCATAACCTAAATATTCATTGGCAAGAGCCATATTCCCTTCAGTTAATGCATTTCTTATTTTTGTAGAACTTACCGATACATCTTTTATTTCTTGTGCCGAAATTTGTTCTACTTCAAAACCATATTGTTCACCAAAAGCGATTAGATCATCAATGTTTGCAGTTCGGTTTCTGCCAAAACGATGATCGTGACCAATAATTATTTTTTGAATATGAAATTGATTTACTAAAATCGAACTAACAAAATCCTCTGCGGTTAATCTCGAAAAACTTTCGTTGAAAGGATGGATAACAAGATTTTCAATTCCTGTGTTTTCTAAAAGTTTTGTTTTTTCGGCAATTGTATTTAGTAATTTTATTTCTGATTTTTCCTGTAATACCATTCTTGGATGCGGAAAAAAAGTAAGAACTAAACTCTCATATTTGCCATCTTCGGTATTTTGACTAATCTTTTCAAGTATTTTTTTGTGACCAATATGAACACCGTCAAAGGTGCCAAGAGTTAATATTGTTTTCTTGACTGACTGAAAATCGTTTATAGAATGAAAGAGCTTCAAAGCAAATAGTTTAAGATGATGCAAATTTATAGTATCTATTTTAAATCTAATAATAAGAAGAATTGATTTTTTAATAGATAGTAATCTTTTTGTAAAAATACTTTTATTTGACGATTTTATGCAATTACTTAACGATTAAATCTTTTTATTAGATTTAATTAATTTAATTTTGAATTTTAAATATTTCTAGACATGAAAAAAACTATACTTCTTTTGTTAATTATATTCAGTTCTGTTGGAATTCAGGCTCAAAGTAATGAATTATGGAAAAAAGTTAGTCAAAATACTACCTCGGTTACAGGAAGAGAAAGTATAGATTCTGATGACAGGGGAAAGATTATTTATAAGTTGGATGAGGTTTTTTTAAAAGAAAAACTTGCAAAAATTCAGCTTAGAACAGATAAAAGAAACACAGTCGAAATTACAATTCCTAATATGGAAGGTACTTTTGAAAAATATACTGTTTGGGAATCTTCTAATTTTGAACCCGAATTACAAGCAAAATACCCAGATATTAGGGCTTATGAAGGAATAAGTGTTAAGGATAAAAACGCAAAAATCCATTTTAGTGTTTCTCCTTTGGGAATTCAAACAATGGTTTTAAGAGCCGATAATGCTTCCGAATTTATAGAACCAATTACTGCAAATACTAGTGAGTATGTATTGTTTACTGCCAAGAGTAGAGATAAAGCAAGTTTACCTTTAACTTGTAAGACAAAAGATGTAGCACTAAACCAGGACTTAATAAAAAAAACAGCCAAAATTGCGGCTAACAATAAAGTATTTAAAACAATGCGATTAGCGCTTTCTTGTACTGGTGAGTATGCGGCTTATTTTGGTGGTACAAAGGGAGATGCTTTGGCGGCAATGAATGCTACAATGACAAGAGTTAATGGAGTTTTTAATAAAGATTTAGCTTTAAAATTAATTATAATTGCTAATAATGATGCAGTTATTTATACAAATGCAGCAACAGATCCTTATTCGGATGCTGCTGCTGGAGTAAAAGGAGAATGGAATCAGCAAGTTCAAACTACTTTAACAAATGTTATAGGGGAGAATGCATATGATATTGGACATTTATTTGGTGCATCCGGAGGTGGTGGAGATGCTGGATGTGTTGGATGTGTATGTGTAGATTTTTCCAAAGGAAGTGGCTATACATCTCCATCTGATAGAAAACCACAAGGAGATACTTTCGATATTGATTTTGTAGCACATGAACTGGGGCATCAATTAGGAGGAAATCATACTTTTTCTTATGCTATAGAAGGTACAGGAGTTAATGTAGAACCAGGCAGTGGATCTACAATTATGGGATATGCTGGAATTACAGGTGATTATGATATTCAAGACAACTCTGATGATTATTTTGCATATGTTAGTATTTTACAAATTCAGGATAATCTGGCTACAAAATCTTGCCCAGTCAATATAGCTTTAACAAATAATCCTCCTGTAATTAATGCAGGTGCCGATTATACAATTCCATATAGTACAGCTTTCGTGTTAAAAGGTACAGGTTCTGATCCCGATGGCGATTCGGTTAGTTATTGTTGGGAAGAAAACGATTCGGCTATTACTACATCAGGAGCTAATAGTTTAGCTGTTCCTTCAAAACCAGATGGGCCTTTATTCAGATCAATTCGTCCGTCAAGTTCACCTATTCGTTATATGCCGGATTTTGATATTGTCCTTTCGGGGAAGTTATCATCAACTTGGGAGTCGGTTCCATCAATTGCCAGAACATTGCATTTTACATTAACAGGACGTGATAATGCTGCTGCAGGTACTGCGCAAACAAACACTGATGAGATGATTGTTAATGTGAGTAGTAAAGTTGGTCCATTTGTAGTAACATCTCAAAATACGGATGATGTGGGATGGCTTCATGGAACAAGTCAAATAGTAACCTGGGATGTAAAAAACACCAACACACTGGCAGGGTCTGCTAATGTAAACATAAAACTTTCGATAGATGGAGGTTTGACATTTCCTATTGTTTTGGCCGCTAATACTCCAAATGATGGTTCGCAAACTGTAGCCGTACCAGAGGATGTAACAGCTACAAATTGTAGAATTTTAATTGAGCCTACGGCAAATATATATTATGCTGTAAACAGTAAGTCATTTGCGATAGGCTACAAAGTTGTTTCTTCATGTACTATTTATCCTTTTAATGCGGGTTTTGCAATACCAAATGCATTAGCATATACAACCAGAACCATTACTGTGCCAGCTGGAACTGGAATTGTTTCGGATGTAAATGTATCTGTTGGATTAACACATACAAGATTTTCTGATGTGGAGATGCAAATAGTAAACCCACAAGGAACATCGGTGAGATTGTTTAATAGAAATTGTGGAGATACGAGTGGAAGTTTGTTGTTGAAATATGATGATCTGGGAGATTCGTTGAATTGTTCTATGTCGACTTTGCAAACTGTAACCCCAACAGATTTGTTGAGTATTTTTAATAATGAAGATTCAACAGGAACCTGGACACTTAAGGTAAGAGATGCTTATGTAGGAAAGGATGGAAAATTAGATTCGGCTTCGATAGAGATTTGCACCAAAGAATATACTTTGCAAACAGAAGACGTTGTTCAGGTAAAAGACCTTATCGCTTCGCCTAATCCAAACAAAGGAGATTTTGTTATTGCTTTTAAATGTGAATCAACTACAGGAGTTAGAGTTTTTATATATAACGATGCGGGTAAAGAGATTTACCGTAATTCATATGATAGTATGCCAAATTTTAAGCAAAACATTCTATTAAATAATCGTGTAGAAACAGGAGTCTATTTCTTGGTTATTTATGATGGAGATAGAAAAATGGTAAAAAAGGTGGCTTTTGAATAAATATAAAAGAAGCACTTTAGGAGTGCGCCATTGTCATACAAACAATACTTATTTTGGCGCCAGGGATTTTAAGTAATGCACGTGAGCAAACTTCTAGTGTTGCTCCAGTTGTAATTACATCATCGATAAGTAAGAAATGTTTGTTATGGTCTTTTTCTGTAAAGGAAACATCAAATATTTCTTTTAAATCTTCAGATCTTCCCAAAAGATTTTTCTTAGATTGAGTTTTGGAATATTTGGATCTAAATAAGAGCGTATCGTTATAATCAATATTTAGACCAGTCGAAAGAGCAATGCCAAAAGTAGCTACCTGATTATAACCTCTTTCATTGTATTTTTTGCGATGTAATGGAACAGGAATTACCATGTCAAAAGGTACAGCTAAGTCTAAAACTTTTAAATCTTCGGCATGCCATTCTCCGAACATAGTACCAATATTTTGATGCCCTTTGTATTTTAAATTATGAATAAGTTCTTGTACGATTCCTTTTTTATTAAAATATAAAAAAGCAGAAACGTGTTCGACTTCAATTTTTCCGTAAAATTTTTTGAAAGCTTCATTTTCTGGATTCAAATAATATTGCGTAAGAGGCATTTCGTGTCTGCAAGAAGTACAAATTATAGCTTCATTTGCCATTAAAAACGAGTGGCATCCTGCACAGGCTTTTGGAAAAAACAGGTTAATTATATGATTAAACACAAATAGAAAGGTTTTATTTACAAAAATATGAAAATGAATTCTTCAATCTTTGTAATTTTTCTTTTTTTTAATGGTACTTTTTATATTTTTGCATTACTATGGCAAAACAAGAAGATTTATTTAAGAATGTAGTTTCGCACGCAAAAGAGTACGGATTTATTTTTCCGTCAAGCGAAATATACGATGGTTTAAGTGCAGTATATGATTATGCGCAAAACGGAGTAGAATTAAAGAAGAACATACGCGAATATTGGTGGAAATCGATGGTTCAAATGAACGAGAATATCGTTGGACTTGATGCTGCGATATTAATGCATCCTACAACTTGGAAAGCCTCAGGCCACGTAGACGCATTTAATGATCCATTAATAGATAACAAAGATTCTAAAAAAAGATATAGAGCAGATGTTCTGGTAGAAGACTATGCTGAAAAGCTAAATCTAAAAGCTAAAAAAGAAATCGAAAAAGCGAGTGCTCGTTTTGGAGACGCATTCAATGAGCAGGAATTTGTAACTACAAATGCCAGAGTAATTGAATATTTAGCAAAAGAAAAAGAAATTAGAGAACGTCTAGGACGCTCTTTAGGTAATGGAGATTTAGAAGATGTTAAAGCATTAATCGAAGAACTGGAAATTGCTGATCCGGAAACAGGTTCTAGAAACTGGACAGAAGTACGTCAGTTTAATTTAATGTTTGGTACTAAACTAGGTGCTTCAGCCGATTCTGCAATGGACTTGTATTTAAGACCAGAAACAGCTCAGGGTATTTTTGTGAATTTTTTAAATGTACAAAAATCCGGACGAATGAAAGTTCCTTTTGGAATTGCACAAACAGGTAAAGCATTTAGAAACGAAATTGTTGCAAGACAATTTATTTTCCGTATGCGTGAATTTGAACAAATGGAAATGCAATTTTTTGTACGCCCAGGAGAAGAAATGCAATGGTACGAACACTGGAAAACGACACGTTTAAATTGGCATTTATCTTTAGGATTAGGAAAAGAAAATTACCGTTTTCATGATCATGAAAAGTTAGCGCACTATGCTAATGCTGCTGCCGATATTGAATTTAATTTTCCTTTTGGATTTAAAGAATTAGAAGGAATTCATTCCCGTACCGATTTTGATTTAAAAGCCCATGAGCAATTTTCTGGTAGAAAACTACAGTATTTTGATGCAGAATTAAATCAAAATTATGTTCCCTACGTAGTAGAAACTTCAGTAGGATTGGACAGAATGTTCTTGGCAGTTTTTGCTACTTCATTAAAAGAAGAAACTTTGGAAGATGGTTCGACAAGGACAGTCTTGAAATTGCCAGCTGTTTTGGCTCCGACAAAAGCTGCAGTTTTACCATTGGTGAAGAAAGATGGATTACCAGAAATTTCTAAGAAAATCATCGAAGATTTAAAATGGGATTTCAACGTTTCTTATGATGAGAAAGATGCAGTAGGAAGACGTTACAGAAGACAGGATGCATTAGGAACTCCATTTTGTATTACTGTAGATCACCAGACTATCGAAGATCAAACAGTAACAATTCGTCATAGAGATACGATGAAACAAGATCGTGTTGCTATTGCCGATTTGAAATCAATCATTGAAAACGAGGTTTCTATGAAAAACTGGTTAATGAAAATGTAAAAAAGCGATCAAATTATTAAATTGATGTTTAAATATAAAAAAGCTTCTCATGTAAATTGAGGAGCTTTTTTGGTTTAAGTCTGTTTTTCTTTTTTAAACATGAAAAAAATACAGATAAAATGTTAATAGAAGTTTTATTTTGTGTACTTCATCGGATATATTTGCATTTCATCTTTATATGTTAACATTTGTTGAAAATATGTTAACAATGAAATGTTTAAAAAAGGTAAATATGTAATTTTGGTTGCTTAATTAAAACTGAAAACAAGTTTTTGTTGTTGAAAATATATTATAAAAGATAAATTTGCAGATAATTATCGGTTGGCTTTACAATGTCGTTAAATAATACCACTAAATCAACAAAAGGATTGAAAAATTATTCATACATTATTATTGATGATAATCAAGAAAGTGTTCTAAAAACCAAGGAAATAGCCGATAGTTTTTCAGAGCTTATTTTTGTTGCCAGCGCCAATACATATCAACAAGGATTGAATCTTGTTTTGGAATATTGCCCGAATCTTATTTTTTTGGAAATTGATCCAGAGAACAGTACAAGTAATCTTTCGTTAATGTTTGTTAACGAATTGCATCGCTTTTTGCGAATAGTACCCAAGATTATTGTTACTACGGTAAAAAAAGATTTAGCCTTTGATGCAATTAAGCATGGAGTGATAGATTATTTATTAAAACCGCTGGAACGGAAAGATGTGCTTAAAACTATTTTAAAATTAAATAAACCAAATCACGAAGTCAGCTTAATTACTAAGCAAACTATTTTGGATTATGAAGAATCTTCTAAAATAGATGTTAAAGAATTACAAAACGTAAGTCAGGCACTAGTATTGTGTGTTAAATCATATGGAGATTATCGATACATTCAGGCTAAGGATATCATGTACATTCAGGCAGATAATAATTCGACGGATATATATTTAAATACAGGCGAAATGATAACGGCTTTTAAGACTTTGAAGTATTTTGAAGCCATTTTATTACACCCCTTTATACGTATACACAACAGTTATATCATTAACCGAAATTATATAGCAAGGATACATACTGGAAACTCAGTGTGTTACATAAAAAATTCTTTAAAAAAGCTTCCTTTTTCTAAAACTTATAAGAAAAATATAGAGATAATAATTGCCGAGTTTGCCAAGGGGTACTATATAGAGGTCTAGAAGTTAAGTGTTTACACGCATTTGACCTACGTACACTATTGTACGAATACATTCTACCATATATGCGGTTTTATTGACCTGAGCAGGGGATAACAGTACTAATTTTACACCATGATTTAGCAAGAAGCGATCATTAAAACGTAAAAAAAACACTAACATAAAGTACCCCTTATCATGAAAAAATCAATCGCAACAATTACATTATTATCTTTAGTATTAGTAGCAACTTCTTTTACTACTCCAGAAACTACAAATAGTTCATTAAATTCACAAAATGAGATAATAGCACCTATTGATGGTGGCGCAGCAGGAGGAGGAAGAAAACAAGATAATGGTTATATGGCAGATTTATCTACAACGAACAGTTATAGACAACCTATTGATGGTGGTGCAGCAGGAGGAGGAAGAAAACAAGATATTTATAGCGCAGATTTATCTGCAACGAACAGTTACAGACAACCTATTGATGGTGGTGCAGCAGGAGGGGGAAGAAAACAAGACTAGAACACTAATAATTTATATAAAAAAAAGGCTGTTAATTTTTTAACAGCCTTTTTTTATGTCTATAGTTTTAGTATTTTTGATAAAACTCAAAAATTATATTGAAAAATAACTACTATATACTATTGTTTTTATTGGTTGTTTTTTTTGGCTGTACCAAGAAAAGCATTGTCGATAATTATATGGCTCCCTCTGTAGATAGTTTGTCCTTTTATTTGTCATCGGCAAATGATATCAACGTGTCATTTAAGTCTAAACAAGAATATAATAAAAAAGCATTCGATATAATTATCAACTTGAAAGATGATTCTCTTAATAGAGTAAATTTATTTAAAGTTGCCAATCGGTATTACAATATGAGTGATTGGAATGCATATAGGGAAACATCCAAATTCATACTAGAACGATCAAAAAGTAACCATGATACGGTTAATATGGCCAAAGCCTATACTTATTTAGGGGACTATTATGGTTTTAAAACAGTTCCTGATAGTGCTTTTATGAATTATAATAAGGCAGAGAAATTATATATCCGGATCAACGATGACTACAATCTTGCCAAAACTTTTTTGAGTAAGGCAACTCTGCAATATAACGTAAGTGATTTTTTTGAGAGTGAAATAATGGTTTTTAAAGCGTTGCGGCTTTTGAAACGTCTGAAAAAAACAGATAATTTACTGTATGATTCCTACAATCTTTTAGGGATATTATACAATGAACGAGAAGAATATGACAAGGCGTTGGAATTTAATAATAAGGCTTTGGTTATTCTTGAAGATAATAAATCTATCCCATTAGATCTTCAGTTAAAAGCTACTTCGCTAAATAATATTGGCTTTGTTTATTTAAGTATGCATAATTATAAAGAAGCAAAAAAATATTTTGAAAAGGGGGTAGAACAAAAAAACTTATTTAAAGAAAGGCTTACATTATATGCTATATTGTGTAATAATTTGGCTTACGCTAAATTTAAGCTGAATGAGTCTGAAGGACTTCCAGACCTGTTTTATAAAGCTTTAAAAATTAGGGATAGTTTAGGTCTGATACCAGGAGTCGTATCTAGTAAAATATATTTGTCTGAGTATTTTGCCTACAAAAAAGATACTCTTAAGGCGTTGCAATATGCTAAAGAAGCACTTAAGTTATCCCGGAATTCGAATAGATTAACAAATAGACTTGAGACACTTAAGCAAATAGCAGTTGTAGATCCAACAAATGCATCAGTTTATTCGAAAGAATATATACAGATAAATGAAAAAGCACAAAAAGCCGAAAGAAAGATGGGAGAGAAATTTTCCCGAATAGAATATGAAACTAATGAAATAAAAGATGAAAATACGAGTTTAAATATCCAGAATAGGACATTGATATACGTTTTTAGTATCTGTGCTTTATTGGGATTCTTTGTTTATGTTTATATGATACAAAAGGCGAAGAACAGAGAGCTTCTTTTTAAGCAACAACAACAGATTGCCAATGAAGATATTTATAATTTGATGATTTCACAGCAAAATGCAATTGAGGCAAGCAGGATTAAAGAGAAAAACAAAGTAGCTCAGGATTTACATGATGGAATTTTGGGCAGGATGTTTGGAATTAGGATAAGTTTAGATAGCCTGGATAAATTGGATGATGCGACAGCAGCAGTAAAACGCAAAAAATATTTATCGGATTTAAGAGAGATTGAGCAAGATATTCGTGAAATCTCACATGATTTGAATAAAGAAAAATCTGAGTTGATTAATAATTTTGTTGCTATTCTTGATAAATTACTAGAGAATCAAAGAGTTACTTTTGACTCAGAATTAATTTCGAGCATAGATTCGAGTATTAAATGGGAATTGATAAATAATACGATTAAAATAAACTTGTATAGAATTATTCAGGAGGCATTACAAAACTGTAATAAATATGCAAAGGCAAAGACAATAAAAGTCGAGCTTAAAAATGAAATAAATTATTTGTCTTTATCAATAAGTGATGATGGAGTAGGATTTAATGTAAATAGAGCAAAAAAAGGAATAGGTTTGCAAAACATTTTCTATCGAACCAAAGAGTGCAATGGAACGGTTGACATTAAATCGAATAAAATAAATGGGACTATTATAGAAATTAAAATTCCGATTGATCAAAAAATAAACTTACAACATAATAACAATTGATAAAGCTACCGTGGAAATTATTAAAAACAATATATTAATAGTCGATGATCATCCTTTTATAATCGAAGGATATAAAAATGCAATTACAAGATATAATCCTAAGGATTATGATTTTGAAATCATGCAGGCCAAAGATTGTAAGTCTGGTTACGAAGTGATTATGGATCCTGGAACTGCAGATTTTGATGTTGCATTTTTAGATATTAGCATGCCTGCTTACGAAGAAAAGGAAATATATTCGGGAGAAGATTTGGCAAAATTAATCATGGATCATATGCCAAATTGTAAAATAATTTTGCTAACCATGTACACCGAATTACTCAAGATAAAAACAATCATTAGAACAATTAATCCTAGTGGGTTAGTTATAAAAAATGATTTAACATTTGATGAATTGTTATATGCTTTTGATAAAGTAATGAAAAACCACACTTATTATAGCCAGTCGGTGGTAGAGATGTTGAAGAAGTCTCCAAAAGATTCAATAGAAATAGATCAGTTTGATGAACAGATTCTTTTTCATTTATCCAAAGGAACTAAAATAGACGAGATACCGCATTATATTCCGATTTCATTAAAAGCAATAATAAGAAGGATCGTAAATTTGAAAGAATTACTCAATATAAAAACCGGGATGGATGATGATTTGGTAAAAGTAGCCAAAAGTAAAAAATTGATATAGAAAATATAAATACAAAAAAAGACATCTGAAGAGATGTCTTTTTTTGTATAAAATCTATTCGCTTAAAGCGTCCCATCCTCTGGCTTTTAAAGCAATTTTGGTATTGGCACGTGTTACCAAATGAATGCCTTCACTTTCTTGTGTCATATGACCAATAATTGAGAAATTTGGATTTGCTTTTATTTTTTCAAAATCGTCCATGGCAATAGTAAATAGTAATTCATAATCTTCGCCACCATTTATAGCCACAGTTGTACTGTCTATATTAAACTCTTCACAAACATTGATAAATTGTGGATCTAGGGGTAATTTATCTTCATATAAATTACAGCCTACTTTTGATTGTTTGCACAAATGAATAATTTCCGAAGATAATCCATCAGAAATATCGATCATAGATGTTGGTTTAACTTCCAGAGCATGTAATAATGTACGTACATCTTTACGGGCTTCAGGTTTTAATTGACGCTCTATTAAATATGTATAAGCATCCAAATCAGGTTGAGAATTAGGGTTTACCTGAAAAACTTGTTTTTCTCTTTCTAAAACTTGTAATCCCATATAGGCAGCACCAATATCGCCGGTTACTACCAGTAAATCGGTCTCTTTAGCACCATTTCTATATACAATTTCATTTTCATCGGCTTCACCAATTGCTGTGATACTAATGATTAATCCTTTTTGGGAAGAAGTAGTATCTCCGCCTATTACATCTATGTTATATTCTGTGGCAGCATGATTTATTCCTGCAAATAATTCTTCAAGGGCTTCTAGTGGAAAACGATTAGAAACGGCAACAGAAACGGTTATTTGCGTGGGCTTAGCGTTCATGGCACAAATGTCTGACACATTTACGACCACTGCTTTGTAGCCTAAATGTTTTAAAGGCATGTAAGCTAAATCAAAATGTACACCTTCGATTAATAAATCTGTAGAAACAACTACTTTTTTATCTTTAAAATCTAGTACAGCTGCATCGTCGCCAATACTTTTAAATGTAGATTCTTGTTTAACATCAAAGTTTCGTGTTAAGTGCTCAATTAGGCCAAATTCACCTAATTGTGCTATGCTGGTACGTTGTGGGTTTTTATCTTCAATCATTTTGTTACGATACTAAATTTCTTAGATGCAAAGGTACAAAGATGTAAAGGTTTTGACTAATTAAAAAGAAGCCCATTTATTAGAGTGATTTGTTCTAGGCGAAATTTGCTTTGTTAGTCAGTTTTTTATTTAAATATATAGCTTACTTAAACAAAAGTTTTATATTGAATGTTTCTATGTCGCTGTATTTTAGTAGTTTGTTTTTTATTTTTGAAATATTTTTGAAAAATAAAAACACTACTGACAAACTGTTGTCACGAGCTCAGTTTACTTTTGAAGTAATAAAAAATCAAACCTTTAAAATTATGAAAACACTAGCAGCACAAGTTATTACTCCAGAAGATTTATTAAAACATTGGCAAGGGCATCGTGCATTGACACGTCATGTGATTGAAGCCTTTCCGGAGAAAGATTTTTTTGAATTTTCTATCGGTGGTATGCGTTCTTTTTCAAAATTAACAGATGAGCTTTTGGCCATTGCTGCACCAGCTTTAAAAAGTATTGTAGAAAGAGAAAGTCAGCCTTTTAAAGAAGGAGAAGAAAAATTAATCTTTAAAGCGCAATATCTTCAAAAATGGGATGAATCTACAGATGAGATTAATCAATATTGGGAAAAATTGACTATAGAAGATTTTAATGAAAACTTTAATTTATTCGGGCAATATGAATTTCCGATTGTTCAGAACATCCTGTATTTTATAGATAATGAAGTACATCACAGAGGTCAAGGGTACGTTTATTTGCGTGCTTTGGGTATTGAACCTCCTTTTTTCTGGGAAAGATAATTACTAAAACTCCTAAGATGAAATTTCATCTTAGGAGTTTTTTTATAGTAGTCTATTTTTGTTTAATTCCAATAATTCCAGAACGCGATGTTTTAATCTTTCGGGTTCTAATATCTTTGCATAATCTCCAAACATTAAATACCAACGAGAAAAACCCTGCTCAATATCTCGTGACATAAAAGTCATTTCAATTTGACCATCTATTTCTTTCTCAGAAATGAAGCCATGATATTTTTGTTCGAATGAAAGGTATTTGGCTATTTTTTTATCCACAAGAATTTTAACTTTTGTTGTAGGGAAAGCTTCCCCTTTGTTTAAGTAAGTTTCTAGTGAATCATGCTCTAATGTAAAACACTTTTCTGTTTTCTTAATTCCATGAACTCGATCGGTTCTAAACTGACGGTAATCACTTCGCAAATGGCAATATCCTATAACATACCAATTGTTGTGATCGTGAAAAATTCCAACAGGCTCAATGTTTCTTTCGATAATATCGTCTGAATTGAAAGTTTGATAAGAAAGAATAACTTGTATTTTCTCGGCAATACTTTCAAAGAGTATGGCTAATGTATTTGGTGATTTATCATTAAATAGCTTTTCTGCAGATTGCATTAAAACATTAGATTCGATTGTCGAAACCCAATCTTTATCATCGCTTTTAAGTACCGCTTTTAATTTGTACATAGCCGAAGCATAATGATTTCCCAGAGCTTTATCGATGAATTTTTGCATGAGTTTTTCGGCAGCAATAAAGCTACTGGCTTCTTCTCGGGTAAACATTACAGGAGGTAAACGATAACCTTCCATTAAAGCATAACCAACGCCAGCTTCACTATATATAGGAACTCCGGATGCTTCTAGAGTACGAATGTCACGATAAATAGTTCTTAGGCTTACTTCGAAACGATTGGCTAATTCTTGTGCTTTTACAATCTTTTTTGACTGTAATTGAATAAGAATCGCGACAATACGGTCAAATCGCTTAGGGGTTTCATCGAGCATTTTTTTAGGTTGAAGGGTTTTGAGTGGTAAAGATACAAAGGTTAATTTTATTTGTTGAAAGCATGAAATAAAAGGGATGCCTTTTATTGAATGGATTGTAGAAATAGTTTGCGTAGAGGCGCATAGCAGTGCGTCTTCGCAACTGAATCTATGTAGTATGTTCAAAGCCCAATAACGATAGTTATTGGGCTTTTCTATATTTTATTTTTTGTATACTAAACGATTATTGAAATTTATAAAGTAATCCAAATTTAGGTTGTGCAAAAATGTTATTAAACAAGTTGATGTTTAGCTCAAAGCTACTAGATGATGATCCATTTTCAGGATTCGCATTATTGTACGTTAAGATGTCTGCCAAAGTAAATGTAGCTGCCCATTTCTTGGTAAAGAAATAATTTAACCCCACTGTTATATTTGCCTTAATTCCATTCGTTGTGTCGTCTACATTTGACACCTCAGTTTTAACATGACTATATCCTAAACCTGCTTCCCCAAATACTTTAAGACGCCTAGAATCCAATTCTAAGAAATAGTATCTGGCAAATGCTCCAATACCAAATCCATTGTTTTTTCTTTCTAAAGGGGTGCCTTTGTCTACTGTGGATCCAGATACATCCAAGTCTAATCCGATAGCTAAATTGTCAGCAAGAAGATATCCAAATTTTGGGTTTATGGAAAATGAGTTTGAATCATCTTTTACAGTACTAACTGATACTCCTCCCTCAATAAACATGTTCCCTTTTTCGAGCCGTACTCCTTTAGCAGAGTTAACTTCTTGGTCTACTTCTTTCTGTTGTGCATTTGCAAAGCATAATGTAAATAATGCTAGTAGCACTGTAATTTTTGTTTTCATAATGATTGCTTTTAAGTTATTAAATAAAGGATGATAATTTAATCATTATGTAAAAATAAACAAAAACTTACAAATAATACGTTAACAACGTAAGAAATTATTTAGAGTGTTAAAAATAATGTATTGATAAGTAGTTATTTAGCGTTATTTTGTTGATAGTGTTACTTTAAAAAAAGTAAAATAAAAAACCCAATAACGATAGTTATTGGGTTAGTCTGTATTCTATTATTTTTCTTTTATTTTTTTAAAAAGAACTAGTCATTCAATTTTAAAACGGCCATAAATGCTTCTTGAGGAATCTCTACGTTTCCTACCTGACGCATACGTTTTTTACCTTTTTTCTGTTTTTCAAGAAGTTTACGCTTACGCGAAATATCTCCACCATAACATTTTGCAGTAACATCTTTACGAAGTGCTTTTATGGTTTCACGAGAGATCACTTTAACACCAATTGCAGCTTGAATAGGAATATCAAATTGCTGACGTGGAATTAATTCTTTCAATTTCTCACACATTTTTTTACCGATGTGATACGCATTATCTACGTGAATTAAAGAAGACAAAGCATCAACAATAGTAGCATTTAATAAAATATCTACTTTTACTAAGCTTGAAGTTCTCATTCCAATTGGTGCGTAATCAAACGAAGCATATCCTTTTGAAACTGTTTTTAAACGATCGTAAAAATCAAATACAATTTCGGCAAGAGGCATATCAAAAGTTAATTCTACTCTTTCGGTTGTCAAATATGTTTGGTTGGTAATCAATCCACGTTTTTCGATACACAATGACATAACATTACCCACAAAATCAGATTTGGTGATAATGGTAGCTTTTATATATGGCTCTTCTACGTGATCTAATTTTGATGGTTCCGGCAAATCTGTAGGATTATTCACTACAAATCCTACTGTTGGTTCTTTTTTGGTATAAGCAAGGTAAGAAACGTTAGGAACTGTAGTAATTACAGTCATATTAAACTCACGTTCTAATCTTTCCTGGATAATCTCCATGTGTAGCATTCCTAAGAATCCACAACGGAAACCAAATCCTAAAGCAGCCGAGCTTTCTGGTAAAAATACAAGAGAAGCATCGTTCAATTGTAATTTTTCCATCGAGTTACGTAATTCTTCATAATCCTCAGTATCTACAGGATAAATTCCGGCAAATACCATTGGTTTTACGTCTTCAAAACCAGTAATCATATTGGTTGTAGGTGTTTTGGCATCGGTTAAAGTATCTCCAACCTTTACTTCTTTGGCTTCTTTAATACCAGAAATCAAATAGCCAACATCACCTGCAGAAATTACACTTTTGGGTACTTGATTAAGTTTTAAAGTTCCAATTTCATCGGCAAAATATTCATTGCCAGTTGCCATAAATTTAATCTTTTGACCTTTTTTTATCTGTCCGTTTTTCACACGGAAAATAACTTCAATTCCACGAAATGGATTGTAATGAGAATCAAAAATTAAAGCTTGTAATGGCTCATCAATATTACCTTTTGGAGGAGGAATTCTTTCGATAATTGCTGCCAAAATATTTTCAACACCCAAACCGGTTTTACCAGAGGCATGGATGATTTCTTCTAGTTTACATCCTAATAAGTCTACGATATCATCGCTTACTTCTTCAGGATTTGCACTTGGTAAATCGACTTTATTTAAAATTGGAATAATTTCCAGGTCATTTTCTAAAGCCAAATATAAATTTGAAATTGTTTGCGCCTGAATGCTTTGTGCAGCATCAACAATTAAAAGCGCACCTTCGCAAGCTGCAATAGATCGCGAAACTTCGTATGAAAAATCTACGTGTCCAGGAGTATCAATTAAATTAAGGATGTATTCTTCTCCTTTATAAGTGTATTCCATCTGGATGGCATGACTTTTTATAGTAATACCACGCTCACGTTCCAAGTCCATATTGTCAAGCAATTGTGCCTTTTCTTCACGTGCGGTAACGGTTTGTGTTGCACCTAACAAGCGGTCGGCAAGTGTACTTTTTCCGTGATCAATGTGTGCAATAATGCAAAAGTTACGTATATTTTTCATTTTCTTTTATATCAATTCTCTATACGAGTTTAAATAATTTTAGGTTGCGAATCTGTAGTACAGCAAAGCCATATCCTCTCTTCATTAATCGGCAAAGATAATGCAAACTTTTGGATTCTAGAATCTAGATGTATTATTGTTGAATCTTTAAGAAATAAAAGATGAATAAGGCTCTTTTTTATGGAATTGAGTACCGTTTAATAAAGATTTTAAAACTCGAAATTAAAGCCTTTTTGCGTTAGCTTCTCGTAAATTTTCGAGTCAAATTTATATAGTTTTGCGGCTCTGTGCGACACATCTTGTTGCTTTTCATCAAGTGCAAGCAATAATTTCATGTGAAGTATTTTTCTTCTAAAATTTGATTTGTCCATTTCAACCCCCAGAATTTCTTCATATAGATGCATTAATTGCAAAAGTGTAAATTTTTCGGGCAAAAGATTAAATCCTATAGGTGCTTGGCGTACGCGATTTCGCAAATGTTGTAAACTGAAACTAAGAATTTCATTGTGATCGTATATAAGATCCGGAATTTCATTAATCTTATACCACTTGGCATCAGCTGCTGTAAAACCAGCTTTAATATTATAGTCTTCTCTTTTTACCAAGGCATAATATCCTATGGTAATAACGCGTCGAAGCGGGAAACGATCCGGATCTCCAAATGCTTTTAATTGTTCCAGATAGATATTATCAAGTCCTGTAAGTTCATTTAATAAACGATGGGCAGCATTATCGGTGCTTTCTTTTTTATGAATCCAACCTCCGGGTAATCCCCATTTTCCTTTACTAATACCTTCGGCATGTTGCACTAATAGTACTTCAAGGCTTCCTTTATCAAAACCAAATATGACACAGTCAATGGTAATTGCATTCATTACCGATTGTTCGTTTTTTGCAACTGTTTCGCTATCTACATCTTTACCCATAATCACAGAAAGTTTTTACAAAATAAATAAATAAAATAGACAACCAGAGTTATAATTTGTGATATTTTTTTTAAAATGATTAAATAAAAGGTAACCAGTTGATTGTTAAATCATCAAATAATGGGCATTTTATAGGTGAATAATTCAAATATTTGATAGTCAGTATTATAATTGAATATTTTGTAAAACTACTATTACTATTTATTTTTTGTTTTGTTGTTATATGTATAATATTAGTGCTATTTAAATATGAATTAGAAATTTTTTTACATAATATTTTGTTAATATGAAAAAATGTTTTACACTTGTAGTCAAAGTAACCATAAGCTTATGGTTTGTTTGACGTTTAGTTTAAAAATAGAAATTTCATAATTAATAAAATAAAGCAAATGTTTTTTTTAGGAATTGATTTAGGAAGCTCATCAATAAAATTATCGGCATTAGATCCCGAAAAAGGAATTACTGTTTGTGCAGTAACAGTTCCTGATTTTGAAATGCTTATTGAGGCTCCAAAATTTGGTTGGGCAGAACAAGATCCTGAATTCTGGTGGCAATATGTTAAAGACGGAATACAGAAATTAGGAGTAGAAGTAGACTTAAAAAAAATAGCAGGAATTGGGATTGCCTACCAAATGCACGGATTAGTTTTAACAGATGAAAATTTTAATTCGGTTCGTTCTTCAATCATTTGGTGTGACAGTCGTGCAGCAAGTATCGGAGACGAAACATATGATAAAATAGGTCATGAAAATTGTCAAAAGCAAATTTTAGGAAGTCCGGGAAATTTTACAGCCTCAAAATTAAAATGGGTTAAAGAAAATCAGCCACATGTTTTTGAAAAAGCTGCTTACATGATGCTTCCGGGCGATTTTATTGCTGCAAAACTTTCCAGAGTTGCACAAATAAGTACTTCAGGATTATCGGAAGCGGCACTTTGGAATTTTCAAAAAGGAGCTTTGGCTACCGAAATACTTCAAGAAATGGGATTATCTGAAAAAATGATTCCCGAAATAGTTCCAAATTTTGGATATCAGGCTACAATTCACCCAGAAGTAGCTCAGGAATTGGGATTAGATCCAAATACAAAAATAACTTACCGTGCCGGCGATCAACCAAACAATGCTTTGTCATTAAATGTTTTAAAACCGGGAGAAATTGCAACTACAGCAGGAACTTCGGCAGTAGTTTATGCTGTAAGTAATCACGATGTTTATGACAAAGAGAATCGCATAAATACATTTTTACATGTAAATAATTCAGAAACAGAAAAACATAACGGGGTGATGTTGTGTATTAATGGCTCTGGAATTTTATACCAATGGCTTCGCAAAATTATGTCGGTTAGCAGACCAGATTTAATAGGTTATGAAACCTTAAATGCCGAAGCTGCAAAAGTTGGAGCAGGAAGCGAAGGACTTCGTTTTTACCCTTTTGGAAATGGTGTAGAACGTATTTTTAATAATAAAAAAGCAACTTCCGGGATTCAGAATTTAAACTTCAATATACATCAATCATCACATTTAGTTCGATCGGCTTGCGAGGGAATCGTGTTTGCCATGAATTATGGTTTTGATGTAATGAAATCGGTAGGTGCATCTGGTGAAATAGTGAGAGCAGGGAATGCAAACTTATTTTTAAGCCCGGTTTTTAGAGAAATCTTCACCAATACAACACAAACAACTTTAGAATTATACAATACTTCCGGTGCCGAAGGAGCTGCAAGAGGAGCAGCTTTTGGGTATGGATTTTATAGTTCGCTTGACGAAGCTTTTCAAGGTTTAAAATGCATCGAACGAGTCGAACCAGATAAAATGCTTACAGAACAATATCAGGAGATATATCAAGAATGGAAAAATCATATTAAAACAGAACAACTATAATGAGTACAACTAAACAATCTTATTTTAAAAACATCGACACAATAAAATTTGAAGGTAGAGAAAGTGATAATCCTCTAGCTTTTAAATGGTATGACGAAAATCGTATAGTAGCAGGAAAAACACTCAAAGAGCATTTACGTTTTTCTATGGCTTATTGGCATACACTATGTAATACGGGCGGAGATCCTTTTGGAGCATCAACAGAAACATTTGCTTGGGATAAGAATGAAAATGCAATTTTAAGAGCTAAGGATAAAATGGATGCTGCTTTTGAATTCATGACCAAATTAGGATTGCCATACTATTGTTTTCATGATATAGATGTTGTGGATGAAGCACCAACTTTGGGCGAATTCGAAAACCGTTTGCAAACAATGGTTGAATATGCAAAACAGAAACAACAAGAATCGGGGATAAAATTATTATGGGGAACTTCTAACTTGTTTAGTAATCCTCGTTATATGAATGGTGCATCTACAAATCCAAATTTTGATGTAGTTGCTTATGCCGGTGCTCAGGCAAAAATTGCTCTCGATGCTACAATAGCTTTAGGTGGAGAAAATTATGTTTTTTGGGGAGGTCGTGAAGGATATATGAGTCTCTTGAATACAGATATGAAAAGAGAATTAGATCACTTGGGACAATTTTTAACGATTTGTAAAGATTATGCACGCAAGCAAGGTTTTAAAGGAACTTTCCTTATCGAACCAAAACCTATGGAACCTACTAAACATCAATATGATTATGATGCTGCTACTTCATTAGGATTTATTAATAAATACGGACTTCAGGATGATTTTAAATTAAATCTGGAAGTAAATCACGCAACTCTTGCAGGGCATTCTTTTGAACATGAATTACAAGTTGCAGTAGATGCAGGAATGCTTGGAAGTATTGATGCAAACCGTGGAGATTACCAAAATGGTTGGGATACAGACCAATTCCCAATTAATCTTCAGGAAGTTACACAAGCTATGTTGGTTATCCTTGAAGGTGGAGGAATTAAAGGCGGAGGAGTAAATTTTGATGCCAAAGTTCGTAGAAACTCAATTGATTTAGAAGATAAATTCATTGCTCATATCGCCGGAATGGATGTTTTTGCAAGAGGATTAATATGTGCAGATCATATTTTACAAAACACAGATTATAAAAAGTTGCGCACAAAGCGTTATGGATCATTTGATAATGGTAATGGTGCTAGGTATGAAAAAGGAGAGCTTACGTTGGAAGATCTTAGTACAATAGCTCGTGCAAGTGGAGAACCTCAACCGATTAGTGGTAGACAAGAATTATTTGAACAAATTTTGGCCAACGCCTATTAGTTTATTAAAAAGATTACTAACTATAAATTAACCAATTCTTAATTATTATGAAAATCAACTATTGTATTACACCAACAATTCGCTCATTTTATGTGGCGCTATTGTTAAGCGTATTTATGATACAGTCGGGTTTTGCTCAACAGCAAACACGTACTGTAAGCGGGAAAATAACTTCGGCTAGTGATGGCATGGGTGTTCCCGGAGCAAGTGTTAATGTAGAGGGTACCAAGAGCGGTACATCTTCAGATTTTGATGGATTTTTCAAACTGGATGTAAAATCCGGGGATGTTTTGAAAATTAGCTTTATTGGATATAAAACGCAAAGAATAACAATATCTAATCAAACAGTAATTAATGTTTCACTAGAAACGGAATCGGCTGAACTTAAAGAAATTGTAGTAATCGGTTATGGAACCCAGAAAAAGAAAGTTTCTACTGCTGCAACTTCTGTAGTTAGTGGTAAAGATATTCAACAAGTTTCAAGTATAGATGTTACAGGAGCATTGCAAGGACAAACTACTGGGGTTTCTATCGCAGCTACTTCTGGACAACCGGGGGCAGGAATGGTAGTGAACATTCGTGGAGTTGGTACGGTGGGAAATAGCTCTCCACTTTATGTAGTGGATGGTGTTGTTGTGGACAACGGTATCGGATATCTTGACCCATCATCTATTGAGAGAGTCGATGTACTTAAAGATGCATCTGCGGCTTCTATTTATGGAGCCAGAGCTGCAAACGGTGTTATTTTGGTGACAACCAAAAAAGGAAGAGATGGGAAAATGGATGTATCGTTTAATAGCTACACCGGATTTCAACATCTATACAAAAAATTAGATTTATTAAATACTCAGGAATATGGAGTTATAATGAATGAGGCAAGAGTAAACTCGGGTCTTACGCCATTATATACCCAACAACAATTAGCGAATTTACCTAATCATGACTGGCAAAAAGATTTGGTTAATGATGGTGCTGTAAAGCAAAACTATTCATTAACAGTTGCAGGAGGAGATGCAAAAACAGTTTACGCTACAGGAATATCCTATTATGGGCAGGAAGGACTTATAGGGGGGCAGAATAATCAATCACAATATGATCGTATAACATTTAATGTAAATACAACGACTGAATTAGTTAAAAACCATTTAAAAATTGGAGAAAACTTTACTTTATCAAATGTAAAAAGCAAAGGAGTTTCGGATGATGGAATCTATAGTAATAGCATAAGAAGTTTCCTTAATGCAGCACCAATTGATGCTGCGTATGATGCCAATGGAGATTTTGCACATTCTATTATTAGTGCCGATATCAGTAATCCTTTAGGATCTCTTTATTATAACAACTTCAATGAGAGTAAAGTAAATCGTTATGTGGGAAATATTTTCTTAGAAGCCAAATTCTTAAAAAACTTCACATTCAGAACCAGTTTTGGGGTAGACATGACCGATAGTAGCTATCGTTCATTTAGACCAGTATATACTCTTTCTAATGTTGATAATAATAATGTATCATCTGTAACGCAAAATTCAACCAAAGGAACGGGGTGGTTATGGGAAAACACAATTCAATATAAGGCTTCTCTTGCCGATGTACACCATTTTGATGTATTGTTGGGAACTTCTGCAAAGAAAAACGTGTATGAGAATATGAGTGGTACTGGTAGAAATTTGATTTTTGATGATTTTGAACATGCCTATTTAAGTAATGCAACCGATCAGACTGCGAATACTGTTTCTGGCGGACGTACAGATTATAGTTTGCAATCTTATTTTGGACGTTTGTTATATGACTATGATAACAAATATTTATTTACTGCTACGTTAAGACGAGATGGTTCATCGGAGTTTGGAGCAAATAATAAATATGCCTATTTCCCTGCTTTTTCTGCTGGATGGAATATATCCAATGAAAATTTCTTCCCTAAAGAAGGGGTTGTAAATAGTGTAAAATTAAGAGCAAGCTGGGGACAAAATGGTAATGACCAGTTTGCACAACGATTTGCTTATATGTCTACGATTAGTTCATATGATAAAAACTACCATTTTGGTACAGGGGATGGAGAGAAATTAGTAACAGGAGCAAGTCCAAATGCATTAAGTAATCCGGATTTAAAATGGGAAACTTCAGAGCAAACGGATTTGGGTATTGACTTAACATTATTTAAGAGCTTTACTTTGTCTCTTGACTATTATGATAAAAAAACCAAAGATTGGTTGGTACAAGCTTCTGTTCCAGAAATTGCCGGTGCCGATGCTCCTTATATAAATGGAGGAGATATAAGCAATAAAGGTTTTGAAGTAGGATTAGGATATAGAACGAAGTTTGGAGAAAACTGGGGTTTTTCTGTAAACGGAAATGTTTCATATAATAAGAATGAAGTACTACGTATTGCTAATAGCGAAGGTGTAATTCACGGAGATTCAAATTTATTGTTTCAGGGTATAGATGAAATGAATCGCGTAGAAGTAGGGCAACCAATAGGATATTTCTATGGTTATAAAACAAATGGAATTTTCCAAAATACTTCAGAGCTTACTTCGGCTCAGCCAAATGCACAACCAGGAGATGTTCGTTTTGTGGATTTAAATGGAGATGGTGTAATTGATGCTAAAGATAAAACTAAAATAGGAAATCCAAATCCGGACTACAATTACGGGGTAAGCTTTGAAGTGACTTATAAAGCATTTGATGTTTCGGTTTATACATACGGAGTTGCCGGTGTAGACAATGTTTTTGGAGTTCGTTCAAACGAGCGTGGATTTAGTAATTATACAACTGCAATTTTAGACAGATGGACTACAGAAGGTAGTTCAAACAAAATACCAAGAGTTACCTCAACAGCAGATGCAAATGGAAATTACTCGAAGTTTTCGGATTTGTATGTACAAGACGGAAGTTTTTTCAGAATTAAAAGTGCTACAATCGGTTGTGATTTAACAAAGCTGTCAACAAAAATGAGTGCATTTACAAGATTCAGACTTTATGTTAGTGCAAACAACTTATTCACTTTCACGAAATATAAAGGAATGGATCCGGAAATTGGATTTGGAAATACAAACCAATCCTGGGCAAGAGGAATTGATATTGGATATTATCCACAGCCAAGAACCTACATGATGGGGCTTAATGTTAACTTTTAAATCGAATCAAAATGAAAAAATATATTAAAATATTCGCAGTCTCAACATTGTTGGTTCTAAGTGCCTGTTCGGATGATTTTCTCGAAAACACACCTTATACCGATAAGGTAGCCGAGAATTTTTATAAAACACCAAAAGATGCATTTCAAGGATTGGTAGCTGTATATGATGCATTACAACAAGAAGATGGATTTGGAGGGTTTTTATTGACTTCAGAAATTGCTTCAGACAATTGTTTTGGAGGTTTTGGTACTGCCGATCCGGAAACTGTATTAGGATGGGATCGTTTTACTTATGGTATAGACTTAGAGATGAACAACCCAGTGTGGAAAAATTGCTATAAAGGAATCTATAAAGCCAATATATTATTAGAAAATTTGGATAAAGTAAATTGGGGAAGTGATCCTTCATTGAAAACAAGATATGAAGCTGAAGCAAAATTTTTAAGAGCACATTTTCATTTTGAATTAGCAAGAATGTTTGGAAATATAGTTGCGTTGGATCATACACTTACTGCGTCCGAACTTAATTTGCCTAGAGTAGAGCCGGAAATTACTTATGCATTAATAGCAAGTGATTTAAAATTTGCTTCGGACAATCTTAATAATGATAATTACTCCCAACCAGCAAATGTAAATTACGGACGTATTACAAAATGGGCAGCAGAGTCTTATTTAGCGAAAGCATTTTTATTTTACACCGATTATTATAAAAAACCAGATTTAGCAGGTGTTGTTACCAAAGCTCAGGCTGTGACCTATGTTAATGATGTAGTAAATAATAGCGGACATGGATTAATAGCGGACTTTTCGCATTTATGGCTTGCAGCATCATTAGCAAACTATGCTGGCGAAGGAAATACCGAAATGGTTTGGGCAGTTCGTTATAATGGTTCAGGTAAAGGAGACTGGAATTTACATGAAGGAAATCGTTTTCAGGTAAATATTGCACCTCGTGGAGGAGATATTGGAGTATATGGAACAGGATGGGGAGGAGCACCAGTTACAAAAAAACTATACGATGCTTATGAAAACGGAGATACTCGTAGAGATGCTACAATTATAGATTATGTTGGCGAAGGATTAAATTTTGACCCAATAGCAAGAGAGCAAAGACAATATACAGGATATTCCTGGAAAAAATATTGCCGAATTACAATAGCCGCCGGATCAACATTAGGCGCTGGAGATTTCCAAATAGATAACTACGAAGATTATGCGGTTATTCGTTTTGCAGATGTACTCTTAATGGCAGCTGAGCTTAATTTGGATAGTAATGCAGGATTTGCACAGATTTGTCTAAACAAAGTTCGTGAACGTGCTTTTAAAGATACTGCACATAATTTACCAGTTACATTACCAGTAATTATGAACGAAAGACGATTAGAATTGGCTTTGGAAGGAAGTCGCTATTTTGATTTAATAAGACAAGGTACTGCAGTTGCAAAAGCGGCTATTGATAATACCAATTCTGATCCGCAATTTAATGTGACTTTTAGAATAGAAACATTAGGTTGGTTCCCTCTTCCACAGTCGCAAATACTTCTTTCAAACGGGGCAATATCACAAAATCCAGGTTGGAACTAATCTTAAAAAAAATGATTATGAAACGTATAATTCCCATATTAATCGCAATAATAACATTAGGTTCAGTTTTTTCTTGTGAGCCAATTGATGATCGTAAAAGTTTACCGGCGGTAACCCTTTCACCTTCGACTCTTAAGTTTTCGGTAACGCAAAATGCGCTAAACAGCAACGAGGTGATTTTAAAAAATCTGGATCCCGATGTAATTCCATATTGGAAATATATTGACGAAAACGGAAATGAACTAGGACACTCTAATAAAAATGATGATAAGATTGTTCTCCCTTTCGCAGGAAAATACATGGTTTATTATACTGCTTATGCCAGAGGAGGTTCTGTAGAAGCTGCTCCTATAACTGTTGATATTGAACAAAATGATGAGACTTTCTTTAATGATGCAAGATGGAATATGTTAACCAATGGAGAAGCAGGAAAAACATGGGTATTGTACATGTTACAGCCTTTAGAATTTATAGGAAACACTCCAGGATATGTAAACAGAGCCGTAAGTGGACCAGGTTGGTGGCCATTGTTTTCAGAAATTTCATGGGCAGGTCTGGAAGATAAAGATTGGGGAGAAATTACTTTTGACCTTAACGGAGGGTACAATGTTTCGGTAACGCAAACTTCTCCGGTTGCAGGAAGTACACAAAAAACCACCAAAAAAGGGACGTATAATTTTAGTTTAACAGATGGATCTACAAATGACAGAATAGCTTTTAATGGAGGTACAGAAATGCTTCATCCAAGTGGGGCTAGTTATTTTAGTAATTCATTTTCTTTTACCAATGTAAAAATTGTAGAACTTACAGATAACAGCTTATGTTTTATTGCTATTAGAGCAGATAACGATTATTTGATTTATCATTTAGTACCCAAATCATAAGTATATAAATAAACTGCCGATAGGCGATATATAATCACTTATCGGTATGTTTATAATTCTATTAAAACAAAATTCTACAGTATGAATAAAAGGAAATATACAAGCAGTATTCTAATTGCCTTAATGGTAATTAGTATTGGAACATTAGTATCATGTAGTAATAAAGGGAATGAAATTTTTAGTAACAGAAAAGTTTCTTTTAATTCAAATTGGAGTTTTCACTTAAACGACAGCATTGTTGATAAAGATACAATTGGTACAAATACAAAATGGAGAACCCTAAATGTACCTCATGATTGGAGTATCGAAGGGAAATTCGACGAGAAAAGTCCTGCAGGATATGGTGGTGGTGCTCTTACTGGAGGCTTAGGATGGTATAAAAAAACATTTAAAGTTGCTGCTGTAGATAGTAGTAAAGTGACATCTATAACATTTGATGGTGTTTATAGAAATAGTGAAGTTTGGATAAACGGACATTATTTAGGCAAACGCCCAAATGGATATATTGGTTTTCAATATGAAATCTCTTCATACTTAAATTATGGAGATAAAAACAATGAAATTATTGTTAAGGTTGACAATTCAAAACAACCCAATTCACGCTGGTATTCAGGATCAGGAATTTTTAGAAATGTATGGATTGAAACCACCGATAAATTGCACGTTGCACAATGGGGGACTTATATTACAACCCCTAAAGTTACTGCACAAACAGCTTTGGTACATGTAGAAACTACTTTGAAAAATCAATATGGAGCTTCTAAAAATGCTTTGGTTACAACTATAATTTATAAAGACGATAAAAAAGTAACATCGGTTACCAAAAATATTACGATTGGTTCCAATGCCGATCAAACATTAAAACAAGATATTCAGGTAGAGACCCCAATTCTATGGACAGTCGAAAAACCAGAATTATATACAGCAGTAACAGAGATTGCTGTAGATGATAAAATAATCGATGAGTATAAAACCAATTTCGGAATCAGAGATTTTAAATTCGATGTAGATAAAGGTTTTATTCTTAACGGAAAACAAGTTAAGATCAAAGGAGTTTGTATGCACCATGATTTAGGTCCATTGGGCTCTGCAATAAATACAAGAGCAATAGAACGCCAGTTGGAAATCCTGAAAGAAATGGGTGTAAACGGCATTAGAACTTCACACAATCCTCCTGCTCCGGAGCTTTTAGACCTTTGCGATAAAATGGGTTTCATTGTAATGGATGAAGCATTTGACATGTGGAAAAAAAGCAAAAACAAATATGACTATAGTAATGATTGGGATAAATGGCACAAGAAAGATTTAATAGATCAATTATTACGTGATCGCAATCATCCAAGCATTTTTGTATGGAGTATTGGTAATGAAATTCAAGAACAATGGAACGAAGATGGTGTGACAATCGCAAAAGAATTGGCTGCTATTACACGAGAGTACGATAAAACACGTCCGATTACAGCGGCAATGAATCCGCCGGTTAATATGAATATTGACGAAGTAACGTTACAGTTCGAGAAAAATAATGTTCAATTTAATAAAATTGCAAAATCTGGTGTCTTAGATATTATTGGTTATAATTATGCACATCAAACGTATAAATATCACCAAAAGAATTTCCCTGGAGTTCCTTTCATTGCTACAGAAACAACATCGGCACTAGAGACACGTGGCTATTATGATGCCGTTTCGGATAGTATTAAAAAATGGCCGGTAAGATGGGATCTTAAATTTACAGGAGGAAATCCGGGTAACACTGTTTCGGCATACGATCAGGTTCAGGCACCTTGGGGTTCTACGCATGAAGCCACCTGGAAAGTAATTAAAAAATATGATTTTCTTTCTGGAATGTACATCTGGACAGGTTTCGATTACATCGGAGAACCAACGCCTTATGAGTGGCCATCGATTAGTTCATACTTCGGAATTGTAGATTTAGCCGGTTTCCCAAAAGATGTTTATTATATGTACCAAAGTGAATGGACAGACAAAACCGTTCTTCATATTTTCCCACATTGGAACTGGAAAGCAGGACAAAACGTAGATGTTTGGGCATACTATAATAATGCCGATGAGGTTGAACTTTTCCTTAACGGAAAATCACTTGGAACACGAAGTAAAAAAGGAGAGGATTTACACGTTATGTGGCGTGTTCCTTATCAAGCAGGAACATTAAAGGTAGTTTCTCGTAAAAACGGAAAAACAGTTTTGGAGAAAGAAATTAAAACTGCTGGTAATGCATCAAACTTAAAACTTACAGCAGACAGAAGTACCATCAAAGCCGATGGAAATGATTTGTCATTTGTAACAGTAGATATTATAGACGCTAATGATGTTTTAGTTCCAAATGCCAATAACGAAATTAATTTCTCACTAAAAGGAAACGGAAAAATTGTAGGTGTTTGTAGCGGAGATCCGGTAAGTCATGAATCGTATAAAGGTTCAAAACATACAGCGCTTAACGGAAAATGTTTAGTAGTTGTTCAGTCTGGCGATAAAGCAGGAAGATTAGAATTAACAGCTAAAGCAAATGGACTAAAACAAACTACAATTGTAGTTACAGCAGAATAATGAGCTACTACTCCTGCAAGGTTTTTTTCAACCTTGCAGGTTAGATAACATTTCGAATAAAGTCAACAATAAATTAAATCAATGAAAAACTCACAATTAACAGCGTTGCTTTCGGTCTTTATGTTTGGGTTTCTTGTAATACCAAAAGCGTCGGCACAAATCCAGAACGCTGATGTGCTTAATGCGCCAATAGATATAAGCAAAGACTTTCAGAATTATCTGAACACGTTTTATTTTGCCGATGAACTAAAGGGTTTTGATCCTGTAACAGGAAAAGGAACGATAAAATACCTTAGATATAATTATAAAACACGTCAGGCTTTTAACAACATGATGATGAAACCGGATGTAGTTCCTGCAAATGAATTTCCTACTACAGAGTATGAAGTTTCGCCAGAATTACCGTTTCAAATTCAGTTTGTTTCAGACCGAACTATTAGAATAAAAACCACTTCAGGACCACAATTTCATCCCGAGAAAGAGTCGCTAATGTTGGTTGATGGTGTAGCACCAAATCACCCTGAATTATGGAAATATTCCAAAATAGAAGGAGGACATAAATATACTAGCAAACATGGTTCGGTGGAGATTTTATCCAAACCGTGGCACGTAAAAATTTATGATGAAAAAGGAAAGCTATTAACAAGTACGCTTCATGATTCGGATTTGCAAAATACATATACGCCAACACTTCCATTTTCATATGTACGTAGAAACAGTGATTATTCAAGAAGTATGGGAGCAGCTTTTAGCTTGGAACCAGATGAAAAAATATTTGGTTGTGGAGAATCATTTACACAATTTAATAAACGAGGACAAAAAGTAGTTTTATGGACAGATGATGCCAACGGTATTCAGAATGAAACCATGTACAAACCAGTTCCATTTTATATGAGTAGCCGTGGTTATGGTGTTTTTATGCACCATTCAACACCTATTACTGTGGACTTTGGAAAATATTACGCTAGTGCAAATGAAATGTATATTGGCGATGACGAAGCCGATTTATTCTTCTTTATCGGAGAGCCAAAAGACATTCTTGATCAATATACAAACCTTACGGGAAAAGCAGCAATGCCACCACTTTGGTCATTTGGTTTCTGGATGAGCCGTATTACCTATTTCTCAGAAAAAGAAGGACGTCAGGTAGCCAAAGATTTACGTAAATATAAAATCCCAACCGATGTTATTCACTTCGATACTGGTTGGTTTGATGTAGATTGGAGAAATAATTATGAGTTCTCTAAAGATCGTTTTCCAGATGCTAAAAAAATGATGTCTGATCTTAAAGACGATGGATTTCATGTATGTTTATGGCAATTGCCTTATTTCTCGCCTAAAAACACTTTGTTCAACGAAATAATGGACAAGAATTTAGCGGTTAGAGATCGCAAAGGAAACCTTCCTTATGAAGATGCCGTTTTGGATTTCTCAAATCCGGAAACAGTAACATGGTATCAGGCCAAATTAAAAAAATTATTCGATCAGGGAGTTTCTGTTTTCAAAGTAGATTTTGGAGAAGCAGCACCACCAGACGGAATCTACCATTCAGGGCGTACAGGATTCTATGAGCATAATTTATATCCACTTCGTTACAATAAAGCAGTAGCCGAAATTACCCAAAAAGAAAAAGGATACACCTTAATATGGGCAAGAAGCACTTGGGCAGGAAGTCAGCGTTATCCTTTACATTGGGGAGGCGATGCCGAAACTACCAACGGAGCAATGTCGGCAGAATTAAGAGGCGGACTTTCATTAGGATTAAGCGGATTTAGTTTTTGGAGTCATGACGTAGGAGGATTTGCAACCAAATCACCGGAGAATTTATATAGAAGATGGACACCATTTGGGATGCTTACTTCGCATGTAAGAAGTCATGGAGAACCTCCACGCGAGCCTTGGTTATACAGCAAAGATTTCCTGGAAGGATTTAGAAAAGCCGATAATATGCGTTACGAATTGATGCCATATATCTATGCTCAGGCCAAAGAAAGTTCACAAAAAGGATTACCAATGATGCGTGCTTTATTTGTAGAATATCCAAATGATCCGGGAGCATGGTTGGTTGATAATGAGTATTTATTTGGTTCAAGTATGCTTGTTGCTCCATTATTTGAAGAGGTTACAGGTAGAGACGTTTATCTTCCGGAAGGAACTTGGATCGATTACCAAACACGTAAAGTATATCAAGGTGGATGGCATAAAATTGAAGCAGGAGAGGTTCCGATTATCATATTGGTAAAAGACGGAACTGCATTGCCTCATATAGGTTTAGCACAATCTACCAAAGATATGGATTGGAGTAAATTAACATTAAAAGTCTATGCCAGCGACAAAATAACTTCGGCTACAGCCAAAGTGTTTTTACCAGATGGCGATGCTGTTCAAGAAATAAAAGTTACTAAAAACGGAAACAATTTTAACGTAACAACAAATACATTAAACGGAAAAACCACTTTTAAAACCGAGTGGGTAAAATAAAAAAGTGAGTCACAGATTTAAATAATTAAAAAGTGAGAATTAAAAATCTGTTGAATCCGTGAAAAAAACACATAGGAAAAAGAAATACTTTAAATCTGTGGATAAAAAAATAATCCTAAGGGATAAAAAATAAGTTTTTGTTGAGTTTTGAAATCGGGTGGAAGCAATATTTGCCAAACCCGATTTATTTAAATCAGAATAAAGAAATAAAATGCCATGAAAAAACACCTAGTCCTTCCCGCAGTATTACTTTCGATTACGATTGCATACAGTCAAAAAAATAAAAACGCATACGAATTGGCTTCGCCAAATGGGCAGAATAAAATAAAATTCGAGCTTGTAAAAAATGCTCCAAAATATGCTGTTTCTCACGGAAAAACAGAAGTTATTACACCATCGGATATGGGATTTTTGCTAAAAAATAAAGAGGATTTTAGCAAGAATTTCGAAATCATAAAGACGGAGAATACTTCTTTTGATGAGACTTGGGAACAGGTTTGGGGAGAAAAAAAGAAAATCAGAAACCACTACAATCAATTAGTAGTTAAGCTGCAGCAAAAGGACAAACAGAAACGTAAACTGGAAATTCAATTCCGAGCTTTCGATGATGGAGTTGCTTTTCGTTATGTGTACCCAGAACAAGGAACAAAAGACAGTATTTTCATTATGGATGAAAAAACAACTTTTAACCTAAAAGATGATGGAAAAGCATGGTGGATCCCTGCTAATAGAGAAAACCGTGATGAATATCTTTTTCAAGATGCATTGGTAAGCAAACAGGATACTGTGCTTACACCACTTACTATCGAAAGTAAAAGCGGATTGGCATTGAGTTTTCATGAGGCAAACTTGTCAAATTTTGCAAGTATGACCTTAGTAAATACTAGGGGTACGCAACTTAAATCGGATCTTGTGCCTTGGGCAGATGGTGTAAAAGTACGTGTAAAAGACACCTTTACCTCTTCGTGGAGAACATTACAAATAGCCGAGAAACCAACAGATTTAATTACTTCCTATTTGATTTTAAACCTTAACGAACCAAATAAATTAGCCAATACAAGTTATTTTAAACCATATAAATATTTCGGAATTTGGTGGGGAATGCATATCGGAAAATATACATTTTGGGAAAGTGATAAACAAGGCGCAACAACCAAACATGCCAAAGAGTATATTGATTTTACAGCCAAAGAAGGATTCCACCATTTATTAATCGAAGGCTGGAATAAAGGCTGGACACCACAATGGTATGAAAACCATATGCACATGTTTAGCTTTACAAAAAGTGCAGACAACTTTGACTTAGAAAAAGTAGTCGAATACGGAAAGAAAAAAGACGTAGAGCTTATTGGTTATCACGAAACAGGCTCCAACCTGATTAATTACTTAAAAGAAATTGATGATGCTTTTGCTTTATACAAGAAATTAGGAATCCATACAGTAAAAATTGGACATGTAGGTTCTAAATTAAATATGAAAGAATGGCATTTTGGGCAATTTGGAGTGAATTATTTTAGATATGTATTAGAAAAAGCCGCCCAATATGATCTGGCAGTATTATATCATGAGTCAATAAAAGACACAGGAGAACGTCGTACTTTTCCAAATATGATTTCCAGAGAAGCAGCAAGAGGACAAGAATACAATGCTTGGAGTGAAGGAAATCCACCAAATCATTTAACTATTATTCCGTTCACAAGATTACTTTCGGGACCAATGGATTTTACACCGGGAATCTTTGATGTAGAAGTTAAACAAGGTTATCCAGGCAAAAGAGTACACGGCACAACGGCACAACAACTAGCATTGTACGTAACAATTTATGCTCCAATCCAGATGATGGCAGATCTTCCTGAAAATTACGAAGGAAAACCAGCTTTACAATTCTTAAAAGATGTTCCTACAGATTGGGAAGATACTAAAGTCCTGAATGGAGAAATAGGACAATATATCACAACAGTTCGTAAAGACTTAAATAGTGCCGATTGGTATTTAGGAAGTATTACAAATGAAAATGCAAGAGATATAAATGTTTCCTTATCATTCTTAGATCCAAAAGCAACTTACGAAGCACAGATTTATGCAGATGCAGAAGGAACAGATGAAACACATAATCCATCGGCAGTAGCGATTTCTAAGAAAACGGTAAAAGCTTCGGATACATTAAAATTACATTTAGGCGGCGCAGGAGGAACAGCGATTAGATTTAAAAAATTATAATTAATTAAATATTCTGTAGAGACGCATAGCAGTGCGTCTTTGCGGATTATTTTTATAATTTCAAAATATGAAAAATCACATTCTACATATCATTTTTCTTCTATCAGTTAATTTGGTGTTGTCTCAGCAAAAGCAATATCCTTTTCAGAATCCAAATTTGGATGTTGAGAAGCGCATCGATAATTTATTATCGGTGATGACACTCGATGAAAAAATTGTTGCGTTAAGTACCAATCCATCAATACCCAGATTAGGCGTTGTGGGAACAGGACATGTCGAAGGATTACACGGTTTGGCATTAGGCGGTCCTGGAGGTTGGGGCGGTAAAGGAAAAGAACCATTACCAACTACAACTTTTCCTCAGGCGTATGGATTGGGGGAAACGTGGGATGTTGATTTAATTCAAAAAGTAGCGCATGTAGAAGGATATGAAACACGTTATGCTTTCCAGAAATACCATCGTGGCGGATTAGTCGTTCGTGCTCCAAATGCCGATATCGCCAGAGATCCACGTTGGGGACGTACCGAAGAAAGTTATGGAGAAGATGCTTTTTTTAATGGAACATTGACCGTTGCTTTTGTAAAAGGACTTCAGGGAGATAATCCAAAATATTGGCAAACGGCTTCGTTAATGAAACATTTTTTGGCGAATAGTAATGAAGACGGAAGAACCTATACTTCCTCAGATTTTGATGAAAGACTTTGGCGCGAATATTATGCTTTACCATTTTATATGGGAGTTGTAGATGGAGGCTCCCGCGCTTATATGGCAGCTTATAATAAAGTAAATGGAGTTCCGGCAATGGTACATCCGATGCTTAAAAATATTACCCAGAAAGAATGGGGACAAAACGGAATCATCTGTACCGATGGAGGTGCTTTTAGACTATTACTTTCAGATCATAAATATTACTCGGATAAGTTTATTGCAGCGGCAGCAACTATCAAAGCGGGAATTAATCAGTTTTTAGATGAATATTCAGAGGCTGTTTATGGTGCTATTTCTCATAGTTATTTAAAAGAAAAAGATATTGATGCTGTTTTAAAAGGAGATTATAGAGTCATGATCCAACTTGGAATGCTGGATACTCCAGATGGAAATCCGTATGCAAATATCGGTAAAGGAAAAGATACAATCGATCCCTGGAAATCCGATGCGCATAAAAAACTAGCTTTAGAGGCAACTCAAAAATCTATTGTATTGCTTAAAAATGATTTGAAATTATTGCCTTTGCAAAAAGACAAATTAAAAACAATTGCAGTTATTGGCCCTCGTGCCGATGAGGTACTTCTGGATTGGTATAGTGGGACACCACCTTATGTGGTAACACCTTTGCAGGCTATAAAAAATAAAGTAGGATCTAATGTTACTGTTTTATATGCAAAGAATAATACCGATGGTAAAGCAGCCGAAATAGCCAAGAAATCCGATGTAGTAATTGTTCTCGTGGGCAATCATCCAGTGTGTAATGCGGGTTGGGCAGATTGTCCTGTGCCGAGTGAAGGAAAAGAAGCGGTTGATCGCCAGTCTTTGACTTTGGAACAAGAAGATTTGATTAAAATTGCTTTTCAGGCAAATCCCAAAACAGTAGTTGGTTTAATTAGCAGCTTTCCATATGCTATAAATTGGACACAAGAACACGTTCCTGCGATTGTACATCTTACACAAAACAGTCAGGAATTAGGAAACGGTTTAGCCGATGTTTTATTTGGAGATTATAATCCAGCGGGAAGATTAACCCAAACCTGGGTAAAAGACATTACAGATTTACCCGATTTCTTGGATTACAATATCCGAAATGGCAGAACCTATATGTACTTTAAAGGAAAACCACTATATGCTTTTGGTCACGGATTAAGTTATACAACTTTCAAATACAATTCGATAGAAACCAATTCGGAAATTATTGCTAAAAATGGCGAGGTAAAAGTTACCGTTTCGGTTACAAATACAGGAAGTAGAGATGGAGACGAAGTGATTCAACTTTATGTAAAACAATTACAATCGAAAGTAGAACGTCCGGAAAAAGAGTTGAAAGCATTTCAGAGAGTTTTCTTTAAAGCGGGAGAAACTAAGAATGTTTCATTGATTTTAAAAGCCAAAGATTTAGAGTATTGGAATACAGCAAAACAACAATTTGAATTAGAAAATAATACGATCGAAATTCAAATAGGAAGTGCTTCGGATACAATCCTTTTAACTAAAAAAATAACAGTAAAGTAGCGTAATAACGATGAAAAGAACTTTAATAATACTGTGTATTTTATTTTCTCTAATTAATATTAATTTGTTTGGACAAAATAGTAATGCTGTAAAATCTTCTTCAAAAGAAAGAATCATAAAAGTAGATTATAATAAGACTGCAGGGGCATTAAGCAATATGTTCAAAGAATGTGTTGGAGCAGGCAGAGCAAATGAAGGACTACGAGCAGACTGGCAACAACAGTTGGCAATGACAAAAAAAGAATGTGATTTTAAATACATTCGAATGCATGGATTGTTATCAGATGATATGGCAGTTTATACAGAAGACAGCAAAGGAAATCCAGAATACAATTATCAATATATAGATGCTTTGTATGACTTTATTTTGAGCATCAAGATGAAGCCTTTTGTAGAATTAGGATTTATGCCATCAGCATTGGCAAGTGGAAATCAAACTATTTTTTGGTGGAAAGGGAATGTAACACCTCCGAAAGATTATAAAAAATGGGAAGATTTAATTCGTAATTTAACGCAACACTTCACAGAACGTTACGGAGTCGAAGAAGTAAAAACCTGGTATTTTGAAGTTTGGAATGAGCCTAATTTATCGCCTGGTTTCTGGACTGGAACTCAGGAAGAATATTTTAAATTGTATGAGTACGCAGCACGCGGAATAAAAACGATAAATCCTGCATATAAAGTCGGAGGTCCCGCAACTGCTGGCGCGGCTTGGGTACCGGAAACAATTGAGTTTTGCAGTAAAAACAATGTTCCATTAGATTTTATTTCAACACATACTTATGGAGTAAAACAAGGATATTTAGATGAATTTGGAACTTCGGGAACAGTTCTAAATAAAGAAGATTCGAGTGTTAGTGGAGACGTTATAAATTCGCGTAAGCAAATCTCCAATTCGACTATGCCAAATCTCGAATTACATTATACCGAATGGAGTTCTTCCTATACTCCATCAGACCCTATTCATGATAGTTATCATTCGGCTGCCTATATTCTTCAGAAACTAAAACAAGTTGGGAATGCAGCAAATTCGATGTCATATTGGGTTTTTACTGACATCTTCGAAGAAGCAGGTCCGAGATTTACTCCTTTTCACGGTGGATTTGGATTGTTGAATACGCAGGGAATTAAAAAACCGGCTTATTTCACGTATTCATTTTTGAACAAATTAGGAGAAACGGAACTTCAAAATAAAGATACTTCTTCATGGGCTACCAAAAATGCAAAGGGAGATGTTCAATTGTTATTATGGGATTTTACAAATACACATCCCGGAGATTCAGTTAATAACCAAACCTATTATATACAAGATTTACCATCCAAACCAAAAGAAAATGTAAAAGTTGAGGTTGATGGATTGGCGAAAGGCAATTATAATTTGGAGATTTATAAAGTAGGGTATAAAACAAATGATGCTTACGCCGATTACTTAGCTATGGGTAAACCAACTCAGCTAACACGTGAACAAGTAAATATAATCAAACAAAAAGATAACGGAGCTCCAATTGCAACAGAAAAAATAACAATTAGTTCAAAAGGAACTTTTAGTAAAGATTTTAAAATTAATGAGAATGAAGTGCTCTTATTCAATTTTTTAAAACAATAATATTCTAAAAATAAATAAACCAAAACCAAAAACTATCTATATATGAAAAACAAAATGATATACCTATCAATAGCATTTGCGTTGGTAACGTTTACTTCTTGTAAAAAAGATGCTCAAAGTTCAGGCACCGATTCGGCTAAAACAGAAGAGTATAAAGGAAAAGAAATAGGTTCAGAATTTGATGCCGAAATTGACAAGTTGGTTGCTCAAATGACACTTGAGGAAAAAATAGGAATGTTACATGGTAATAGTATGTTTACTTCTGGCGGAGTAAAACGCTTGGGTATTCCAGAATTAAAAATGGCCGATGGACCATTGGGCGTTCGTGAAGAAATCTCTCGCGATAATTGGGCACCGGCAGGTTTAACCAATGATTTTGCAACGTATTATCCAGCAGGTGGAGGTCTGGCAGCAACTTGGAACGCTGATATGGCATATACATTTGGTAATAGTGTAGGGCAGGAATTACGCGCCAGAGACAAAGACATGTTACTTTCACCAGCAATCAATATTGTGAGAACTCCACTTGGAGGAAGAACATATGAATATATGTCTGAAGATCCGTTTTTGAATAAAAAAATTGCAGTGCCATTAATTGTTGGTTTGCAGGATAACGATGTTATGGCTTGTGTAAAACATTATGCGGCAAACAACCAGGAAACCAATCGTGATTTTGTCGATGTACAAATTGACGAACGTACACTTCGTGAAATTTATTTGCCAGCTTTTGAAGCCTCAATAAAAGACGCTCATGCTTATAGTGTTATGGGAGCTTACAATAAATTTAGAGGCGAATATTTATGTGAGAATGATTATATGCTTAATAAAATTTTACGTGATGAATGGGGATTTAAAGGCGTTGTTGTTTCCGATTGGGCTGCGGTACATTCTACAGTAAAATCTTTAAAAAATGGATTGGATATCGAAATGGGAACACCAAAACCATTCAATGAATTTTTCCTTGCCGATAAACTAATTGCTGCAGCAAAGAATAAAGAAATCTCGGAAACAGAAATTGATATCCATGTAAAAAGAATATTGCGTACCTTATTTCAGGTAAAAGCAATGGGAAGTCAAAGTAAAGACCGTGTGAAAGGAAGCATCGCAACCGAAGCACATTACCAAGATGCTTATAAAATTGCTACAGAAGCAATAGTTTTATTAAAGAACGATAATAATGCATTACCATTAAAACTAGATGGAGTGAAATCTATTGCCGTAATTGGAAATAATGCGACCAAGAAAAATGCATTAGGTGGATTTGGAGCAGGAGTTAAAACAAAAAGAGAAGTTACGCCACTTGAAGGTTTGAAAAATAGATTGCCAAAATCAATCAAAATTAATTATGCCGAAGGTTATCTGGAACGCTACGATGAAAAAAATAAAGGAAACTTAGGAAACATAACATCAAATGGTCCTGTAACGATCGACCAATTAGATTCTGCTAAATTGCAAGAAGCAATAGAAGCAGCTAAAAACTCGGATGTAGCCATCATTTTTGCAGGTTCTAACCGTGATTATGAAACAGAAGCTTCAGATCGTAGAACATTAAAATTACCATTTGGACAAGAAGAATTGATTCAAAAAGTATTAGCCGTTAATCCAAGAACAATTGTAGTTATGATTGCCGGAGCACCTTTTGATATTGATGCAGTAAGCAAAAAAACTTCGGCTTTGGTATGGAGTTGGTTTAATGGTTCCGAAGGAGGAAATGCTTTGGCAGATGTATTGCTGGGGAAAATAAATCCATCAGGAAAATTACCTTGGACAATGCCTAAAAACATCATGGATTCTCCAGCGCATGCAACAAAAAGTTTCCCTGGAGGAAAAACGGTAAACTATGCCGAAGGAATTTTGGTAGGGTACCGCTGGTTTGATACTAAAAATATTGCGCCTTTATATCCTTTCGGATTCGGATTATCATACACCACTTTTGATTTAGATAATGCCAAAACCGATAAGACTTCTTACGAACCTACAGAAACAATTACGGTTACTGTGGATGTGAAAAACACTGGAAAAGTAGATGGTAAAGAAGTCGTTCAGTTATATACTTCAAAAACAGATTCAAAAGTAACCCGTGCAGCCAAAGAGCTAAAAGGATTCAAAAAGGTGTTAGTGAAAGCAGGAAGTTCAAATACAGTAACAATCCAGCTTCCGGTAAAAGAATTAGCTTACTATGATGTTGCTACAAAAAAATGGACTGTAGAGCCAGGAAAATACACTTTGAAATTAGGAAATTCTTCAAGAGATATCAAAAAAGAAATCTCTGTAACGATTAAATAAAAAGTTGTTGTGTTTTATAATGAGTTGAATAAAAATTGAAGCTATCTGAAAGACAGTAGCTATAATGATTAATTTTTTAAATTATATACAATGAAAAAAACAATAAACTATTACATACTAAGGGTAATGTTATGTATGACTTTTCTAGGGATTTTTGCTTGTAGTTCAGACAAAGAAACCCCACAAGACTTAACAGTAAAAGCACTTACTGTTAGTACAAATAAAATAGATTTTGAGAATGTAGGAAATAGCGTTGATGTTACAGTTAAAACCGAAGTAACAGCTTGGATTATGAATAGCTCAGATGCAAGTTGGGTAAGGTTTAGCCAGGCAGGAGGAACTTCAGGTACAACTATAGTCAAAATAACAGCACTGGCAAATACAACAACCATAGCAAGAACTGCGATTATAACTTTAAGTTCAAACGAGGCTAAATCGGTTCAAGTTGCGATATCTCAAGCAGGACTTGCAGAGTCCGACGGTTCATTTCCGAGTTATAATACAAGCCCGATTACAGCAGATGCCTCAGGAATGGGAAGCAGTGCTGTAGAGTTGGCAGCAAAAATAAAATTAGGCTGGAACATTGGTAATACACTCGAAGCAACAGGCGGAGAAACAGCTTGGGGAAATCCAAAGGTTACAAAACAATTGATTGATTTGGCCAAAGCAAGTGGATTTAATGCGATTAGAATTCCGTGTTCATGGAATCAATATTTGGCTAATTCCGTAACAGCACAATTAAAAACAGAATGGCTTGATAGAGTAAAAGAAGTGGTTCAATATTGTGTTGATAATAATATGTACGTACTTTTAAATATTCACTGGGACGGTGGATGGCTTGAAAACAATGTCACCGAAGCCAAAAAAGTAGAAAATAATGCCAAACAAAAAGCATTTTGGGAACAAATAGCAACACATTTACGTGGTTTTGATGAGCATTTGCTTTTTGCTAGTGCCAATGAACCAGCTGTTGACAATGCTACTCAAATGGCAGTTTTAACATCATATCATCAAACTTTTATTGATGCCGTTCGTTCAACAGGAGGAAAAAATGCATACCGAACCTTGGTAGTACAAGGACCATCGACAGATATTGATAAAACAAATAAATTAATGCTAACCTTGCCTACAGATCAAGTTGCAAATCGTATGATGGTTGAGGTTCATTACTACACGCCATATAATTTTGCTCTTATGGAAACCGATCAGGATTGGGGTAAAATGTTTTACTATTGGGGAGCCGATTATCACTCCACAACAGATCCTACACGTAATGCAACTTACGGAGAAGAAGGTGATTTAGATAAACTTTTCAAATCAATGAAAACACAATTTGTAGACAAAGGAATTCCTGTTTTATTGGGAGAGTTTGGAGCTATAAGACGTACTACATTAACTGGTGATGCATTGACTTTACATTTAGCATCAAGAGCTTATTACCTAAAATATGTTGTAAAACAAGCTAAAGCAAATGGGATGTTGCCTTTTTACTGGGATGCAGGAGGAATAGGTAACAACGGATCTGGTCTTTTTGATAGAACCAACAATACAGTTTATGATAGTCAGGCATTAAGTGCAATGCTTGAAGGATTGCAGTAAATTTGTTTTTAACCGCAAAGAACACAAAGCTTTGCGAACTTAGCGTAACTCTTTACGCCCTTTGCGGTTAATTCTCAAAACTAATAAAACAAATGAAAATGAAGAAAAATATAGCTTTTATTTTTTTAATATGTAGCATAATTGCAAATGCCAATGTTCGAATGCCTTTGTTGTTTTCTGACGGAATGGTTTTGCAACGAAACAAAGAAATCCCTGTTTGGGGCTGGGCTGATCCCAATGAAAAAGTAGAAGTTGATTTTAATAAACAAACAAAAACCATTCAGGCTGATAAAAACGGAAAATGGATGGTAAAACTTTCTGCCGAAAAAGCTGGAGGCCCTTTTGAATTAACCATCACAGGAAAAAACAAAATTATCATAAAAGATGTTTTGGTTGGAGAAGTCTGGATCTGCAGCGGACAATCAAACATGGAATTTCAGGTTATTAAAACCAAGGATGCCGAAAAAGAAATAGCCGATTCTAATTACCCGATGATTCGTCATTTTGGCGTAGCTCAAGATTTAAGTAGTTTACCCAAAGAAGATTTAAAAGCTGGCAAATGGGCTGTGTGCAATAAAGAAAATGTAGGTGATTTTACGGCTGTAGGATATTTTTTTGCTAAAAAACTATATGCCGAATTAAAAATCCCAATCGGAATCATCAATACAACTTGGGGAGGAACTTGTGTAGAAACCTGGACAAGCCATGGAGCATTCCAAAAAAGCGAAGAGTTTAAAGCAATGATTGCCGATGTGCCTATATTAAATATAGATTCTATATCAAAATTGTATGCAAAACAAATGAGAGAAAGAGTCGAAAAAATACAGGGAAGTGAGGTAAGTACTGCAAATGAGATGTTTTATAAAGAAGCATCATTTAATGATTCGAAATGGAGAGAATTAAATGTTCCGGGATTATGGGAAAATCAGTCTTTGGGCGATTTAGACGGAGTAGTCTGGATGAGAAAAACAATTACACTTTCTGCCGAAGACATTAAAAATAAAGCAACGTTGAGTTTGGCAAAAATCGATGATGAGGATATTACTTACATAAACGGAATCGAAATTGGGAGAAATACCCTTTGGGATACCAAAAGAGTTTATCAAGTTCCAGCTAAAGTATTAAAAAAAGGCGTAAATGTTATTGCTATAAGAATTGTTGATAATAGTGGTGGTGGTGGAATCTACGGAGACACAGCCGATTTAAAACTGACTCTGGGGAGTAAAATCATTTCATTAGAAGGAAAATGGAAATACAAAGTAACAGTTGTAAAAACATCATTATCTCCTAATAGTTACCCCTCATTATTGTACAATGCAATGGTAAATCCGTTAATCCCATATGCTTTTCAAGGCGTTTTATGGTATCAGGGCGAAGCTAATGTTTGGAGAGCCAAAGAATATAAAAAAGCATTTCCGTTAATGATAAATGATTGGAGAACAAAATGGAATCAGGGAGATTTCCCTTTTTACTATGTACAATTATCCACTTTTAATGAGTTTAATGGCAATAGTAAAGTAGGAAGTAAGTGGGCAGAACTTCGCGAAGCACAAACCGAAACGCTCAAATTACCAAATACAGGAATGGCAGTAACCACAGATATTGGAAATGCCAAAGATATTCACCCTACAAACAAGCAAGATGTAGGATTGCGCTTGGCGGCAATTGCTTTAAATAATGTTTATGATAAAAAAAGAGTTTATAGCGGACCAACATATAAATCTCAGAAAATAAAAGGGAACCAAATAATCCTAACATTCGATGCTATCGGTACAGGATTATCAACATCCGAGAATACCGAGAATGTAAAAGGATTTGAGATTGCAGGTGCCGATAAAGTTTTTCATTTTGCTAAAGCGATTATAAAAAACAATAAAGTAATAGTTTCAAGCGAAAGTGTGCAAAACCCAGTTGCTGTTCATTACGGTTGGGCAGATGACGATACCGAGATTAATCTTTATAACAAGGAAAAATTTCCAGCATCACCTTTCAGAACCGATGATTGGGAAATGATTACAGCAAACGAAAAATATAAAATTAGCAAATAAATTTAATTATGAAAAAGATATTTCTCCTATTTATAGGTATAATTTCACTCGTACTTAATGCACAGCAGCAAAATATAAAAGAGACTGATGGATTTTATAAAAACCCAATTTTCGCAGGTGATTACCCAGATCCTTCGATTATTAGGGATGGAGAAGATTACTATATTGTACATTCTTCCTTTAATTATTATCCGGGATTACTTATTTGGACTTCAAAAGATTTAGTGAATTGGGAACCAGTTACACACGCCCTTAAAAAGAGTGTGGGTTCAGTTTGGGCGCCAGATTTGGTAAAATATAACAACAAATTTTACATTTATTTCCCGGCAAATCAAACCAATTATGTTGTGTGGGCAAATGCTATAAATGGACCTTGGAGCGATCCTATCGATTTAAAGATTGGGAATATAGATCCAGGTCATTTTGTTGATGAAAAAGGCAACCGATTCCTTTATTTTAGTAATGGTAATTATGTGCCATTATCCAAAGACGGATTAGCCGTTATTGGCGAAGGTAAACATGTTTATGATGGGTGGAAAATACCCGCAGAGTGGTCTATTGAGTGTTTTTGTATGGAAGGACCCAAAGTTTTAAAGCATGGCAATTACTATTATCTCACAGTTGCCGAAGGAGGAACTGCAGGACCTGCTACAAGCCATATGGTAATATCGGCAAGATCAAAGTCGCCTTTAGGTCCTTGGGAAAATTCACCGTATAATCCAATTTTAAAAACAAAAGACAGTTCCGAAAAATGGTGGTCAAAAGGACATGCAACGCTTATAGATGATGTTAATGGAAAATGGTGGATGGTTTTTCACGGTTATGAAAATGGATATTATAATATGGGACGCCAGACGCTGCTACAACCTGTAGAATGGACTGCCGATGGATGGTATAAAATCCCTGAAGACATTAAAACCGAAGAACCGATTAAAAAACCGGGAGGAAAAGCTACAAAAAGCAATTTTACGCTTTCGGATACTTTTTCAGGACAGGAGCTAAAACCACAATGGCAATTTTTTAATCAATATGATGCCGAAAGGTTTAAACTCACTAAAGAAGGAATTCAAATTAAAGGAAAAGGAAAGAATATTGGCGAAAGCTCACCGATGTTGTGCACCCCTTCCGATCATTCTTATTCTGCCGAAGTTGAGGTTAAAATAGAAGGAAATGCAACAGCAGGACTTATCCTTTTTTATGATAGCAACCTTTATACAGGTATTGCTGCCGATAAAGAAAATATTATGGCGATACTTAGATCCTGGCAATTTCCAACTCAAAAAGGAGTAAACAAAACCCATTTATTTCTTCGCTTAGAAAAGAAACAACAACTCGTAAATATGTTTTACAGTATTGATGGGAAAGAGTGGGTGAAAATTGAAAATTCAGCAGAAGTATCTTCATTCAATCATAACGTATTAAGCGGATTTATGAGTCTTCGTTTGGGACTTTCGGCGGTAGGAGAAGGTACGGTAACGTTTAAAAATTTCATTTATAAACAAGTTAATTAAGCTATAAAATGATTAAGTTAGAACTAAATTTTGTCTGTTATGCTTATTAGGGCGTGACCACATTTACAAAAGGCGCTATTTCAGATGCCGCTTATACGCGCCTTTTGTAAATGCGGTCGGGCTATCCGCACTACTTCGGTAGTTTTCTCCTATCCCTCACGCACCCATATTGGTTTAAATATCCTAATAGGTTTCTAAGATCTGTTTGGTATGATTAGAATTACTATAGTAAAATTAGAGCGATTAATAAATACCTAACAGGTTGAAAAAACCTGTTAGGATACGATGAGACAAGGTTAGAAAAGTTCCAGAGGAATGGCATATATTTAAACGGAATTAATTCAAAATCAAAAAACAATATATGAAATCAAACTTCATCAAAAAACTACTTCTAGTTTTCGTTTTTTCTTCATTATATATAAATATGACAGCGCAATCCAGTCATGTTTTATGGTATAATCAACCAGCAGATTTTTTTGAAGAAAGCTTGGTTTTAGGCAACGGAAAATTAGGAGCAACCGTTTTTGGAGGTGTCAATCTAGATAAAATTTATCTCAATGATATCACACTTTGGTCGGGAGAGCCAGTGAATGCTAACATGAATCCCGAAGCATACAAAAATATTCCTGCCATTCGTGAAGCACTCAAAAACGAGAATTACAAATTAGCCGACGAATTAAATAAAAAGATTGAAGGAAAAAACTCCGAGTCGTATGCGCCGCTTGGAACAATGGAAATTACTAATTCTAATAAAGGAAAAGTTACCAATTATTATAGAGAACTGGATATCTCAAATGCTATATCCAGAGTAACATATGAAATTGATGGCGTAAAATTTACCCGCGAATACTTTGTTTCGGCACCAGACCAAATCATGATTATCAAATTGACAAGCAGCCAAAAAGGAGCTTTAAATTTTGATATTAATTCCAGTAGTTTGTTAAAATCAAATGTTTCTGTAAAGGATAATGTGCTTTCAATGAATGGTGTAGCGCCAATTTATGAGAATCCGGATTATCCCGTTGTACCTTCATTTCTCCTTGAAAAAGAAAGAGGAACAAGATTCTCTACTTTGATGAAAATCAAAAATACCGATGGGACAATTGTAAGCTCTGGTACAAGTTTAGGTTTAAAAAACGCAACAGAAGCTTTAATTTATGTGTCAATAGCAACCAGTTTTAATGGTTTTGATAAAAATCCGGCATCAGATGGATTGAATGATAAAGCTATTGCATTAGAAAATTTAAATAAAGCATTTGCAAAAGCATTCGATAAATTAAAACAAACCCATATTGATGATTATCAAAAATTCTACAATCGTGTTAGTTTAAATTTAGGAAAAACGGCAGCTCCAAATTTACCTACAAATGAACGTTTGTTGCGATATGCAGATGGTAAAGAAGATAAAAATCTCGAGATTCTGTATTTCCAATACGGACGTTATTTACTTATTAGTAGTTCCAGAACGATGGGAGTCCCTGCCAATTTACAAGGAATTTGGAATCCATATCTTAATCCACCATGGAGTAGTAATTACACGATGAATATCAATCTGGAAGAAAATTATTGGTTGGCAGAAAACACCAATCTTTCAGAAATGCATTTGCCTCTTTTGAGCTTCATAAAGAATCTTTCTGTAACTGGTAAAATTACCGCGAAGACTTTTTATGGAGTAAATGAAGGTTGGGCATCGGCTCATAATTCTGATATTTGGGCAATGACAAATCCCGTTGGGAATTTCGGAAAAGAAGATCCAAGTTGGGCTTGCTGGCCATTATCCGGGGCTTGGCTGAGTACACATATTTGGGAGCATTATGTTTTTACCCAAGACAAAAATTACCTAAAAAACGAAGGTTATCCAATCATGAAAGGAGCTTCTCAGTTCTTTTTAGGATGGATGATTACCGATAAAAACGGAAATTTGATCACATCTCCATCAACATCTCCAGAGAATAAATACATAGCACCCGATGGTTTTATTGGAGCAACAATGTATGGTGGAACCGCAGATCTGGCAATGATAAGAGAATGTTTTGATAAAACAATCAAAGCTTCAAAAGTACTAGATATTGATACCGAATTTAGATCACAACTCGAAGCGGCACTTTCTAAATTCTATCCCTATCAAATAGGCAAAAAAGGAAATTTACAAGAATGGTATTTTGATTGGAATGATGAAGATCCCAAACACCGCCATCAATCCCAATTATTCGGACTTTTCCCCGGCGATCATATCACTCCAGAAAAAACACCAGATTTAGCAGAAGCTTCTAAGAAAACGCTCGAAATAAAAGGAGACGAAACAACAGGTTGGTCAAAAGGATGGCGTATTAATCTTTGGGCAAGACTTTGGGACGGAAATCGCGCCTATAAAATGTTCCGGGAACTCCTTAGGTACGTTGATCCCGACGGAAAAAAAACAGAGAAGCCAAGAAGAGGAGGGGGAACCTATCCTAATTTATTCGATGCACATCCTCCGTTTCAAATTGATGGTAATTTTGGAGGTGCAGCAGCAGTTGCCGAAATGTTGGTTCAATCAAACGAAAATGAAATTCGATTATTACCTGCTTTACCCGATGTGTGGGAAAGCGGAACTGTAAAAGGTATTTGTGCAAGAGGAGGATTCGGAATTTCGATGGAATGGAATAATAAAATCCTAAAGAAAGTTACAGTATTCTCTAAAATAGGAGGAAAAACAACCCTCATTTGCGGAGACAAAAAACAAAATATTACTTTGAAAAAAGGGCAGAAAATGGAAATAAACTGGTAATAATAAATTTCAAGCCTAATAGGGTTTTAAAATCTGTTAGGCTTTTTTGATTGAAATTATTAGAAGTTATTTTTTTTCAGTTTCAAGAGTTTCGGCAGATTGTTTGGCATGCTCTTCTTTAAAAGTATCGTACCATTTTTCAATAGAAGGATATACAAAAGCTGCCACCTTTTTTATGGGATTATAAAAAAAGGATTTGTCCAGAGTTTCTTTTTTTGCAAATGTATTGTTGAAGTTTATTTTCTCAAAAAGAGCAATAAAAATACTTAGAATTAAGATTGTTTTCAAAACCCTGAAAAAACCTCCACCTAGTTTATTGACCCATCCTAAGAAAGCAAAATCGGCAATTCCGGTAAGGATTTTTGCTAAGAAATAAACACCAATAACTACCAAAATAAAAGTTAGAATAAAAGCAGTGATCTGGATTGTGTTCGGATTCCACGAAACGTGTTTTATGATTAATTCTTTCATTAATGATGAAAATTTTATTGCTAAATAAATCCCCAGTAATAAAGAAATAAAGGAAGCTACTTCTACAAAAAGGCCATTTTTAATTCCTTTGTATAAACTATAAGCCAAAAGTGCTCCCAAAATCATATCTAAAAAACTCATATTTTCTGTTTGTTTTAATGAAAGCGCAAATATAAAAGAATTATCAACTAGGTATTGTCAAATTTCAAGTTCTTATCTTTGTGGGCGGATTTATGTTTTTTAAATCCTATAAACGCCCCAGAACAGAGTTGAAGGGGGCAATTCATAAATAACAATATAAAAATGTCAAGAGATATACAACTTAAAGAACGCTGGGAACAGCTTGTAAATATACTTTCAGAACAATTTTCGCAAGGAGAAAATTTAGATTTAGATGCCATAATTTATTTAATTGGAGTGCAAGAACTCGGGAAATTACACCGTGAATTTAAAAAAGACGAAAAATTAAACCTCATGCATATTGCCATTTGTAGGTTATTAGAACCTTATGGTTTTTATGAATTTGAGTTTTTCGACGAAGAAGGATGGCCACACTACAAGGTAAAAGAAGAATTACCACCACTAAAAGCAGGAGAACAATCGGTTTTAATGAAAGAAGCGATTGTTAGTTATTTTTTAGAAAGAAAAGTTATAGAATAGGTTTCAGTCGCAGTCTTGGTCGCGGTTTTTAGAATTTACTTGATTGTACACCGAAAACTGCGACTGCGACTAAAGACTTTCAACTAAAATTACTAAATTTGTATTCTCAATTACGGAATGAAAATGATAGATAAGATAAAAGAATATATTGGGGAAGCTCAAGCTTTTTCAACAGAAAATAAGGAAGAGTTAGAAGCATTCCGCATTAAGTTTCTTGGAAAGAAAGGTGTTTTAAACGATTTTTTTGCTGAATTTAAAACGGTACCAAATGACCAGAAAAAGGAATTTGGACAGGTTATAAACGCTTTAAAAACAGCAGCCGAAGATAAAGTAAAAGCAATAGTTGAAGCTCTAGAAAGCAAAGAAGAAGTTAAAGGTATTTATGGGGATTTAACGCGTGCTGCCGAGCCAGTGATTATTGGTTCGCGTCATCCGATATCAATTGTAAAAAACCAGATTATTGATATTTTTGCAAACATAGGTTTTAACGTTTCCGAAGGTCCGGAAATTGAAGACGATTGGCATAATTTTACTGCATTAAACCTTCCAGAATACCATCCGGCACGTGATATGCAGGATACATTTTTCATACAAACAAACCCAGATGTTTTGTTGCGTACGCATACTTCATCGGTTCAGGTACGTTATATGGAGAATCACAAACCGCCTATTCGTACAATTTCTCCAGGACGTGTTTTTCGTAACGAAGCTATTTCTTCACGTTCACACTGTATTTTCCATCAGGTAGAAGGATTGTATATAGACAAAGATGTTTCGTTTGCCGATTTAAAACAAACATTACTTTATTTCACTAAAGAAATGTTCGGAAAATCTAAAATTCGTTTACGTCCGTCTTATTTTCCATTTACAGAGCCTAGTGCCGAGATAGATATTTACTGGGGATTAAAAACCGAAACCGATTATCGTATTACCAAAGGAACAGGTTGGCTGGAAATTGGTGGATGTGGTATGGTTGATCCAAACGTTTTGAAAAATTGTGATATAAACCCAGAAGAATACAATGGTTTTGCATTTGGAATGGGAGTAGAGCGTATCGCAATGTTGTTGTATCAAATTGGTGACATTCGTATGTTTTACGAAAATGACGTTCGTTTCTTAGAGCAATTTAAATCGAATATATAATTTAAGTCGAAAGTCATAAAGTCGAAAGTTTCAGAGTATGAGACTTTCGACTTTGTGACTTTATAACTTTAGACTAATATGAAAAAAGATATAATCATACCAGTAGTAGAGAATATTTTTCTGGCAGCAGTTCAGGAATGGAGCGACGATTTTATGGAGAAAGTATGGTATGCTTATCTTATAAATGACAGCGATTTTAATCTGGATAGTGTAATGGTCGTTTCAAAAGCCTTTGGAACAATCGATGGAGAAATGAAAAAAACGTCGCTTTTACGTCATGCTTTTGTAGAAGTTCCCTCGGTTTCGGTAGTAAAAATAGAAATGATAGAAAAAAGTGTGTTGGTTTTAAACAATGAGTTTATGGTTACTTTTTTCATCGGGAATACATTGTACGATAAGAAATTCATTTTTAAAGCACATTCAATCCACGAAGATTTCGCTGAAGAAGTACCTATTTTATTTATAGATGGTGTTATAGTGAAGTAACGAAAATAGATTAAAAGATGAAAGAGTCAAGACAAATAGAAGTCTTGACTCTTTTTTTTATTCTTATAATATAGTAGATACTCTATTTTTTTACCGCAAACCACAACTGAAAACCACAACTGTTTTTCTTGTAGCTATTTTTTACTGTAACTGTAAATTGCGACTCAAAACTGAATTAGTCCAGCACATCGGTAAGTTTTTTAAATACTGATTTAGCATCTTTTCCTTCGTATAAAACGGCATAAACGGCATCTATAATTGGCGTTTTTGCACCATATCCCTGATTCAGTTTATAGGCGCTTTTGGTCGCATAATAGCCTTCGGCAACCATGCTCATTTCCATCATAGCACTTTTTACAGTATATCCTTTTCCAATCATATTTCCGAACATTCGGTTTCTTGAAAATACGGAATATCCTGTAACTAATAAATCGCCCAGATAAGCGGAGTCATTAATGTTACGTTTCATTTTGTGTACTTTCTTAATGAATTTCTTCATTTCACGAATGCCATTGCTCATCATAACCGACTGGAAATTATCTCCATAACCTAATCCATGAGCGATTCCGGCTGCAATTGCGTAAATATTTTTAAGCATTGCGGCATATTCGGTACCAATAATATCATCGGATATTTTGGCTTTTATATAGTTTCCGGATAAGTTTTTGGCAACTACACTCGCTTTACTTGGATCTCCGCATGCAATCGTTAAGTAAGATAATCTTTCAAGAGCAACTTCTTCGGCGTGACATGGACCTGTAATAACACCAATGTTATAATAAGGAATGTCGTATTTTATATGAAAGTGTTCACCCACAATTAAGCTCGTTTCTGGAACGATACCTTTAATTGCAGAGAAGATTATTTTGTTTTCCAGAGAAACAGTAAGTTTTTCTAATTCGGCATTTAAAAAAGCCGATGGAATTGCAAAAATAATATAATCGGCATATTCTACTGCTTCGTTTATATTATTAGTAAGCTTTAGTTTGTTAGTATCAAATTCTACCGAACTTAAGTAATTCGGATTGTGTTTGTATTTATTAATGTGTTCAATAGCAGCGTCATTACGCATGTACCACGAAATTTCAGAAAGATTTACACATAACATTTTTGCAATAGCAGTAGCCCAGCTTCCACCACCAATTACGGCAAATTTTAAATTATCACTCATTATAATTATTAATTTTCATCAAAAGTACTTAATATTATACAAATAGGATAAAAAAATAATGCTAACAAGCTGTTTTGGTATCAAAAGACCATATTATGGAATCTTAAAATTATTCAATTACTATCTGAATTAGAGTTTTTGAGTAAAAATTTAATTTTTTTGCTTTTTTACACAATAAGTTTTTGATTTGTACGTTATAAATAATTATGAATTAGAAGTTTAGTTAAATGAAATTACAAGAAATTGAGTTAGTTAGTTTTGTTTTAGTATTGTGAAAAGGCGTCCTTATAAAGTATAAGAACGCCTTTTCTATTTTATTTAATATTTTAAAAAGGAACTTAATAGCTCATTTCTACAATAGATTTTACTTTATCCAAAGTAATTAATTGTTTTTCTCCTAAACCTTTCCAGCCTCTTTCTTCGAAACGATTTACTATAAAATCGGCTGTTTTATCATAGTCATTTGTGTATTGAGATAGTTTGGTGTCCATTCCCATAGTATGAAAAAAGGCTACAGTATGATTAATTGCTTCTTTTGCGACTTCATCATCCGATCCTGTTAGGTTAAAAATACGTCTTCCGTATTGTGCCAGTTTCCCTTTTTTGGTCTCGAACATTACTTTATATAAACTTGGTCCTATTATAGCCAATGTTCTCGCATGGTCAATACCATATAAAGCAGTTAATTCATGACCAATCATATGCGTTGCCCAATCGCTGGGAACACCTTTTTGGATTAATCCATTTAATGCCATTGTACAGCTCCACATAAAGTTTGAAGCCAAAGCATAATCGGTTGGGTTTTCAACAACTTTAGGACCAACTTCTATTAATGTTTGTAAAATACCCTCGGCAATTCGGTCTTGTAAATAACCTTCATGAGGATAAGTTAAGTACTGTTCCATAACATGCGTATATGCATCTACAACACCGTTTTGTAATTGTCTTTTTGGTAAAGAAGCAATTACAGTTGGGTCACAAATAGAGAATTTAGGAAACAAGGCACTACCACCAAAAGCTAATTTTTCCTGAGTAGCCTGGATTGTTACCACAGCACCAGAATTCATTTCGCTTCCTGTTGCTGGTAAAGTTAAAACGGTTCCAAATGGAACGGCATTTTCTTTAATCAACAAACGTTTTTGAAGAATATCAATTGGATTTCCATCAAAATTAACAGCAGCCGAAATAAATTTTACACCATCTATTACAGAACCACCACCAACGGCTAGAATAAAGTCTATTTTTTCGGCTTTAATAACAGCAACAGCTTTCATTAAAGTTTCAAAATGTGGATTTGGTTCAATTCCGCCAAATTCTACAATATCAAATCCTTTTAGGTTATTGATTACCTGTTCGTGAATTCCGTTTTTAAAGATGCTTCCACCTCCGTAAGCCAATAATATTTTTGCTCCTTGAGGAACAAGATCTTTTAGCTTTTCTATTTGTCCTTTTCCGAAAATTAAATTTGTCGGATTGTATAATTCAAAGTTTAACATAGTTTTTTTTAAAGTTTCTGAGATGCTAAGATTATGAGGTTCTAAGTCTTAGCAACTTTGAGCCTGCCTTAGAATCTTATTTAGTTAATTTTTGTAATAATTTTTCAGCAACTAATTTCGAAGACGCTGGGTTTTGTCCTGTAATTAATAAGCCATCTTCAACTGCGTATGGATGCCAATCTGGACCTTTAGAATAAATAGCTCCTTCTTTTTGTAATACATCTTCTAATAGGAAAGGTACAATTTTGGTTAATCCTACAGCTTCTTCTTCTGTATTGGAAAATCCGGTTACTTTTTTCCCTTTTACTAAAAATTCTCCATTTACTTTAACGTCTTTAAGAACTCCTGGTGCGTGGCAAACAAAACTTACGGGTTTGTGTTGGGTATAAAATGCTGAAATTAATGCAGCAGAGTTTTTATCTTCGGCTAAATCCCATAAAGGGCCATGTCCTCCAGGATAAAAAACTGCATCATAATCTGCTGGATTTACATCGGCTAATTTGATGGTGTGTTTTAATTTCTCTAATAAAACTTTATCGGTATCAAAACGTTTTGTGTCTTCGGTTGCCGATGCAGGATCTGCACTTTTTGGATCTATTGGTGGCTGACCTCCAAGTGGTGTTGCTATAGTTATTTCTACTCCTTTATCTGCAAGAGCATAATATGGTGCCGCAAGTTCTTCGGTCCAGAATCCGGTTTTTTCGCCTGTGTTACCCAATTTATCATGGCTGGTAACAACAAATAATACTTTTTTCATATGTTTTTTATTTACTTTTTGTGCAGTAGTTTTTGCACAGTTTATAGTTAATGCGATAATAACAAATAGAGCAATTTTCTTCATAATGTATTTAATTTTATACAAAATTAGAGTAATTGTGGTATTAGTAAAAATAAAATAAATTATGTTTGTGATAAATATATTTATATCATGGTTAATTTAGAATGGTACAGAACGTTTAAATCTGTCTATAAAAACGGTAATTTTTCTTTGGCAGCAAAAGAGTTATTTATTAGTCAACCAGCTGTTAGTCAGCAAATATCCATGTTGGAAGCACACGTTGGTTACAAGCTTTTTAATAGAAAATCAAAAGGAGTAGAACCAACCGACTACGCTAAGTTACTTAATAATTTGATTATAGATGCCTTAGACCGTCTTGAAAATGTAGAGAATGGGTTTCGTGCCAAAGCATCCGATGCAAATCGATTGATTTCTGTTGGAATTTCCAAAAATCTATTCGCCTGTTTAGGAAGTATTTTGATTTCTAAATTTGATTTTATCGATTTTAGTTTCCATGATAATGATACCCTTTTTGAATTGGTAGATGCCAAAAAACTTGATTTTGCAATTGTTACCAAGCAGTTTGATACTTTCGATACAATTCAGCAAGTTGTTGGTAAAATTAAACTTACTATGGTTGCGTCACCACAATTGGATGCAAGTGAATTTAAATTAAAACTAAAAACTAAAAATTTTCCTGAAATAGAACATTGGCTTAATGAACAGAAATGGTATAGTCACGATGCGAGAATTCCGCATATTAAATTGTTCTGGCTGCATGTTTTTAATAAAAAGAGACCTTCGATGGTTCCTAATTATATTATTCCTAATGAAGGTGAAATGTTAAGAATAGTTTCTAAAAATAACGGAATTGCTGTAACATGGAATTGTAATGCAAGAAAGTATATTAGTGAAAACAAACTCCAACTATTATGGGATAGTAAAGAAATGCCAAGTATTGATGTGTTTTTATTGTCGGGGAAAAATAATAATCTGGGACCTATTTTTGAGACTATTGCAGGAGAGTTAAAGCAAGTTTTAAAATGATTAATTTATTAAAGTTTATAGTGTTATATAGTTAGAACATAAATTATAAGATTGTAGACAAAAGTTACCGATATAATTGATGTAAGTAAATATAAGCACAACCAATTTGCGTTTCAGTTAAATGAACTTAAATCACGTTTATGGTTAAAACAATTTCATTAATATTTATAGTTTAATAGCTATTCGTTTTTAATGAATGTAAATAGTATTTATATTTGTGTAAAATTTACGCATTTGGATTATGATAGAAAATCAAAATATTAGAGTTGCTGTCGATGCGATTGTTTTTGGATATCAAAACAATCAATTGTATGTGCTTTTAATTCAGCAGAAATTCGGATCAAAAGAATCATATTGGGCTTTGCCAGGTGGTTTGGTAAAAAATGATGAGTCATTACAAGAGGCTGTAAAAAGAGAATTGAAAGAAGAAACGAACATCACTGTAAATTACTTTGAACAATTATTTACTTTTGGGGACGATATTTTTAGAGATCCGAGAAATAGAGTAATTTCTGTAGCTTATTTTGCATTAGTCGATTCTTCGAAGTTGAAGATTAAAGCCGATTCGGATGCCGAAAATGTGCAATGGTACAAAGTAGAGGAGATTCCTGCTTTGGCTTTTGACCATAATTTAATTCTAAAAAAAGCAATTGAACGATTAAAAGCTAAACTTACCTACGAACCTATTGGATTTGATTTATTGCCTAAAGAGTTTTTGTTTTCGGAATTGGAGAATTTATATTGTACCATTTTGGAGAAAGAAATTGATAGAAGAAATTTTCGAAAAAAGATCTTAAGCTATGGAATCATCCAGGAAACTGATAATTTTTCTCCCGTTAAGACTGGGAGACCTGCAAAATTATTTAGGTTTAATCAACAGAAATACAATGCGTTATTGAAAGAAGGATTTCACTTTGAAATTAAGTTTGCGTAATTTTTACACAAAACTATTGCGTGCTTAAATATTAAATGTATATTTGCGTATAATTAACGCAAAATAAAAAACCTATGATACTTAATTTAGACCCAAATTTTAGACCTTTCTCAGGTCAAAAAGAAATAGAATTTAAAAGTTTTACTTTTTCCGGAGGAGAACCACATATCAAGATCAATCCTGGTTTTGATGTTAGCAAAAAGATAACAATTACACATCGATTAAATTCATTCAACGATTTAGGATTGTTATGTTTAGCCGTTGATGCATTAAGAAGAATGGATGTGAAAGTTATTGACTTGTTTATTCCTTATTTTCCAGCAGCAAGACAAGATCGTGTAATGATTAAAGGGGAACCTTTATCTGTAAAAGTATATGCGGATGTTATTAATGCAATGAAATTGAACAAAGTATTTGTATTTGATGCACATTCTGAAGTTACTCCAGCCTTGGTAGATAATTGCGAGGTAATCCCGAATCATACTTTTATTGCAGCAGTTATTAAAAAAATTGGAAATGATGTTAAACTGATTTCTCCTGATGGTGGTGCTTTGAAAAAAATCTATAAAGTTTCTGAATTTTTAGGCGGAGTAGATGTTGTTGAATGTAGCAAAAGCCGCGATGTAAAAACTGGAAGATTATCTGGTTTTAAAGTTTATGAAGATAACCTGAATGGTATGGATTGTCTTATTGTAGATGATATATGCGATGGAGGAGGAACATTTATAGGTTTGGCACAAGAACTAGAAAACAAGAATGCCGGTAAACTATATTTGGCAGTAAGTCATGGTATTTTTAATAAAGGTTTTGAGGAATTAGGATCTTTATTTACAAAAATATTTACAACAAATTCTTTCAAAGATTTTGACGGAGAACCTGTTGAAGTAATAAAGTTTTTGTTATAAACTGTTTTTTTTAAGCTAATAAGTTTAAATAAGAGGGTAGAAATTTAACATTATACAATTAAATTTTAAAAACATGGAAGACGAATTAAAACCAAGATTTATTGAGTCTCTAAGAAGAAACAATGATCAAATAAGAGAAGATAGAGCCCGAACTATTGGAGAGGATTCCGAACTAATTTACAGACGTCGAGTTGAAGATATTGAATTAAAAATTAAAAGACTGGAAAGAGAACAAGAAGGTCTTATAGATATAAGCCCGTTGGATAAAAACAGTTTGACTTTTGCAGATTTTCAGCCAGAAGAATTTGTTCAAAAAGATATGGAATTATCTTTAATAATAAGAAATTTGAAAATTCAATTGGAGGTGACAAGAAAGAGATTTGAATATTTATTTGGTAAAACATTTTAATCATGGGAAGTACAAGATATGATTTTGATGCTCGGGATGACAGAGCAAAAAAAGCAGGATATGCATCAAAAGCTGCAAATGATATTTTTATGCAAAATTCTAAAAGAATGGCGCATGATTCAATGAATCCTAAAGGTATTTTTTATAGAGAAGCGAGAGATTCATCGGTACATCCTAATTCTGTTCCTATTATTTTGGGTCTGGATGTAACAGGAAGTATGGGACATATTCCGCACGAACTTATTAAAGAAGGACTTCCTAAATTAATGGGAGGAATCATTCAGGGTGGTGTTCCGGATCCGGCACTTTTGTTTTTAGGAATTGGAGATCATGAATGTGATGGTTATCCTTTACAAGTAGGTCAATTTGAATCTGGAGATGAAGAATTGGACATGTGGCTAACCAGAACATATATTGAAGGTGGAGGAGGAGGAAATGCAGGTGAGAGCTATCTTTTAGCTTGGTATTTTGCCGCATTTCATACAAAAACAGATGCTTTCGAAAAGAGAAATAAGAAAGGAATATTGTTTACAGTAGGCGATGAACCTTGTTTGGAGGTACTTCCTGCTTCGGCAATTAAAGAAATAATGGGTGCGGGTCAGGAAACCTATACACATATTGAATTATTAGAAGAAGCCAAAAAACGTTATGATGTATACCATATTAGCGTGTTACATTCGGATCAGGCAGGACGAGCACATGTTGGATGGAAAGCATTGTTAGGCCAAAATTGTTTATCTACAGGAGACCATAAAGAAATTCCTAATATTATAAAAGGAATTATTTGCGAAAAATTTAAAAAATCAACTTCTGGAACTGTAGACCCAGAAGGATTAGATAATATACAAATGCTTTAATTATGAAGAAAGCTAAAATAGTTATAGGTTTAGGTTTTGGTGATGAAGGGAAAGGTATTACTACCGATTTCCTATCACATCAAAACCCAGAATCTATAGTTGTTAGATTCTCTGGCGGTCAGCAGGCTGCACACACGGTAATGATCGAAGGTCAAAAACATGTTCACTCTAGTTTTGCTAGTGGAGCACTTCGCGGATTGCCATCTTATTTTAGTGAACATTGCACTATTCATCCCTCTTTTTTACTTAATGAAAGGGAAGAATTAAAAGCGAAAGGAGGCAATGTTGAACTTCACATTCATCCATTGGCAAAAATAACAACTCCATTTGATGTTTGGCAAAATAGGAATAATATAAAAAACATAGAACATGGTACTTGTGGTAAAGGAATAGGTGCAACAATGAAAAGGAATGAAGGTCCTTATAAATTGTATGCCATTGACTTGATCGCTCCACGGGAAATGCTTTTGGAAAAACTAAAAGGGATAGCTTATTATTATGGATTTGTAAAAGGGAGAGAAATAGAAAAAGAATTACATTATTTTTTAGAAATTATAGAGAGCATCGATTGGAATATAAGCGATTATAGTTATTTGAACACTTATAATAGTTTGATTTTTGAGGGTAGTCAGGGTATTTTACTTGACATGGATCATGGGGTATTTCCTAATGTAACCTATGCAAATACTACATCTAAGAATGCCTACGAAATATGTAAAAAACTCAAGATCGAAGATAAGAATATTGAGATGTATTATGTTACCAGAAGTTATTTAACAAGACATGGTCATGGCTGGATGAGTAATACAAAAAAACTGGCATTAATAAATAATGATGAAGAAACTTGTGTGTATAATGAATACCAAAAAGAATTGCGCACTGGAGATTTGGATTACGGGTTGTTAAATTATGCATTAAAATTAGACGCTGCTTATACTTCTTTTGCCAAAAAAAATCTAGTAATTACTTGTATGGATCAATTGGATACAGATTTTAGATTTGAGGATTTGGATACTACATTCGAGATGGTTTATGCTTCATTTTCTCCCGATTCTAAACATTTTAAAGCAATTTAGAGTTAAGAAGTAATAAAGTAATCTTTTAATAATTGAATTAAGATGGATGAAAAAATTATAAAAGGAATAAGTAAATTTTTAAGTCTTGTACTTAGACATTCGCCAGAAACCATAAATTTAAAATTAGATGAGAATGGTTGGGCAGATGTAGAAGAATTGATTGCGAAATGTACTAAAAACGGTAATGTGTTAAACGCTGAACTTTTGGATTATGTTGTAGAAAACAATGATAAAAAAAGATTTGCGTTTAATGAAGATAAAACAAAGATAAGAGCAAGTCAGGGACATTCGATTTCGGTTGAATTAAATTTGAAAGAAGTTGAACCCTCTGAGTTTTTGTATCATGGAACTGTTGAGAATTTTTTGGAAAGTATCAAAAAAGAAGGACTTCAGAAAATGAGCCGACAACATGTACATCTTAGTCAAGATAGAGAAACAGCTATTAAGGTAGGAGGAAGAAGAGGAAAGCCAATCATTTTAACTATTAATGCAAAAAAGATGTATCAAGATGGCTTTAAATTTTATTTGTCTGAAAATAATGTTTGGTTAACAGATGTTGTTCCGGTAAAATATATTGAATTTTGATTTTACAATAATTATTAAATAACGAATTAAAACCATGAACCCACTACTATTAACAGACGGTTACAAAGTTGACCACAGAAGACAATATCCAACAGGAACATCATTAGTATATTCTAACTGGACACCAAGAAAATCAAGAATTGAAGGAGTTGAAGAAGTTGTATTTTTTGGATTGCAATATTTTATCAAAAAATACATCATTCAGGATTTTGATTTATATTTTTTTAAACAACCAAAAGAAGAAGTTGTAAAAAAATATTCCCGTAGAATTAATAATTATTTAGGAGAGAATCAAGTTGGAACAAAACATATTGAGGATTTACACGATTTAGGGTATATTCCGATGGTTTTTAAAGCCTTGCCGGAAGGAGCTAGCGTTCCTATTCGTGTTCCTATGTTTACAATGTATAATACAATTCCAGAGTTTTTTTGGTTAACAAACTATTTCGAAACATTACTTTCTGCAGTAGTTTGGTTGCCTTGTAACTCTGCAACAATTGCTAAACAATATAGAAAAGTACTTGATAAATATGCACAGGAAACTTCATCTGTTCCAGAATTTGTTGATTGGCAAGGACATGATTTCTCTATGAGAGGAATGGGAGGAATCGAAGCAGCAGTAACTTCTTCTGCAGGACATTTATTAAGTTTTACAGGTTCTGATACTATTCCTGCTATTGATTTTCTCGAGGAATACTATAATGCTAATTCAGATCTTGAATTAGTTGCCGGTTCGGTAGCTGCAACAGAACATTCTGTAATGTGTATGGGAACTACAGAAGGGGAGTATGAAACTTTTAAAAGGTTAATTTGCGAAGTATATCCTAAAGGAATCGTTTCTATAGTTTCTGACACTTGGGATTTATGGAAGGTTTTAACGGATTATTTACCCCGATTAAAAGAAGAAATCGTTTCTAGAGAAGGTAAAGTTGTTATTAGACCTGATAGCGGAGATCCTGTAGATATTATTTGCGGAAACCCAAACGGTAAAACAGAGCAGGAAAAGAAAGGAGTTATTGAGTTAATTTGGGACGTTTTTGGAGGAACTACAAATAGCAAAGGATATAAAGAATTAGTGCCGCAAATAGGAGCAATCTATGGCGATAGTATTACTGTAGCCAGGGCAACTCAAATTTGTGAAAGACTAAAAGCCAAAGGTTTTGCTTCTACAAATGTGGTTCTTGGGATTGGTTCATTTACATATCAATACAATACGAGAGATACATTTGGATTTGCAATGAAAGCTACTTATGGCGAAGTAAATGGAGAAGGAAGAGCAATCTTTAAAGATCCTATTACAGATGATGGAACCAAAAAATCTGCCAAAGGATTAATGAAGATTGACTTAGTAGATGGTGTATATCATTTAACCGATAATGTTTCTTGGGAAGAAGAGAAAAAAGGAGAGTTAAAAGAAGTCTTTAGAGATGGGAAATTATTAATCGACCATTCTTTGACAGAGATTAGAAATAATGTTAAAAATGAGGAGCTTGTAATTAGCTAAGTAATAAAAGTAAAGCCTAAATGAAATCTACATTTAGGCTTTTTTATTTTATATGAGATTACTTCTTGTAGAAATTATTATGATCAATGTATTCCCAAACTTTCTCGGGTAATAACGGTTGGATATTTTTCCCTTTTTTAATATTATTTCTAATAAAAGTTGAAGATATCTCTACAATCGGCGCATCGATTAAATGAATTTTAGGATGGTTTTTTAATTCTAAATTTTCAACTTCAGATGAAATTCTAGGGTAAACATAGATGTCATAATTTTGAAGAATCACTTCATAATTTTTCCATTTATTCAGTGTTTTTAAATTGTCTTCACCCATGATTAATGAAAACTCATAATCTGGATATTTCTCCTCTAAATGAATCAAAGTGTTTACTGTATAATTGGGCTGTGAGAGTTTAAACTCAATATCCGAAGGTTTTAACTTTGGGAAATTATCTGTAGCAAGATGTACCATTTGTAAACGATGGTAATCATCTAGTAAAGTGTCTTTCTTTTTAAGCGGATTATGAGGCGTAACTACCATCCAGATTTGGTCTAAATCGGTATGTTCTGCCATGTGATTGGCAATAATAAGATGCCCAACGTGCATGGGATTAAAGGTTCCAAAATAAAGACCAATTTTCATAAAAAGTTATTTTGTTTGATGGTTGAAATCGTAATTGACTACATCAATATTCTTGTAGCATTACTATTTCTTTTCCTTTCAAATTGTTCTGTGATATTAAAAAATGTGCTTAATAGCGGTCTTTTTTGCTTATTAAATTGTCAATCGAGAATTTACCACTTCCTGCAGCAAGAAGAAATAAATAAATTAACAGGTACAATATTCCCATCTCTTTAACATCAATTGCGTCAGCTGCGTGAACAACAAATACAGCAATTAACATTGTTACAATTAATGGTATTGATGCTAATCTTGTTGCTAAACCAATTGCAAGAAGAAATGAGCAGATGATTTCTGCAAAAACAGCAAGTCCTAAAGAAAATGTGCTTCCAACTCCTAGCGGATCTGGAAATTCAATTACGCCTCCAGCTAAAAGTGTATTCAATTTTGGCAAACCATGACCAATCATTAATGCTGCAATTGTTAAACGAACTATTAGGGTTATAAGACTTAGGTAGTTTTCTTTTCTTGTTATTTGAAATAATCTAATCATGTTAAATATATTAAGACGGTCCTTTTTATTTTTAGAAATTAATCTTTATTGATAAATTCTTTTACCAATTGATACGCTTCTTCTTTGGCAGTATCTAAATCGTAGTTTTTAATGATTTTATCAAACTGTGGTGCTGTAGCAAGCTCTACAGATGCTTTTGCAATACGCATATTGATTTTGTCATCACTTTCGGTAGAGCGTTTTTTCAAGCGTATTTTTAGCTCATCGATACTTGGTGGTTTTACAAAAACAGCAAGTGTTTCTTCTGGGAATTTATGCTTGATACGCAATCCACCAGAAACGTCAATGTCAAAAATAACATTTTTTCCCAATGCCCATATACGTTCGATTTCGCTTTTTAAAGTTCCGTAAAAATTATCACGATATACTTCTTCCCATTCCAAGAAGTCTTCGGCTTTGATATGTTTCTTAAATTCTTCTAATGAAATGAAATAATAATCTGTTCCATGAACTTCTTCTCCGCGTGGGTCGCGTGAAGCTGCCGAAATAGAGAATTCTAAATTCAAGTCTTTTTTTCCTAATAAATGCCTAACTATAGTTGTTTTTCCTGAACCTGAAGGTGCTGAGAATACTATTAATTTTCCTTTTTTCATTCTGTTTTAATTTCAATTAATTTCTCATTAATGGTAATTGTCTTTGCAATTTTTGTATCAGAACCATTTTCAGATAGTTTAAACTTTTTAATGTATTTTACGTCATTCTTTATCTCTTCATAATAAACATTGTTCAGGCAACTTTCAATTTCTGCCCTTTGAATGGTTATTAGACTAAAATTAGAATCGTAGTTTAGTATTGTATATCCAGCTTCACTACCGGCACCACACATTCCTTGTATATTGAATCTCGAATTGTAGTCAAATTTCAATAATATTTTAGTACCTGTAGCTGTGTTTGTAAAATTTACTAATTCAAAATCCCTGTCATAAATCCCTAAATCTGTAAGGTTAATATTCTTATTAATCTTAGGGTTTTTTATGTTTAAAAGCTGATATTCTTTCAAAATTGAAATATCCTGATTGAAAAGTTCTAGCTTTAATTTCTTCTTTCCATCAGTCCATTCATTGCCGGATTTATCATCTTCAGAATAACTAAACTTTTCGTCAAACCCGGTTAAATTCTTTAGTATATCTATTTTCTCCCAAATCGTTCCTTTAGATTCAAAATTTAAAACCTGATTTTGCTGTTCTTTAGTTTTGAATGAATATAAGGTAAGTCCACCGTCATAAATTCCTACCAGCGGGATTTTTTTCTTTATATTCTCATAATAATACCACCCTTTAACAGAGTATATTCTCATGTGATCTTCTGAAGAATTGTAAAAATTAAGATATACAGAGATTGGATATTTGCCATCAATCGAACCGGTCATTACTTTTTCTTCAGTTCGAATATTCTGTAACTCAATTTTCAAATTTTGAGCAGATAAATGAAATAAAGTCATAAGTAGAAAAGCCAGTAAGAGAAATGTTTTTTTCATGAATCTATCTATAGTACATTCAGAACTTGTTCTTTTATTTTTTCCAATTCATCTTTCATCATCACGACTAATTTTTGCATTTGTGCATGATTTGATTTCGATCCCATGGTATTAATTTCGCGTCCCATTTCTTGCGTTATAAAACCTAATTTTCTACCATTGGCTTCCGTACCGTTAATAGTTTCAAGGAAATAATCAAGGTGATTGGTAAGGCGTACTTTTTCTTCGGTTATATCTAATTTTTCAAGATAATAAATAAGTTCCTGTTCAAAACGATTCTCATCAACATTTACTTTTAGTTCTGAGATTGCAGTTTGCAAACGATCTTTTATTGCCTGAACACGTTCTGGGTCTAATGCCAAAGCATCTGTCATATACTGACGGATGTTTGCTATTCGTAATTGAAACTCTTTTTCAAGAGACTCACCTTCATCTTTTCTAAAGGTTAGAATGTTTTGCAGGGCTTCTTCAATTACAGTTTGAATTTGCTCCCAGTCATTTTCGTCAATTTCATCGCGTTCCGTTTTCAATGTATCAGGCATACGAATGGCCATTTTCATTAATTCGGTTTCATCAGCATCTGGATTAACTTCTTTTAGTTGAGCGATGTAAATTTTTACGATAGGTACATTTACTTTCGTAGATGTTTGCTCAGAAGTACTTTCGATAAAAATAGAAAAATCTACTTTACCTCTTTCTAATTTTAATGCAATCTGATTGCGTAAACCCAACTCCATTTCCCTGTAAAGTGAAGGCATTCTAACATTAAGGTCAAGACCTTTACTGTTTAATGATTTTACTTCTACGGTAATTTTTTTTGTTGGTAATTGCAAAGAGGCTTTGCCGAACCCTGTCATGGATTGTATCATATAATTGGGATGTAAAGGGGCAAAGATAATGAAATATTTGCTGTATTGTTATCGAGGATTATTTGGTTAAAACCTTCATTACCTGCAATATATTTTGTTGGGAATTTCCGATGTATATTTTTTCGTCAATTATAAATACCGGACGGCTTAGGAAAGTGTAATGCTCCAGGATGTATTTTTTGAAATCGGCTTCTGTCAAAGATTTGTTTTTTAAATCCATTGACTTGTATAGTTGTGCTTTTTTGCTGAATAAAGCTTCATAACTTCCAGAGAGTTTATACATTTCCTCAAGTTCGGCTTCTGTGATAGGATTTTGTTTGATATCGTGAAAAATCAAATCAGCATCTTTAGGTAATCCTTTTATGATTTTTCTGCAAGTATCGCAAGATGCGAGATAGTATATTTTATTCATGGTGTCGAAGTTTTAGATACAAAGAAAATTCATTTAATGTTGAAAATGTTTATTTTTATGAAAAAAAACATAACGATGAATCAAACATTTGAAGCAACGAGAGTAAGTAGAAAATTATTCTCAAATTTTTTCGATACTTATTCTTTAGAGCAATTAAATAAAATTCCTGAAGGGTTTAATAATAATTTAATTTGGAATATTGCTCATGTGATTGTTACACAGCAACTTTTGGTATACAAATTATCAGGATTACCAATGTTAGTTTCAGATGAATTAGTAGATAAATATAGAAAAGGAACAAAGCCGGAAGGGGAAGTCTCTCAGGCAGAACTTGAAGAAATTAAATCATTGCTTTTTTCAACTATAATCCAAACAGAGGAGGATTATAATGCTAAAATATTTAAAACATATAGTGAATTAACTACAAGTCTAGGTTTTACGTTTAAAAGTATCGACGATGCGTTATCTTTTAACAACTACCATGAAGGGCTTCATTTAGGAATTATGATGAGTATTAGAAAATTTATTTAATTTTTTCTATTGTTTCGATAGTAACTTTCATTGCACCGGCACCTTTACTTTTGGAGATATCCATAAATGCACGTTTTGATAAATCAATTTCGCGTGTTTTTACGAATGGGCCTCTATCTGTAATTTCTACAATTACCGATTTTCCATTGGCTTCGTTTGTTACTCTTACTTTAGTGCCAAATGGGAGTTTTTTATGTGCGGCAGTATATTTATTATTGTTGAAACGACTCCCGTTTGCTGTTTTTTTTCCGTTAAAACGATCTGCATAATAAGATGCGTGAGCAGATTTTTTGTAAACTTTTAATTTAGAATTTTTATCTATTGTTATAGAGTCATTTTCTATAATAGGAGGTGCCGATGTAACTTTGTTTTTTGAATTTTTTAAAGTATCCTGAATTGTTTTTGGTTCAGCTGGTTTGGTTTGGCTTGTAATATATGTAAAACCACAACTTAAAGTGATGATAAGGATTGATAGTATGACGGTTGTTTTATTACTCATAAATTTTATTTTTAAGATGGATATACTTACACAAATAATATGCCGAAATAAAAAAAAGCCCTAATTACAGGGCTTTTTTTATGCTTTTAGAACCATAAGTTCCATGGTAATCTGCTTAATATCAGTAATAATCCTAATCCGTAAAAAATAGCAAATGTTTTAAATTTAGAATCACTTGCAATAAGCTTTTTATGTTTAGACCATCCAATAGTTATCAAAATAATAGCTATAATATTGATTAAGGGGTGTTCTAATGATGTAAGTCTGAGTTGTGGGTTTGTCATTTGTCCAAAAGCTGCTTTACCAAGTGGTGAAACAAAATAAAGGATTAAACCAATTAATAATTGGGTATGAGTAGCAATTAAAGCAAAAAGACCAATTTTACGATCGGTAGGGGTGAATTCTTTTTTTGAGGTTAAACCAATGATTGCATTTATAACAGCAACCAATAAAAGGATTAAGACAATGTATGCCCATCCCGAGTGAAATTTTTGTATGAAATCGTACATAGAACTAAAGTTTTTTAAACAAATATAAACAAAAATGTGGCATAAAAAAACGGCATTAAGCTAAAAAGCCAATGCCGTTTTTGTTAATTATTTATGCTGCGATTCCTAGAAATCGTAACGTAATGTAAAGTTCCAAGTTCTTCCAAAACCAAAGAAAACTTGATTTGTAGTTGCAACTCCATTGTAAAGCATTCCGTTTGAAGCGTATGTTCCTTTTGATCCAATTGGTTGTGTTCCTGATACAGGAAGGTTGTCATCTGCAAAAGTGTTAGTTCTAGACTCTGCAATGTAAGTTTTATCTAATACGTTGTTCACGTTTAATCTAAAGTTTACTGAGTTGTCTTTGTTTTTACCTACTAACATTTTGTATGAAAAACCAGCATCCATTGTTCCATAAGATGGCAATTGTAAAGATCCTTTATTGTCTGGAGATGAAAAGTTAATAGGGTTTATTCCAGCATACAATTTGTCATTAAAATTGTAATTTGCATCAACACTTACTCTTGTTACTACTTCATAAGAAGCTCCTAAAGAAGCTGTCAATTGAGCAGCATCACCTACTTTTACTTTGTCCATGTATGCAATATTACCTACGTATCCAGGAACTGGAGTATTATCTGCTTGGTAATAAGCATTAACAGTTGCATTTCCTTTATATTCCCAAATTCCATAAGAGAACATTCCGTTTACTTTTAATTTATCTGTTATGTTTGAGTTCATTTCAACCTCTACTCCAGAGTGTACTTCATTAAGACCGATGTATTCTGTGTAAGTTGTGTTTCCAATAATTCCAGGAGAATCCGGAAGTGCATTTCCTTTTAAGTATCTATCGTTCCAAGTTGTATTGTAAGCGTTTACAGTAGCATTGAAAAAACGAGAACGGAATCCGTATCCAATTTCAAAACCAGTAATTTTTTCGTTAGTAAGATTAGGGTTTACTGTAGATTTGTTATTAGGATAAACAGCATTAAAGAATGGTTGTTTAGAGTAATAACCTGCATTTACATATACATTATTCTTTTCGTTAAGGTTGTAGTTTGCTCCTCCTTTTACGTTACCTCCTAAGATGTTTTTGTAATCTGTAGAAGCTAATGGGTCAGTTGGTAAGTAAACAAAATCATCTTCTCTTTTGTATCCTTGTTGAGAAACTGCTCCTTGAACGAATGCGGTTAATTTATCTTTAGAGTACTCAAGTTGAGTAAAAGCTCCGTACCATCTTACTTTTCCAGTACTGTTAAATGCAATTTTGTCGTATTCTTTCTTTTGGAAAGGATTCCATTGTACATCTGTTGGGTAAGTTGATGTAAGGTGTCTACCAGCTGGTTTCAAGCTAGCCATAGAATTGTCAAAAAATTCTCCTCCGCCTAATAAGTCATTTACAACTGTATAGTGATATCCGATATAAGTTCTAGCGTCAACACCAAAATCTAAAGTTAAGTTTTTGCCTAATTTTTTATCTAAGTTTATGATAGCTCCATACCAGTCATGAGAGTTGATAGAAGAAGTTTGAGAAATCCCTGATGTAGTGTTGTATACATAAGGAGATGCAGTAGTTCCTAATCCTGTTCTACCAGTACTAGAACTGTTTTGGTAAACACCACCAATTTGTGTTCTTGTTCGGTTAGCTCCGTTAAAGTTAACTTGACCTTGACCTGAGTTCCAAGCTTGGATTTTGGTATAATCTACCATACCGTTTGGCATTAAGAATGCAGAACTGTTGTATGATAATCCTCCGATACCACCTGTAGCACTTGCTCCAGCTCCACGTCCCCATGATCCGTAAAGGATAGAAGATAGTTTAGTAGTTTCGTTGATTTTATAATCCCAGTTAAGAGATGCAACTGGCTTGTGGTAGTAATTTTTTCTAATGTTGTACTCGTCACCATTTAAATATCCTGCATCAGCATTATATCTTGTATTTGGATCATCTTTAGAGCCGTATTTTTGGTAAGTTTCAATTGTAGAAACTGTAGATCTTTGGTTGTGCCATTGTGGAGATCCAGTTACAGTAAGTTGAAAATCGTGTTTGTTATTTTTAGTAGCATATCCTAAAGCAACGAAATAATTTGTTGCATCAAATTGAGTACCGTTAATATATCCGTCTCCGCTAGTTTTAGATAATAATACAGAAGCAGAAAGACCATTAGCTAGTTTTCCAGTATTGTAAGATCCTTGAACTTTTAAGTAATTTGCATTACCGAATCCAGAAGATACAGATCCTCCTTCTTTCATGTCAGAAGCTTTAGTTACAATGTTTATTGTTCCCCCTACAGAAGAAACTGCAAGTTTAGAAGAACCTAAACCTCTTTGTACCTGCATTGCAGAAGTTACATCAGAAAGTCCAGCCCAGTTACTCCAGTAAACAGTTCCACCTTCCATATCATTGATCGGCATACCATTTATCATAACTGCAATGTTTTTTTGGTCAAATCCACGAATGTTAATTCTTGAATCTCCATAACCACCGCCTCCTTTTGTAGCATATACAGATGGTGTGTTTCTTAAGATTTCAGGAAATTCCTGAGTTCCTAATTTAGCTTGAATTTCGGTTGCTTTAATAGTAGAAACTGCAACAGGAGTTTTTCTGTCTTTAGCAATATCGACTACGCTACTTTTCACAACAATCTCATCTAATTGATTAGAGTTTGATGTTAAAACGATAGCTCCTAAATTCATTGTTCCTCCTTTAGAAACAGAAAATTTAACTGTTTTTGAGTCGTAACCCAGGTAAGAAATAACTATTTCTCCTGATGCTACTGAAGTGTTGATAGAAAATTTACCATCAAAATCGCTTGAAGAAGCGTCTGATGATCCTTTAACTACAGCATTTGCTCCAGGTAAAGAATTAGAACCATCGGTAATAGTACCTGTGATTTTTCCTTGCGAAAATACGGTTGAAACTATCATGAACAATAGTCCTGTGAGTAACCAATTTTTCATTGTCTTCATTTGTTATTTAGTTAATTGTTTTTGGCAAAATTATAACAATTTAATCGGATAATGTTATCAAAACGTTAAGAAAATAATGTTTTGCATAATCTATTGAAGATTAAAATGATTTTCTTGATTTATAGTAAGAAAAACAGCATTTTTTTGAATTTTATAGATTGTTTTTTGTTAAAATTGTAAAGATAATCAATGAGTACTTGAAAAGAAATGTTAAAACTAGGTAAAGGGAATAACTTGATAATTAGTATTATGAGAAAAAGCTTATTGATTCCATATGAATCAATAAGCTTTTAGCTGTTTTTGTTATTAAGATGTAACTTACTACTTATTCTTCAAAAAATGATTTAGTAAGAAAGAAGTAGAACTGTCATGATTTTTAACAGTTTTAGTGTTGATTTCTTCTAAGATAGAATTGGCCAATTGTTTGCCTAATTCTACTCCCCATTGATCATAACTAAAGATATTCCAGATAAGACCCTGAACAAATATTTTATGTTCGTATAGAGCGATTAATGAACCTAGAGATTTAGGAGTTAGTTTTTGTATTAATAAAGTATTTGTTGGTTTGTTGCCAGTAAATACTTTAAAAGGTAATAAGAATGCGGCTTTATCTGCAGCAAGTCCTTGTTTGTCAAATTCAGCTTGAACTTGTGCTGCTGTTTTTCCGTGTAATAAAGCTTCAGTTTGAGCAAAGAAGTTCGACATCAATTTGTCATGATGATCTTCATTACCGTATAAGGGTTTTATAAATCCTATGAAATCAGTTGGAATTAATTTTGTTCCTTGGTGTATTAACTGGAAGAATGCGTGTTGCGAGTTTGTTCCAGGTTCACCCCAAATAATAGTTCCAGTTTGGTAGTTAACAGGCTTCCCGTCACGGCCAACGCTTTTTCCATTACTTTCCATAGTTGCTTGTTGCAAGTAAGGAGCAAGTTTTGATAAATATTGAGTGTATGGAATTAGCGCTTCGCTCTCGGCTCCAAAGAAATTATTATACCAAACACTTAATAAAGCTAGAATTACAGGAATGTTTTGGTCAAACTCTGCCGATTTAAAATGTTCGTCCGTTTCATTAGCACCATCTAATAATTGGTTATAATTATCAAAACCAACTGCTAGGCTAATGCTTAAACCAACTGCACTCCACAAAGAGAAACGTCCGCCAACCCAATCCCACATCGGGAAAACATTGTCTGGGTTAATCCCAAATTCAGTTACTTTTTGAATATTTGTTGATACAGCCACGAAGTGTTTTGCTATATCTTCCTGATTAGCCGATTTTAAAAACCATTCTTTTATAGTTTCAGAATTGGTTAGTGTTTCCTGAGTTGTAAAAGTTTTTGAAACAATTACAAATAGTGTTGTCTCAGGGTTTAGCTTCTTAATAACTTCATTTACGTGATCGCCGTCTACATTCGAAACAAAATGAGTGGTTAATTGGTTTTTGTAAAACTGTAAAGCTTCTACAGCCATAACAGGGCCTAAATCTGATCCTCCAATTCCAATGTTTACAATATCGGTAAATGTTTTTCCTGTAAAACCTTTTCTTGAACCAGAAGTAACTTCGTGAGTAAAAGTTTTTATTTTGTTTTTTACTTCGTAAACTTCAGGAATTACATTTTCTCCATCTACTTTTATAACAGCCGATTCTGGCGCACGTAAAGCAGTGTGTAAAACAGCTCTGTTTTCGGTTTGATTAATTATTTCTCCACCAAAATATTGAGATATAGCATCTTTTAATCCAATTGAATTTGCTAATTCTAATAAAAGAGAGATAGTCTCCTGATTAATATTGTTTTTAGAATAATCGACTAAAAAGTCATTCCATTGCAAGTTAAATTTTTCAACACGAGCATTGTCTTGTTGAAATAATTCTTGTATAGTAGTTTCGTGAATTGCGTTATAGTGGTTTTGTAGATTTTTCCACGCTTCAGTCCCAGTTGGGTTTGTTGTGTTTAAAGCCATTTTTTGTTTTAATTGAAAATTCGGTTATTAAAACACAAAAATACTGAAATTAGTTTTTAATAGAGTAACGCTTCACAATTATGTAGCGATTAGTTACGAAAACGTTTTATGAGATTATTAGTTTTGAATTCTTGTAGTTATTATGATGGCGCCATCATTTTCTTTTTCATTATATATTATGCGACTACTGTTCTTGTTTAAGAAGTCTAAACTTATGATATCAGATTTTTTGAGAGGTAATAATATGGTGTCTTGTTTTTTGTTGTATTCAAAAGGAATTCCGTTTATTACAATTAAAGGCGATTTGTCAATTTGATTTTCATCAAAGGCTTGATTGACTAATTCTAAGACAAAATATTTATTTTCTTTTGTGTCGTTTAAAATAAAAGTATGAGGATTAGAACAACCGAATACTATTGTTGACGAAAGTATTGATAAAATTCGTTTCATTAATTGATTATGATTTAGTGAAAAGTTGTTTTTAAGTAAAAGTTTTTACCAAATCTTCCACCAAGGTTTTTTATTCACCTCAATTGTTTTTTTAGTCATATTGATTTCTATTCTCTTTTGAGGTTCAATTTTAATTTTAGAATCATCAAAAAACATTTCGCCATTTTCATTCATTCCAATTGGAGTTTTTGTTCTTTCTTTCCAATCGTTAGTTTGTAGTTCTGGGATTAGCGGACTGTTTCTTTTATTAAAGAATTTTTCTTTTGCTTTTTCTGTAATTTCTTCTTCTAGGTTTGAAGATGAGTTTTTAAAGAGTGTTAATGAATTGTCTGGAATATTTAAAAGAAAAACTTGTGTTTTATTTTCAATTCTTTGAATATCCAATACTTTAAAATAAGCAACAGTATCTAAAAGAAAGTGACCAATATTTGCTGAATCGGCGTTGAATATTGATAAGTCTTTTGCATGAGCACTTGCAATTAAATATCTGAAATTTCCCGAAAGTCCACCTCCAATAGAACTCATATCAGTAAAACCTTTTTCTTGAATTATCTGTCCGACTTTGTAGTTTGAAATTAAATCCTCAGGCAAATTTGTATCTCTGTAAAATAGTTTTAAACCAGAAAAAGTTTCATTATAAATTGCTTTAAGACGGTCATTTTTCATTGTTTCTATCTATTTTAAAGAATGTGGTTCCAGTAAAAATTATAAATTCCCAATGCTATCCAGCTCTCTTTTTAGTGGTGCTATTTGCTTTAAGAAACGTTCTTTGTTTTTGCCAGTCATTGATTCTCCTGTAGGTAAATTCAATTTCAATGCATCTACTTGTACGCCATTTTTCCAGAAACGATAACAAACGTGAGGACCAGTTGCCAGACCTGTACTTCCTACCAATCCGATAGTTTGACCTTGTGCAACATGCTGTCCGCGTTTTACTAATATTCGGGACATATGTAGGTATTGGGTAGAATAAGTACCGTTGTGTTTTACTTTTACAAAATTTCCGTTTCCGGCTGTATAGCCAGTGTTTTCTACAATTCCAGCTGCAGTTGTAGATATTGGGGTTCCTGTAGGGGCGGCATAGTCAGTTCCTTTGTGTGCTTTCCAAGTGTGTTGTACGGGATGGAATCTATTGCTGGTAAACCTGGATGTAATTCGGCTGAATTTTATTGGTGTTTTTAGAAAGAAATTTTTAAGTGTTTTTCCTTCATCATCATAATATTCTATTTTGCCAGAAGTTGTATCTTGTTCAAATGGAAACGCGTAAACAATTTTTCCTTTATATTCAAAGAAAGCTGCTTCCAGATCTTCAACACCATCATAAATAGAATCATTTATGAAGCGTTCTTTGAAAATTAAGCCGTAACGGTCTCCTTTTTTAAGTTTGAAGAAGTCAATAGACCATGCAAATATTTTGGTAATTCGGCTTGCTAATGCAGTTTCTACGCTTTCATTTCCTAAAGTTTCTGATAGGGAGCTTTTTAGGACGCCACCTATTATTTTTCGTTTCAGTATAACTGGCTTTACTTTTTTATATGCTTTGGCAATACTATCGCGTAAATCGACTACATAATAAGTTAATGCGTCGGGTTGGTATATAAAAACTTGTAAATCGTTTGTTTTGTTTTTTGATCTAAGAAGTGTGTATGGTTTGTGATATCGGATTGTTCGAACATTAAATGAATCTTTAATTTGTTCTACAATGGTGTATACTTGTTTGTTTCCAATATTTTGACCTTGTATAATTGTTCCGAAGGTTTCGCCTTTTTCTATAGTGTCGTTTACTACATTATAGTCAGCATAGTTAAAGCCAAATTCCTTTTTTTGTGATTTTGGTTTTATAACTTTAGTTTCAATTTTATCCGTTGTTTTATTACATGATACGATTAAAAATAACATTATTATAATTGCTGATATTCGTTTCAAACCTATTCTTCTTTATTAATTAAACTTCTTTTTCATTTCCCCAATTGGCCAATTCTTCGGTGCTCCATAATTCAGGGAAAAATATCCTGCGTTGGAATTTTGGGTGCATGTATTTTTGCCAATCGCTTCCGCCAGTAGCTTCTCCATTGCCTTTTCCGCTTTCAAGAATATATTTTATTGCAGTGTTTAAGTGTTGCATTACCCAGGTAATATTTACTGTGTGATCGTAATGGCGCATTGCCTGAACTAGTGTTGGGTTTTTTTGGTCTTTTTCGGGAAGTTGTTTGAATTTTTGCCAAATATTTTTGGTCTTGTATTCTTTCATTTGAGTCAAAAATTGCGCTTTGTATTTTTTTTCAAATTCTTGAAGTAAGTACGATTTTTGACCTGTTTGGTAATCTTTTCCTGCGGCTTGCCAATATAAATGCTCAAAGCTGGTTTCCAAATCAGTATTAGCATCAAATTTGTCTTTGTATCTGCGGTCTGTTAAGTTGATTATGTCGGTAGAAGAAAATTCGATTAATCTGTATTGTGCACTTTGGAACCCGCTTGCAGGCGTTAGTGTATTTCGGAACTTCATATATTGATCGACTTCCATGCCGTTTTCCATAATGCTAAAAGAGTTGGTTAGCATGTCGAAATAACGGGTAATTCGGGAAAGACGTTCAGTAAAAAAATCTGCTTGAATATTTTCGACTTCCGAAATTTGATCGATTTCCCAAAGAATCATCTTAAAAATTAATTCATTTACTTGATGGTACATAATAAATACCATTTCGTCAGGAAGTGTTGTTCTTTGTATTTGAAGATTTAATAACGCATCGGTTTGGATATAATCCCAATACGTAATAGGTTTAGACCAAAGCAGACCTTCTAATTGGACATCTGTTTTTTGGTTTATAGCGTGGTATTTTTTATCAATTTCTTTTAAAATTGATTCTGAATTATCAGTGATATTCATTATTTTTTTACTTTAAATGGATTTTTTAATCCTTTGAATGCGTCCAAATCGGCTTTTATTGATCCTACAGCAAGATCAGCTTTTATTCGAACGGGTAATTTGTTATCGTCGTCTGTTATCCAAAGTGTTAGACTTTCTTTTTCTTTAAAAACCCGACCTGATTGTACCAATGGTTTAAAAATCATTGTCGAAACGGTTCCAAATTTAGTTGTAATATCTTCACGACCTACGAATTTTAACTTAAATTTTGTTGTTTCATCATCAAAAAACATGTCAATTGATATTGATTCCCCCGATTTTAGTTTGTCTATATTAGGATGATTCCTCAAATAGTAAAATGAGGACATGATATCTTGTACGTTTTTGCCAACAATAATAGTTTTTTCGGCTTTATGTTTGTAGTCTTTTACAAGCACACGACCTTCGGTCTGGTTAAAAAAACCTTCTTGATCTTTGGTGTATCCTCCTTCGTCTATTTTTCGTACAAATTGATATGGGTTTCCTGTTTCTTTATCAAAATAGCTTTCATAAAGATCATCTACTTTAAAGAAAAATCGAGACATTCCGGTTGTATATCCTTTGCCTACGGCATGAAATACCTTTTTATTGTTCACGATGGCTTCTTTTACTTCCAGAGTTGCGTATCCAGCATTTATAATGCCATAATGTATTCTGAATTTGAACCATTCGCCGACGTCAAAAGAGTCTTCTTTTTGAGTGTCAAAGCTAAGTGTGAGGATTACAAATATGGAGAGGATTAGTTTTTTCATATGATTCTTTGACAATTTATAAAATAAATGCAAATTCTATTCCAAATGTATTAAAACAAAAAAACTCAGTCAAGGAATGACTGAGTTTTTATGCTATTAACTAACCAAAAAACTATAAATTATGAAATTTATATCAATTTAGGAAGGAAACCACCCCCTCCTGTTTTGCGAGTGCAAAGATAGATACAAACACATTAAAAATAATAGTAAAAAAGTGAGTTTAACATAACATTTGCAAAAAAAGCATCGGTTTAAAGAGGATTTTTTCACATAATGTATAAAAAAAGCTTTTTTACAGCGTTCCTCGCAATTCTTGTTCTCTCTCGATTGACTCAAAAAGAGCTTTAAAGTTCCCCGCGCCAAATCCTTTGGCTCCCATTCTCTGGATAATTTCAAAAAATAGGGTTGGACGGTCTTGAACAGGTTTTGTGAATATCTGTAATAAGTACCCATCTTCGTCTGCATCGACCATAATGGCTAATTTTTCGATTTCATTCAAATCTTCTTTCATCATATCCATATGAACTCCTAAACGTTCTGGAATCGCTTGATAATAAGTATGTGGTGGTGCAGATAAAAACTCAACTCCTCTAGATTTTAATTCAGATACAGTTTTGATGATATCATCTGTAGCAATAGCGATATGTTGGATTCCAGGTCCACCATAGAAATCTAAATATTCCTCTATTTGTGATTTTTTCTTTCCTTCGGCAGGTTCGTTGATTGGGAATTTAATTCTTCCGTTTCCATTACTCATTACCTTACTCATCAATGCAGAGTATTCGGTATTGATTTGTTTGTCATCAAATGATAAGAAGTTAACAAACCCCATGACATCTTCATAGAACTTTACCCAAGTATTCATTTCGTTCCAACCTACATTTCCTACCATGTGATCAATGTATTTTAATCCTGTTGGTTCTGGATTATAGTCTGATTTCCATTCTTTGTAACCTGGTAAGAAAACACCATTATAATTTTTTCTTTCTACAAAAATATGAACGGTTTCGCCATAAGTATAAATTCCAGAACGAACTACTTCGCCAAATTCATCTTTTTCAACCGTTGGTTCCATAAAGGAACGTGCACCACGTTTCATAGTTTCTTCGTAAGCACTTCTGGCATCTTCAACCCAAAGAGCTGCGACTTTTACACCATCTCCATGTTTTTTAAGATGTTCATGGATAGGGGAGTCTTGTGTTAAAGGGGTGGTTAAAACAATTCTAATCTTATCTTGTTTTAGCACATAAGATGCTTTGTCTCTTACTCCAGTTTCCAATCCTGCATAGGCTAATGACTGATATCCAAAAGCGGTTTTATAATAATGTGCCGATTGTTTTGCATTTCCTACGTAGAATTCTACATAATCGGTTCCTAATAATGGAAGGAAATCTTGTGCTCCTTCAAAGATTTTTTCTAATCCGTATTCTACTGATTTTACTTCTTTTGACATGATGTTTATTTGTTTAATCGGTTAAGCGTTTATTTGATTAAGCCGAAATTGATGTTTAAATGTTTTTTTACCGTAAAGTGCGCAAAGGTTTTTTATAAGTAAGATTTTGTAAAAACACGAAGGACGCAAGGTTTTGCGAACTTGTATAAATAAAATATCATTAGAAAATCTTTGCGAACTTTGCGTAAAATCCTTTGCGGACTTTGCGGTTAGATCGATTTGTTAATTATTCCACCCAAGATTTGTAATATTGTCCATCGTCAATTCCCATTGCTTCTTCGGTTACCATTAATGGACGGAAAGTATCGACCATTACTGCTAATTCCTGGGTTTCTTTGTGACCAATACTTCGCTCCATTGCGCCTGGTGCTGGACCATGCGGAATTCCTTTTGGGTGTAAAGTGATATGACCTTGCTCAATATTGTTACGACTCATAAAATCTCCATCAACGTAGTAAAGTACTTCATCTGAATCTATATTGCTGTGGTTATAAGGTGCCGGGATTGCTTTTGGGTGATAATCGTAAAGTCTAGGGCAGAATGAACAAACTACGAACGTAGCTGTCTCAAAAGTTTGATGTACTGGTGGTGGTTGGTGTACACGTCCAGTTATAGGCTCGAAATTATGAATTGAGAATCCGTATGGGAAATTATAGCCATCCCATCCCACAACGTCAAAAGGATGTGTTGCATAAACTACTTCGTGCATCATGCCTTCTTTTTTGATTTTAATTAAAAAATCACCTTTTTCATCGTGTGTTTCTAATTCATTAGGCAAAATAAAATCGCGTTCGCAAAAAGGAGAATGCTCTAAATGCTGACCTGATTCGTTTTTGTATCGCTTTGGAGTGTAAAAAGGAGAAAATGATTCTACGTAAAACAATCTATTTTCTGAGGTTTCAAAATCTATTTGATATATAATTCCTCTTGGGATAATAAGGTAATCTCCATATTCAAATGGGATATTTCCCATCATAGTACGTAATTTTCCTTTTCCTTTATGGATGAAAAGCATTTCATCGGCATCGGCATTCTTATAAAAATACTTTTTAAGTGATTCTTTTGGAGCTGCCAATCCTATAGTACAATCTTTATTAACAAGCATTGCTTTTCGACTGTCTAAAAAATCATTCTCTGGTTTTAGTTCAAAACCTTTTAATAAAAGTGATTTTATGTTCTTACCGATTGCAATCTTAGGTTCTACAGAATAAGAATTTAAAATTTCCTTTACCTGTGTAGGTCTGTGAACGTGATATAACAATGAGGAATGTCCGTGAAAACCTTCGGTTCCAAACAGTTGTTCGTAATATAAACCTCCGTTAGGTTTTTCGAATTGGGTGTGTCTTTTTTGGGGAAAATCTCCAAGTTTATGATATAATGGCATGGCTTTTCTATTAGATAATTTGTAAATTAGATAATTCGAAAAATTTGAATTGTGTGAACAGATAATTAGCTTATTTTCTAAATTGACTAATTACCCCAATTCGAAACCATTATTCAGGATTTCTCTTGATAAGGAATTGAAGATACTCTAATAAACCTGTCCATTTTGTTTTCATTATAACAAATGTCGTAATTTTTATTAATCAAAATTACATATTATATTATTTATAACACAAATTATTTCTAAAAATCTAAATTAAAACACAAATCCTATTTTAAACCATGTGTAACCTTTTGTGTTCTCTGGAGACCAGGAATATTTTATTTCTATCGGTCCTATTATTGTTTCTAAGCCATAACCTACGGCATATCCTGTATACTTTGGTACTGATACCCACTCTACACCTTCAAAAATATTGTTTCCTAGGTTCGCGAAGTTAGCTGCGAAATTAACGTGATTCTTTTTGAATATTTCATAGTCAAAAGTTGCTTCTGCTTTTATAACGCTATTTCCTGCAAGACTTAAAAAGTCATACCCATAGAAGTAATTAAAATTATCTAATTTATAATAACCATAACCACCTAAAACATAATTAAAGAAAGGGACACTTGTTTGTCCAAAAGTTAGTCCTGCATTGGCTTTAAATACAAAAGTAGCTCTATTGAATAGCGTTTTTGCAATTCCAATTTCGGCTTTTGCAGTAGAGAAAGGTTCGAAAGTTTTCGTGTAATTTGAAGAATATAAATAAGACTGAATGTTACCCGAAAAATACCAACCTCTTCTAGGAAAATCTTTATTATCGAAAGTGTCATAATTCATATATCCGAACAAACTAAAATAACTGCTTTTATCTATATTAGGATCTACGCTGGTTGATGTTTCGGAGTTTATCTTTAAATATTTATACTCGACTCCACCTCCAATTAAGAATTTTTGAACAAAAAGAGTTTGAAAATAAGCCTGATTATTTATATCCATAAAATCCACATTGACTAAATTTGGATCTGGACTATTATTAAGTGGGCTGCTTAATTCATTGGTTATGTTTCGGTTAAACTGTGTTAGTCTTGATTTAAATCCAAAACTAATATTGAATCCATTCTCTATATAATAATCAAAATTATATCGAAAATTATCTCCTAACATAACATCCAATGAAGTGATATCATTTTTAAAAAGTGTTTTTTTATGGGTAAGATTTACCAATATTGCACTTTTATAGAGTCCGTCATAATGCAAACCAAATTTTAAATAGGTTTGTGTTGGGTTTTCTTTTAAAGTTAAGTTTAAGTCATCATTCTTATTCTCTGGATCCAATGAATATGAAATGGCACTAAAGTTTTGGGTGGCATTAATATTGTTAACCCCTTTTAAAAGATCTTTATAAGTAATTTTAGATCCGGATTTAAAACGCAGTTTACTTGTGATGTATTCGTTTGTGTAATTGTCTAAGTGGTTGCAGTTTATGTTCTCAATATCCAAGGTGTCCGAAGCTACTTTTAATGGTGGTTTTTTATAATAACCTTGTTTTTCGACCAATGCTTTAATCTTTTCGTAAACGGCAAATGTAGCGTCTTCTCCTCTTCGGATAATTTGCTCTCCTTTATCGAATGAGATTACGCCATATTCTTTAATATCCGGTTTAATATAGATATCGGTGTTTTTTATTTTTCTCTTCATCTTGTCAATGGACTGAAGATTGGTAATTTGTACCAATATACGGGTGGCGTCTTTAAGTCTTTTTCGGTCAAGTAAGTCATCTTGGACATCTACGCCTATAATAATATCTGCACCTAAATTTCGAACTTCTTTTATAGGATAGTTATTTACTACACCACCATCTACGAGAAGTTTTCCGTCTATTTCTACAGGTGAGAATAAGGAAGGAAATGCTGCGCTGGCAATCATGGCTTGTGCCAAATTACCTTTGTTTAGCAATACTTCCTCGCCAGTTTCGATATTGGTAGCGATGCATAAAAATGGAGTTGGTAATTGATTGAAATCACGAACATGCCTAACGTTTCGAGTAAGACTACTTAATAAATTGTAGTTGTACATTCCTTTGGAAAGTGCTTCGGGAATACCAATTTTAAAATTACTAAAGGGTAAAATTATGGCATATAATTCATCATTTCTTTTTTCGTAAAAGTTCTTGGATGACCTTGGGATATAATCATTTATTAAGTCATCAAAATTGGTTCTCTTGAAAATAGAATCAATTTGGGTTGCATTATAACCAGATGCATAGAGTCCGCCAATTATAGATCCCATGCTCGTTCCGCCAATATAATCGATTTTTACACCTGCTTCTTCCAGAACTTTTAAAACGCCTATGTGAGCAAATCCCTTGGCGCCACCACCACTTAATACCAAACCAATTTTTGGACGATAAGAATCATCGGTATTCATTTTTTGTATGGTGTCTTGTGCAAATATATTCTGAGAGAAACTTAGTGCTATTAAAATAGTTAATGTTTTTATGCCCCAGATGGGAATGGAAAACTGCGAGTGAAGAAAAGCTATTTTTTCTTGTATAAAAAGAGCGACCCAAGAAGCTCCTTTTTTTACAATAGAAAAAAAGATTTTTAAGCGAGTATTTGAAATGGACAGCTGGATGAGGCTCATAGAAATAGCTGGTTTGTTTTGTAAAAGTCGGAAATATTATTGAATTTTATATGTCATTCTTGTTTTAATAACATTATTTCTTTAATAAAATCAGGTTTTTATTTTTGTCAAATTTCCAAATATCTGTGTGCCATCTTGCTCCACCTCGGCAACTGGATTGAAGGGTTTTCTTCTTTTTGTTAATTTGAATATCACAAAATTCATCACATTCTGGTGCAAATTTCGAAGATTGCCGCAATTTTTTAAATAACCCGTTTTCAGGGTTATAGATGAATATTTGATATATTGTATAGACACCCATACCGTCATCCAGATGATAACATGCAAAATCATGATATCCATCAAAGTTATAATCTTCAATAGCAATTTGAGTTTGTTTATCTGTTATAGATGTTTCAATACTGTCTATAACTTGAATTTTATTGTTTCTTGAAGTAGTGATTTCCAATTTTTCAAAATTATTAATTGGATTTATCTGTATTTGTGTTTTATCCTTTTGTTGAAATTTTAGAATTTCTTGACCATTAGAAAGAGAAGAAACTAATAATATTACACCAAAAAGGAATATTCTTAAATAATTCATTCTGGCTTTTGATTGTAAAATTCGACAATTTTTTTTGCTTTTGATATTCCTATAACTTCCGAAATTTCTTTCTCGGTTGCTAGTTTTAATCTCTTAACACTTTTGAAATGTTGAATCAATGTTAGCATAGTTTTTTCGCCAATTCCCGGAATACTTTCAATAGAGGAGTTTAGTGCTGCTTTACTACGTTTGTCACGGTGAAATGTAATTCCGAATCGGTGTGCTTCGTTCCTTAATTGCTGAATGATTTTTAACGTCTCAGATTTTTTATCCAAATACAAAGGAATGGAATCCCCGGGGTAAAATAATTCTTCAAGACGTTTGGCAATACCAATTATGGTGATTTTACCGCGTAATCCAAGTTCATCAATACTTTTTAAAGCCGATGATAATTGCCCTTTTCCACCGTCGATAATTATCAATTGTGGTAATGGTTCCTTTTCTTCAAGTAATCGCTTATAACGACGATATACGACTTCTGTCATAGATGCAAAATCATCAGGACCTTCGACAGTTTTTATATTAAAATGGCGGTAATCTTTCTTACTCGGTTTTCCGTCTTTAAAAACTACACAAGCAGCAACCGGATTGGTTCCCTGAATATTGGAGTTGTCAAAACATTCTATATGACGCGGTTCTACAGGTAAGCGTAAATCTTTTTGCATTTGCGCCATAATACGTTTGGTATGACGATCAGGATCTACTATTTGTAATTGTTTTAGTTGTTCTATTCGATAAAACTTAGCATTTCGAATTGATAGATCCAGAATTTGTTTTTTGTCACCCAATTGTGGAACCGTGACTTTTATGTTTTCGCCCAAATCAACTTCAAAGGGAACTATGATTTCTTTTGATAGTAATTGAAAACGCTCTCGAAGTTCGATTATGGCAAGTTCCAGTAATTCGGAATCGGTTTCGTCCAGTTTCTTTTTGATTTCCAAAGTATGGGAACGGATAATCGAACCATGTGAAATTTGGAGAAAGTTTACATACGCTGCACTTTCATCCGAAATTATCGAAAACACATCGACATTGGTAATTTTTGGATTTATAATGGTTGATCTCGACTGATAATTTTCGAGGACTTCTATTTTTTCTTTTATTTTTTGAGCTTCTTCAAAACGTAAATCTTGTGCCAATTGGGTCATAAGACGTTTGAAATCTTTCATGCTTTCTTTGAAATTTCCTTTCAGAATTTCGCGAATTGCATCAACCTGTCTTTGGTAATTTTCAAGTGTTTCTAATCCTTCGCAAGGACCTTTGCAATTACCAATATGAAATTCCAGACATACTTTAAACTTTCCGCTATTAATATTCGATTGACTCAAATCATAATTGCAAGTTCTTAATGGATATAGTTCTTTAATAAGATCCAGAATTGTATGTACGGTTTTAAAACTGGTATACGGACCAAAGTATTCTGAGCCGTCTTTAACCATTCTACGCGTAGAAAAAATACGAGAAAAGGGTTCTTTTTTGATGCAAATCCAAGGGTAACTTTTGTCATCACGCAGCAATACATTATAACGGGGCTGCAATGTTTTTATAAGATTGTTTTCTAATAAAAGAGCATCGGTTTCTGTAGGGACAACAATGTGTTTTATAGTTACAATTTTCTTGACCAAAACATTAGTTTTCGCCGTATCATGTATTTTATTGAAATAAGAAGAAACTCTTTTTTTTAAATTTTTGGCTTTGCCTACATATAATATTTTTCCGTCTTTATCATAATATTGATATACGCCAGGATTATCTGGTAAAGTCTGAATTTGAAGTTCGAGAGTTGGTTTTTGCATTCTGTTTTTATTTCGGGAGCTTGAAACGATGTGAGTTTTAAAATCGCGCTTTATATGATTTCTCAAAGCACACGTTGAATTAACTTCAAATTTACGAATTCCAAATAATAATTTCTATATTTAGCTTTTATTATTGAATATGAGAAATAGTAAACCGTTGGTAATTTTTGGAGAATCCATTTTACCAGGTGAAAGTAAAACCATCAATGTCGAAATTGCCCGACTACACACCACAACCAAACTTAATATTCCTGTTATTGTAAGGCGTTCTAAAGTTGAAGGACCTGTTGTTCTTTTTTCTGCAGGAATTCATGGTGACGAAATTAATGGTGTCGAAATTGTACGTCAGATAATTAGCAAGAAAATCAATCGTCCATTAAGAGGAACCATCATTTGTATTCCTGTTATAAATATGTACGGTTTTGTAAATAAAGCCCGTGAGTTCCCCGATGGTCGTGATTTGAACAGGGTTTTTCCGGGAAGTAAAAAAGGCTCATTGGCAAGTAGATTTGCGTATCATATTGTTACCGATGTTTTACCGGATGTTGAATATGCTGTCGATTTTCATGCTGGAGGAGCAAGTAGATTTAATGCTCCGCAGATTAGACTTTCTGAAAATAATCCTGATTTAAAAGTTCTAGCAGATGTATTTAGTGCACCTTTTACATTATATTCTAAAAATATTTCGGGTTCGTTTAGAAGTATAAGTGAAAAATTGAAAGTAAAAATGCTACTTTTTGAAGGTGGAAAATCCTTGGATATTAACCATGACATTGCTAATATTGGTATAGATGGTGTTAAGCGCTTGCTTACTCATCTGGAAATGTTAGATCCCAATCATGTTGTAGAAGCACCCGAAGAACCTTCGATTTATATTGAAAAATCGGTTTGGTTGCGAGCAAAGTGTTCTGGATTATTACACGACTACAATACAATTGGTAAGTTTGTCAAGAAGGGAACTATTTTGGCAATTATTACAGACCCTTTTGGTAAGTTTGAAAGAAAGGTAAAAGCGCCGCATGATGGTTATATTATTAATGCCAACCATTCGCCAATTGTGTATGAAGGTGATGCTATTTATCATATGTCCAAAACCAATCTAGATGATGATGACAACTAAGAAGGAATTGCGTTTGCAAAAAAAAATCTTAAGAAAACAATTTACAGAAGATCAAATTGATGAGATGAGTTTGGTAATTGCCAACAAAGTGCTTTCATTACCAATTTGGGAGAAAACTTATTTTCATGTTTTTTTACCAATTATAGAACATAAAGAAGTTAATACCGAATTTATTTTGCACTTGCTCGCAGGAAAAGACAAAGAAATAGTAGTTTCCAAAAGTGATTTCGAAACTCATAAAATGACTCATTTCTTGCTTACAGATAATACTAGGATTAAAAAGAATGAATATAATATTCCTGAGCCTGTTGATGGTTTGGAAGTTCCATCGAGTAAGATTGATGTTGTTTTTGTGCCGCTTTTAGCTTTTGATACTTCTGGAAATAGAGTAGGGTATGGTAAAGGATTCTACGATAAGTTTTTATCCGAATGCAAACCAGAAACTATAAAAATTGGGCTTTCTTTCTTTGAAGCCGATATCGAAATTACTGATGTTTTTGAAGGGGATATAAAACTCGATTATTGCGTGACGCCTGAGATAGTTTATAAGTTCTAGGTTTTTTACCGCAAATATTCGCAAAGAAATGGGATTTAGATTGTGGTGAATTAAGGTTCGCAAAGTTTAAAATTTTGAGCAAAAAAATAAGACTCCTTAGAGCCTTATTTTTGAAAGTCTTATATTTCTTATTTAACCTGATGGTTAAAACTATTTCACTTCTTTAACGGCCGGAGCTTCTATCCAACCTTCGGTTCCATCGGTTAATTCGATTTTTTTCCAGTTTTGTAATGACTCTTTTACGTATACTTTTGTTCCTTCATGAAGTGTAAAAATAGGAGATCCAGCCTTTTGAGGTTCGCTACGTACTTCGGCAATTTCTGCAAATACTATTGCGGGTTTTTCATTATCAAAATGGCTTTTTTCTAAAAACCCTGCAGTTAAACTCACTAGTAAAGCTAGTAATACTAAAAACATTCCAATAAAGAAAATTCTTTTGGAACGGGTAAGTTGAGAAAAATAATATCCAATAAAGCAAAGTAAGAATGCAGAGGCAATACCTACTGAAATCCATGCCCAGGTATTGTAATCATATTTCCCTGTGAAGTTTCGGATGAGTTTTGCAAAACCAACTTTAGGAACTTCTTTTATTTCATCAATAGTTAGTTTTTTTGCAAATTTTAAATTATTTAATGTCTCTACGTGATTAGGATTCAACACCAAAGCTTTTTCATAATTGTATATTGCAGGTGCCACTTTATTTAGCTTGTAATAGCAATTACCTAAATTATAATACAATTCGGCCGATTGTTTTTTATCAACTTTTATAACGTTTTCATACTCTTGTGCCGCTTGTTCGTATTTTGATTCCTGGTATAAAGTATTCCCTTTTTCAAAGCTGCTTTGAGCAAAGAAAAGCTGGGATAATAATAAGAATAGGTATAAAAGAATATTTTTCATTTTATTTATATGTAATAAGAGTTTCAATTTTGGGAATCTTAATTCGACTTAAGTTAAAACGGATCTCTTAGTGTGCTTTTTGGTTAAAAACCATATTAGACTATTTGTTTTTCTAATTCTGAAATTATCAATACAGCTTTATCAAAATCTTGTTGAATTGAAGCGCTGGATGCTGGTGCATATCTAGCAAATTCACAGTTCTCTGTTAAATTAATAAAGTTCTGAACCGATTCTGGATTTGCTTTTCTGGACAATAAAAGGTCTTTGATATTATCTTTGCTCATCTCCGAAGTTTCAATATGTAATTTGGCTTTTAGGAAATTATGCATTGCTTTCTCAAGCGCAATATAAAAAGGCTCTTTATTGTTGATTTGTTTTTTAGCTTCCGATAAATATTTCTTGGCTAGTTTATTGTTCATTTTAATTCTGTTTCCAGTAATATCGCCATCTATTGCTTCTTTTTTCTTCTTAGCCAAAACAATAATTGGTAGTATCAGGAATGGTAAAAATAACAAGCTATAATACAACGTCGAACCATAAAAATCATTTTTCACTACTGATGTGAAATTACTTTTTAGTTTGATATATTTAAATTGTTCAGTAGCCGATATTTTGTTTTTTGCAGTTGGACTTGAAGCAACATTTGCATCCGATGGTGTTGGACCATCAAGAACGTTCACCATTATTTCTGGAGAACTAATTGTTTTATAGCTTCCAGTGTTTAGATCAAAATAGGAAAATTGCATCGGTTTTATAGCATAGTTCCCTTTGTATTGAGGAATAATGGTATAAGTATCCGAAACCTTTCCAGACATTCCACTAAGCGTTGTGTTTACTTTTTCATCATGTACAGGGTCATACATTTCCAATGCATTTGGTACAACAGGTTTTGGTAAAGTAAATAATTTCATGTTTCCGCTACCAGCTGCACTAACAACTAACTCCAGACTTTCTCCGTTTTTTAATGTAGTTTTGGATGGAGTTACTTTAAAATCAAATTTACCAACAGCACCCGAAAAACCTTCTGGTTTACTAACTTCAGGAAGTGGTTTTACATTAATCGTTTTTGCTCCTGCAGATACTCGTTTGTTACCTTCGGTTAAGACAACCTGACCGAACATATTTCTTCGGTTTGTAGGTATTTGAACTCCAATATCCAGAGACAAAGGTTCGATAACTAATTTTCCTGATTTTTGAGGATATAATACCGTTTTTCTAAGCACAACAAAACGATATTGTTGCCCTTTAAACATGCCTTCTTCGGCAACAAGTTGTTTTATATCAATGTTTTGATTCCAGAAATCATTGTATTTAGGCTTTTCTAATTCCTTAAATCCAGAAATACCGATGTTGTTGAAATATAGTTTATAAATTACCGTAATAGGTTCGTTTATATATGGGTTTGTTTTGGATATATCGGCAACTAAATATAAATTATCATCTACAGATATTTGCTGTGGATCATTTGGATCTCTTTCTTGTGCTACTGCGGCAGTAACATTTATTTTTATAGGAGATGTTTTGTAAACTTGTCCGTTGTATTCTATGGCAGCTTGTCTTATGACAAGAGTTCCTTTTTGATTTGGTAATAAATAGTAAGAATAGATTTTTTCGAATGAACTTCTTCCATTTACCCATGACTGACTCACTTGTTGACTAGGTCCCGCAACAATTCTAAAACCATCGAATGAAGGCTGAACAAAGTTATCGCCATCAACGTTCATCATGAAGTCAATTCGAAGTCTTTCGTTTAGGCCAAGCGTAGTTTTGCTTACTCTGGCTTCAAATTGAACTTGAGCCATAAGCCCTTGGAAACTTAATAGTAATAGAATTAAATATCTTTTCATTACCTGTTTAATCGTTTTTTTTAAATCGTTTAACTGTTTAATCGTTTAACCGTTTGTTGTCTATGTAAATAAACAAATAAACAATTAAACGATTCAACTTTGTTTACCAGTCTTTCTCGGTTTTTTTAGGAGCGCCTTTTACTTTTTGGGCATTTACTTTATCCTGGATTTTCTTTTCTTCGTTATTTACTGCGTCAAGAAGATTTTGTAAACGTTCTTTAGAAATTCCGCCTGGCGTTGGTTTTGGTTCTCCTTTATTGTCATCTTTTTTAGGATCACCTTTATCGTCTTTTCCGTCCTTTTTGTCTTTATTTGGATCGCCCTTGTCGTCTTTCTTATCTTTATCCTTATCTCCTTTGTCGTCTTTTTTATCTTTGTCGCCGTCTTTTTTATCGTCTTTCTTGTCCTTATCCTTATTTTTATCTTTATTCTTATCGTCTTTAGGAGGATTTTCTTTTAGCATTTTCTTTGCCAATGCATAATTGTAACGTGTTTCATCATCGTTAGGGTCATTTCGTAGTGCATTTTTATAAGCTTCGACGGCTTGACCATAGTCTTTCTCCTTCATGAAAACATTACCAAGATTATGAAACGCTTTGTGTTTTTGAGACGGAGTTTTGGCGTTTTTTATAGCTTTTGCATAAGCAAATTTAGCTTCACCAACTTGATTTTGCTTATAGATGGCATTTCCTAAGTTATAAGGTGCAACTGTACGATTTGGGAATTTAGATTGCGAAATTCTATAATCAGCTTCAGCATCTACAAATTTATTCTGTTTATATTCTTCATTAGCTTTAGGCAACGCTTTGTCCTTTTCTTGTGCCGAAACAGCCAAAGAAAGCGTTAATAAAATATATAGAAGTAAATTTCTCATTCTAATTTTTTTGTTTTTGTTTCTTCCTAAGAAGTATTTAAATTTTGGTTGTCAGGAATCCACTTTTTTCATGTGGGTTTCAAACAATGATAACTGTTTTGAAATAACTATTTTTTTTCGTTAAATAAATTCAACTCTTTTACCCAATTTGTTTTTCTTTCCAATAAGAAAAGATCAATGAATAACAATACAAATGCTATACCAATAAACCACTGAAACTGTGATTGAAAATCGGCCATTTGTGTAGCTTCAAATTCTGTTTTTTGGATATTATCTAAAGCGTTTTTTACATAATCCAAAACCTCTTTGGTATTACCGCCATAAACATAACCACCTTTTGTAGCTTTTGCAATAGCTTTTAAACCTTCTTGATTTAATTTCGTAATAACGACTTCATTATTATTATCTTTTTGGAAACTTTCGACAACACCATTTTTTTTCAAAGGGATTGTAGCACCTTTTTCGGTTCCAACACCAATAGTAATGATTTTCATTCCTAGTTTGTTAGCCTCTTCTGCAGCAGCTTCAGCTCCTTCTGAATGGTCTTCTCCATCAGAAATCAAAATCAATAGTTTACTTGTTTTGCTTTTTTCGTCAAAATAAGTAGCCGATAATTTTATGGCTTCATCAAGTGATGTTCCTTGTGATGAAACCATCTCAGGGTTCATACTTTGCAAGAACATTTTGGCAACACTATAATCGGTTGTAATTGGTAAAACAGGAAAAGCACTTCCGGCATAGGCTACGATTCCTATTCGGTCATTGCCTAATTGGTTAATGATTTGTGAAACCAGTTGTTTACTTTTTTCTAAACGGCTTGGAGCAACATCTTCTGCAAGCATACTCTTGGAAACGTCTACTGCAAACACAATATCGATCCCTTCGCGTTTTACAGTTTCCATTTTTGTTCCAATCTTTGGATTAACCAAACCTAAAATCAATGCAGCCAAAGCTAAAAGGATAACTCCTAATTTTAAAAATGGTTTAAAAACAGAATGTTCTGGAGTTAGTTTTTTAACTAAATCCAAATCCCCAAACTCGCGTTGTTTTTTTCTTTTCCAATACATATTGATAAGAAAAACGCACACCAAAATTGGAAGTACTATAAGAAGGTATAAATATTTTTTTTCGTCTAATTCCATTTTTTAATTCTAGTTTCAGTTTTTAGTTTCAGTTTCCAGTTCTTTACTGTAACTGTAACCGAAGACTGAAATATTAAATAAAGCTCCTGTAAACAGTATTTCGTAATCCAATTTCCAATAATAGTAATAATCCGGCTAATATCACAAAAGGTCTGTATTTTTCATCGTAATCATAAAATTTTAATTCTTCGATTTCGGTTGTTTCCAGTTTGTTAATCTCATTATAGATAGAAGCTAATTTTTCATTGCTTGTAGCTCTAAAATATTTCCCTCCAGTTTTATTTGCAATAGTTTTCATCATTTGCTCATCAATTTCAACTTTCATCATTCTGAATAAAAATTGACCGTTTGGAGCAATTGCATAAGGGAATTCGGCCATTCCATTAGTTCCAATTCCAATTGTATAAACCTTGATTCCGTATTGTTTAGCAATGTCTGCTGCAGTATCTGGTTCGATGAATCCAGCATTATTAACACCATCTGTCATCAGTATGATTACTTTACTTTTGGCTTTACTGTCTTTAAGTCTGTTTACGGCAGTGGATAATCCCATTCCGATTCCAGTTCCATCAACTAAAACATTGTCGTATTTTATACTTTTAATAGCTTCAAGGATAATAGCTTTATCACTTGTTACGGGTGTTTTTGTATAGGCTTCAGATGCGTATAAAACAAGCCCAATTCTATCGTTAGGTCTTTCGTTAACAAAGTCGGCGGCCAGTTTTTTAAGAGCTTGCATACGATCTGGTTTTAAATCTCGTGCAAGCATACTTCCAGAAACGTCTATTGCCATTACAATATCAATTCCTTTTGTCGTTTTGGTTTTATTGCTTACATCTACGGTTCTTGGTCTTGCCAATGCAATTATCAAAGAGCTTAAAGCCAAAATTCTAAATACACCCAGAAAAGGCTTTAGTTTTGCTAATAAGGATTCTGAAGATTTAAAACCTTGCAATGAACTCATTTTTAATGTTGCCGATTGCTGATTTCTTTTCCAGAATAACCAAGCAATTGCAATGGGAATCAAAAGAAACAACCAGAAAAACTCAGGGTTTAAAAAAGTTATTTTATCCATTAATTAGTTGCTTTTTTTAGTTCTACAGAGTTTAATATGCGGTCTGCAATATCATTGGCATAAGTATCTCCTTCTTCGTGGAAAATCATTATTTGTTGTAATCCGCCTTCTTGGCTAAATAAAAGGATCTCGTAATACATTTTGGTACTCGATTTACTACCTTCATCTACATTAGAGAAGGTTCCATACCCTTTAATTCCACGAATACCTTCTTTGGTTTCGAAGTCTTCTTGTTTTACAATCATATTTCTAGCGCCTTGAGCTTCTATAGTTTTTATAGTGACTTCAAGTGATTTTGGTAAGTCAATTGGAGTTTCTTGTTTGTATTTTAAAGTAGAAATCATCAATGAGAAATTATCAACAAGACTTCCATACCCAAAAGATTGCATTTCTTTAATTAAAGCCAAACCATCTTTCGGTAGGGTTTTAGTTAAATCCATTCTTTTTAAAACCTTAGGAGTTTCTATTAGTATACCAGGATTTCCATACTCACTTTTTACCCATTCTCCTTCTAATAATTCCTTAGATGGATGTCCGATAATATTATCTTTTACATAAGTAAACCCTTTTGTAGCGATGAAATATCCTGTAACAAGAAAAATTAAAAATAAAACAGCTGCTACAGATAAAGCAATACGTTTATTGCGTTTTTTCTGTAATTGTATTTTTATTTGTTTTTGCCTTTGTGCTTCATTTAGTAAAGTATCTTCTTCTACAGCTACTTCTACAGGAATAGCATTGTCAAGAGTAAGAATTGCTTTTTGTATTTTATTTCGGTCTTCGGTAATTTCAAAATCTAATGGTTTTGATTTTGCAAATTTCACCAAATCGGCTTGTTTTAATACGCGCTCTAAGTTCTCGACAGTTTCTGGCGTTAACGTCATTTTCTTTTTTACCGATGCAGCTCTAATTCCTTGTATAAGCTCAGATGTGGTACTTTCCATTGCTGGAATTTCGATTGCTTCCTCGATATAATTTCTGGCAATATCGGTTAGTTCACTATAATAAGCTTTAACTTCCCCTTTTTGCCAAAGTTCTTTTTTCTCCAATGTATTAAGCAAACTAGTTGCTTTTTCAATTGGGGTTTTATAAATCTCTTCTTCTATTTTTTTCTGTTGTCTTTTTTTGATGAACCAATATACCAAAGCACCGATTCCTATGATTAAAGCGAGAATCAACAGGTATTTCCACCAATCACCAATTCCATCTTCAACTTTAGTAATGTCCTTAATGTCATACATTTTTTGTTGCAATGTATCTACTTTTACACTTGCAACTTCTACTCGAATAGAATCAGTTAGATATGGTTTTTTGTCAATAAGGATTTGAATACTTGGAATTGTATACTTTCCAGAATCAAACTGCGTTAAACCATACTTTTTAATCAATTCATACTGGTCATTTTTTCTGACAGTATCAATTGGATACGATTTAATTACCTCAAGAGGTCCGATATTTTTAAGTTTAGGAAAAACTACTTTCGACTTAGCATCGACAGTAGTTTTAAGGGTTAACTTAAACTCTGCTCCAATTTTATTTTTAGTAGTATCTATGCTAGTCACAATTTGTTTTTGTTGTCCAAAAACAGTTGCTGTAAGCAAGAATAAAAATATGTAAAGTTTTAATTTCATTTGATTTTTTGATTTCAGATTTTAGTCTAAAACGGATGCTTAAAAATGGAACGCTGATGAGACAGATTTAAGCGGATTTTATTTTTAATTTTTCTCTTCAAATTATGTTTAAAATCTATTGATCTAACAATCTAAGAAGTCTAAATAATCTAATTCTTTATCTCGATTTAAAATAGCCTAATAATTTGGTTACATAACTTTCATCTACACGAGTATTTACTACACCAGCACCGGATTTGCTAAAAGTTTCTTTAAAATAAGCTACTTTACTACGGTAATGTTTTTCGTAATTAGTACGTATTGTTTTGGAACCTGTATTGATTAATTGTGTTTTTCCCGTTTCGGCATCAAGCATTGAAACCATTCCGAGATTTGGTATTTTTTCTTCTCGAATATCATATACTCGAATACCTGTAATATCGTGTTTTTTGGATGCAATTTTTAATGTATGTTCATAATCTTCCGACATGAAATCTGAGATTATAAAAACGATAGCTTTCTTTTTTTGTGTACCCGATAGGAACTTTAATGCCTGAGCAATATCGGTTTTATGACTTTTAGGTTCAAACTCGATTAATTCACGGATAATACGTAATACGTGTGATCTTCCTTTTTTAGGTGGAATATACAATTCGACTATATCCGAGAACAACATCAAACCTATTTTGTCATTGTTTTGCGTTGCCGAAAAAGCCATTGTAGCAGCAATTTCGGTTACGATATCTTTTTTGAACTGATTCTTGGAACCAAAACTTTCAGAACCCGAAATATCTACCATAAGCATCATGGTAAGTTCGCGTTCTTCTTCAAAAACTTTTACGTGGGCTTCATTGTAGCGAGCGGTTACATTCCAATCGATAGCACGTATATCATCGCCATATTGGTACTGACGCACTTCGCTAAAAGTCATACCGCGACCTTTAAATGAAGAGTGATATTCTCCCGAAAAGATATGATTACTTAATCTTTTGGTTTTGATTTCTATTTTACGTACTTTTTTTAATAGCTCTTTTGTATCCATTTTTAATTTGTTTAAAGTTTAAGAGTTTAATGTTTCAAGTTCGGTATGGAACAATTTGAAACATTAGACATTAAACAAATTTTTAAGGTACTTCAATCTCGTTTACAATTTTATTGATGATGTCTACAGAAGTGATGTTCTCAGCCTCTGCTTCATAAGTAATACCTACTCTGTGGCGTAATACATCATGAACAACTGCACGTACATCTTCTGGGATTACATATCCACGACGTTTTATAAAAGCGTAACATTTTGCCGCATTGGCTAAGTTGATACTTCCACGTGGAGATGCTCCAAAACTGATAAGTGGTTTTAAATCAGCTAATTTATATTTTTCAGGATAACGAGTTGCGAAGATAATATCAAGAATGTATTTCTCTATTTTCTCATCCATGTAAACTTCACGAACAGCTTCTTGCGCACGTAAAATTTGCTCTACCGAAACAACAGGATTTACTTTCTCGTAACTTCCTTTTAAATTCTGGCGAATAACAAGGCGTTCTTCATCCATTTTTGGATAGTCAATTACGGTTTTAAGCATAAAACGGTCAACTTGAGCTTCTGGAAGTTGGTATGTTCCTTCTTGCTCAACAGGGTTTTGCGTTGCAAGTACTAAAAACGGACGGTCTAGTTTGAAAGTAGTATCCCCAATAGTAACTTGTTTTTCTTGCATCGCCTCCAAAAGTGCCGATTGTACTTTGGCAGGAGCACGGTTAATCTCATCGGCAAGGACGAAATTAGCAAAAATTGGTCCTTTTTTGATAGAAAATTCATTTGCCTTGATGTTGTAAATCATCGTACCAACAACATCGGCAGGTAATAAGTCGGGTGTAAATTGGATACGGCTGAACGAACCTTGCACTGCTTGAGACAGCGTGTTTATCGCTAATGTTTTGGCTAATCCAGGAACACCTTCAAGTAAAATATGGCCTTGACCGAGGAGTCCGATTAATAAACGCTCGACCATATGTTTCTGGCCCACAATAACTTTGTTCATTTCCATTGTGAGAAGGTCTATAAAAGCACTTTCTCTTTCGATTTTTTCATTGATCGCTCTAATGTCTAAAGTCGTTGTATTTTCTTCCATATAAATATTTTTAAAACCTTGAATTTAATGCCTTACTTTTGAGAGTGCAAATTGAATATTTTTTGAGAAGTAAGATGTTAAAGAATGGTTAAAACTTCGACCAAAGCTCTAATTTTAAGGACGAATTGTGATTCTATTTTTATATTTTTAAGAACTTTGATGATTATGCTTTAGAAAGCGAGATTTATTACTACAAATAATGTTATATTACCATGAGCAAAACGCTATTATCGCCTATAATTGTGGGCACTATGAATTGGGGAGTTTGGGATAAAAATCTAACTCCAAAAGAAATGGAAAACCTAATCCAAGTATGTTTAGAGAATAAAATAACAACTTTTGATCATGCCGATATTTACGGCTCATACACTACCGAAGCCGATTTTGGGAAAGCATTCGCAGCAAGTAAAGTTTCGAGGGAAAAATTACAACTGATCTCTAAATGCGGAATTCAGATGATCGCTGAAAATAGAAATAATAAAATTAAGCATTACGATTATTCAAAATCACATATCATCTGGTCTGTAGAGAATTCGTTAAAGAACTTGAAGACAGATTATTTAGATGTTTTTTTATTGCACCGACCAAGCCCTTTGATGCAAGCTGATGAAATTGCCGAAGCAGTTGAAAAACTTAGAAATGAAGGCAAAATTGTTGATTTTGGTTTGTCGAATTTCACATCTTCGCAGACAGAATTAATTCGCCAAAAAATAGATGTTAGTTATAATCAGGTACAATTTTCGGCTACGAATTATGAACCTATGATCGATGGTAGTTTTGATTATATGCAAACACACGGAATTCGTCCGATGTCGTGGAATCCATTAGGGACAATTTTTAGAGAAGACAACAAACAAACACGAAGATTGAAAAAACTATTGGCAGCATTAGTTTCAAAATATAGTTTAGGTTCTGATACCATTTTGTTAAGCTGGATTTTAAGACATCCTGCAAACATTATTCCGATAGCAGGAACGGTAAACGTTGCAAGGATTCAGTCGTTAATGAAAGCGGTAGAATTAGAATTGGAAAAAGAAGATTGGTTTGCAATCTGGTCAGAAAGTATGGGTGACGATGTGTCTTAGTTTTTAGTATTCAGCTAAATCCATTAAAAAAATATGTGCCACAGATTAAGAACTCTAATGATTTTAATCTGTGGTTAAAAAAATAAAATATCAGAATGAAAAAAACAGCTTTGATAACTGGGGCGACAAGTGGTATTGGTAAAGCCACGGCGCAGATATTGGCCAGAAATAATTATAAAGTTATTCTTTGCGGAAGAAGGCAAGATCGATTAACGGAACTGGAAAAAGAACTTTCGGAATATACTGAAGTGCATACTTTGGCATTTGATGTTCGTGATAAAGAAGCCGTTTTGGAACGTATAAATTCTTTGCCAGAATTTTTTTCTGTTATTGATGTTCTTATTAATAATGCAGGAAATGCACATGGATTGGATCCAATTCAAACTGGCAATTTGGACGATTGGGATGCTATGATTGATATAAATGTAAAGGGACTTTTGTATGTTTCTAAAGCGATTATTCCGCAAATGACAGCAAGAAAATCAGGGCATATTATTAATATTGGTTCAACTGCTGCGAAAGAAGTTTATCCTAACGGAAATGTATATTGTGGTACAAAACACGCTGTTGATGCGATTAGTCAGGGAATGCGAATTGATTTGAATCCTTTTGGGATTAGAGTAGGAGCAATCCATCCAGGAATGGTTGAAACCGAATTTAGTCAAGTACGTTTTAAAGGCGATGCCGATAGAGCTTCGAATGTTTATAAGGGTTTTGATCCGTTACAAGCAGAAGATATTGCGGATATTATTCACTTTGTGGTTTCAAGACCATATCATGTAAATATTGCTGATCTAGTAGTTATGAGTACCGCACAGGCGTCATCAACAATTGTTAAAAGAGATTAATTAGATAATTAGACTTACTTAGATCGTTAGACTAATAGTTTTTTAGATTAATAAATATTACAACAGTCTAAAAATCTATTTGACGAGCAATCCAATAATCAGACAATCCAATTATCTAAGAAGTCTAAAAATCTAACTATCTAAGAAGTCTAAATAAATGATCAATAAGCGCCTTTTAATAAAAAATCTACTCGCACATAATGATGAGAGTAGTTTTTATGATAAAAAGAGGCAGTTGAATTTGCATTCTCGTGAAGGTAAAGCAAAGTTTTTAAAACATATTTGTGCATTGTCAAATTCGAATCCCACGAATAATTCCTATATCGTAGTGGGTGTTGAGGATCATGATAATGAGATTGTAGGTGATGATTTTTTTGATGACAGCCGAATTCAGAATCTGGTCAATGCTTTTCTTGAAAATCCACCTAGAATTCAATATGAAAATGTTCCTTTTCCTAATCTCCCAAAAGATAAGGTGATAGGATTGGTTACGATTAAGCCTAAAAGTAAAACATCTTATTTTAAAAAAGGGATTCATACCATTGTTGCCAATAGTGTTTTTATAAGGCGAGGTAGTAATTCGGTTCCGGTTGAAGGGGAAATTGAGAAAAATTACCAGAATACCGAAACTGTAATCGGAATAGAAAATAATTCACGTAATAGTATTGAATATACTTTGGATGGTGTAATTGATTTTATGAATTTTCGGCATAAAGATATGTCGCCAAAATATAAAGTCTTCAAAGAATTATTTGTGATTTGCTGGGCTGGAGTTCCTAAGCAATCTCGAGATAAAACATTTTTGTCCCGAGTTGATATTGAGTTGATAAATGAACAAATTAAGCTATTTTATTCGGCTCAGGATGTGGTAACGATTACTTACGACGAAGATAGTTTTACTATTCTCGAATATGTTCCTTTAGGATTAAATGATAAAACTAGTTATTATCCGCTTGAGCAGCAAACAATGCATTTTTTTGATAATGGCTACTATAAAATCGATCGTGAAATACTCTTTCAGCCGCCGGAATTTAATCGAAAAATGCTGCATCATATATATAATTCTAACGTAGCATTACTAGTTAAATTACAAAAAGGACAGACTTTGTCGGATCGTGAAGTGGTAGATTTAGAAAATTTACCATCTACTTTTATGATTTGTTATCTTAATGGTTTTGAAGATGCAAAACAAAAATTAATTGATGCAAAATTGCTTTTAAAGCCTTTTACACAAGTATATTTATCTTTTAAAGAAGCTTTACGAATTTTAAGAAAGATGAAATATGATATTTAGTGAGAAAGGTGCTTAGGTTCAAAGAGACAAAGGTTCAAAGGTTTCTGTAGAGACGTAATGCAGTGTGTCTAATTTTTTGTAGATGAGAACCAGTAAGTTTGTCTCGCAAAGGTTTTCCGTAGAGACGCACCGTAGTGCGTCTAACTTATAAAGTTCTACATTTTTAAATTTAAATAAGAATTATTTGAAAACTAAATAATCATTTATTTGAGTATATGGCAACAATAATTCTTTAGGCCCATCTGCATACGAAGCAGCTTCATACGAATTGTAATAAAGTAGAAGTCCATCTTTGGTATAAAAAATATTTAAGGGCAGATTAAATTTTTCATTTTCGAACATTAATCCAGTTGCATTTATACTTCCATTGGTAGGGATTTTATATTTAGTTCGGAATTGTTTTTCGGCGAAAGCCTTGAAATCTTTTTCGCTTTTGAATAATTGATTCGTTGTAATTGATTTACCTGTTTTGGGGTTAAACAACAAAGAACGATATCCTTGGTATCCATGAGCACCACCAGTAAATGTATAATGGTTAATCTTTATATTTAAAATACTATCAGATTGGTATTCTAGATTGCCTTCAACTTTGGCCTCCCAGCCAAACTTATCATCAGGGAATTTTGTGTGCATTTCTTCGTAAGAGTTAATAAAAGAAGCAGTCAAATCATTATAGTCGGTAGATTGGAATGGTTTGTCTCCAAAATAAATAATTTCTTTTAAAACAGAAAATACTTTTTTATTGATACTGTCTGAAATAATTGGGATGTTTTGGGCAATAGGAATTTTTAAGCTAATTTTTGGGCAATTGCTTTTGCAAGGTAGAGTTGATTTCTTTTCGAATGTTTCTTCTTTAAATGAAAGTTCTTTGGAGCAACTTGTTAGAAACAAAAATGTTACGAGTAAAAAAGTATAATGTTTCATCTTAAAAAGTGTTAATTAAATACAAAGGTATTAACTTGTAACTTGATTAAAATAAATTAAAGGGTAAATTTGTAGCGCATTTTAGTGCTTTAAAAATATAAAGATATGAAATTCAATACGAAAGTTATACATGGTGGACAACATCATGATCCAAGTACAGGAGCTGTTATGCCTCCAGTGTATCAAACATCAACATTTATCCAGACAAGCCCAGGACAGCCTCTAGGAGATTATGAATATAGCAGAGCGTCAAATCCAACGAGAACTGCTCTGGAAAATGCTTTGGCAAGTATCGAAAACGGAACACGCGGATTGGCTTTTTCATCAGGATTAGCAGCGACTGATTGTGTTTTGCGTTCGTTTAAAGCTGGAGATGAAATCATAGCAATGGATGATTTATATGGAGGGACATATCGTATGTTTACTCGTATATATAAAGATTCTGGAATAAAATTCCATTTTGTAGATATGAATGATATCGCAAAATTTAAATCTTTGATAAACGAAAATACAAAATTGGTTTGGGTAGAAACACCTACAAACCCGTTGATGAAATTGGCAGACATTCAGGAAATTGCCAAAATTACGAAGGAGAATAAAATATTATTTGCAGTTGATAATACATTTGCAACACCATATTTGCAAAAACCATTAGATTTAGGAGCGGACATTGTAATGCACTCTGCAACCAAATATTTAGGAGGACATTCGGATGTTATTGCAGGAGCTTTAATTGTAAAAGACGAGGCTTTAGGAGAGCAATTGCATTTTCAACAATTTGCTACAGGTGCAACTTTAGGTCCAATGGATAGTTTCTTGGTGTTAAGAGGAATTAAAACACTTCATTTAAGAGTGCAAAGACATTGTGAAAATGGAGAGAAAGTGGTGGAGTTTTTAAATAACCATCCTAAAATTAAAACGGTTTATTATCCAGGTTTGCCAGATCACCCTTTTCATGAAATTGCCAAAAAGCAAATGAAAGCTTTTGGCGGAATGGTTTCTTTTACTTTTACTTCTGGTAAGAAAGAAGACTCGATTGTTTTCTTAGAAAAGTTAAAAGTATTTACTCTGGCAGAGTCTTTGGGTGGAGTAGAGTCTTTGGCAAATCATCCTGCTTTAATGACTCATGCTTCGATTCCTGCAGATAAGAGAGCGGAAGTTGGAATTACCGATGATTTGGTTCGATTAAGTGTAGGTATAGAAGACGCGGAAGATTTAATTGCCGATTTAAAACAAGCATTAGAATAAGATTAATTAAGATATATACAAAAAAACCAACATTTAAGTGTTGGTTTTTTTGTATATATTTAAAAATCTAAGTAATATGCGTATCCAAAGGTAAACCAAACTTGCGCATCGTTGGATTTATTTTCTTTGTAAATTTCTTTGTTTGGGTTTAATCCATCCACCCAATCCGAGTTGTAATATTGGAATCTGGCTTCGAATAATAGGTCATGTAAAGGAGCTAATTTATAATGCACCCCAATTCCGGTAGTAAATGATAAAACGGTTCCGCTTTGGTTTGAAAAACCATGTGCATGACCATCTGATGGAGTTAGGTATTTATAAAAGGTGGTTGCTGGATTTCCTAAAGGTCCTAGTTTTGAACTTGCTTTGGCGTTGTAATAACTAACTTGTATTCCTGCACTTATATAAGGGCTGAATGCACCAATTGTATTTTCGAAATCATGAATTTTCATAAATGGAGAATACTCTAATTGTGTGCCAATATTTGCCAAAGATGTGCTTCCACTCATGGCTTTAAGTTGTATAACACCTATTTTATTAGGGTTGCCATTAACTGTTTCTCCAAAATGATGTAGATTAGTATGACTGTAGGAGATTTCAGAGCGAACTTTAAAATGTTCATTGAAATAAGTTTCATGTTTAGCATTGTACGAAAAGTTTAAAAAATGTACAAGCCCAATTCCAAATCCTGTATTTCCAACATTTGTAGTATAGTTGTTTCTTTGACCGTAATCAGATTTGAAAGATACAGGTCCAGAAATAATACCAATTTCATGTGCTAGTTTAGATTGTGCTACGGTATTATGTAAAAAAGTAAACGAAATTAATAATGAGAGGGCTGTCTTTTTGAACATTAGGTTTAATTTTCTAATCGCGACAAAGATATAAAAACATCATTCAAATCATAAAAAAATCATAAAAATAATATTAGTAAGGAAGTGTGTTGTTTTAACTCTAATACTATAACGTTTTCGTGTAAAACATTGCATCAAAAATATGTATTTTAAAAATTTAGTATTAATAATATAATTCTATCCATAATTTATAAAATATCAACCCCAATTTCTTTATAAGACGTATATTTGTAGAAAATAACAAAAAGCCGCTTTTATGTGAGTTTTCTGTTGTTTGGTTGAGTAAATAATAGAATTAATTTATTTGATAATTTTTTTATAAAATGAAACAAAAAATAAATGAATTTATGGCTCTTGTAGAGTCAAAAAATCCAAATGAACCTGAGTTTATTCAAGCAGTTAGAGAATTTGCCGAAACGGTAATTCCATTTATTGCTGAACAAAAAAAATATGATGGTAAGAACTTGCTTCTTAGAATCGCAGAGCCAGAACGTTCTATAATATTTAGAGTGCCGTGGGTAGATGATAAAGGAGAAATTATTGTTAACAGAGGTTTTAGAATTCAGATGAATTCGGCTATCGGACCATATAAAGGAGGAATTAGATTTCATCATACGGTAAATTTATCTGTTTTAAAGTTTTTGGCTTTTGAGCAAGTATTTAAAAACAGTTTGACAACACTTCCTATGGGTGGTGGAAAAGGAGGTTCTGATTTTGATCCTGAAGGAAAATCTGATGGCGAAATCATGCGTTTCTGTCAATCATTCATGACTGAGTTATGTCGTCATATTGGACCAGACTTAGATGTTCCTGCTGGAGATATTGGTGTTGGAGCCAGAGAGATTGGTTATTTATTTGGTCAATACAAAAGAATTAAAAATGAGTTTACTGGAGTTTTAACTGGAAAAGGAATTGCTTATGGCGGTTCATTAATTAGACCAGAAGCTACAGGATATGGTGTTGTGTATTTCACAGACCAAATGTTACGTACTATCGGACATGAAATTAAAGGAAAAAGAGTTGCGATTTCAGGATTTGGTAACGTTGCCTGGGGTGTAGCTTTGAAGATAAATGAATTGGGAGGGAAGTTGGTAACAATTTCTGGACCTGATGGGTATATCTATGACGAAGAAGGAATTTCTGGAGAGAAAATCGAGCACATGGTCGAAATGAGAGCAAGTGGAAACAATAAAGCTGAGCTTTATGTTAAGAAATATCCAAATGCTCAATTCCATAAAGGAAAAAGCCCATGGGAAGTAAAAGTAGATATTGCTATTCCATGTGCAACACAAAATGAATTGAACGAAGAAGATGCTAAGAAATTAATTGCAAATGGCGTTATATGTGTTACTGAAGCAGCAAATATGCCATGTACACTTGATGCAATAAAACAATTTGTAGGTAAGAAAGTTCTTTTTGCTCCAGGAAAAGCAGCAAACGCTGGTGGAGTTGCGGCTTCTGGATTAGAAATGACTCAAAATTCAATTCGTTTAAACTGGACAAGTGAAGAAGTGGATGTTAGATTAAAAGATATAATGATAGGAATCCATAACCAATGTAAGAAATACGGTGTTGGTGCAGATGGCTACGTAAATTATGTAAAAGGAGCTAATATTGCTGGATTTGTAAAAGTAGCAGATGCTATGCTTGCTCAGGGAGTAGTGTAGTCCTTAAAAATAAAATTAAATGCCTCCATTCGGATTTTCGAATCGGAGGCATTTTTTTATTTATAGCAGAACAAAATTCAAATACTTTCGTTTGTATTATATTTGTGAAACCAATTTTAGGTATAAATAATGGAAAAAAAGTTTTTTTACATCTTGTTCTTATTGTTGATGCAATTAGGTTTTGCACAAAACAAATTGCTGTGGCAAGGTTATTTCTCTTATAACCAGATTAAAGATATTTCAGATTCTCCTGCAGTAATTTATGCAGCTACAGAAAATGCATTGTTTTCTAAAAATATAACGACAAATATAATCAAGACAACAAATACTGTTGATGGTCTTTCGGGGCAAACTATTTCGTCTTTATATCATAGTGAATCGTTTCGTAAAACACTTATTGGATATGAGAATGGATTGATGATAGTTATTAATGAAGTTGATGGAAGTATCGTAAAAGTAGTCGATATCATTAATAAACAACTTCCTGCCAATCTAAAAAAAATAAATCATTTCATGGAATATAATGGAGTAGTTTATGTTTCATGCGATTTTGGAATTGTTCAGTTTAATCTAAAGACATTGCAATTTGGAGATACTTACTTCATTGGAGATAATGGAACTCAGATTAGTGTAAGACAAACTACAATTTTCGACGGATTTATCTATGCAGCTACTAATAGCGGAATAAGAAGAGCTAATAGTACAAGCTCTAATTTAATTGATTACAATCAGTGGATTGTTGTTGCGGCTGGCGATTGGTCTAGTGTTGAAACATTAGATACGGAGCTTATTGCAATAAATTCAGGTGGATATATTCATCGTTACAACTCGAATGCATTTGTTGGTTTTTTACAATTGTCACAAACTTCTACGGATATGCGTGCCAAAAATCATAATTTGTTTGTAACAACCCCAAGTACGGTTTATGTTTATAATAATCAAATGGTTTTGAATCGTCAAATAAAAAATAGCGATGTTTCGACCATACCAGTGAGTTTTACTTGTGCAACTACAGTGGGAAATAATATATATATCGGTACAGATGGGAATGGTCTCTTTTCATCTGCACTTTTAGGTGGAGCTTCAATATTTGAAAACACGATGCCTGCAGGTCCAGTTCGGAATAATATTTTTGCTATAAATGTTACACCAAATTCGCTTTGGGCGGTTTATGGAGATTATAATGTTAGTTATAACCCTTATCCTTTGGATAGCTATGGAATTAGCAAATTTAATGCCGCCGGATGGTTGAATATCCCATATGAAAAAGTACTTCAAGCAAAGTCTATAACAAGAATTATTGTTAATCCTAGTAATGAAAATCAAGTATATGCAAGTTCATTTTTCTCAGGATTGCTAAAGATAGAAAATGATACTCCTTCAATTTTATACAATCAATCGAATAGCGGCTTAGAGACCCTTACTTTTGCGGGTCCCAACTATATTGATGTTAGGATAAATGGAACTGCTTTTGATAAATCAGGAAATTTATGGGTAACCAACAGTTTAATCAAAAATGGATTAAAGGTTTTGAGAACTAACGGACAGTGGCAAATATTTCCTATTAGTACGGTTCTTATTAAACCTGAGGACGCCAGTTTTAGTAATGTAGCTATAGATAAGAATAACACAAAATGGATTGGTTCATATAGAGATGGTGTAATTGGTTTTAACGAAGGTTCAAATACATTCAAAAAGATTACTGTAGGTCTAGATAATGGGAATTTACCAATTGTAGATGTAAGAGCGGTTGCTGTAGATGCTAAAAATCAGCTTTGGATAGGTACAACAAGAGGGCTTCGTGTTTTGAGTAATGTAAATAATTTTCAAACAGAAAATCAACTAAAAACAAATCCTATAATCATAATGGATGATGGTTTGGCTCAAGAATTACTGTATGAGCAATTTATCTCGGCAATTGTTGTAGATGGTGTAAACAATAAATGGATTGGAACCTCAGATTCTGGAGTATTTTTTGTTTCGCCAAATGGTCAGGAAACCAAATATCATTTTACTATAAATAATTCGCCATTACCAAGTAATCAGGTTAATGATATTGGTATAAATAGCGTTACAGGAGAAGTTTACATCGCGACAAACAAAGGGATGGTTTCGTTTAAAGGAATCGCTACCGAAGCCAATGAGAATTTAAACAACGTATATGTATATCCTAATCCTGTACGCCCAGAATTTTCGGGAACGGTAAAAATTGCAGGATTACTCGATAAAGCCAATATTAAAATTACAGATATTGAAGGTAATTTGGTTTACGAAACAACATCTGAGGGAGGAACAATTGAATGGGATACGACCGCTTTTGGAAAATACAAAGTAGCCTCAGGTGTGTATATGATTGTAGTTTCTGCTCAGGACGGAGGAGAAACCAAAGTTAAGAAAGTAATGATTATACGATAGTTTTCAATATCAGTTTTTAGTTTCAGTCTCGGTAATCTGTGCAGAGCTTTTAGTTCTAAAAATCTAAGTAAGTCCAACATATTTTAAGTAAGTCTAAAAAAATCTAAGAAGTTTATTTTGCAAGTAAAAACCAAAGCAATTGTCATTTCGGCTATAAAATTTCAGGAGAAAAGCTTGATAGCTAAATGTTTTACACTTTCTCATGGTTTAAAGACTTATTTTGTACGAGATGCTTTTTCTACTCGAAAATCCAGTCAAAAAATTGCTTATTTTCAGCCTTTGACTATTCTTGAAATTGAAGCGGTTCATAAGAACAAAGGGACGTTAGAAAATTTTAAAGAAATAAAAATTGGGATTCCTTTCCAGACTATTCATACCGACATTGTAAAAAGTACGATTGTAATGTTCTTGTCCGAGATTTTACATTATTCTATCCAGGAAGAAGAGAAGAACGAATCTCTTTTTATTTTCTTAGAAACAGCATTGTTTTGGTTGGATCAGCATGATGAAATCACCAATTTTCATTTGATATTAATGTTGGAAACTACTAAATATTTAGGTTTTTATCCTGATGTTTCAGATGTTGATTTGCCATTTTTTGAGATGAACGAAGGAGTCTTTACGCTTTTTCATGGATTAAGTGCGTTAACAGAGCACGAAACCAATTTGTTTAAGAAGCTTATTGATTTAAAATTCGATAATGATCAAAAAGTCTTTCATGTTATTGAGAGGCAACTACTTTTAAAGATCTTAATCGACTATTATAGTTTTCATCTTGATGGCTTTAAAAGGCCTAAATCACTAGAGGTTTTGAAAGAAATATTTTCTTAAAAACGGACTCCTATTTTTATATATTTGCGTGCGGTAATTTTTTATAAAATTTTGAAAATTTCAATCTTTTATATTTAATTTCTAGCATATTATTCATACTTAACTATAAAACTTTAAAAAAAGGGTCTATGAAGAAAATTACTTTTTCGATTATTTTACTTTTATTAGTAAGCGTTTCAGTCTTTTCCCAAAGGAAATATGATGAAATAATTAAAACAGAGAACAATGTGCAAGACATGGTTCAAAATGAAATTACAGGGATTGTTGTTTTTAAAGAAGGCGGTACTGTAAAGGGGTTAGATCCGGAAACTAAACAAATAGTTTGGACTTTGACCAAAGATGATTTTGGAGCTACTTCAGCAGGAGATATTTTAAGCGATCCTGATTTCGGTAAAGTTTTTAAGGATAAAAGTGCTTTAACAAGCGTAGGTGGAAGCCCTTATGTTGAGGCTTATATTAATAGTAAATATATAATTATTAATACCGACACTGGTAAGATTGTATACAACTCTTCTAAAGAGTCTTTTTGGGTAACTCAATCGGATTTTATTCCAGAAACAGATGAGTATCTGCTTACTTTGAAAAAAGATGGAGATATGGCTATTGCCTTGTTGGATATGAAAACAGGTGAGTTGAAATGGAATACTACTGTTGATAAAGCAAAATCGCTATTTAGTTTCTCATTAAAAGAGTCTGCAAATACAAATATTGCTAAAATAAACGGTTCAGTAATTTATTATTTATTATACGGAAAGTTATATTCTTTTGATAGAAATTCAGGGAAACTAAATTGGAAAGCAGAAGAAGATTACTCAAAATTCTTTTTAACTCAAAATGATAAAAATATAGTTGTAGTTAATAGTAAAGGAATTTTTTCGACTAAACAATACTTGAATGTTTTAAGTACGGATAATGGAAAAAGTATCTGGAAAGAATCTATTAAAACAAAACGTGTTGTTTATTTAGAAGACTGGGGTACAAAATTATTAATTGCACATTATAGTGGTTTTAATTTTTATGATTTAAAAACTGGAGAGAAAATCTGGAAAAAAGATGCTCGTGGAGATGGATTGAAAAGAGTTATTCCGATAGAGCAAGACTTCTTGTATGTTGCAGAGAATGAAATGATGTTAATCAATAAAGATGGAGAAAAACTTTGGAAAAAGTTTATTGAAATTTCAGATGATAAAGAAGATCCGATTTATTATTTAGGGAAAGTTGGTGAAAAAGTAATGTACCTTACAGGGACTTATGGTAACATGGTTGACTATAAAACGGGTGCTAAACTTTGGAAACGTAATATTAAATTTAACAAAGATCGTCCAGTATTACCAACTTATGATGAAGGGACAAATTCATATTTGGTTTACAATGATGAAAAATTATTCAAGTTTGATCCAAGTATAAGCGACAAGCCTGAGCCTTTTGCTAAAGTAAATATCAAAAAAGAAAAAGAATTAAACAGTATCGAATTGTTTCCTTGGGGAGTAGTTCTTTCTGGACCAGTTGAGGTAATGGGGGTTAATATGGATGGAACTGTAAAATACCATTTAACTTATAGCCAACCAGGAGAAACAGGAAGACGTTTTATTAAAGGAGCTTCGATGGTAGGTAGTTTTGCTCTTGGTGCTGCTGCAGTAGGAAGTGTGGTAAAAGGAGGAGAAATAACAATGGAATTCCGTGATCAACAAGGAAATCTTGAATCATCAGTTGTGTTGAGAAAAGAGAATAAAGCTAATATGGCACAAGCAGAAGGTTATGCAGCAGGAGCAGCAGCTTTAGGATTGGTAACTGCTAAATTTGGTTCTCGTTTTAAAGCAATGAAACAAAATAGAGATTTCTCTTATATTTTTGCAAAAGCAGATTCAGGAGAAAAAATGCTTGTAAAAATCAGAAAAGTTGATGGAATAGAGCTTGATAAAATTACTTTTAATAATAATCAACCTCAATACGAAATTGACCCTGCGACACAAAATATTTTTTACGTGTCTGATAAATCTATTCAAATTTTTAATAAGAAATAAAAAATCTTACGGCCATCAGGATTTACTTCTGATGGCCTTTTTTTTGCCTATGAAAAAAATATTACTCTTGGTTACTTTGCTTGTAATTGGTTCAATTCAGGCACAAGAAAAAATAAGCTCAAAAACGAAGAAATTTAAAATTCCGGTAATCAGATATTCAGAATTTCCTGCTCTTGATAATGTACTAACGCAAACGGCTTTTTACCAAATGGATAAATCGCTTCAGGAAGATGAAGTTAATTTAAAGAAGGATTTTTTTAATATTGATGGATTTATAAAAGATCCGGTAAATGGGAAGCTTAAATTTTACTTAACTTTTGCGATGCCCAGATATACCGATACACAAATAGATAGTGTATATAATAAGAAAGAAAATCATTGGACTTATAATGCACGTTCTAATTATTTGACGAATGTGAGGCTAGATGTTAAGTATGGGGATAAAATTTTATTAACTAAGGATTTTGGAGGTTCAGATTACTATTCAATAAGTACAGGAAATAGCATGGTTGCTTTGAAAATTGTGGCCTCAGATCATGATAAAAAAGTAAGAATAGCAGTTAAGAACTCAGATTACAGTAATGTGGGACTTGGGTTTGATAATGTTATCTATAAGGCAGCGATAAGGATTCAGGATTTTTTAAATTATAAATTTGGATATACAAGTGGTATATCTAAAGAAAAGTTTGAATTTGTGACTTCAAAAGCACATTCGGAATACAAACAAATGCTTGCTTTTGAGACAGAAATTACTGCTCAGATGGAGAAAATAACTCTCGAAAAAGGTTTAGACGAGAAATTACTATCGTCGCATTTGCAGTATTTAGAAAGTTTGTTGGTTAAATATCCAGCTTCTTCGGCAAATGAAGATATTCGTTTCATTGTTACGAATAATTTAGCCGAAACTTATTTTTTGCTGGAGAATAAAGAAAAAGCTTTGCAATATGCTAATTTGTTGATTGAAAATGATAAACAAGATTCGAGAGGATCAGCAATTGTAGAAAGAGTGAATAAAGCTTATTTTGCAGATAAAAAAATAAGAAGTCATACCACTCGTTTTGCAGAACTTAAAAAGTTAGGTTTGAAAATTGCTGAAGAAAAAGAAGAATTAAGGCTTGCTTTTTTTGAAAAAATTGATCGTCAGGATGCCGATTGGGAGCAGGAAAAAATTACCAGAACAGAATCTTTGGAAAAGAATAGAATCCAAAGAGACAACATGCTTGATTCTATTGCGTATCAAAGTAATCCGGATTTATTAGCCAAAATAGTTAATAATTTAGGAGGAGTCGAAGCTTTGAAGAAAATAGAAAAGATGCACTTGTTCTCTAAGTTGATGTTGGAAGAAAGCAATGTGGCTCAAACAGAAGAAAGATGGGCAACACAAACAAATTATCTTCTTAAAAAGAAAATGTCCGAGAATTATTATGAAGTCGTAAATGGTCCGGAATCCTGGAGTCATGATGACAGAGAAAGTGGTGTAACGGCAAAATGGAAAAAATTATCTGCAACAGATTATTCAAATCTCTCGGCAAATTTGGATCCTATTAATTTACTTTCGGGATTTAGAATCGATTTATGGAATAAATATGAATTGATAGGAGAAGAAATGAATGGAGGGAAGTTGTGTTATCATTTAACTTATTTCGAGAAAACATTAAATTCAAGTAATAGAACAATTCCAAAATTAGAATATCATGTTTTTATTGATAAAGAGAAATTTAATATAGTTTCTGTTGAAAAAACACAGTTTGAAGATGGGAACAAAAGTTTTTTCGAGAGAAAGACTTTTAAAGATTATAAACAAATTCCAGCTTTGAATAATGGAGCAATTCCGTATATAATTCATTTTGAAATAGAAGATTATTACGGAGATACAGTTTATTACGAACAAAGGGATAAAATAGAAATTAATCCAGTTTTCGGTAATAGGATATTTACCAAAGAAATCTATTTTGGGTCATTTACTAAGTAAGATTTAGTGTTTGAATAACTGGATTGATTTTTTAAATTCGATCGAGATTGAGAGTATTTCCTCTAAAATTGCATTTTATATTTTGCAATTTTAGAGGAAATATTTTCGTTTAATAGTAACTCCCATTTTTGATAAATATGGAATTATAAATGTATTAACAAATTTAATTAGTGAATTGGTGGCTAAAAAAATCAAAATTCCTTACTTTCGCACTTCGATTTAAGAAAAGGATAAAATGAGCACAAAATTTACTGAATACAAAGGACTTGACTTACCTACTGTAGCGTCTGAAGTACTTGATTTTTGGAAGAAAGAAAATATATTTGAGAAGAGTGTAACTACTCGCGAAGGTGCTGTGCCTTTCGTATTTTTTGAAGGTCCGCCTTCTGCAAATGGATTACCGGGGATTCACCACGTGATGGCACGTGCGATTAAAGATATTTTTTGCAGATATAAAACTCAAAAAGGATTTCAGGTAAAGCGTAAAGCTGGATGGGATACTCACGGACTACCTGTAGAATTGGGTACCGAGAAAGAATTAGGTATTACCAAAGAAGATATTGGAAAATCGATTTCTATCGAAGAATATAACGAAGCGTGTAAAAAAACCGTAATGCGTTATACTGATGTATGGAATGATTTGACCGAAAAAATGGGGTATTGGGTAGATATGGAAGATCCATATGTAACTTATAAACCAAAATATATGGAGTCGGTTTGGTGGCTTTTAAAACAAATCTATGATAAAGGTTTGATGTATAAAGGTTATACAATTCAGCCGTATTCTCCAAAAGCAGGAACAGGATTGTCTTCGCATGAGGTAAACCAGCCAGGAAGTTATAGAGATGTAACCGATACAACTGTTGTGGCTCAGTTTAAAGCAACTAATGAGACATTACCAAGTTTTCTTCAAGGATTTGGAGATATTCATATTCTAGCCTGGACAACAACTCCTTGGACTTTGCCAAGTAATACTGCATTAACAGTTGGTCCAAAAATAGATTATGTTTTAGTAAAAACATTCAATCAATATACATTTGAGCCTATAAATGTAGTTCTGGCTAAGAGTTTAGTTGGAAAACAGTTTAGTAAAGGTTTCTTTGAAAGTAATGAGATTGCCGATTTTGAAAATTTCAAAGAAGGAGATAAAAAAATTCCATATCAAGTACTTATCGAAGCAAAAGGGTTGGGTCTAGTTGGTATTCGTTATGAGCAATTATTGCCTTTCGTATTACCTTATCAAAATCCTGAGAATGCTTTTAGAGTAATCTCAGGAGATTTTGTTACTACCGAAGACGGAACAGGAATTGTGCATACTGCACCAACATTTGGAGCAGATGATGCTAAAGTAGCAAAAGAAGCTAAACCGGAAGTTCCGCCAATGTTGGTATTGGATGAGAATGGAAACCCAGTTCCTTTGGTAGATTTACAAGGGAAATTCACTTCGCATGTAGGTGAATATGCCGGTAAATATGTAAAAAATGAATATTATGACGAAGGTACAGCTCCGGAACGCTCTGTAGATGTAGAAATTGCTATTCGTCTTAAAGAAGAAAATAAAGCATTTAAAGTAGAGAAATATGTCCACAGTTATCCACATAGCTGGAGAACAGATGAGCCTTTATTATACTATCCTCTTGACTCGTGGTTTATAAAAATCACCGATGTTAGAGATGAAATGTTCGATCTTAACGAAACGATTAACTGGAAACCAAAAGCAACTGGAGAAGGTCGTTTTGGGAATTGGTTGAAAAATGCCAATGATTGGAATTTATCACGTTCTCGTTATTGGGGAATTCCATTGCCAATATGGAGAACTGAAGATAAACAAGAAGAAATTCTTATTGGTTCGGTAGAAGAATTGTACAATGAAATCGAAAAATCGATAACAACTGGTTTTCAAAAAGAAAACCCGTTTAAAGGTTTTGAAATCGGAAATATGAGCGAGAGCAATTATGATTTAATCGATTTACATAAAAATATAGTAGATAAAATTACTTTGGTTTCTCCATCTGGAAAGCCAATGGAGCGTGAAGCAGATTTAATTGATGTTTGGTTTGACTCTGGTGCTATGCCTTATGCACAATGGCATTATCCTTTTGAAAATAAAGATAAAATTGATGAGAATAAAGATTTTCCAGCCGATTTTATTGCCGAAGGTGTAGATCAAACACGTGGATGGTTTTATACTTTACATGCTATCGGAACATTGGTTTTTGATAAAGTAGCTTATAAAAATGTTGTTTCAAACGGATTGGTTTTGGATAAAAACGGACAGAAAATGTCTAAACGTTTGGGGAATGCAACAGATCCATTTAAAACATTAGCAGAATTTGGTCCAGATGCAACACGTTGGTATATGATTTCGAATGCAAATCCTTGGGATAATTTGAAATTTGATATTGAAGGAATTGCAGAGGTTCGCCGTAAATTCTTTGGGACATTATATAATACCTATTCATTCTTTTCGTTGTATGCTAACATTGATGGGTTTAAGTTTGCAGAAGCAGAAATTCCACTAAACGAAAGACCAGAAATTGATCAATGGATTATTTCGGAATTGAATACATTGATAAAAGATGTTGATGGCTTTTATGCCGATTATGAGCCAACTAGAGCTGCTCGTGCAATATCAGACTTTGTACAGGAGAATTTAAGTAATTGGTACGTTCGTTTATGTCGTCGTCGTTTTTGGAAGGGGGAGTATGCACAAGATAAAATAGCTGCATATCAGACACTTTACACTTGTTTGTTAACTGTAAGTAAATTAAGTGCTCCGATAGCTCCGTTTTTCATGGACAAACTTTACAGAGACTTAACAACTTCGACACGGTCAGAAAATTACGACAGTGTACATTTGGCGGAGTTTCCAAAATACGTTGAAAACTTTGTTAATAAAACGTTAGAAAGTAAAATGCAGAAGGCGCAGACGATCTCATCACTAGTTTTATCACTCCGTAAAAAGGAGATGATTAAGGTGCGTCAACCTTTGCAAAAGGTAATGATTCCAGTACTTGACGATAATCAACGTAGTGAAATTGAGGCAGTTTCTGAGCTTGTAAAAGCAGAGGTTAATGTTAAAGAAATAGTTCTTTTGGATGATGCTTCTGGTGTTTTGGTGAAACAAATTAAGCCTAATTTTAAGGCATTAGGACCGCGATTTGGTAAGGATATGGGATTGATTTCCAAGGAGATACAATCTTTTACTGCGCAACAAATCAGTCAGTTAGATAAGGAAGGTTCTCTAGATATTGTTATTGCAGGAAATAATGTAACTTTATCATTAGAAGATGTCGAAATAACGTCACAAGATATCGAAGGTTGGTTGGTTGCAAATTCAAACGGAATAACAGTTGCGCTTGATATTACAATCACGGAAGAATTGAAAAATGAGGGTATCGCAAGAGAATTGGTGAATAGAATTCAAAATATCCGTAAAGATTCTGGATTTGAAGTTACCGATAAAATAAGGGTACAAATAAAAAGAAGTGGTATATTAGAAAATGCTATTCTTAAAAACGAAGACTATATTAAGTCTGAGACATTAACAGATAGCTTGGTTTTCTTAGACGAATTGGAAAGCGGCATAGAAATTGAGTTTGATGATATTAAAACAATGATATTAATTTCAAAATAAATATAATATGGTAGATGAAATTACAAGATACTCTGACGCAGATTTAGCGGAATTCAAAGAGATCATTTTGGGAAAAATACAAAAAGCACAAGCAGATTTAGATTTGATCAAAAGTGCTTACATGAACGATTTAAATAATGGTACAGATGATACATCGCCAACATTTAAAGCATTTGAAGAAGGAAGCGAAACTATGTCCAAAGAAGCAAACTCACAGTTGGCTATCAGACAAGAAAAGTTCATCCGCGACCTTAAAAATGCATTGTTCCGTGTAGAAAATAAAACATATGGAGTTTGTAAAGTAACAGGGAAATTAATCGGTAAAGAAAGATTAAAAATTGTTCCTCATGCTACGATGAGTATCGAAGCTAAAAACTTGCAACGATAAAATTTTAAATAAATAAAGCGCTCCTGAAAAGGGGCGTTTTTTTTTGCTTAAAAAACCAAAAGAGTAATTTCTTAGGAAGAGGTAGAAAGGTAGTCGATTTGGAGTGTTGAAAGATTTTTGTTTAATAAGAATTAAAACTGCCCCAGTAAAAAGGCAGTTTTAATTAAGAAATCTCAGTAAGATTAGGCTAGATTTTTTTCTAAATCTGCTTTGTGTTTTCTCAAAACCGCTCTTGTCATTCCTAAGTTGGCTTTTGTAGAGTCTGCGACTAGATAAACCATAAACTTGTTGTTAGGCGAAATGTCAATGATGTGAATTTGGGAGGTAAGGGTGATTAGGATGTCCTCAATGTCTTGTTTTAAATTTAGTGCCTTTACAGCGCTTAATTTTGCTTTAACTACTTCAAGATTGTACGCAGATGCAAGCTCAGGATCAAAGGTTGAATCAATACTGATATTGCCGTAGCTTAATCCTGTTTCGATTTCGGTTACGGCCACAGCTATAAAACCATTCACATTTGTTTTCATGTCGTTTAGGAAAACATTTAAAAAGTCGTTACTCATAATTTTGGGGATTATTGATTATTAATTATTTTAAAAGATTGATTTTGCTTAGTTGTGTGGATAGTTCATCTATGTTACGCAAAAACAATCCGAGGTTGCTTCCGTCATTAGAAAAGACAATTACACTGTGAGAATTGTTTATTTTGTTAATTACGGCTACTCCATCGGTAGTTTTTAAATACAATTGCTTCAATAAGCCCTTGTCTAGGTCTGTTAGGAATTTGTCGCTCATAGATAAAATAGCATCGCTCATTGCTGCAACGCTATCGCTATAATCTAAGTGCAGTGAGGAGATTAATTTACCTTTTGTGCCGGATATTAATGCAGATGTTGATTTTGTCTGAATTAGAAACTCATTTAAGATAGTAGTGATTTCATTCATTTTGTACAGATTTGGGGAATTGTTAAAAAATAATTGATAGCGCTAATTTAATCAAAAATAAGTAGCTTTTAAGTGTATTATCTCGTTAATTTTATTGACAAATATAAAATTTTTATGTATTATTGTAAGGCAAAACAAGAACCTTAATCAAATATTAATTTAAGATAATATACCATGGCTAAAGTATTGAAATTTAAAGATGTGAAATCGGATGTTGATAATAGAATGAAGGATTTTGAGAAGATAAGGATTAAGTTAAATGTTGCCCGGGCAAAAAACACACGGAATAGTATGGTTAAAACCGGAGATGGGAAAAAGGAAACGAAAGGGCTGTTTAATTCTATTTCAAGTTTCTTTTTGGAGGGGTCAAAACCGGTTAGATATAATGATAAAAAATAATGAGGCTATTTTGTTACAAAATAATTAACGCTCCCAATGGAGCGTTTTTTTTGATTTAATTGTTACTTTTGCGCCAATAAAAAATTATAAAATGTCATTACGAAAAGCATATTTACTTATTTTCATCATATTACTTATTGATCAGGTTTCAAAAATTTACATTAAAACCAATTTTGTTTTAAGTGAGGAAGTAGAAGTTTTTAAATGGTTTAAAATTCTTTTTATTGAAAATGAGGGAATGGCTTGGGGTACAAAAATTCCAGGAGAATATGGCAAATTAATTTTGACGGTTTTTAGAATTTTCGCTGTTTTTGGTATTGGATATTGGTTGTATGATTCAAGTAGAAAAAATAGTTCTAGTTATCTAATTATTGCGATTGCATTAATTATGGCTGGAGCGGCTGGAAATATTATAGACTCTGTTTTTTACGGCGTTATTTTCGATGATAGTTATAATAATCTGGCAACATTGTTTGCTCCGGAACATTACGGAACATGGTTTCATGGTAAAGTAGTTGATATGTTGTATTTTCCGATTTGGGAAGGGAATTTGCCAACTTGGTTGCCAATATGGGGTGGAGAGTCATTTAAGTTTTTTAATGCAATTTTTAATTTTGCCGATATGGCAATTTCTACAGGTGTTGGGATTTTAATTGTTTTTAATAAAAAAGCATTTAATAAGCACTAATAATTTTACTTCATAGAATTTTAGTTTTTTGCAACCGATAGTTCTCGGGATGTTTTATTTTTACAGTTCGAAAACTAAAAAAAAATGCAAAGACCTTCCTTTTCTATATATGACGCATCTGCAGGTTCTGGAAAAACATATACTTTAGTTAAGGAATATCTTAAAATTATTCTTTCGGCTCCTAAAAACGATGCGTATCGTAATATTCTTGCGATTACCTTTACTAATAAGGCTGTGCATGAGATGAAAAGCCGAATTGTAGGTAGTTTATCTGAGTTTGCCAAAGAAGAGCCTTCAGCGAAAGCGATGGATTTAATGGAAGATCTGGCTCGTGAAACAGGGCTTTCTATCATTGAATTAAAAACAAAATCTAAAAGTATCATTAAGCATATTATTCATAATTATGCGGCTTTTGATATTTCTACTATAGATAAATTTACCCATAAAGTTATTCGTGCTTTTGCGCATGATCTTAATTTGCCGATGACTTTTGAGGTAACTTTAGATACCGAAAATCTTCTAATTGAGGCGGTAGATGCAATTATAGCGCAAGCGGGTCAAGATGAGACTTTAACCAAGTTGTTAATTGATTTTACGATGGAGAAAACCGACGATGATAAAAGTTGGGATGTTTCTCGCGAAATTCTTGAAACGGGGAGGTTAATTCTAAATGAAAATAATCGAAATGAAATAACTCATTTTCATGATAAATCTATTGGGGAGTTTGTTGAGATAAAAAACAAACTTAAGGTTTTATGTAAGGAGTTAGAAGAAGAAAATACAGTTCTTGCTGCGAATGCCATTTCCTTGATTGATAAAATTGGAATAGATTTAAAGTCATTTTCAAGAGGAACCTTTCCGAATCATCTTGAAAGTATTCGAGATGGGAAATTCAATCCTAAAAATAAAACATTTCATGAGTTTGATGATATAGCAATTAATAAAACGGCCAAAGACAGGGCTTTAATTGAGAATATCATTCCGGAATTGCTTCAGATTCTGGATAAGATTTATAAGAATTTCGAGAAAAGAGATTTTTATAAAGCATTTCTAAAAAATATTACACCACTTTCATTATTAAATACGGTGAGTAATGAATTGGAGAAGATTCAAAATGAACAAAACGTTTTGTCAATTTCGGAGTTTAATGCTATAATTCACCGTGAAATTCAAAATCAACCGGCACCATTTATTTATGAACGTTTGGGAGAAAGATATCGTCATTTTTTTATTGATGAATTCCAGGATACTTCCGAAATGCAATGGCAGAATTTAATTCCGTTAATTGATAATGCGCTTTCTGGACAAGATGATTTTGGAGAGAAAGGTACTTTGATGATTGTGGGAGATCCTAAACAATCTATTTATCGTTGGAGAGGAGGAAAGGCTGAGCAGTTTATAGAATTAAGTAAAGATTTAAATCCTTTTAATAATCCAGATAAAAAGATAACACATCTAGATACTAATTACCGTAGTTATAGTGAGGTTATTGATTTTAACAATGGATTTTTTAAATTAATGTCATCTGAGTTTGATAATGCTGATTATAAAGATTTGTATGAAAATCATAGTCATCAAAAAACAAATTCTAAGAAAGGTGGGTATGTGAATATTTCTTTTCTCTCTGTAATTGATAAAAATGATCAGATTGATGAGGAAGAGGCTCTTGAAAAAACAGATTTACATGTTTTGGCTACTTTAAACACTATTCAGAAAGTTCTACGTGAGGGATTTGAATATAAAGATATCGTTATTCTAACTCGTAAAAGGGGTCAGGGTATTGCTGTGGCTAATTATTTAACGGAGCAAAAAATCCCACTTTTATCTTCGGAGACATTAATGATTCAAAATGCAACTGAAGTTCGGCTGATTATTCATTTGTTGAAGTATCTGAATAACAATGCAGATTTAGAAGCGAAAGCTAACTTCTTGTATTTTTTGGCGATAAATGAAGAAAATGAAATTCCGGCTCATGATTTTATAGCGCAAGGAATGGCTGAGAGGAATGAAAATACTTTCGAAAAATGGTTAGAGAGATTTGATGTTTTGCTTTCATTTGAAGACATTCGAAAAAAATCACTTTATGAAGCGGTGGAGACTATTATCTCAAAGTTTGTGCGACCGGTATATAATAATGCCTATGTGCAGTATTTTCTTGATATTGTTTTAGAACGAGATATTAGAAATCAAGCAGGTATTTCGGATTTTTTAATTTTTTGGGATAAGAATGCCGAGAAATTTAGTATTCCGTCCCCTGAAGGGAATAATGCAGTTCGAATTATGACTATTCATAAATCAAAAGGACTGGAGTTTCCAGTAGTAATTATGCCATTTGCAGAAGAGGACTATAGTCGTAAGCCAAAAGATAAGTTGTGGTTAAATGCCGAGGAGGCAGATTTTGGATTGCCTAAAGTTCTTATCGATAATAGTAGTGCGGTGGCAGGTTTTGGAGAGGATGCTGCTGTGGTTTTTAATTCTAAAAAGCAAGAAGAGTTGCTGGATAATATCAATGTTTTGTACGTAGCTCTTACGCGTGCTGAAGAGCAATTGTATGTGATTTCTCAGGAAGTAAAGCCTAAAAAAGATGGTGAATTCCCTAATAATATGGCATCTTTTTTTATTAAATATTTAATGGATAAAGGGGTTTATGATGAAGGAAAGTTGGAATATGAATTTGGAAACCCAGCTAAGCTGTCTGTTACGCATGAGCATTTGTCTTTGATAAAAACGATACCGCTCGTTTCTGAGGTTTTAAACCCTAAGAGTATTAAAATAGCCCAACGTGAAGCCTTGATGTGGGGAACGCATCAGCAAGAAGCCATATCTTATGGGAATGTCATTCATGAAATCTTGGCTTTTGTAAAAGATAAGTCGGATGTTGATTTGGCAATTGTAAAAGCAATAGAGGGCGGATTGATTACTTTTGATCAAAAGGCTATAGTTTTAAAAACAATTCAGGAAATTGTAAATCATCCGGAAATTAGTGTGTGTTTTGAGGGGGATAATAGAGTTTTGAATGAAGAAACAATTATTCAAAAAGATGGAAAGACTTTAAAACCAGATAGAGTTGTTATTACTCCAAATCGAGATGCTTATTTGCTGGATTATAAAACAGGTTTGAGTAATCCTAAATATAAACGACAAGTTGAAGAATATCAGATTGCTATTGAAAATATGGGTTATAAAGTGTTAAAAAAAGCATTGGTGTATATAGGAACCGATATCGATGTAGTAAATTTGTAGAAAAATTAGTCAGGTGTTAAAGCTTTAGTTTTATATAACTTGTTAAAATTTAACATATTAAAAAAATAAAAATGTACGGAAAAATTAAAGAGCATTTGCAGAATGAATTGCAAACTATTGAAGAAAACGGAATTTTTAAAAAGGAACGTATTATAACTTCTGCTCAGGATGCTGAAATAACAATTTCTACGGGAGAGAAGGTTTTGAATTTTTGTGCAAACAATTATTTGGGATTATCATCACATCCAGAAGTGATTCAAGCAGCCAAAGACGCTATGGATACACATGGTTTTGGTATGTCATCTGTGCGTTTTATATGTGGAACGCAAGATATTCATAAAACATTAGAGAAAAAGATAGCTGATTTTTATGGAACTGAAGACACGATTTTATATGCAGCAGCTTTTGATGCTAATGGAGGTGTTTTTGAGCCTTTGTTGGGGGAAAATGATGCAATTATATCAGATAGTTTAAATCACGCTTCTATTATAGATGGTGTTCGTTTGTGTAAAGCGGCTCGTTATCGTTATGAAAATAGTAATATGGAGGATTTGGAGCAGCAATTAATTAAAGCAAATGAAGCGGGAGCTCGTTTTAAGTTAATTGTTACAGATGGTGTATTCTCTATGGATGGTGTGGTAGCACCGTTGGATAAAATATGTGACCTAGCAGATAAATATGATGCAATGGTTATGGTGGATGAGTGTCATGCTGCAGGATTTATTGGTGCGACAGGTAAAGGAACTCTTGAGGCAAAAGGAGTAATGGGTAGAGTTGATATCATTACAGGGACTCTGGGTAAAGCTTTAGGTGGAGCTATGGGAGGTTATACAACTGCTAAGAAAGAAATTGTGGAATTATTGCGTCAGCGATCAAGACCATATTTGTTCTCGAATTCATTGGCACCAGCAATTGTTGGGGCATCTATTAAAGTATTCGAGCTTTTGGAAAAAGATACAGTATTAAGAGATAAGCTTGAATGGAATACTAATTATTTTAAAGCAGGCTTGAAGAAAGCAGGGTTTGATATAATTGATGGGGATTCGGCTATTGTTCCGGTTATGTTATATGATGCAAAATTATCGCAGAATATGGCAAATGAATTATTAAAAGAAGGTATTTATGTGATTGGTTTCTTTTTTCCAGTAGTTCCTAAAGAAAAAGCAAGGATAAGAGTACAATTATCTGCTGCTCATACAAAAGACCATCTGGACAGAGCTTTAACAGCATTTGTTAAAGTAGGTAAAATGTTAAATGTTGTATAATTCCCACTTTTTAGGTTTCTAATTGTTTTTTTTTAACATTTCATTTTGTAGTTAAAAATTTACGCATTACTTTTGTCTATAATTAACTAAATTGTAATTAAATAAATTAAGTATGAAACATCTTAACAAACTTTTAGTTGCTGTGATGATGGCGATGGGTTTAACTTCTCACGCACAAGACAGTAACAATCCATGGGCTATCTCTTTTGGAGTTAATGCCGTTGACACTAAAACTAGTGCTGGTGGAGGAAATAATTGGCTAGATCAACATTTTTCTCAGCCTTTCGCAGTGAAAGACAACTGGAATATCCTTCCTTCTGTATCTTACATCAGTGTATCTAGATACGTTGGTAGTAATTTCTCTATAGGATTGCAAGGTTCTGTAAACAAAATTGATAAATACGTAAAATTTGATCCAACTGCAGTTGGTCATGATTCTCGTGGTTATGTAGTTACTAATCCTGGAGATTTAATGTATTATGGTATTGATGCTAATATTAAATATAGCTTCATGTCATTAATTAAATCTAAAGTAATTGATCCTTCGTTACACGTTGGTGGAGGTTACACTTTCTTTGGAGATAGCAGTTTTGGTACTGTTAATCCAGGTGCAGGTTTAACTTTCTGGTTTACTGAAGCAATTGGTTTGTCTTTAGAAACTAGCTATAAAAAAGCTTTTGGAGATAGAGAAGATAAAGCTGGTGCTCCAGATACTCCATCTCATTTCCAACACACTGCAGGTCTTACTTTCAAATTTGGAGGTAAAGATACAGACGGAGACGGTATCTATGATAAAGATGATGCTTGTCCAGATGTTGCAGGTTTAAAACAATTCAACGGATGTCCTGATACTGATGGAGATGGTATTCCAGATGCAAGTGATGCTTGTCCAACTGAATTTGGTTTAGCTGCTTTAAACGGTTGTCCTGATAGAGACGGTGATGGTGTTGCTGATAAAGATGACGCTTGTCCAGATGTATTTGGTTTAGCTTCTTTAAAAGGTTGTCCTGATACTGACGGAGATGGTATTGCTGATAAAGATGACAAATGTCCTACTGTAGCAGGTCCTAAAGAAAATGGTGGATGTCCTTGGCCAGATTCTGATAAAGATGGTGTTCTTGACAAAGATGACGATTGTCCTACTGTACCTGGTCCAGCTAGTAACAGAGGTTGTCCAGAAGTAACTACTGCTGTATTAGATGATCTTAAAGTTCAAGCTAGAGCAGTATTCTTTGACACTGGAAAAGCTACTTTCAAAAAAGGTGATGCTAATACTCCAGCTAGATTAGATGCTATCAAAGAAATCCTTAAAGCTTACCCTAATGCTAAATTCAGCATTGAAGGACATACTGACAGTACAGGTTCAGCAAAAATTAACGATAAACTATCTCAAGAAAGAGCTGATGCTGTAATGAATGCATTAATCGAAAGAGGTGTTAATCCAGCTAACTTAACTGCTAAAGGATTCGGTTCATCTCAACCAGTAGCAAGTAACAAAACTGCTAAAGGTAGAGCTGAAAACAGAAGAACAGAAATTAGACACGTAGGTTCTAAATATGAAGGTAAATTGTAATTTACTTTTCTAAATAATTCTAAAAAGCCATTCTTAATTGAATGGCTTTTTTTATTTTTATACAATGATAGAGACTTACTTTTTAGATAAGATTGCAGCGGTTATTATTGCAGATTATTCAGGTAAATTAGCCGAGACTACTATTATTTTACCAAATAAAAGGGCTAAAATTTTTCTTGTTGAAGCACTAAAAAAACAGATTCACAATACTGTTATTAGTCCGAAGATAATTAGTATTGAGGATTTTATTCAGGATATAGCTTCCGTACGTTCGGTTGATTCAATTGAACTGTTATTTGAGTTTTATGAGGTTTATTTATCTGTAACGGATAAACAGAATCAACAATCATTTGAGCTATTTGCTAACTGGGCAAAAACGCTTTTACAAGATTTTAATGAGATTGACCGTTACTTGTTGGATCCAGCACATGTTTTGTCTTACTTAAAAGATATTGAAGACATAAAGAAATGGGGAATTGAGGTTGAAAATAAAACACAGTTATTAGAGAATTATATAGATTTCTGGAAACTGCTTCCTAATTATTATGAATCGCTGTACAATCATTTGTTAAGTAAACAAATAGGGTATCAGGGATTAATTTATAGAGAAGCCGTTAATAATATAAATCATTTTACAAATTCGGTTTCAAATCAATATTTTGTTTTTGCAGGATTTAATGCTTTAAATGCAGCAGAAGAAAAAATCATTCAACATTTAATTGCTTCAGATCAAGCTAGGATATATTGGGATATCGACAGAGTATTCTTAAATGACCCTTATCACGATGCGGGATTGTTTGTACGACGTTTTAAGGAAGACTGGAAACATTATAAAGCGAATGATTTTGAGTGGATATTCGATGACTTTTCTCAGTCTAAAAACATACAAGTTATTGGGACGCCAAAAACAATTGGTCAGGCCAAAATAACAGGTAGTATAATTGAAGAAATAATTACTAATAATCCAGGTTCATCACTAGATAAAGTAGCTGTTGTGCTTGGCGATGAAAATTTATTAGTTCCGCTTTTATATGCTTTGCCATCTACAGTAGGAGCTTTGAATATAACTATGGGTTATTCTAGTAAAAATAATCCAACTCAAATTTTAATTGCTAAGCTATTTAAAATGCATACCAATGCATTGTCTAGAAATGGTAGTTCTTATGTTTTTTATTATAAAGATGTTTTGGATATTTTGACACATCCTTTGGTTGAGCCATTTGCAAATGTGAAGGAATTGGTAAAAAAAATAAATCAGAACAATTATACTTTTATTACGCATTCCAAGATTATAGAACTTAACGATAGTCCTTCAGATCTATTTTTGTTGCTTTTTCAAAAATGGGATTCTGGTTCTATAGTTGTTTTAAATAATATATCGGCGCTTTTGCTTGTGATAAAGCATAATTTGAGTAATGATAATGAAGAAGATAAAATAGCTAAAACGTTTGTTTTTGCTATTTTTAAAGTAATCAATAAGCTTATCAATTACTACTCTCAACATCTACATATTGATAAAATTGAGACGCTTTATGCTATTTATAAACAAGTTATTGATGTTGCTGAAGTTTCATTTGAAGGAGAGCCTTTAAACGGTTTACAGATAATGGGAGTTTTAGAGAGTCGTGTTTTAGATTTTGATACTGTTATCGTTACTTCTATGAACGAAGGAAAGTTTCCTGCCGGGAAATCGATGAATTCATTTATTCCTTATGATGTAAAACGTGAATTGGGATTACCGACTTTTAAAGAAAAAGATGCTATTTATACATTCCACTTTTATCATTTGTTGCAACGAGCCAAGAATATTTATTTGCTTTATAATACCGAAAGTGAGGGATTGGATGCAGGTGAAAGAAGTCGCTTTATAACACAATTGGAAGTTGAAAAACAACCAAAGCATAATTTGACTCAGGAAATTTATAATGCAGTTTTACCAGAAACAGCTTATCAGCCAATGGTTGTTCCGAAATCTGAAGCTGTAATGACACGTTTAAAAGAAATTGCAGCTACAGGTTTTTCGCCATCGGCATTAACGAGTTATATTCGAAACCCAATTCAATTTTATTTTCAAAAGATATTGCGTATTCGTGAAGTCGAAGAGGTTGAAGAGAATATTGCTTTAAATACTTTAGGAACAATTATTCATGAAACGCTTAAAGCATTATATGATCCTTTTATCGGAAAGTTTATCTCTGAGGACGATATCTCAAATTGTTTCAAATTATTGGATGATGAAGTGTTGAAGCAATTTAAAGTGGTTTATAAAGAAGGAGAAATTAAGAAAGGACGTAATCTTTTGGCTTTTGAAGTTGCTAAACGTAATGTTTTTAATTTTTTAAAAGTAGAATTAGAAAGTATTAAAAAAGGAGATGCGATTAAAATTTTGGCTTTGGAGGAGACCTTCGAAAGAGTATTAACTCATCCAAGTTTACCTTTTCCGGTTTTAATAAAAGGAAATGTAGATAGAATTGAACAGCGTAACGGAGTTATTAGAATTATAGATTACAAAACAGGGAAGGTTGAAAAGGCTAATGTTGTTCTTAAAAATTGGGAAGGGTTAGGAAAGGATATCAAAAATGACAAAATCATTCAGGTTTTAGCATACGCTTATATGTATGAAACAAAAGCTCAGGGTTTGCCTATTGAAGCGGGAATTATTTCTTTCAAGAATTTAAAATCAGGTTTTTTACCTTTTGGATATAAAGAGGAAAAAGATCTAAATATGATTGTTACAAATGAGATAATGCATAATTATTTAGAACAAATCGTGTTGTTGCTCAATGAGATATTAGATATTACAATTCCTTTTGAAGAAAAAATCTAATTTTAAATCCCTTTAAAGAAATCTAATAATACAGTAGTTAATTCTGTTTCATTCTCTATGGAACTCATATGTCCGTCAGGAAAAGTAACGAGAGATACATTTGTGTTTTCTATTTGCTGAATACTTTCTTCGTAGTTTAAAACAGGGTCTTTTTCTCCCAATATTAATAACATCGGGAAAAGATTAGTATGTAAAATAATTTCCTTGTCTTTCCTTATTTTCATTCCTTCTAAGGACGCAACAATTCCCTGAAGAGGAGTTTTCAGAGCTTCCTCTTTTACAAGTTCTATATTTGTGGCAAGTCTTTCTCGGTTGTTTTCGCTAAATAAATTCCCAATGGCAAGACCTATAAAAGCGGCATAGTTTTGTTTAACGGCTTTGATAGCTCGATTTCGGTTTAACTTTCGTTCCGCGCTATCAGGTTTAGAAGTAGAATTTAGTAAAACCAAACCTTCTACCTTTTCGGTATATAATTCGGCGAAAGCCAAAGCAACATAACCACCCATAGAATGTCCTACAAAAACAGCTTTATCAATACCAAGATGTGATAAAACCTCATTAACAACATCGGCATTATCCTCCATAGTATGAACGTAACCTTGAGGTTCAGTTTTCCCATGACCTAATAAATCAATAGTAACGACACGGTAATTTTTAGAAAACGCATCAACATAATGATTCCACATCGTTTTGTTTTCCAAAAAACCATGAAGCAGAACGATAGTAGTTCCTTTTCCTGTGTCAGAATAAGAGATATTGGTGTTTTTAAAAAGAATATTTTTCAAGGAGAGTATATTTAATAATGCAAAAATAAAGGTTTGTAGTGTAAGGAAAAGCAAAACGGCTAACATTTCTGAAAGCCGTTTGTTTTTATAAATTGATTGAACTGATTAAACGTTCATCAAGCTTTCTATTTCATCAGCTTCGATAGGAATGTTACGCATTAAATTAAATGGTTCTCCAGTTTCCTGAATCACAACATTATCTTCTAAGCGAATACCAAAACCTTCGGCAGGAATATAAATTCCAGGTTCAACCGTAAAAACCATATTAGCTTTCATTGGTTCGTGTAACAATCCGTAATCATGCGTGTCTAGACCCATGTGGTGAGAAGTTCCGTGCATGAAATATTTTTTATACGCTGGCCAATCAGGGTTTTCGTTTTGTAGATCGGCTTTATCAATTAGTTTTAAATCTAATAATTCCGAAGTCATTATTTTTCCAACCTCTACATGATATTGTTTCCAAAGCGTTCCAGGTGTAAGCATTTTTGTAGCCTCATTCTTCACGCGTAAAACAGCATTGTAAACTGCTTTTTGGCGAGCCGAGAAAGAACCAGACACAGGAATCGTACGCGACATATCGCTAGAATAATTAGCATATTCGGCAGCAACATCTAGCAAGATTAAATCTCCAGCCTTACATTGTTGGTTGTTTTCGATATAGTGTAAAACATTTGCATTATTTCCAGAAGCAATAATCGGAGTATAAGCAAAACCTTTAGAGCGATTACGAATAAATTCGTGAATAAGTTCCGCTTCAATCTCGTATTCCGTTACATTAGGTTTTACAAAAGGCAATAATCTTCGGAAACCTTTTTCGGTAATATTACAAGCTTGCTGAATCAAATCGATTTCTTCGCTTTCCTTTACCGAACGAATGCGTTGCAATATTGGGTTACTTTTAGCAACCTGATGAGCAGGATAACGCTCTTTCCACCATTTTACAAAACGAGCCTCACGAGTTTCAGTCTCAACAGTAGCACGATAATGCTCATTAGTATTAATGTACATAGTATCGGCATAAGTCATCATTTCGTTCAGAATCTTATGAAAATCTTGTAACCAATAAACGGTTTTAATTCCCGAAACTTCAAATGCGCGTTGTTTAGTAAGTTTCTCCCCTTCCCAAACAGCAATATGGTCATTGGTTTCTTTCAAAAACAAAATCTCACGCTGATTCTCGTACGGAGCATCAGGAAAAAGCAACAAGACGCTTTCTTCTTGATCTACACCACTTAAGTAAAAAATATCTCTATGTTGAGCAAAAGGCAATGTACTATCGGCGCTAACTGGGTAAATATCATTTGAATTAAAAACCGCTACACTATTAGGCTTCATTTGAGCCATGAATTTTTCGCGATTTTTTATAAAAAGAGAGCTGTTTATTTGATGATATTTCATATTAATTGTGTTTTATACTTTGAATACTCAAAAATACTAATTTTAGAAATACGAGATTGGTTTGGTTTATTAAAATTTTCTTATTTGTTTGAGGTTTTTTGTTTACACAATACTCGCGCAAACTTGTCTTTCTGAGGAACGAAGAATCTCCACAAGGAACTCGGTAAAGATTGACGATTTTGATTACGAAGCTTCTCGCGAAGATTTCTCCTCTGTCGGAAATGACAGTATTGAGAAAATCTTAGTAACTCAGAACCTTAGAATCTTAATAATGGCGTGTCCCTCCGGGTCGGGCT
>NZ_JAOZEW010000008.1 GCF_025847235.1 Flavobacterium shii
GAGTATTTTGCGTTTATTTTACTTTATTTTCTTAATGCTTTGATAACATACCTTTTACGGTTTGTTGTTTTTTGTTGTTTACCATCTCTGCTTGGTTCTTTATGTGTGTTTGCTCGGTTTTACCCTTGTTTTTCTAGGGTTTACTGGGTTTCTCGCTAAGGCGCAAAGTTGCATTTACCGTCTTTAATATGGTGTTTCTGTTGTCTTTTACCTCCCCTAGCCCTGATAGTAGCGGAAATCCTTGGCCTTTTTCCTTTAAAAAGGACAAGATTGAAGCAGATAGCAGGAAATAGCTCCTGAAAAAGCTTCTCCTATATAGTACAGCCAATATCGCTCCTATATATAAGGTCATAAAAAAAGCGGCTACTATATATAGTAGCCGCTTATAGATAACTTAATCTAGCAATGTGTTTATTCTATAATAAGTTTTTGAGTTGATGCATTACCATCTTGCTCTACTTTTATAATATAAACTCCTGTTGGTAGACTATTAACATTCAGTTCTTTGTTTTCTGTTTCTATTGTGAAAACAATTTTCCCTGACATATCTGATATTCTGATATTCTTTTTGCTCGTAGACGTTGTTTGTACATATACTTTACCGTCTTTAACTGGATTTGGATAAATTACAAATCCGTCGATTGCATTTGTAGGCACTCCCAGAGCACAAACTGTACTTGATACGTTTATTGTACGCGTAACAACAGTTTCATTTAGCAATGCATCTTTTACTGTATAGGTCAAGATATATTGTCCTGGTGTATTTACATCGACTGTTCCTGTAACTATTACTCCTGGAGTAATATCTACATTTAGATTGTCTAATGCTGTAAAACCAGCTTCTACATAAGGACATCCTTTATCTAGAGAAACTACTGTGTTTCCTAAAAGTGTAATTGTTGGTTTCGCTTTTTCGATTGTTACTATCCAATTCTCGATTACTCCGTTTTGAGCTGTTACATTATATATAACTGGTAAAACATAATTTAATGTTGTTACTCCGCTATTTTGGAAATAAGTTCCGATACGTAATGTAGCAAAATCGGATATTTGGAAAACTGGAACTAATGCGCTTAAATTGGCATTATTATTAACGAAAACTTTTACCGTTTTTAGTACTGGGTCTATTACACTTGTCCCTATTTGGTTTGCTACTGAATATGCAATAATATTTGCATCGGGATTGTTTGCATTTAAAGTAACTGTGTAGTTTGTTTTTGAAAGTTTATTCTCTGAAACTACTGAAACCAAAAAGCTATTTGTATAGTCTGAAACAACTGCTTTTGAATTTAATTGTTTTACTCCGTCTATATATAACTCTGCTCCTGTTGAAACTGAAAAATCTGCAATTAAATTAGACACATCTGTTCCAAAAGACAACGTTTTTGTTGCATTACTTCCTACGATATCTGTATTTATTTCTTGAGCTAATCCTAGATTGGATGCTGTTTTGAAATCATATGAAAGCAATTTGCTTTCGTTGCTTAAACCTGTAAGTACTTTTATAATATAAGTTTCGGTGATTCCTGTATTAAAACCTACTCCTTCGACAGTTAAAGTAACTGGGTTTGTATAATCATTTGGGGTAATACCACTTACTTGTGTGACTCCGTTTACTTTTGCAATACTTTTCATTCCTATAGAAAGATTAGCAACTGCAGCTGTTATATCTGCCCCATCATTTAATAAAATAGTATAGGTTTTATTTCCTTCATCATAAGAAGAGGATAATTGATTTACAAAATCTAATTTTTGTAATAAAACCGGAACATTCCAGAATTTACCTTCTCCTAGCCCATTTGTATCGGCATTTGTTACTACTGCTGTATTATCAGCTGAGGCAACATCGAAAACAAACTGCTTGTCTCCCTCTGTAAATGAATAATATGCTAGTAGTCCTGGTTCATCAACTCCATATTTTGTCATCGTATTTGCACTGATTGTTGCCTGATTACGAACTCCTGACCAAATACGTATTTCGTCAATATTTCCGTTTAGTCCACGAGCTAAGCCTGCATTATTACCAAAGTAAGCCGCAGCAGTTGCATTCGAAGAAGCGGCATTTGCTGTACCCGTACTTGTATAAGGAACTGAAACCCCATCTATATAAACTGTATAAACATTGCCAGCGCTTACTGTAAAAGCGATATGATGCCAAGTTTTTTGTTTTATAGAATTTAAGCCTGTGTTTATAACATACGAACCAGTTGGCGTAGTAATAGAAAGCACTAAACTATTTTCTTTGTAAATAGACAAACTACTATTATTATGTATAAAAGCCAACACTGTACTCTTATCTATAACTCTTCCGAAAACTGATGGTTGTTTCTGATTAATCCAAGCCTCGAATGTATAATTGTTAGTAAGATTTAAAGCTGGGGTAATATCTGTTTTTACAAAATCATTTACTCCATCAAAAGTCCCCGTAACATTTGTAATAAAATTTGCAACATGCGAAAGTGTTACTGATTTTGAATCATTTGTAACATCTGTATCTCCTGCTAATTTTGTATACACCTCGATTGTATAATCTCCAGGAGCTCCTAAATTAGCTTTTGTTGCAAATGAAAAATTAACAGTTCCTCCTGCAGCAATAGGCCCTACTACATTTTCAACCACTTCGTTTGCCCCATTTATCTTGTACGCTACTGGGAAGTTTGAAATTGGAGCTGTCGAATAATTACGAAGTGAAGCCGTAACTGAAACTGGTGCATTACCTGGTTTAGTTGGAGCAACAACTCTTTCGACACTTGCATCGGCAGCTGTAAATGGTAATACGTTAATCGTATATTCTTCTACCTCAAAATCTGATCTTGAACTTGTAAGTCCATCAAATGTTGGCCCAAGATTTACATTAAAATATTCGTTAGGCGAACGATACATGTGTACAATACGCATTAGTTTTTCGCCTGCTGTTGTACCTACTGGAATGGTCAAACCTCCTGTTAAAGTAGAAAAGTTTCTGAAATAATGTGTACTTGTTGTAGATGGAATCGCTGGCGATGTAGACGAAACCTCTGTATTTACCCAAAAATTACCTGCATAAAACTCATCTGTTAAATTACCATCTCCATTTAAATCTATTACCATCATAGTAAATACTCCTACCGAACTGGTTTGATTACGAGTTATAGGGGTTTCAGTTTTAGTAATTGTTACTTCTGGCTGATAAGTAAACCCTGTATATACTGGGATTTTTATGTTCTTGAAATCCGAGTATGCTGTGGTACCTGAAGTATTAATAACGTCATTCCATTTTAGTTTAGATATTGCATATCCATCTGTATTAGTATGAACTGGTAAGTCATTTTTATTAGATACAATTTTTTCGATTACATCATTAGCACTATTATCATCTGCAAGATCGACACCACTTTTAATTTTATATTCAGCATCAACAATAGACAAATCTGCTTTGGTAACAAATGTGAAGCTTACAGTTGCATATGGTGCAATAGCAGGAACTGTCTCCGTAACTTTTGCTCCTCCATTTACCTGGTAAAACACAGGATAGTTTGTTAATGCAACAGGTCCTAAATTATTAACTCTAATAGTTATATCATGCGTGTTTGATTTTTTACCAATTAGTTCTGGCGATACTATAGAAACTATACCTGCATCATTTACAAGTGGTTTAGCAACACAGGAGATATTTGCAACCCATCCTGCTTCTGTTACTCCTCCATCTGAAATAAACCTAAAAGTTAATTCTCCGCCTACTGCTGTAGATGTTAATGATGGTGGTAAAGTATTCCCTGTAAATGTCCCTATTAATGTACCTGCATTGACTACTGTTCCATTATAAACATATAAATAATCGTAATCAGCCTCAACATCAAAAGCTTCAAAATCTACTTTAATACTGCTACCCAATGTAGCTGGTCTAAAAATGATTGTTTGAGTAAGGTTATCTGCATAATTTCCGTAGCGTGTCCCGCTATCTGTAAATGCCGCTGAACAGGTCGTTACACTAGCAGCTGACCCCATTGCTATATCAGAACCTGTATTATTAACATTTTTTGTTATTGTATTATTATCTAGAACCGCATCACCTGGATAATTTACATTAGCTACTACTGTATACACTCCTGGTACAGAAAAATTTGCTTTTTGAGTAAAATCATATGTCACCTCACTCAATGGACCAACTGGACCTGCAATTGTCTCTACAACTGCTGCTGCGTTATTAATTTTATACGAAACTGGAATGTTACTAACGGCTACTGGAGAGTTATTGAAAACCTTTACTTGTACTGTTTCTGTAGCAGTAAATCCTGTGTTTGGTGTAAATGAACTTAACGCCAGATCTGTTGCTGTAGCTTCAAAAATTTCAACATTATCTATATAGGTTGCACTATATACATTTCCACTATTTGTTGCTACAAAATCATTATCGCTTACTGTTTCAAAAGCTACACTAAATGTAGTTCCTGCATAAGCTGATAGGTCATAAGTTAATTCTTTATCACTATAAGAAGGAGATTCTCCATATACACCTTGATTTTCATGGCTCAATACTGGAATTCCATTTACCGTAACTCTAAAAAGATTTTTATCAACCCCAGCCAGAGTTACATTTGCCCATTCTAAAAAGAATTTCAGTCTTAATGCTTTTCCTGCTAAACTGGTTGCATCGATATCGCAAAAGGTAACTTTTTTGATATAATCTGGATTATTAGTAAATGCCACATTGTTTTTTGGGCTTGTTACCCAAGGAGCCAAAGCAGTACCTGCTGATCCAGCCATTTTTACTCCATCTAAAAACTGAGCATTTACATACTCATATTTTACCTCTCCTGTTCTTCCTTTAGAAAAAACATAATTTGTTGCTTTTCTATTATTAAAGTCTTCAGCGAATGGTAAACTAGCAGCGTTTAAAACTGGTTGAGAAACTGGTTCTACGTTTACTGCATGAACTCTTTCGGAAACAATTCCTGTTGCAATATCTACAGTACGAACTGAAAACCAGTTATCCTCTCCTACCGTAACATTTGCAAATGTATATGTAGGATCTGTAACTGTAGCTACAACATCAAACTTGTAACCATTCATTTTTAATACCTCATATTTTGCTCCTGCAATAGGGTCCCAATCCATTTTATAAGAAGAAGTACCACATACTGCTGGTGCAATAACTAGATTTTTAGGTTCGGCTATAATATTAAAAACCTCTTTGGAAGCATCGGTTTTTGTACCTGCACTAATTCTTATTTTAGAATTAGCAACTATTGCCGCTGGAACTTTCCATGCAAAATTTCTTGCTGCCGATGGAACATCTGCTGCAATTATAGAATAATTTGCTCCTCCATCAACAGAATATTCTATTGTAAAGTTTTTTGGTTCTCCTTCATAATCCCAACGAATATATTCTGTAGATTCTGTATTGAATTTTTCACCACCTATTGGGTAGGTAAGAATCAACTCTGGAGCTACATAATCATATACTACTGAAAACTGCTGACTAGCAAAAGGAACCATTTTACCAGTAACAATAATTTTATAGGTTCCTGGAGCTGGATTGTCCAAGGTTACTTGCTCAATATTATTCATATTATCAACTCCTCTTGTTGCATTTGTATTTGGCGTTGTTGGATTTAGTATCCATGGTAAAGTAGTTATACCATCTTTTACAATTTTAATATCTAAATCATTAATCTGAATAGAACTAGAACCTGGTGTAGTTCCTATATCTGAATAAGCTAACATCACTTTTAATTTAACTAATCCTGCTGGAACTACAATATCTTTTTCATAAGTTGCTCCGTTAGCGACAGATGCTGTATAGAACATATTTTTATCAATAACCTTAACTGCTCTTAATCCGTTAAGATTACCAAATCCATATTTATAGTCTGGACCTGGATTACCAACATCTTTAGCTGTGTTTGCAACCAAAGCTTTCATTAAGGATGCCAATGGTCTTGTACCATTAATGTTTTTATATCTCTCATAAAGTAAAGCTACTGTACCTGTTGTTCCTGGTGTTGCCATTGAGGTTCCGCTCATAACCTGATACGAATTGCTGTAATCTAACGAATACACATCGGTACCTACTGCAGCAATTTGTGGTACTAAACGTCCATCGATTGTAGGACCGAAACTACTATAACTACTAATTATATCATTAGGGTCATTTGCAGCTACATGTAATGCGTTTTTTGAATTTTTTGTAGATGTATTAAATCCTCCTGGATATGCTGTTTGCGCATTTCCGTTAGAATAAATATTTAAAAGATAAGGATATGTTACTGTAACGTCATCATCTCCACGATCTCCATTATTATATCTGTTCGTATTAAACCCCGAAGTAAGGTTTATACCATAAGAATTTGATGTAATCTCTATATCATCCTGCTGAACAGATAATGCTCTTTCTTGATAATTAGCTAACCCATTAGACTGGGTGTTAAAATTCCATCCATACATTTTTACCTCTGGAGCCATTCCTTTTGCTCTTGGATCTAATAAACCTGCTCCTCCAATAGTTCCCGAAACATGCTCACCGTGTGATGAATTGGATTCGTATTCCTTAATCGTTACTCTACCTGTATGATCTTTATGATTTTCAAGATTTCCATCCCAAACACCTACTTTAACTCCTTTCCCTGTTAATCCGTATCCTAATCCTGCAATACTTGAACCTAAAACATTTGCTTTATGCGAAGTTACACCTGGACGGTTATCACTCTCTACAGGAGCAGGAACTAATTCGATATTCTGAACCCAATTGAATTTTGCTATTTCTTCTAATTTGTCTTTGGTAACTTCCAAATAAACTTCATTAAAAGATGGATCATTTTTAACGCTTTTTACAAACTGACTTGCTAAATCTTGCGAAATTATCTTGCTATCAACTCCTTTAAAATAACTCACCACTACTTTTATATTATTGCCCTCTTGAGCATAATCCGGTATAGCATTATCAACAATCATCGGATCTAATTTATATTTTGGATCAACTGTAATCACTGTTCTTATATTATCCGAAACATTACCTTTAGTATAAAATTCCGAATCGATTGCAGCATAATAAGCGTTATTCGATAAATAACGAAGTAACGTTATTCCTTGATTTTGTAACTTTTGCTGTTCTTCTATCGATGGTATTTGTTTAAATTGTAACAAAGAATACTCCGTTCGGGAACTTTGTTTACTAGTAGTTCTTTTAAGTTCTTTAACTTGTTGTTTAAAATTAGCAGTTGTAGATACCTTATTTCCATTTATAGAAATAGAGAAATCATCTTGAGGTATGCTTTGTGACCATGCAATAATCACAAGAAACATCATAATTAGGGTAAGTAATTTTTTCTTCATTAATTATAGGTTGTTGGTTAATAAACGGTTAATATGTACTCATTAAAGAGTAAACCTACAAATTAAACCTTAAATAACAAGTTACAACTACAAATATTTTGTTAAATAAAACACTTATCTGTAATTTAATTCAGAAAATTATAACAAAATAGCGGCTTTGCCCCATTAATAAATAAACCTAAAAAAAAGTAAACCTAAAAAATATGTAAGTAAAATCCTTTAAAATAACACAACCTACTAAAACACAATAAAAAGTAAAAAATTAACCACAAAAAAAGCCCCACCATATAAATCTGGTAGGGCTAATATAATTTGATGTTCAAAAAAAAATCTATTTTACCGCTTTTAATTCTCTCACCTTTTCTTCCCAGTGATTACTAAGGTCATCATAATTGACTGGATGGGCTGGTGGCTGATATTGCAATCTACCCGACTCAAAGGCACGAACAAGGATTGTTTCTATTAAATAATCTTCATTTACATCATATGGTGCATACTCTGTCTTTAAACTTATATCAAAAACATTGGCGGTAGTATTTGCCCAAAATGCTTTCCAGCCACTTTTTAATGTTTTAACCAACTCGTAAGTTGTCGTTCCTGTTTGACGATGAATGAGCTTAACTAATATTTGCCCCTGTTTTCGGGATAATTTCTTAAGCTTTCCTTCAAATTCATTATTAAGATAGTCCTCAACTATTTTAAAATATTTCTTTTTTTCTCTATTTGTAGATAAACGTGCCATTCCTTTATTAAGGGCAAGTAATCTATCTGATGCCAATCTTGCAAAAGGATATGTTTTATAAACTCTGTTTTGCAGAATAAGAAATTGTTTCTGAGCCTCGGGATCGAGTTTTTCCTTTGAAATAATAATCTCAGGTAATTGGATTGTATCACTTAAAATGGAATCTTTTTCAGTCAATACATACCCCATTTGTTGGTTATTATTTTTGTCGATTTGGGCATGACCAACAAAAGACACTAAAAGAAAGCAGAATAAATAGGTTTTAAACTTCATTGAGATATTAATTTAAATGTAAAATTATACATTATATATACAAGTGTAATACCAAATTTATAAATTAGCAAAAAAATATTTTTATGAGTACAAAATCAATCTTAAATGATACTTCGATTGCTTTTTTAGAAAGCTACCTAAATAACGCTTCACCTACTGGTTATGAAAGCAGCGGACAAAAAATTTGGATGGATTATTTAAAACCTTATGTTGATACATTTATCACTGATACCTATGGGACTGCAGTGGGAGTTATAAACCCTGATGCTCCATATAAAGTTGTTATAGAGGGTCATGCCGACGAAATTTCATGGTATGTAAATTATATTACTGATGACGGATTAATATATGTGATAAGAAATGGTGGTTCGGATCACCAGATTGCTCCATCAAAAAGAGTAAATATTCATACTAAAAACGGAATTGTAAAAGGTGTGTTTGGTTGGCCCGCAATTCATACCCGACTTAGAGACAAAGAAGAAACTCCTAAAATAAGTAATATTTTCATTGATTTAGGATGTGAGACCAAAGAACAAGTAGAAAAAATGGGCGTTCACGTAGGTTGTGTAATAACATATCCTGATGAGTTTATGATCTTAAACGAAAATAAATTTGTTTGCCGTGCGATCGATAACCGAATGGGAGGCTTTATGATTGCCGAAGTAGCTCGCTTGTTACATGAAAACAAAGTAAAATTACCTTTTGGATTGTATATTACAAACTCAGTTCAGGAAGAAGTAGGTTTACGTGGTGCCGAAATGATTACCAAAACAATCAAACCTAATGTTGCAATTGTAACAGATGTATGTCATGATTCGACAACACCAATGATTGAAAAGAAAATAGAAGGAGATACAAAAATAGGTTTAGGGCCAGTTATTACTTATGCTCCAGCTGTACAAAATAATTTACGTGAATTGATTATTGATGCTGCCGAGGCAAATAAAATTCCGTTTCAGCGTTTAGCGTCATCTCGTGTTACTGGTACAGATACCGATGCATTTGCTTATAGCAATGGCGGTGTGGCATCGGCATTAATTTCTCTTCCTTTGCGATACATGCATACTACAGTAGAAATGGTTCATCGTGATGATGTCGAAAATGTCATAAAACTGATTTATGAATCATTATTAAAAATTGAAAACGAAGAAACTTTTTCTTATTTCAAATAAAAAATGTTTAAAACGTTAATTCGGTTGTTATGTTTGCCAAATTAAACGAACAACCGAATTAACAAATAAACAATTCAATGAAAATTTTATTACTCGAAGACGATTTTACTTTATCCAAAGAAATCATTACTTTTTTTTCTTCAAAATCATTCGAATGCATCCCCTATTACGATGGTTTGTTTTTATTAAAAAAATACATCCCCAATGAATATGATTTAATTATACTTGATATTAATGTTCCTGGGAAAAACGGAATAGAAGTTTGCAAAGCCATTCGCGAAATGGATAAAAAAACGCCTATAATAATGCTTACTGCTTTTAGCGAGATCGATGATAAATTGATTTCTTTTGAAAACGGAGCCAATGATTATTTGGTGAAACCATTTCATTTTGAGGAATTGTTTGCTCGAATTGCTGCACTTTTGCGAAGAAAAGAAATCCCTCAGCAAACAACAGAAAAAATAGAAATACAAGATTTGGTTATTTTAGAGTCTGAAATGAAGGTGTTACGTTCGGGAGAAGAAATTAAATTAACTCCTAAAGAATTTAAACTTATGCTAATGCTGGCTAATGCCAAAGGCAAAGTTCTATCTAAACAACATATTGCCGAAAGACTCTGGGATTATCATATCGAAACCAATCAGAATACTATTGAGGTTTACATTAATTTTATAAGAAACAAAATCGATAAAAACCACGAAATAAAACTTATTAGAACTAAAATAGGATATGGATATTATTTAAGTGATCAGGAATGACATTAAAGAATAGGATATCTCTTTTAGTAAGTTTGCTATTTACAATCTTGTTTGGTCTTGCATCAACATTGATATTTGTTTTATACGCCAATTTTAGAAAAGAAGAATTTCAAGATCGGCTTGAAATAAAAGCGTTATCTAATATTAAACTTCTGGTCAATGTAAAAGAAATCGACCATCGCCTATTAAAAATGATTGATAGAAACTCTATTAATCAACTCTACGATGAAAAAACATTAATTTTTGACTCTAACTATAAATTAATATATAGCAGTATTGACGACGCCAAAATAAATTGGTCAATAGCAGATTTAAAATACCTTAAAAAAAACAAAACTTTTTTTAAACAACAAGGGGATTACGAGGTTTATGGTGTTTTTTATGATACTGGCTACAAGGATTTCTATGCCTTAATTTCAGCAACAGATCATTATGGCAAACGAAAACTACTTTATTTGCGCTATATATTGATACTTTCCTATGTTTTCTTTACAACAGCTTGTTGGCTACTTACTTCATTTACCATAAAAAAAGTAATGAATCCACTGGGTTTATTCCATCAGAAAATAAAAAAGATAAATGAAAATAACCTAGACACGCGTGTAGAAACTCAAAGCAATACCAATGAAATAGATTTGATTGCCAATGAGTTTAACTATATGATGGATAGAATCCAGATCTCTTATCAAAAACAAAAAGAATTTACGGCTCATGCTTCACATGAACTTCGAACTCCTTTATCCAGAATTACGTCTCAAATTGAGAATGCTATTGCAAACAATAAAACAGATAATGATAATAAGAAGTTCTTAAAAGTTATTTTATCAGATGTAAATCAATTGACCGAATTAATCCATTCTTTATTAATTCTGTCGAAGTTGGATAATAAAAAATATGAAAATAAAGAATCACATCGAATCGATGAAATCATATTCTCCTCTATTGAAAAAATAAACAGGACATTTCCCGATTTTATAATTTTATTCGACATTGAGGAAAATGAAAATCTAAATGATGCATTAGAAATAAAAGGCAATAAAAATTTATTGGAAATAGCCTTTAGTAATGTCTTAAAAAATGCATGTGTATATTCTGACAATAAACAAGCAGAAGTAAAAATTAATGTCGAAAATCACAATTTAATTATTTCTGTATCAAATACAGGAAATACACTGAATGAGGAGGAGAAAAAATCCCTCTTCCAACCTTTTATGCGTGGGAAAAACGCTATAGGAACTGCCGGATTTGGACTTGGATTAAGAATAGTTCAACGTATTTTAACACTTCATAAAGGAACTATAATCTATTCTGTTCCAGAAAATAACAAGAATTTATTTCAATTAATTTTTCATTTCTAATCTATTTTAAGGTATTTTTAAGGTAGATTTTAAGCTATCTTAAAGTCTGTAGATAGCATATTTGTGTAAAATAAAATTGATACAATGAAAAATTTATTTGCATTCGTGCTACTTGTACTGTTTAGTCAGGTGGCAATAGCTCAAAAAACAGTCACCCTACAGGACTGTGAAAGTCAATTTCTTAAAAACAACCTCTTCTTACTGGCATCGCACTACAATATCGATGCATCAAAGGCACTGACTATGCAGGCTAAAATTTGGGATAACCCCTCTATTACAGCCGATTTGAATGCTTATAATCCAGAGAATAAACAATATTTTGATATTGGTAAAAATGGACAAAAGGCATTCGGAATTGAACAACTAATTTACCTAGGAGGAAAAAAACGTAATGAGATAAAACTAGCAAAAACTAATGAGCAATTGTCTCAATTACAATTTGATGACTTACTGCGTACTTTAAAACTCCAATTGCGAAAAAGCTTTTATACCGTTTACTACAATACCAAGAATCTTGAAACAACCGATAAACAACTTGTTCATATAGAGGATTTAATTAACTCCTACTCTGTACAAACCCAAAAGGGAAATGTTCCGTTAAAAGATTTGGTACGTCTGCAATCGCTGTTCTTAAATTTTAAAAATGAAAGAATGGAAGTTGTCAATAACAATATTGAAGAACAAGGGAACTTAAAATTATTATTAAATGAAACCGAAAATGTAATTCCGATAGTTACTGAAGCTGATTTTAATAAATACACAAAAATAATCCCTTTCGATCCTGAAGCATTTAAAAAAGATGCCACAGCAAATCGCCCAGATTACTTATTAAAGCAAAAAACTATTGATGCCAATGAACTGAATGTAAAATGGCAAAAATCACTTTCGATTCCAGACATTACACTTGGAGTTAATTATGATCAAAGAAGTGGTGCTTTTGAAAAAGAATCTAATTTATCAATTGGAATTCCGCTACCACTTTGGAACACAAATAAAGGAAATATTAAATATGCCCAAACTATTTTAAGCCAGTCCAAAATTGAAAAACAAAACTTCGATCTTCAATTACAAACTGAGATTTCTATGATATGGAACAAATGGGAAGAATCAAGAAAAAATTACATACTATTAAAACCCTCTACCAATGCCGACTTTGAAGCGGTGTATAAAGGAATGCTTGATAATTTCCAGAAAAGAAATGTAAGCCTTCTTGAATTTACCGATTTTATGGAAAGTTATAATCAAGCAGCTGTTCAACTCAATGAGTTAAAAAAGAATGTAGTGCTTTCGGGTGAAGAACTAAATAGTACAATCAACAAAGATTTATTTTAAAAAACCAAAAAAAAATGATGAAATATAAACTAATTATAGGAATCGCAATCATTGGATTATCAATAACAAGTTGCAAGAAAGAAGTTGATAATCCCGAAACCACTACCACATTTGCTTTAAGCGATAAAATGCTTAAAACTACCAAAACAGCTGAAGCAAAAACAATACCCGTGAAAAATGAATTAAGTTTTTATGGAAAGATTGTAGCCGATAACAATAAACTAATCGACGTATACCCGCTTGTAGGTGGAAATGTGGTAAAAGTTAATGTAGAACTTGGTGATTATGTACACAAAGGTCAGGTTCTGGCAATTATAAGAAGTACTGATATTGCTGATATCGAAAAGCAAATGGTGGATGCCAAAAGTGATTTATTGGTAGCAAAAAACGGACTTAAAGTATCACAAGAATTATTTGAAGGAAAATTAAATGCCGAAAGAGATGTTTTACAAGCAAAAAGTGAAGTTGGTAAAGCACAATCTCAATTAAATCGAGTTCAGGAAATCTATAAAATTTACAATATAAAAGCAGGATCTATTTATCAGGTAACAGCTCCAATAAGCGGTTTTATAATTCAGAAAAGTATAAATCAGGATATGTTATTGAGAAATGACCGCTCTGAAAACATATTTGATATTGCCGAAATAAGTGAAGTTTGGGCTATAGCCAATATTAATGAAATTGATATCAATAAAGTAAAATTAGGCATAGATGCAGATGTAACAACATTAAGTTACCCTGATAAAATATTTAAAGGAAAAGTAGATAAAATTTTTAATATCATCGATCCGGAAACTAAAGCAATGAAAGCGCGTGTTAAACTACAAAACGCCAATTACTTGCTAAAACCCGATATGAATGCGAGTATTAAATTATCATATGATGAAGATAAATCGATGATTGCTGTCCCAAGCAAAGCTATTATATTCGATAAAAGTAAAAATTATGTAATGATTTTTAAAGACCGTAATAATATCGAAACCAGATTAGTAGATGTATATCGCCAGGTTGGAGATACTACATATATTTCCAGCGGATTAAAGGAGAATGAAAAGGTAATTACTAACAATCAATTATTTATTTACGATGCTTTAAACGATTAATTAAATGGAAAAATCAGCAATTATATTGAATTTCGTAGGGTTGCTTTTCTCAACTATGTCTTTTTCGCAAGAAACAGATTCGATACGAAAATACAGTCTAAAATTTCAAATGACCTCTATTTATCAATACCATCCTGCTTTTCATGCTCCATATTCTGGTGCTAATAGTATGCAACCAGAAGAAGAAAGTGCATTATCACTTACATCTACATTATATCTGGATGTACCACTTTGGAAAGGTGCTACTGTAACTTTTAACCCGGAAATGTCGGGAGGACAAGGTCTTTCTCAAGCTAGAGGATTAGGTGGTTTTCCTAATGGAGAAACATTTAGAATCGGAGATACCAAACCAGTAGTATATGTTGCAAGAATACTATTAGAACAAAATTTTCAATTCGAAAACAATCGTTCCTTACAATTGGTTGCAGGAAAATTTGGATTAGCTGATTATTTTGATGACAATGCCTATTCTCACGATCCCAGAACTCAGTTTTTAAACTGGTCATTAATGGCGCAAGGAGCTTGGGATTATGCAGCAAATACTAGAGGATACACCGATGGAATCTATGCAAATTATCAATTTGGAACATGGCAGTTAAGAGCCACTTTAGCAGCAGTACCAACGTATGCCAATGGTCCAAATGTAAAATTTAGTTTTAAAAACTGGAATTCGGTAAACGTAGAAATAGAAAAGCAAATAACATTTGATAATAAAGACACTAGCAACATTAAATTGTTAGGATATCGAAATCTAGCCGGAATGGGGAATTATGATGAAGCAAATGCAAATTTTATAACGGCTCCAGATATCACAAGTACAAGAAAAGATGGTCGTACAAAATATGGAATTGGTTTAAATATGGATTATACCCATGCCGAAAATTGGGGGCTTTTTACAAGGATTAGTTATAATGATGGCAAAAATGAAACCTGGGCATTTACCGAAATTGATAGGTCGGCACAATTGGGAGTTAGCTTAAAAGGCAAAATGTGGAACCGCCCGAATGATTTTGCAGGTCTTGCGGTTGTTGCCAATGGATTGTCAAACTCACATAAAGAATATCAAAAATTAGGAGGAAATGGGTTTATGATTGGTGACGGAACCTTAAACTATGGAATAGAACAAATAGTAGAAGTATTCTATTCTTTTTTAATTCCGAATACACATTTTACCATTTCTCCAGATTATCAATTTGCAGTAAATCCTGCTTATAATAAAGATAGAGGCCCGGTTCAATTCTTTGCATTGCGTTTTCATACTGAGTTCTAGTAAACTGAATCAGAAAATTATACTCAGAATAGAAAATACTAACAATTAAAAAATAAAATTCATCCTTTAAAATACTTTAAAAAATGAACAAATTCATAAGAAATATTATTGCTTTTTCACTTAAAAACAAAGCATTTACCTTTTTCTGGGTAGGGCTATTGGCTATTTTAGGATTTATTTCTTTCAAGAATATGCCTATCGATGCATTTCCAGATGTAACCAATACGCAAATTATTATAATCACCCAATGGAACGGTCGTAGTGCCGAAGAAGTTGAGCGTTTCGTGACATCTCCTGTCGAGATATCTATGAACTCGGTACAAAAGAAAACAAGTGTTCGAAGTATTACCATGTTTGGGCTATCTGTTATAAAAATTATTTTTGATGATGGAGTCGACGATACCTTTGCACGCCAGCAGGTAAATAATTTATTAAAAAACGTTTCGCTACCAGATGGTGTTGAGCCCGATGTACAACCTCCTTATGGCCCCACAGGCGAGATTTTTAGATATATAATAAGAAGTAAAAGTCGTGATAGCCGAGAGCTGTTAACTTACCAAAACTGGATAATCGACAGACAATTACGTGCTGTTCCTGGTGTTGCCGATTTAAATGCTTTTGGAGGACAGGAAAAAACATATGAAGTAGGTGTTGATCCTGTAAAATTATCTAAATACAATATTACACCACTACAGGTATATAATGCCGTAAATGCAAGTAACCTAAATGTAGGTGGTGATGTTATCGAGAAAAATGGTCAGGCATTTGTAGTTCGTGGTGTGGGTTTATTAACATCTATTACCGATATAGAAAATATCATAGTAGATGATGCCAATGGGAATCCTATATTAGTAAAAAACCTGGCAGATGTCTATGAAAGTGCCATGCCTAGAGTTGGACAAACCGGTATTGGTAAAGATGATGATGTTGTCGAGGGAATTGTTGTAATGCGAAAAGGTGAAAATGCCAAAGAAACATTAGCATTAATTAAAGACAAAGTAAAAGAGCTTAACGAAAAAATATTGCCTAAAGATATTAAGATTGAGACGTTTTATGATCGTGATAATTTAATGAATTATACGACCGAAACTGTAATGCATAATTTACTCGAAGGGATAATTTTGGTTACCTGTATCGTGTTCCTTTTTATGGCCGATTGGAGAACAACATTTATTGTATCGATAGTTATACCATTATCATTACTTTTTGCATTTCTGTGTCTTAAATTAATGGGAATGAGTGCCAATTTACTAAGTCTTGGTGCAGTCGATTTCGGAATTATTATTGATGGTGCCGTAGTTATGGTTGAAGGTTTATTTGTGGTTTTAGACCGCCGCGCACATCAATTAGGAATGCCTAAGTTTAATAAAATTGCCAAAGGTAGCTTGATTAAAAAAACTGGTGCCGAAATGGGTAAATCTATTTTCTTTTCAAAATTGATAATCATTACAGCATTATTACCAATTTTTGCATTCCAAAAAGTAGAAGGAAAAATGTTCTCTCCCCTAGCCTATACATTGGGATTTGCATTAATGGGAGCATTAATTTTTACATTAACACTAGTTCCTGTATTATCACATTTACTATTAAATAAAAATGTAAAAGAGAAACATAATCCGTTTGTAAATTTCTGGGATCGAATTGTAACCTCAGGGTTTGCTTGGACATTTAAGCACAAAGTAAAAACATTAACAACTGCAATAGCATTATTAGTTGTTGTGTTTTTCTCGGCTACATTTCTGGGAACAGAGTTTTTACCACAGCTTAATGAAGGTGCTTTATGGGTAACCGCAGAGTTGCCTATGAGTTCATCCTTACCCGAAAGTGTTAAGACAGCGGCAATAATAAGAAAAGAACTGCAAAGCTTCCCCGAAGTAAAAGGAGTTCTTTCTCAAACCGGTAGAACCAATGATGGTACCGACCCGAATGGTTTTGGTTTCTTGCAATTTCAAGTAGATTTAAAACCAAAAAATGAATGGACAAGAAAAATTTCATCTGACGAATTAGTCAATGAAATGGATAAAAAATTAAAGCAGTACCAAGGTATCACTTATAACTATTCTCAACCTGTAGTAGATAATGTCGCCGAAGCAGTTGCTGGTTTCAAAGCATCAAATGCTGTAAAAATCTATGGTGAAGATCTTAACAAGCTAGATGAATTGGCAAAAAAAGTGATGCTTCAAATTAAGGATATTCCGGGTATAAAAGATGTAGGTATATTAAAAAACATTGGACAACCGGAAATTAGTGTAGTACTTAACAGAGATAGAATGGCGGGTTATGGTGTATCTCTAGCCGATGCACAAGCTGTACTGGAATTGGCTTTTGGTGGAAAAATAGCTACACAAAAATATGAAGGGGAAAAGAAATTTGATGTACGTGTGCGCTACGCAAAAGAATACCGTAAAGACGAAGTCGATATTAGTAATTTAAAAGTGCCAACAATGAGCGGCGCCAAAATTCCGCTAAAAGAAATTTGTGAACTAAAAACGATAACCGGGCCTGCATATATCTACAGAGACAATACAAAAAGATTTATTGGAGTGAAATTTTCGGTACGTGATAGAGATTTAGGAAGTACAATTGCCGAGGCTCAAGCCAAAGTAAATAAACTTCAATTGCCTAATGGATATACAACAGGATGGACAGGTGAATTTGAAAATCAAGTGCGTGCCAGTGCTCGTTTAGGACAAGTAGTACCTATTAGTTTAATTGGAATATTTGTTTTATTATTCATAATGTTCGGTAACTTAAAAGATTCATTACTAGTCTTGGTCAATGTACCTTTTGCAATAATTGGTGGAATTATCGCGTTACATGTAACGGGAATTAATTTTGGAATCTCCGCTGGTGTAGGTTTCATTGCCTTACTAGGGATTTGTATTCAAAATGGGGTTATATTAATATCCGAATTCCATAATAATATAAAGTCCAAACACACCCTGGAAGAATCTATTTTTATGGGAGTTAAGGCAAGAACAAGAGCAGTTGTAATGACAGCATTAATGGCATCGATTGGGTTAATGCCTGCTGCAATTTCTACAGGAATTGGATCTGAATCGCAAAAACCATTGGCAATCGTAATTATTGGAGGTTTAATTACTGCTACCATATTAACATTGCTAGTTTTCCCAATTATATTTTGGGTATTCAATCGTAAAAAAGATGCTCCTATTGAATAATAAATTTCATCAACTATATTAAATCATATTAGGTTAATTCTAAAGAAGAAAGAGCATCATTATAAATTATAACGGTGCTCTTTTGATTTTACAAATAAGTGGAATCACAATTTTAAAACGCAAAAAAAACGCAAATCTAAAATTTAAATTTGCGTTTTCCTTATATAAAACTTAAACAACAGTTATTGTATTATGATTGTTTTAAAGCTGCTATAGCTTCTGTCGCTTTAGATAATTCAGCATATTTTAAAGCTGTATATCCATTCTCTGCTTTAGCATTTACGTTAGCTCCACTTGATAATAAAATTTTTATAATCTCAGCTTTATTATAACGTGCTGCAGTCATTAATGGTGACATTCCATTAGATGTTTCATTTACATCTGCACCATATTCAATAAATTTCTTTACTGTTTCTAAATCTCCCTTGCTAATTGCAACATTTAACGGTGTTGAATCATAAGCTAAAACAATTTGTTTGTCATTAACAAATGACTTAACAGAATTTGAAGCTAAAGAAACATTAACAAAAGCTACTAAAGCTACTCCTAAATAAACGATTGACTTTTTCATGGTAATTGATTTTTATATTGATGATTGATTTCTAATTTTTTCTTTTATTAATTCTTGTACAAATGTATATCAAAAAGCAGTATTATGTTTTACAAGGTATTATGTTTTAACTAATTCTTAACATTGTTTTAAAATTGTAATCCATTAGATCAAATTTTTACTCCAAAATATAAACTTGCTACTATAAAGACGCACAAACAATTTAAATGTTACACTATTTTTGTAAAAAATAAATATTTGGTAATCAATATTTTATAAACTACTAAAATTCAGAACACTAATTTTTCACTTTTCTCTAAAAAAAATAAATTTTAATAGTCCTAAAAAAGACATTCGAGATTATTTTTAATAAAAAAGACCGCGAATCAAAACTATGATTCGCGGTCTTTTCTAAAGTTAAATGTCAATTATTTCTTTAGCAACGTTTTTAAAAGAGCTTCTGCGTCTTTAGCCTTAGATACTTCGGCATAAGTTAAAGCAGTGTATCCGTTTTCGGCTTCAATACGAAGTTTGGCACCACTAGAAATTAATAATTTAATGATCTCTACTTTATTATAACGTGCAGCAGTCATTAATGGCGTTAATCCTCCAGAGAATTTATTTACATTGGCTCCGGATTCAATAAGTTGTTTTACAGTTTCTATATCCCCCTTACAAATTGCATCATTTAAGGGACTAACCTCATAATTGAGGTGTTTATCATTGATAAATGATTTGTAATCTAAACTTGAAGCTAATGTAACATTTGCAAAGGCAACTAAAGCTACTCCTAAATAAACGATTGACTTTTTCATAATGATTGTTTTGATTGATTTTTTGATTGATGATTTCGAATTATTAATAATTCTTTAACAAATATACTTAAAACAGTATTATGTTTTACAAGGTATTATGTTTTAACATTATTTTAACAATTAAATAAAGCAAACCGTCTACTAAATGACAAATAAAAAAACTAAATGTTATGAAATTATCTTATATATCGATTTAATAAAAAAGACCGCAAATTTTAATTTTGCGGTCTTTATCATAAAACTTAAACAACAATTATGACTTTAAAATAGATTTTAAAAAAGTAGCAGCTTCTTTGGCTTTCGATACTTCGGCATATTTTAAGGCTGTATATCCATTTTCGGCCTCAGTATCAAGATCAGCGCCCTTTGCTATTAAAAGCTTTATTATTTCGACTTTATTATAGCGTGCAGCAGTCATTAATGGAGACATCTTTCCAGATATTTTGTTTACATTTTCTCCATATTCAATAAATTTCTTCACCGTATCTATATCTCCCCTACTTATAGCTACATTCAAAGCACCTCTGTCATATCCTTGTAGGACAAAACATTTGTCAATATTAAATAATTTATGATCTAAACCTGAGGCTAAAGAAATATTGGTAAAAGCTACTAAAGCAATACCTAAATAAACGATTGACTTTTTCATAATGATTGTTTTTTGATTAATTTAATGATGATTTTAATTGAATTAATAATCTACTCAGGCATAATGCATTGCAAAAAGTTTAATCCATTTATTATTAAGACGAGTAAAAAAGTTAAAAGGTTGCATAAAAAACAAAAAAAAATAAAAGTTGATGCATTTATTTTATAAACAATTCAAATTCAAACCACTAAATTTTATTTAACTTTACATTAAAAACAAAAATGCAATCATCTGCCAAAACAATCGAGGAATATTTAACATCGCTTCCGGAAGAAAGAAAAATCCCATTTCTTAAACTTCGCGAAACGCTACTTAATACTATTCCGAAGGGACTCACAGAAGAATTGAGCTATGGGATGCTGGGATATCTCGTACCACATTCTGTTTATCCTGCAGGTTATCATTGTAATCCCAAATTACCATTGCCATTTATAAATATAGCATCACAAAAAAACTTTATTGCATTATACCACATGGGAATTTATGCTAAACCTGAATTATTAGAATGGTTTGTTGCTGAATATCCCAAATACAGCAAGCAAAAATTAGATATGGGAAAAAGTTGTATTCGATTTAAAAAAATGGATGATATCCCTTTTGACCTAATCGCACTGCTTGTACAAAAAATGTCTGTTACCGATTGGATTAATTGTTATGAAACAAAATTTAAGCACTCAAAATCATTACAAACCACTTAATTATAAAAACTATGAATGTTATTAAAAAAATTATTCTCGGACTTTTAAGTATCATTATTCTAGCGTTAATATTCGCTTTGTTTTTACCAAATGAATATCATGTTGAGAGAGAGGTCACTATTGATAAACCAAATGATAGTGTCTTTAATTACGTGAAATATTTAAAAAACCAAAATAAATTTAGTGTTTGGGCCAAAATTGATCCCGACATGAAAACAACTTTCAAAGGTACAGATGGCACTGTGGGAGCTACATTTGGTTGGGAAAGTAAAAACAAAAAAGTAGGCGTAGGCGAACAGGAAATAACAAAAATTGTTCCTGGTGAGCGATTGGAATTTGAATTGCGTTTTAAAGTTCCTTTTGAATCCACAGATGCAGCCTATATGACAACTGAGGCTGTTTCTCCAACACAAACCAAAGTAAAATGGGGATTTGATGGGCAATCACCATATCCTATGAATTTAATGTTGGCATTCATGAATATGGATCAAATGCTTGGAGAACAACTAGAAACCGGACTTCAAAATTTAAAGGTTATTCAAGAAGGCGCACAGTAATATAAAAAATAACCCCGCAACTTTAAATTGCGGGGTCAATTTTAATCTATTGAATATAATATTATTTACTCAAATAAGTTATTACATTATTCTCAATACGCTGGTCGATATTATCAATATCGGCTTTAACGAATTTTTCTCCAAGAATATTTTCATATAATTCGATATAACGCTCCGATACCGATTCGATATAAGCATCAGTCATATCAGGAATTTGTTGTCCTTCTTGTCCTTGAAATCCATTTTCGATTAACCAACGACGAACAAACTCCTTTGATAATTGTTTTTGTTCTTCGCCTTTATCTTGTCTTTCTTGGTATCCATCGGCATAGAAATAACGAGAAGAATCCGGAGTATGAATTTCATCTATTAAAACAATTACGCCTTCTTTGGTTTTACCAAACTCATATTTAGTATCTACCAAAATTAATCCGCGACTTGCTGCAATTTCAGTGCCTCTTTGGAATAAAGCTCTTGTATATTTTTCTAAAACTAAGTAATCCTCTTCTGTAACTATTCCTCTGGAAAGAATCGCTTCACGCGAAATATCCGCATCATGCTCACCATTATCTGCCTTTGTAGTAGGTGTGATAATAGGAGTTGGAAATTTATCATTTTCTTTTAAACCTTCGGCCATCGTTACTCCACAGATTTGTCTTTTTCCAGCAGCATACTCACGAGCAGCATGACCAGAAACATAACCACGAATAACCATTTCTACCTTAAACGGATCACATAAATGACCTACAGCTACGTTTGGATCCGGTGTTGCAATTAACCAATTAGGAACAATATCTTTAGTAAGTTCCATAAATTTAGTTGCAATCTGGTTTAAGATTTGTCCTTTATAAGGAATACCTTTTGGTAAAACTACATCAAAAGCCGAAAGCCTGTCTGTAGCAACCATAACCAAAAGTTCATCATTGATATTATAAACTTCTCTAACTTTTCCGCGATAAACCGATTTCTGATTTGGAAAATTAAAATTAGTAGTTGTAATTGTATTGCTCATTATTATTTGTTGTGTTGTGTTGTTTCGTGTTTTATGAATGCAAATTTAAAACTAATTAAAAGAGCAAGCAAGAAAGTATTCAGTTTTCAGTATCAGTATTCAGTTGCAGTTTGTATACTGATACTGAATACTGATACTAAATAATTACTTCTTCAAAAGTGTTGTATTAAATAAATTCAGGATTCTATCGTATTCATCAATCCAAGAATAGGTTTCTTTAAATCCATGTGCTTCTACCGGAAATGACGAAAGACTCCAATTCTTTTTACCTAATTCGATAAAACGTTGAGACATCCGTACAATATCCTTGTATTCTACATTATCATCGACCATACCGTGAAGCATCAATAAATTTCCTTTTAGATTATTTGCAAAATAAATCGGTGAGCTTTTTTTGTAAGCATCAGGATCAGTCTCAGGAAAATTAAGAATATTACCTGTATAGCCATGATTATAATGAGCCCAATCGGTAACAGAACGTAATGCAGCACCCGAAGCAAATTCACCCGGAGTTGTAAGCATTCCCATCAAAGTAATAAAACCACCGTAAGAACCTCCATATATTCCTACTCTATTGGCATCAATTCCATAATTATCAACTAGATATTTTTTTCCGTCTATTTGATCCGACAAATCTTTTCCGCCCATAAAACGATATATCCCAGTTCTTACATCACGACCGTAACCATCACTACCTCTATAATCAATATCCAAAACAGTATAACCTAAATCTGTTAGCATATTATGAAACATATATTCCCTGTGGTAATTACTCCAATAATTATGTGCATTTTGCAAATAACCAGCTCCATGAACAAATAAAACCGCTGCTTTATTAGACGTTTCGGCTTTTGGAGTATATAACCTCGCATAAACAGTAGTTCCATCCTGCGCCTTAAACGTAATAACTTCTGGTTCTCTCCATTGGTATTTTTTAAATTCTTCTGTAGTCGAAGACGTTATTTGCTGTAACATTGTATTCTTTTTATTCTCTGCAATATATAAATCCCAAGGTTTGTTTTTATAAGAATAACGTACTAATAACGTTTTTTCATCTGGAGATAAACTTACTTCATGTGCACCATCTTTGGTTAAAATAGGTTCAAGAACCCCATTGGCAACAGCCAGTTTATAGAAGTTTCTATTACCAGGATGTGTTGTATTTGTTGTTAAATAGAAAGTCTTTTTATCTTTTGATAAAGCCACATTCCTTACTTCCCAATTACCGCTAGTAAGTTGTGTTTTCTTTTTAGTTTTTAAATTATAAGTATATAAATGAGAATATCCCGTAACTTCCGATTGAAAGTAAATAGTTTCATTATCCGAAAGGAATCCAAGAGTTCCCGAATCAAAAGCGTAAGATGGAATTCCGGGACCACCTATCCAAGCTTCGTCATGCTGATGTTCTATTTCCTGAAAAGTCCCTTTGTCCAAATCAAGACTTATCAACCATCTGTCTTTATTATCCTGACTTCTTATTTCGGCTATAGCCAATGAACCACTTGCATTATAAACAGGAGCCTGAACAGTAATTAGCTTATCTGCTTTTTCTTTATTCTTAAGTTTTTCGTACGAATCATAATATTTAGGAACGTCCTGAATATGACTTAAGGTAGAAAAATTGACAAAATAAACAGAATCTCTAGCAACAGAATATATTCCGAATTTAGTCTTTACAAAATTATTTACAGAAACTTTTTCTTTCGTTTCGGGCGATTGATTATACCCGTCGGCAGTAATAAAAACTTCCATTGTTTCTTTCTTAACATCTACTTTCTCGATTAAACTAAATGTTGCAAAATTTCCGTTTGGATTCACTTTAAGACTTGCAAAATCATCTTTCTTTCCATAATAATATCCCTTAGGAAAATCAGATTTAACACTATTCTTTTTAGTTTTATTCCATTCTTTTTTAGCTGCTGCATCTCTAATAAACTGGAATAATTCTTTCTGTTGCGTTTTCAAAAAAGAATCTTTGTTTGACTCCTTCACGTCATTATCTTCACTATTAAAATTTGATATTTGTACAATCGTTCCTTCTTTGGCATTGTACTTAAACAAATTGTTCTTTTGCTGAAAAAACAAAATCCCAACTTCAAAGCCTAATTCTAAATTAGAAATCGGATTCGATTGCTGGAATATTTTTTTTGAAACTTTATTATTTATAGAGTAAGAATATAAACCGCCGTTATCGATGTAATAAACAATATCCGATGTTAGATTTCTTTTAAAATCCAATTGCGAAAAAGCTGCTTCTTTTGGCTGAGCCAATACAGGTTTGGTCATTCCTTTTTCCCAATAGTAAGTACTTAAACCTAATTCATTATTTGGATTCCAATCGAAGTAAACCTTTTTTCCATCCAAACTCCAATGTTGGTTGGTTGGTTGAACTCCAACAAAAGAATCCCCTTTCATGATTTCTTCCAGCTTCAGGTTTTGACTTTTGCCTGATATTGAAAAAACCAATAAAGCAATTGCAAAGATATTTTTAGTCATTTTTATATTATTTGATTAACACAAAAATACACTTTGAAAGCAATTAAAAAAATCTTTCTTTAAGTCGTAGGAGAGAATTTAACCGCAAAGGGCACAAAGGAATACGCAATGTTCGCAAAGATTTAAAACCTAAACCAATTTGTGTAAATTAGTGTAATTCGTGGCAGAAAAAAGGCTTACGCAGATTTAGCAGATTTATTTAAAAATCTATTTAATCCTTATTAATCAGTGGCAAGAAAATATTCAAAATAATTTGTGTGAATTCGTGTAATTTGTGGCAGAAAAACAATAAAAAATAGAGACATGCTTTTTTGCAGAAAAAACCATGTCTCTATATTATATCCTAAATTGTAGCCGAAACTTTTCCCAAAACATTCTCAGATAAATATTTCGCTACACCATCTTCTCTATTTGTTGCTATAACTTCGATATGTGACAACTCATTTTTTAAATTTTGAGGTGCATTACCCATAATCAAAGCTTTTCCTGTAGATGACAACATTTTTAAATCATTAAAACCATCACCGAAAGAAATAGCTTCATCAAAAGTCGCATTTTCTTTTTCTAAAACTTTGGCAATTGCAACACTTTTATCTACAGATTTGTCCATAAACTCCAAACAATTAGGCAAACTAAAAGCATGGTGTAAAACATCTGAATTTTTACTTAAAATAACATCTTTTAATGCAACCAATTTTTCATGGTTATCATGAGTAAAGAATATTTTTATGGCTTTGTAGTCTTCTATTTTTGAGTAATCGACCAATTCCGGATGATAAATTAAATCGGCTTGAAAAGCATTTAGTTTTTCGCTCATTCTATTTGTTAACCAAACGTTTTCTTTAAATAAAACGGTAGTTATTTCCGGGTCTATATCTACGCTCAAAGCCGATTTTACAACGTCACTTTCTATATCAAAAGCAAAAAGTTCTTTTTTCTCTGGCGAATGAATACGTGCTCCATTAGAACTTACCAGATAAACCGGAATTCCCAAACTATCAATAATTGCCATTGCATCAAGATGGTGACGTCCTGTAGCGACAATTATAAGATATTTTTGATCGTAAAGTTCTTGAAAAACTGATTTTGTATAAGGAGAAATTTTATGGTCTGGATTAAGTAATGTACCATCTAAATCGGTAATTATTACTTTTATTTTTTTAGATTCTGAATTCATATTGAGTGTCAAATATTTATTATTTACAAATTTATCGCTTTGTTAATTGGCAAGCAAAGAAAACTGAGAAATCTGAATCAAATAAGTTAAACTTTACTGTTTATTTAACATAAATTAACTAAGCCAACAAAAAAATATTCGTTTTATGCATTTCTATAAAAGACATGTATAAAACGAATATCATTAAATATCAAAACACACTTCACGATTTACATTTGACATTTCTTAAAATAGTTCACAATCCTAATCGTTATTTTCAATTTGCTTGTAAGCATCAATTACTTTTTTCACAAGCCTGTGGCGTACAATATCTTTATCATCAAGATAAATAATTCCAATTCCATCTACATCTTTAAGAACCAATATAGCTTCTTTAAGACCTGAAATAGTTCTTCGAGGTAAATCGACCTGACCTGGATCTCCTGTAATCATAAATTTGGCATTTTTCCCCATACGGGTCAGGAACATTTTCATTTGAGAATGTGTCGTGTTTTGTGCTTCATCCAGAATTACAAAAGCATTATCGAGAGTACGACCACGCATGAAAGCAAGTGGTGCAATCTGAATAATTCCTTTTAAAATGTAATCTTCGAGCTTTTCATTTGGTAACATATCGCGCAAAGCATCATAAAGAGGTTGCATGTATGGATCTAGTTTTTCTTTCATATCACCAGGTAAAAAGCCAAGGTTCTCCCCCGCCTCTACTGCTGGTCGTGTAAGTATGATCCTTTTTACTTCTTTATCTTTAAGTGCTTTAACCGCCATTGCAACACCTGTATAGGTTTTTCCTGTTCCGGCTGGACCAACAGCAAATACCATATCATTTTTTTTAATGGTATCTACCAATAATTGTTGGTTAGGCGTCATGGCTTTTATAATTTTACCCCCCACACCATGAACTAATATTTTATCATGATCGTATGATTTTTTTTCATCATGACCGTCCATAATAACGCGTTCAATTACATTGTCATCAATGTTGTTGTATCGGGTAAAATGCAACATGAGCCTTTGAAATCTTTTTTCGAATTCATCTAAAACTTCTTTTTCGCCGAATGCTTTTAAAGTAGTCCCTCTTGCTACTATTTTAAGCTTTGGGTAATACTTTTTAATTATTTCAAGATGAGTGTCTTGAGCGCCCCAAAAGTCTTTTGGAGCGATGTCTATGAGCTCGATTATTCTTTCGTTCAAATGAGGTAGTTTTAAATTAAAATTAATTTTTTTTATAAATCAAATGGCTGTCGGGTTCTTTTTTTAGTTTTCAGTCCCAGTGTTCAGTTTCAGCCACCATTTATGTTTTCAACGAAATCTCACTTCTTAAAAAAAAAGCTATTTCGTTTATAAACTGAATGCTGTAACTCTGAACCGAGACTACTATAATTTTACTTATTTTTAAAAATACAATTTGTCTTTTCTTTCCTTCTTTTTTGCGTTTACTATTATTAGCTTTGCATTTCTCAAATTTAATAAAAATTAGATTTAAATACTATCAATAGTTATAAACAAAATGATGTCAATAATTACCCTTACTACCGATTACGGCTTGAAAGACCACTTTGTAGGTGCGCTGAAGGGGAAAATTTTATCCGAGTACTCCGAGGCTACAATTATAGACATTTCGCATGACGTCGATCCCTTTAATACTTCCGAAGCGAGCTATATTATTGGTGCATCGTATTTTAGTTTCCCAAAAGGTACCGTACATCTTATTGGTGTCGATATAGAACGCAATAAAGAGAACCAACATATTGCTATGCAATGGAACGACCACTACTTTATTTGCGCCGATAATGGTATTTTAAGCATGCTTACGCAAAAGATAGTTCCGCAAAAAATAGTTTTCATTAATATACACGACAGATTACCTGGTGATGCCAGTGATCTAGATGTTTTTATAAAAGTTGCCTGCCATATTGCCAAAGGTGGTTTACTGAATGTTATCGGGAAAGAAACCCAAAGCATCAAGCAAATAACCGAATTACAATCGATAGTTTCAAACGACGGAAATTCTCTAAAAGGATATGTATCCTATATTGATCATTTCGGTAATGTAGTAACCAATATTTCCAAAAAGCAATTTCTGGAAGTAGCGCGAGGTCGTCAGTATGAAATTGTTATGAAGCCAAAAAGCATTAAAACTATTTTACCAAACTACTCTGCAATAGCCAGTTCCGAAAAATATCCAATTAAAACCTATGAAGGAGAAAAACTAGCCATATTTAATGAAGCAGGTTTTCTTGAGATTGCCATTTTCAGGAGTAATCCATCAAAAGTTGGTTCGGCAAATAGTTTACTAGGACTTAATTATCGGGATACAATCTTAATCCAGTTCAAGAATTAAGAAACGAAATTTAGAGTTTAATCCTAATAACATTTAGATTCTTAAAATAGTTTCTCATAACTAGAAAAAATAGTATAGAAAAGAACAATCTATTTTGGTATTTTTGCGCGCATATAAGCCATTTCCTGAATTAAGATAATCCAAAATTATAAAAATGCTTGTTCGAATAGTAAAGATGAGTTTTCACGAGGATAAAATCCCAGCTTTCATGGAAAATTTCGATAATGTGAAAAGCAAAATACGAAATGCTCCTGGAAATAGTTTTTTAGAATTGTATCAAGACAAAGACAATAAAAATATATTTTTCACTTACAGTTATTGGGAAACCGAAGCCGACTTGGAAAATTACCGACAATCGGAACTTTTTAATACGGTTTGGTCATTCACCAAAACCTTATTCAATGCCAAACCAGAAGCTTGGAGTGTAGACAAATTAGTTTCTTTAGTTTAAACGAAAATAAAAAATTGAACCATTAAGAGATTAAGATAAATAAAGACTTTAAAACTTTGCGAGCTTTGCGTATCCCGAGGCTTCGGGACTGCGAACTTTGCGGTTAATTTTCCTGCCACTGATTGGACATCTTTAAACCTTAAACAAAATAAACGCATAACAGAATAAACAAATTAACGTTAAAATATGAAATCAATCGTTTTACGAGAAATAAAATCTTTTTTTGGATCTCCCATTGGCTACTTAGTCATTGCCATTTTCCTTATTAGTAATGGCTTATTTTTATGGGTATTTCAGGGAGAATACAACATCCTTAATACTGGTTTTGCCGATCTTACTCCTTTCTTTACATTAGCTCCTTGGATTTTAGTATTCCTGATTCCGGCTGTAACCATGCGTAGTTTTTCTGATGAGAAAAAACAAGGTACAATCGAATTATTGCTTACAAAGCCTTTGAGCATTTGGCAAATTGTAAACGGAAAATTTATTGGATCATTGCTTTTAATCATAATGGCAATTATTCCAACTTTCATATATGTAAAAGTAATTTCGAGTTTAGGAATGCCCGAAGGTAACATCGACATGGGAAGCACAATTGGTTCTTATTTTGGATTATTATTCTTGATTGCAGCATACTCTGCTATCGGAATTTTCACTTCTACTTTATCCGAAAATCAGATTGTAGCTTTTATTATAGCCGTGTTTTTATGCTTCTTTTTATATTTTGGTTTCGAAGGTTTATCAACTTTAGTTCCTGGTTATATGAATTTGATTTCATCATTAGGAATGCAAAATCATTTTAAAAGTATGAGCCGAGGCGTTATCGACACACGCGATGTAATTTATTTTTTAAGTATAACGGTGCTTTTTCTTTCGTTTACTGTATATCAACTAAAATCTTTTAAATCGTAATGAAAATTTCTTCTCAAAAAAATATAAAAACTTTACTGATTACAATTGCGATTTTAATTGTACTAAATATTGCTGGTACTTTTGTATTTCATCGTTTTGACTTAACCAAGGACAAAAGATATACTTTATCGCCAACTTCGTTAAATATCATCAAACAGGTTCATAATCCGTTGTCTATAAAAATTTATATGCAAGGCGATTTACCTGCCGAATTTAAACGTTTGCAACAAGAAACGCAGCAATTACTGGAAGAGTTTCAAGCCTATAATAAAAATATTGTTTTTGAATTCGTAAACCCTTTAGAGAACGAAGACGAAAGCATGGATATGGTTAAAGAACTATATCGAAAAGGACTTACGCCGGTAAATATAACTGTCGACGACAAAGGAAAACAGTCTCAGGCTATGGTTTTTCCTTGGGCTATTGCCGTGTATAATAATAAGGAGGTTAATATTCCTTTGCTAAAAAATCAAATGGGAGCTTCGACTACCCAAAAAGTAATTAGCTCGGTACAACATTTGGAATATTCTATTGCCGATGCATTGAATAAAATTACCAAAGAGAAACAAAAAAAGGTTGCGATTATAAAAGGAAATGGCGAATTGAAAGAGATTTTCATAGCGAAGTTCCTAATGCAAATTCGCGAAAGCTACCACATTGGACCATTTACTTTAGACTCTGTAGCCAAAAATCCAATTGGAACTCTAGAGGCATTACAAAAATATGACTTGGCTATTATCGCTAAGCCTACTGAAGCATTTACAGACGGCGAAAAACAAGTTCTGGATCAGTTTATCATTAACGGAGGAAAAACATTGTGGCTTGTAGATCAGGTAAATGCCGAAATGGATAGTTTATACAATCAATCCGGTGCTACGCTGGCTTTCCCGAGAGATTTGAATCTTAATGATATGTTCTTTAAATACGGATTTAGAATCAATCCTGATCTGGTAAAAGATGAACTAGGAAGTCCAATTAAACTGGCTTCGGGAGAACAAGGAAGCGCAACGCAATACCAACAATTCAATTGGAAATATGCACCACAGGTTTATCCAGAAAGCAAACATCCAATTGTAAAAAACTTAGGTGGAATTAAATTTGATTTTGCAAACCCAATCGATACCTTGAAAAACGGTATTAAAAAAACGGTTCTATTGCAATCATCTCCTTATTCGAAAAAGATCGGAACTCCAGCCGAAATCAACTTAAATATTGTAACGGAACAAACATCTCCAAAAGATTATGTAAACACTGGGAATTTCCCTTTATCGGTTTTATTAGAAGGAGATTTTCATTCGATGTACGAAAATCGCATATTACCTTTTGAACAAAAAACATTTCAGACAAAAGGAAAAGCAACCAAAATGATTGTGATTTCCGATGGTGATTTAGTCCGAAACCAATTGGATAAAAACCTTTCGCCTGTAGAATTAGGTTACGATCAGCGCTCTGGAAATTTATATGACAACAAGGATTTCTTAATGAATTGCGTTAATTATTTACTGGATGATACCGGACTTATTAACATTAGAAGTAAAGATTTAAATTTACCTTTATTGGATAAAGAAAAAGTTTATCGAGACTATACCATTACACAATTCATAACTATCGGACTACCAATTCTTATTTTATTACTCTTTGGTATTGTGTTTACTTTCCTCCGAAGAAGGAAATACAGTAAATAGATGTTAATAAAAAATTTGCAATACTAGGATTGTTTACGATATATTTGTAAAATGTATACTAGTTTTTAATATAGCTAAAATATATCCCAAAAAATAAAACAAAAGAGATGAAATTTATAGTATCGAGTTCGTACTTATTAAAGCAATTACAAGTTTTAGGTAGTGTAATCAATAGTAACAATACGTTACCTATTTTAGACAACTTTCTATTTGAATTAGACAATAATGAATTAACAGTTTCTTCATCGGATCTTGAAACGACGATGTCTGCAACTTTAGCGATTGATTCTACAAGCAAAGGAAGTGTTGCAATACCTGCAAAATTATTACTTGAAATCCTTAAAACATTTCCAGAACAACCTTTAACATTTACTGTTGAAGATAATAATACTGTAGAAATTAGTTCAAATTCAGGAAAATATGCTTTGGCATATGCAGCTGGAGAAGAATTTCCAAAATCTGTAAATCTAGAAGAGCCTTCGGTTACTTTAGTTCCTTCAGATGTTTTGGCAACAGCTATTAGCAAAACGATATTTGCTGCTGGTAACGATGATTTACGTCCTGTAATGTCTGGAGTATTCTTTCAGTTTTCACCAGAAGGATTAATATTTGTTGCTACAGATGCTCATAAATTAGTAAAATACGCTCGTACAGATGTTAAAGCATCTCAAGTTGCCGATTTTATCATGCCAAAGAAACCTTTGAATATTTTAAAAAGTATCCTTGGATCTTCTGACGCTGAAGTAAAAATCGAATACAACGATTCTAATGCTACATTCTCATTCGACAACTACATCTTGATGTGTCGTTTAATCGATGGGAAATATCCAAACTACGAAGCTGTAATTCCAAAAGAGAATCCAAATAAATTAATGATAGATCGTTCTTTATTTTTAAGTTCAGTACGTCGTGTGGCTATTTTCTCTAATAAAACTACACACCAAATTCGTTTAAAAATCGCTGGAGCCGAATTAAATGTTTCTGCCGAAGATATCGATTACTCAAACAAAGCCGAAGAAAGATTAACATGTGATTACCAAGGTGATGACTTGCAAATAGGATTTAACTCACGTTTCCTTACCGAAATGTTGACCAACTTACAATCGGATATGATTATGCTGGAAATGTCTTTACCAAACAGAGCAGGAATCCTGACTCCTGTTGATGGTTTAGAAGATGGGGAAACCGTGACTATGTTGGTTATGCCAGTAATGCTAAACAGTTAACATTTAATTATGTTTTTGTTATATTTGATTTTTGATATTCAAATATAATACTTATCATTGCATAACAATTACGCTATTAACCAACCATTTTTATACTTAAAAACCCGCAGCTTCTTTATAGAAATTGCGGGTTTTTTACTTTATCTGTTATTTCGCTAAGCTTCCAAAGGGTTAATAAAGTAGCACTAAGCTTTTCTGCAATATTGTCTTTCTGAAGTGGAGTCGAAGAATTCTCATTGTAGCTCTACAAAGATTATAGAGTTCTTATGCAATTCTCTCCTATGTCGGGATGATATAAGTTTGTGTATAGATTGAGCACCTTTCTCCGAAACTTCGGTACGCTCAGGGTGACTGCAGTAACCACAATCATAAACAAATATAGATTTACTCTACTCCCAACAATCTATTATCATCTTTCTTCTTGGCTCTATTCTCTCACATCTATAAGTCTTTCATCTCACACCTCTAAATCACACCCATTTTTTGCATTAAGAAAGTAGCGCTTTTATTTTTACAAATCCCTTCTCTAAGTTTATAGTCAAAATGCAATTCGTTATTTTTTATTTCAACCTCAAAACATTGGTTCGTTAAGGTTTCAGGAAATTCGTTTGTCGTTAAGCAAACTTCGATATCATGGGTTGCGATTGCTCCGATTGCTTTTTTGGCAATAATCTTTTTCACGACCTCAATAGTTCCATTACGTTTATCATCTGAGTTTGTACCTCTTAAAATCTCATCTAAGAGCACAAAAGCAGGTTTGTCCTCCAGTGCATCCATAATTTGTTTTAAACGCTTAATTTCGGCAAAAAAGTACGATTCACTATCTGATAAAGAATCTGATAGTCGCATCGAAACCAAAACGGGTAACGGATGCATTGTAGCTTTATTTGCGCACACTACAGAACCTATTCCTCCCAAAACCATATTAATACCCAAACTACGCAAAAAAGTGCTTTTTCCGGACATATTAGACCCAGTTAAGATCATAAACGATTCCGGGAAAAACTTAACTTCATTCCCAACTCTTGTTTCAGGATTTAACAGTGGATGACTTAGATTAGAAAAACCTATTTTAAAATCGGTATTTAACTCCGGAAATACAAAATCTTCATTGTTATAAGCAAAGTTGGCTAAGCTGTTAAGCATTTCAAATTCACCAATTACATTCATCCATTCTTCTAGAACAGCTGCATGACTCGTTTTCCAATTCAACAGATTTTTTAAAACATGAAGATTAAATAAAAAGATACCATTAAACAATAAAGCGGTTACAAAATTATTGATCGTGTCCATGTTCGAAAACAACTCAGATAATTGTTTTAAATGAGCACTTGCCTTGGCATTCTTATAAACCAATTTATTTTGTAGCGCAATTAATTTATCCGACTTAAATGTTTCGTTTTCGATCTCCTTTACCAATAAACCATATTGCTTGATAATTTTATCAATATTCTCGGCTTTAGCAATTTCAGTTTGAATTCTTTTAAAGAACATCCCTAAAATAGTCGTATTCAGAATAAACGCAAAAGTTATGTAGGATAAAAATAACACATTCGATGTAACAAAATATGCAATTACGAGCGCTCCGAAAATAGCGGGTAAAACATACATTAATACATACATTATTTTTGAGAAAGGAGCACTTTTACTATCCTTCCAATTCAATAATGCCTGATAAGCTTCTTTAGTATCCTGCCCAATTGTTGCAAGTGCTAAAAATTCCTGACGCCAATCTAATTTTGACTCAAGTTCATAAATAGCATCTTGATTTTGGGTAATTTCGTCATTAGGTAAGGTATATTGCAACTGATCTGCCAGTGTCTTTTTTCCAACAAAAGTTCCTGTTCTGTTAAGACTTTGAAATAAAGAATGATCTCCAAAAATATCCAAATCATAAACATATGGATGATGGAAGTCGATGAACTCTTGTCCGTTTTCAAAAGGTAATTTTTCCCTTTTTAAAAAAGTAATTTCATTTTTATTAATTCTCAAAAGTGCCTCTGTAAGCTTCTTTTTAAAAGACAACTTCGAATGAATACGCATTAAAACAATAAAACCAATAAATAATAAAACCGCGGAAACGAGGTATCCTGAAGTATCTGTTTTAAGATAATAATAACCTAAAACTAAGCAAAAAACAATACTCAAAAGTCGTAATAAACTAATGCTATTATATTTTTTATTGATAGCACTTAAAGCATCTGAATAACTGCTGACCTTTTTTTGATATTGTTCCATTGATTTAAAGTAATTATTCCTTTTTAGAAATTATATTGAAATACAAATATAAGTTTACAGTGACGAAATAACTACTTTAAATACTAGGAATATTACTTATTATTTTAGCTACTGAATAAAAGTCACTATAGCTAAAGTTTAAACTTATAAACACATAGTTTTTTGTCATATTGAAAGTTCAGTAATTGTACATTCTCGAAAAGACGCAAAAAAATAGTATAGCTGTCTTTGATTTGTACCATTTTAAAATGAGTGAGGATAATCTTTTAAATTTTACGGATATACCGTAAAACAAAAATAAAATTTAGTTTTTATTTTACATAAACAACAACAAATCAAACACATAAGCAAAGCTCACTTTTTTAATAAATATGCTAGCATTAAAAATTGTTTAGCTAAAATAAGAAAGAAAATAACTGTTTTTTTTAAGATATTTAATTATTAATAATGGCAAGATTACGATATTAAAAGTAAAAACGATATTGGATTAAGCATTATGAAAAAACGAATCGATTCTTTTAAATGGATTGTTCCATATTGAATCAAAAAAATCAATATAGGCTCAATAATACAAATTACTATTAATCTTTAGATTACAATCTAAATAAGACATCATATGGTAAATTCATTTACCAAAACAAGACTCGAGTGAAGTTCAACATCTTAAAACTTCTAAAAAAAATTAAGATGAATTAATTAAAAAATTTTATTTATTATGAAAAAACAAAATCAAATTATTGAAAAAAGTAAGCTTTCTGATTTAAGAAAAATGCATGGGGTAGCGTTATTAGCAAACCTTAAAGTTATTCAAGGTGGAGCAAAAATTATACTGGGTGGAGCATTGTTACAAACCCCTCCAGATAGACTAGATTCAAACGAATAAATTTATTAATAAAAAGTAAGGTTTTATTTTAAAATAAAACCTTACTAAATAAGAAAAAATATGGATAAACTATTCTTTAATTTTGAAGTTGACCTTGGATTAGATTTATTAAAAATAATTATTGACGATTCCTTAATAAGCGATAATTATAGTAACTATGATAAACTCCAAGATGACCAAGAGTTATATTTAGAGCCGTTTTTAATAGCTCATTATAACTTAACTAATCTAGATAAATATCCTTTAGACCAAATCTTATATGGTTATTTTGATAATCAGAAAGATGCAAAGAACATAGAGGTTATTTCAGATCAAAAAGGTATTATTTATCTACCAAAAATTGGATATTTCTTAACAAGTTTGCCAAATAACATTTTTGTTATTAGTATGAATAGTAAGAAGCAATTTATACTCAAGGATAAAACTTCAAACAGAATAATTGATTTCATATTTGAAAAATTAATCTATGTAGGCAACACTTCTATAGAGATACTAAAATACAATCATCAATATATTTATAATAAATTTGAAAACGATCAAAACCTAAAAAAGATAAACACTAATAATATCTCTACAGATAAGATAATAAAATACAGCGAAGTCTTGAATGAAGGTTATGAACTAATAAAAAGTGTTGATAAGGCTCAATATAATGAAATTCAAAAACTTGTAAAAAGAATAATGTTTTTTGATTGTGGTTATTTTATGAATTTCACCTCTATGGATTTTCAGGGCAATATTTTCATAAGCACATATAATGCAGCAAAACCTTTAACTTTTATTGATACTTTAATTCATGAAACATCTCACTTAGCACTTAATTTAATTTTAATGAATCATCAAGATTACTTTGTAATAGATCCATTTGAATTAAAATTCAATTCACCATTTTTCAAGAAGTCTATAAAAAGAGGGCTGTATCATTCAATACATGCAACATATGTTTTGGCTAAATTGGTTAGATTTTATGATAAATTATATGATTCAGGAAAATTAACCGGAATTAAAAAGTATGAATTATTAGGTTTATTTTTATTAGATATTAGATTACTGAAGGAAGCTTTGTCTTATATAAGTGATCAAAATCTATATACAGAAAAAGGTAAGGCTTTGTTTTATGAAATGAAATCAATATACGATACTGTATCTAATAATAAAAAAGATCTAATTAATAAATATAAAATTCCTGAGGAACATACAGATCATAATGCTGCAGTATTACCAAGATTCTTTGAAGCTGAAGATTTTCTTAAAGTTAATAATTTGACACTTTAATCTATTCTGGAAAAAATAATATACCTAAAGTTATGCAGAATTTACAGATACAGAGAATCTTCATGTTAATACTCATAGAAATGGGATTTTAGGTATCCCATAACAATGTGTTTCTATGTACCATAAATTGGTCAAAAAATATAATTTGTATGTCAAATTTCCGAGGTACAATTAAATGTATAAATTTAAACAAGACGTCTCATAAAACACTAAGCAAAGCATAAGCTAAAACAGTTAAAACGATAATTACAAGTGTTTAAACTCTTTTTTCTATTTATGCTGTTTTATCCTGCTACTTCCCGATGCAGAAATTAGCAAAAATATTCCCCAGTAATTCATCGTTAGAAACCTGTCCTGTAATCAATCCGAATTGGTATAAAGCCTCGCGGATATCGAGTGCCATTAAGTCACTCGAAAGATTAGTTTCAAGACCGTATTTTACTTTTTGAATTTCATCCAAAGCTTTCAATAAAGAATCGTAATGTCTTGTGTTCGTAACGATAGTTTCATTATTTCGTAATGCTCCAGTATTTACAAATGATAGTAATTGATTTTTTAATTCATCAACACCAATGTTTTCTTTAGCACTTAAAAATATTTGTTTAAGGTTTAAAGTTTCAAGTTGTTTATGAACATTTTGAAGTTCTTCTTCAGTAAGTTGATCTATTTTATTGCAGACAATTAAAATTTGTTTTAAAGGATATTTGTTTTTTATTTTCTCAATTTCAATGATGAATGAAGCACTTGAAACTTTAAACTTTAAACTATCCATTAAGTAGATAACAAGTTGCGCTTGTTCGATTTTTTCGAAAGTTTTCTTGATTCCGATGCTTTCTACATAATCGAGAGTTTCACGAATACCTGCCGTATCTATAAATCGAAAACCAATTCCGCCAATGACTAATTCATCTTCGATAGTATCACGCGTTGTTCCAGCAATTTCCGAAACGATTGCGCGTTCTTCATTTAATAAGGCATTTAATAAAGTCGATTTCCCTACATTTGGTTCTCCAACAATAGCTACAGGAATTCCGTTTTTAATTACATTTCCAACCGCAAATGAATCGATTAAACGTTTTAATACGAATTCGATACGATTAAGTAATTCATGAAATTGGGTTCTGTCGGCAAATTCTACATCTTCTTCGGCAAAGTCCAATTCGAGTTCTATAAGTGAAGCAAAATTTAGTAATTCCTCACGTAGTTTGGCTATTTCGTTACTAAAACCACCGCGCATTTGTTGCATAGCAATTTGGTGTGAAGCTTCATTATCAGACGAGATTAAATCGGCTACAGCTTCGGCTTGAGACAAATCCAGTTTTCCGTTTAAGAAAGCACGGAGTGTAAATTCTCCTGGGTTGGCCATACGGCATCCTTTACGAAGTAATAACTGAATTATTTGTTGTTGGATATAAGTAGAACCGTGACAAGAAATTTCGATAGTATTTTCGCCTGTATAAGAGTTTGGACCTTTAAATACTGAAACTAAAACTTCGTCAAGGGTTTTCGAATCATCTACAATATGACCTAGATGCAAGGTGTGCGTTTTCTGTTTTGTTAAATCTTTATTTTTAATAGATCGAAAAACACCGTTACCAATTGTAATGGCCTCGCTACCCGAGATACGAATTATGGCGATTGCTCCAGCTCCCGAAGGCGTTGCCAAAGCTACTATAGAATCTTGATTTATCATGGTGCAAAGGTATAAAAAAAGGCTAGAAGTTCCGAAAGGGAGAATTGTATAAAATAGATCCTTGTTTATGGAATATTATGCTTGCTTATGATGGGGTTCAAAAATAAAAGACACGCAGATTAAGCAGATTTTTTTAGAGAAAATTAACCGCGAAGATTTGCAAAGACCAACGCAAAGCTCGAAATCCCTTCTCGAAGCTCAATCTCATTAAGTTAAGAGATTTTAGATTCAAGATTGCTTCGCCTGTTATCACTTTCAGGCCTAGGTAACGATTGCTTATTTTTGATTTTTGATTTTTGATTTTGTGTTGGTTAATAATAAGATAGTTGATTTTACGAGGTTTTATACATCTGAAATCAAAAATCGTTAGTCAAAAATCTTAAATCATTTTAAAATCATTCCTTAACTTAATGACATTGCCTGAAGCTTCGGGACAGAATCCATTTAATCTTTTTAATTCTATCTAACTCTTTGCCAAAGGAACGCGGATTATGTGGATTTGCTAAGGCGAAAACACGGATTAAACGGATTTTATTTTTGGTTATTTTTAAATCGGTTTTTAATCCGCGGCTTTACTTTTGTAAATCCGTTGCATCCGCGTCCCATTATAGACAATTTAAGTTAGCAACTATTTACTTCGTCTGTTCGCTATCGCTCGGGTATCAAAGTCTCAAACCGATTTTTTTGAAATCTGTTGCAAAAAAATAACATCAAAAGACGCAAAGTTTAAAATTCAAGATTAAAATTAATTAGTGCAAATTTGTGTAATTCGTGACAAAAGGATAACTAAGTAAAGTAGTCTTATTTTAATAAATTATAAAATGTTAAATATCTGATAATTGTCATATCGAAGAGGCCGTTTTATGGCTAAATTTGAGAAACTAACATATAATCCAAACTGTACGATGAAAAAAATATTATTCCCAACCGATTTTTCCGATGTAGCTACAAATGCTTTTGTACATGCTTTAGAATTTGCAAAACAGGTTAAAGGTGAACTCGTTTTACTGCACACTTTTGAAATTCCGGTTTATGACAGCCAGTTTTTTCCAGAGAATTTTGCAATTATATATAATTCATTGGAATTGGCCAAATTTGAAATGTTTAAAGATGAGATTCCTAAGCTTCGAGAAATTGCCGAAGGACGTAATCTTGATGATATTGTAATGAATCACCGCTTAATGGATGGCGATTTGGTTTACAATATGAAAAAAGCGATAAAGGAAGATAATATAGATTTTGTGGTAATGGGAACTTCTGGTATTTCGGGTTGGGATACATTTTTCTTAGGAACAAATACCGATGCTGTGATTTCTGGAGTAGAAGTTCCTATTTTATGTGTTCCTGTAGAGTCCAAATTTAAAAAAGTAAAAACCATCGGATTCACAACTCGTTATCGTGAAAAAGATAAAAAAGAGCTTCGTAAAGTTTTGGCTATAGCCAAAAAAATGAATGCAAAAATTAAATGTTTGTATGTAAGAACTCAGAATACGGATGTGATAGATGCTACGATTAAAGAATGGGAAAATGATTTTAAAGATGAGCCTGTTCAATTTTTAGTACTTCCGTGTGAAGAAGTAAAAGAGACCATTCTGGATTTTGTTTTATATAAAGATATTGATGTATTGGCTATGATTGCTTATAAACGAAGTTTCTTCGAAAGTTTGTTCCATCCTAGTTTTACTAAGAAACTAACGAAGGATATAGCTATTCCTGTTTTGATTATGCATGAACTATAATTTTTGTATTGGTTTTAAAATTCTCACGAAAAGCATCAGGCTATTTATCTGATAAGAAAAAAATGGTTAAAGGAAATTATACCATTTATCCTGAAAAAGCAGCAGCGGGGCTTTGGACTAATCCAACTGCTCTTGAATAATTTTTAAAACTAGAAAATTCACAAAAAAATCGTGAATTTTCTAGTTCTTAAGGTAATAATTAAAGAGAAAGAATCTCCTATCAAAATATTAATTAAGAATTTCAAACACAATTGCTTCTACGGCTCCTGTTGCCGAATTAATAACCCCGACATCTGTTTTTACTTCCGACATTCTTACCCAAACACCTCCATAGAAATCTCCAAAACCAAATGCGCCCCAGATAAGTTTATGAGGAGTCCATTCGTTTTGCTCATTTGGTGCCATAAATCCAATGGAATCACTAAATTCCTGTGCAATAAAAAAACCATTTTCCAATGCTGTTTCCAATATTTCTTCCCATTCAATATCGCTCTGAAACTTGCCTATAAAAACATCTTTCCCTTGATACCCTCTTGCTGCTTTTATCACAAATCTATCTTTATTGGCTTTCAATAACTCCGAAAGATTATACTCTTTACCTTTAAAAATGGTTCTTTTATCTTCAACTGGAGAAGTCCAAGGGATATTTCTAAGCAGGAGTTCATTATCTTTCAGCGCAAATTTTCCTGCCTGAGCCAATTCGCGTAATATAGCTAAATTTCGTTTATCCCCCTGCATTCTAAGCCCTACATGGTCTGGAAAATATATTTTATCCATAATAAATGCTCTAAAAATTGCTGGAGTAATCTCAACATCTAAAGCTAAAATTATTACTCCGTGAATGATTTTATCTTCAAAGTATAAGTCCCCGTTTATTAGTTCCAATGTTTTTATATCTGCTGCATATGCACTGCCTGTAAGTCCCTTCTTCCTCAACGCCTGTCTGTAATAATTGTCAAAAAAACATAAATTTTTATTTCTTTCAGTATCTTCAACATCTCTCATATCTATAAATAGATTAAGAGTATCATTTTCTTTACCAACTTGTTTTATAATTTGTTCAATAAGGTATTCCATATATATTTCCAACGTATTCCTCGTTTTGTAATTATTGGATTTATCCTCATCCCACAATTCGGGGTGGTTTCTTCTAATCACAGATTCAAGGCTATGTATCTGCCATCCTCCTAGGGAAGACCCCATATTAACTTCTAAAATTTTAAAGCCTTCCTCAGTGTAAGTCAAATCTAGTCTACATCCAATCTGAACATTTTTATCATGGCACATCATTCCGAATTCTGCAAGTATTTCGTTGCCATCAAAATAAAATTCGGCAATTTTTTTAATGTCATTATTAAAATATAAAGATGGGATTTTCTGCAATAGTTTGGGCATTTTAAATGACAATTCTTTTAACTCATCCGTCATTTCTTTATTAATAAGTATAGGCCATGCGGTTACAGGATACTCATAGTTTTTAAATACTTCGGGAACCGATTCATCATCGGTATTAATCCTTGAAGGAAATTGAATGTTATTTCTAAATTCTGAAAATTTATCCGAAAGGATAGTATATTCTTCTGTTATATTTTCTATCATGATAAAATGTTTTTGGTTTTTTGTAATTATTCTTTGCTATTGAACTGAAATAGACAATACATGTCTGCAATTATTTTTTTATATGATTCCCCAATAAAATAAGTAGGTTGCCAGTAGTATGTTTGAAAAGATTACCGAAAAAATAGCCTCTCTTTGATTTGTTTTTTTTATGGTAAAAAGGAAGTATAAGAGTGTTAAGGCCAAACAGCCTAAAAATCCAAAAAGTAATGAGAAAACATAGCCGAAATCTTCCGGCAGACCAAAGGCCAAAATAAAAAAGTTTTGTTTCGAAACATTTAGTATTGCCATAATAAGACTTACAAAAAGTCCTAATCCTATTAGTGAAGTAATAATTAGGCAGGTTCTGATTATTTTATCCTGAATAGTAGTGTAATTTCTTTTTATTAATTTTATGAAATACATAAAAATAAAGATCAGCATGATACCCAAAGCAATTATCAGAGGAAACAAAAAGACAGGATTTAGTTCCCCGATACTGCTTCCGGCCCTGGAAACACCTTTATTAATAATAACCCCCGTAACAAGTTTTATTGTTTTGGCTTTCTTAAAGGCATCAAGATCCAATTTTTGTTCCGGATGATCGATAAACTTTTCTGCAACTTCACGCCCTATTCCTGTAAAACTAGGTACATGCCCGTAAGTATAGGCTTCAATATTGTGAGCATTACCAAATCTTGCAGCTACTTTTTTTCCATTTGTTTGAGGGGTAATCGGGTCAAACTCACCTGAGAAAACCAAAACCGGATATTTAGCCAAAGCAAGATTTGAAAGATTAAAACTTTTTATTGATCCTTCGTTTCTGTTTTTATTCCAGGCATCACATACTTTAAAATCGGACTTATAGAAGGAAATTCCTCCGCTTAATCCTTTAAATTCTGATGCCTTTTTTTGATATTCTGAAAAATCATTATTAGGAAGCGCTTCATTGCAACTTATGCAATAGTAAACTCCGTAATCCATTTCTAATAAACTTGAAAAAGCACTCACCAGATTCCCTAACGATTCTCCTTTTCTTTCGTGAAACTGATAAATTAATACTGGAATAACTTCTACTAGTTGTTTATTATATAAAGCTTGCTGAATCGCTACTTTAAAATCTTCTGCATTATAAGTGAATTTACCAGAAGGAACCAATGATTTATCTACAGATACCGTTAGAGGATTTTTCTCCAAATCGGCAATAACTTCGTAGTATGTTTTTTCTAAATTAGGATATTCTTTATTGTATTTTTTGTCATTTTTACAGATTTTAAATATTTTCTGCAAACTGTTCATATAATTAGCCGTATTATCAACGTAATAGGTTGACATATCGTAGATAGCAGAATCAAGTACTAATGATTCTATATCTTTTGGATAGGTACTTGCATATACCTGTGCAACATAAGTTCCATAGGATACACCATACACGTTCCATTCTTTATATTTTAGTATCGATTTTAATGCGTGAAGATCATTGGCAACAGCCAGACTGTTATATGAATCAATGTTTATACCTCTGTTTATAAGATCTTGCTTGCATAACATGGCTGCATTTGTCTTTTGTTTTTCATCTTCTTCCTCAGATTGGTTCTTTGCCAGAATTTCTAAAAACTTTTTGCCTAAATCCTCCGATAGTCTTGGTTTACTTAATCCCGTTCCGCGAATATCGAGCACAATAATATCATTATTTTCTCGAAGAGGATGATTCAGCCAGGACCAAATGTTGGCAATTCCATCTGCACCAGGACCACCTTGTATAAAAACTATTGCTTTAGAGCTTTTTACATTCGAAGTTTTCTTTAAAATCGTTACTGCGATTTTTATTGTCTTGCCATCATGTCCTCCCCATGTTTCAGGAACATTAAGGTAACCCCAAATCATTTTACCAGAATCATCATCTTTAAACTGAGGCAAAAGAGCAGAAGTTTTTTCAAAAGTTACTTTTTGTGCCTGTATATTTCCCAGAAAATTTATCAATAGGAAAATAATGATACTTGTTATTTTTAGTTTCATAATATATTTTTTGAATGTTATTTTATAATTTCGTCTTAAAAATTTAAACCTATTTCAACTTTTCTTTCTTTTTCAAAAGGCAGTTCAATATCTATTGATTTTAAAGAACTGTGCGAATACTTGATTATTTCCGTCAGTAATTTTTCGTATTTTAACTGAATTAATTCAATAGTTTCCATGCTGTAATTTTGAGCATTATAGCTGATATTTCCTCTCAAATTTTCCTCATTTGCAGTAAAAGTGATCAATAGCGGCAATCTGCTGTATGATTCTTCCACAGGTTTTATTTGCAAATACAATTCTTTATTTACAGTAATATTACTGTAGTCAAACGATGGATTTTGTAATACAAAAAGAACATCTAGCCATACTTTATTTTGAATTGCTTCGGGTATATCCTGATGCTCATCAATCGACAATAAATTTTGATGCGTTTGATGAAGAATTTCCTGAACAGTGTGTTTTGAATTTATTTGAGTTCTTAATGGCAGAGTCTTAACAAACATTCCCAATTGATTTTGTAGGGCTACATTTGTTCTTCCAGAATTAACAGTCCCTACACAAAAGTCATCCTTTTCGAACATTTTGTAAACCAACATATTAAAGGCACCAACTAGCAGGGTGTGTAGCGATATATTAAGTTCACGGGCAAAAGCATTTAATTGAGAAGTTTTTACTACCTCATAAAGAAAATGATGATGCGCTCCTGAGTTTTTTTCTTCTAAAGGTTCATGATCAAAAGGCACATTATTATCCCATAAAAATCCTCTTAAATAGGTATTCCAAAAGGCAAGGTTTTTTCCATTATTACTTTTTTGTTGCTTATGCTGCCAAGCGATATAATCTTTAAATTGGAGCTTTGATGAATCGTCATCTTCTATATTTTCTTTGACTATTGCTCTATATTTATCAACAAAATCTTTTATTAAAATTTCCAGAGACCATCCATCCATTATAATGTGATGGGTTGAGAAGACTAAGTAAGAATGTTCATTGTCCTGATGAAATAATGCAACTTTCAAAAGTGAGTGTTTTTCCAGATCAAAAGCTTTATTTACATACTCTTTCAGGGTTTTGTCTATTTCTTTTTCTTTATAAAAAAATTCATGAATTAAAATACCTGCTTCTTCCTGATACAGGATTGTCTGATAGGGAATTCCTCCTATTTCAATAAATTTTGTCCTTAGGCTTTCATGTTTCTTTTGTATTTCCAAAAATACCTGATCCAAAACAGCTTTATTTATTTGACCATGAATTTTAAATACAGCAGACATATTATAAGCAATTGATTTCTCTTTTTGTTGAGAGGCAAGCCAAATGCTATACTGCGAAGGAGTTAATGCATAATACAAGTTTTCTTCAGCCGGTTCAATGTCGGCATTTTCTTCAATTTCCTTATTTTCCAGATATTTAGAAAGTTCCTGAATGGTAGGATAGTCAAAAATATCTTTTAAAGTTGTTTTATAATACAGTTGTTCACTAACAAGATTTATCAATTTTACTGCATTTAATGAATGTCCTCCAAGTGCAAAAAAATTATCTGTAATACCTATTTTTCCTTTTATTCCTAATACGTCTTTATAAAAATCATGCAGGTAAATTTCTATTGCTGTTGTTGGTATCTCGTTAGAAGCTATTGCTTTTGTAATAGTTATTTCCCGTAATGAAAGTTCCTTTCTATCTATCTTTTTATTTGGTGTCAACGGAAATTCTTCTACTTGTATTATTGCATGTGGTACCATGTACTCCGGTAATTCCTGTCGTAATGAACTGATGATTTCAGCAGGACTAAACTCTTGAGTTTCCATAATTACATAAGCAAGTAGTAAAGCTTCCTGTTCTTTGTTTTTCTGAGCAACAACTACAGACGCTTTAATAGTACTTATCAGGTTTAGCTTGGTTTCGATATCTCCAAGTTCAATACGGTATCCTCTTATTTTTACCTGATTGTCATTACGACCCAAAAACTCAATTTCTCCTTTTTCGTTCCAACGTCCTAAATCTCCGGTATTGTATATTTTTTGATTATGATCAAACGGACTTTGAATAAATTTTTCATTAGTCAATTCCTCATTTTTAAAATATCCTTGTGCCAATCCGTCACCACCAATATAAATAGTTCCTGCACTTCCAATAGGAAGAAGCTGCATGCTTTGATCGAGAATATATAGTTTTGTGTTATTAATAGGTTTACCAATATTAGAGGCTTCGTTCACCTGCATTATTTTTTTACAACTGGACCAAATAGTTGTTTCTGTTGGACCATACATATTCCATAATTCAGCATTGGTTTCCAGTAATTTTTGTGATAATGTTTCGCTTAGCAAATCACCACCACATAAAATTTTGATCAACTTATTTCCTTTCCAACCAGCATTGTAAAGCATTTGGTAAAAACTTGGAGTTGCCTGGATTATGGTTGGTTTTAATTCCTCTAATACTCTTACAATCGCCAACGGATCGGCCAAGAGTACTTCACTAGCAATATAAAGCGTAGCACCACTAATTAACGGAGTAAAAAATTCAAGTATTGAAATATCAAAAGATTGTGTTGTAACAGAAAACAGATAATCATTCTCTTCGATTTTAGGTTCCTGTTGAATACTAATTAAAAAATTAAGCAATGATTTATGGCTAATTGCTACTCCTTTAGGATTACCGGTAGACCCAGAAGTATAAATAATATAGGCTGTGTTTACAGAAAGCGTCTTCTTTAATATACCCTGCTTTAGATCAATTACGCCATTAAATACCAAATCAATATCAATAATTTCCCTGTTTATACCTATACTCGTTTTTAGATCATGAGTGGAAATAATTTGCTCTACTTCGCTATGATCGATAATGTATTCCAAACGATCTTTAGGAAAGGACGGATCTAATGGAATATAAGCATTTCCTGATTTTAAAACTCCTAATAAAGTGGCCACAAGATTTGCAGAACGATTCATCAAGACTGCAACAGGAGTCGGTTTTTCTTTATTGACGTTTTTTTGCAAATGGAAGGCAATTGTATCCGAATACAAATCCAGTTCCAGATAAGTAAACGCTTTATCCTGATCTTTCAAGGCAATTTTATTCGGATTTTTACTCACTTGCTCTTTAAAAGAATCTAATAATGTCGCTTCTGCAGTATAATCAAATTGTGTGGTATTGAATTTCTCCAGTAACTGTTCTTTTTCAGTTGCTGTAATGTATTGGTAATCTGAAAGTATTTTTTTAGAATTATCAATTACCTCTGAAAGCAATGTTTCAAAATGTTCTGTAACCCTTATAATATCAGCCTGATTAAAATAATTTATATTATAGTCAAAGTCAATTTTTACATCTTCCAATTGGTCAAATTCACGAATATAAATCGCCAATGCAACGCGCTCAGAATGATGTGATAATGGAATTACTTTTGTCTCGGTATTAATAAAATGATCCGCATAATTCTGTTTTTCATAAGACAATGTAATATTAAATAACCTTTGACTTTCCTGAAATAAGCCTAATTCTTTAATCAATTTCCCCAAAGGAAATCTTTGATGACGGTAATCCTGACGTAATTGCTGCCTGATGTTTTTGAGAAGGTTTTCAAAATCATCTTCCATATTATATTGTATGCGCAGTGGCGAAACTCCCATAAACAACCCCACCGTTTTCTTGAATATAGATTTGCCTCTATTTAAGACTGGAAGTCCAATAGTAAAATCAGTATTTTGGTGTTTTCTTCCAAAATAAAGATATAAAATCCCTAGTATAACATGAAACGTAGTAGATCCCAAGTCTTTACTTACTTGTTCCAATTGATTGTAAACAGAACGCTTTATAGTAATTTCTCTTCTCTTGCTTTCATTAGGTTTACCAGTATTTTCTGTTTTCTCCAGTAACTGTTCCGGAAGCACTTTAAATCTGTCTTTCCAATAATTCTTGTCATTCTCATAATCATCAGATGAAAAATAAACCTCATCATCAATTGCAAAATCCCGATAAGTATAGGGATATTCAGACATTACCACTCCAGAAATCACAATTTCGTTGTAGTTTTTCACTAATCGTTGAAACATTAAAGAAGTTCCCCATCCATCTGTAATGATATGATGGTACACCGAAAATAAATAATGATGTGTATCGTTTACTTTTATCAAGATAAACTTGTGCAGCAACTCTTTAGTATCTAGTTTAACGGACACCTGAAATCTTTGTTGCATGAATTCATTTGCTTCGGCATCTGCATCCTCACCAAAAGAGAAATCCATATATTCTAAAAACGAATCATGCTCTTTTAGAGTCTGAATCTTAACCTGTTTTTCGGATTGATTTATAATGCTCCTGTAAGAATCATGCTGATTAATCAAGGCTATATAAGCCTGATTTAATACTTCATATGAAATATCTCCTTTTATAAAAATCTTTGCTCCTATGTTATAAATAGGATCATCAGGATACATAAGTTGTTCAAAATAAACATCTTGCTGAGGAAGTGTGAGTTTCATTTTAATAAAAATTAAGGAAAAGAATCCCCGCAAACTTCAAATAAATGAAGTTTGTAAGAATTGTTCGTCGGTTAAAAAATTTACTTAAATCAGGCCCAGATATTTTCGGCCAATTCTTCTTTGCTCGTAGTTTTCATCTCTTTGACAATAGTGCCATAATCGAATTTTATGATTCTGTCTGCCAGATGAAAATAGGCATCATCATGAGTAACTGCAATGATTGTCTTGCCTGCTTCCTTAAATTTTGGTAAAAGAAATTCATAAAAATACTTTCTGAAATGCGGATCCTGATCAGCAGCCCATTCATCCAAAACCATTATGGGTTTATTCTCCAATAAATTAAATATCAATGACATTCGCTTGCTTTGCCCTTTTGAGAATTTTCTTCTTATAGAAGCATCTTTATCATCTAAAATAATTTGATCCATCTCCATCGTTTTCAATAACTCGATGTATTCTTTATTGTTTTCTAAAGTATAATTGTCATAATTTTTAGAGAACAAATGATTATCTGTAAATACAGCTGCAATCAAATCCTGTATATTTTCTCCCTTACTACCATTTTGTTCATCTATGATTATCTCCCCCACAGTAGGTTTGTATAATCCGGTAAGTAAGTTTATAAAGGTACTTTTGCCTGAACCGTTCCCTCCTACTATAAAAATGGTTTCTCCTTTTTGAATGTTTAGGTTTATTGGCCCTAATTGAAACGCTGGATCTTCATCTTTACTTAAATAAGAGAAACCAACGTTATTAAAATTCAAAGATTCAAAATCATGTAGCATAACTTTTTTAGGTTCTGTTTCTTCTTCAGGAACTTCAAAATCTTTCATAAATTTTGAAATCCTTGAATTTGCAACAAAAAATCGGGTATAAAGCTGCTGTAGGTTAATGATATTATTGATTGGTCCGGATATAAATAAAATAATCACCACATAAGAAATAACATCTTCTCTAGAAAGCAGATTAAATGCCGGTAATACAAATAAAATTACTGATACCACAAAATATAATCCGTATTGGCTAATTAAATTTATGGACAGAAAGACATAATTTATATTAAAATCTAAATTCATTGCTTCATCCCTGTTTGGGACTATAAATTTGTTCATTAAATTATCTCTTCTTAGAAAATTAATTTTTAATTCTTTAAATCCTCTTATGACATCATCCACAGATTTATAATATCCATCATTATATTCTCTTAACTCATTAACTTTTTTTGACATGGTGTTCATTACAATAAAATAGCAGGCGCCTACCATAACAATAAGTGCTACCACTATTAGGGCCGACACTAATGAAAGTGTAAACATATAGATTAGACACAGAACGAGCATTAGGAGCGAATTGATGGTATGTGTTACTGTATAAGGCAATAATGAAAAAGTCCTTAAATCTTCGACAACTGTATAAAATCGCTGCGATCCGTACTGTTCCAGTTTTAACAATGGTACACTTAATATCTGTTTAAAAATTTTCTTCTCATTTTCATAAAGCATATTGAATGAAAACTTATTAAGTTTTTTCTGAAAGATGACATTCAGTAAATAAGTATACACAAGAATTGAAGTAAATACAATTCCCATATAATCATTGAGGAAAGCCTTGTTTCCTCCCATTACATTATTAATGATGTACACTATCGCAAATGTTAATAAGGTATTTGGAATGGCATATAACAGTAAATAAAGAATCTCTCTTTTTTTTATTTTTAGCATGATAACGTGCGATTTATGTTAATATTAATTTTAGTTCGACCCTTTCAGCGTCGATTTGGTGGATCCTTTCTTCAATATCTGTTGGCTCCATATTGCCTTCAAAAGTTTCAATTATCTTTAACAACAACTTCACTATTTTCACTGCTATGGACTGTTTTTTCTCAACATTGTGGCATGCTGACAGCGTTTCATTAAACATAAAATTCAGACTGCCTAAGATGTACCTGAACTTCATCGACAGGTTTTCTGAAATTAGAACATCATTAATGATGATAGGTTCCAAATCGTTTTTATTCTGGATTGTAGTCTTAATATCAAATATATAAACATACCCATCTGCAACACAATACACTTCTCTTATATTATTATCCATATCTTTTTAAAATTTTAATTACTAAAGTTTATATGTTAAGAAAGCAGAATCTGCTTTTTAAATTTCTAATAAATCCTTTTTTTTAACTGAAAAAGATTTTTTTAATACTGCAGCTAATTCTTCCGGATGACGATAGATAAAAAAATGATTCCCATCCAGAACACGATATTGAAAATCAGAATCTGTAAATTTTTCCCAGTTTTCAATTTCATGGCAGGTCTCTTCTTCAGTTCCCATCATGGCATAAATTGGAGTATTAATTACAATCCCTTTCTCTGAGAAGTAATCTTTTTCAAGGCATTCAAAATCAGCGCGTATTATGGGTGCAAAAAAATCATATAATTCATCATTTTTAAGCACTTCTTCCGGAATTCCTCCCAATTCCCTCAATTCGTCTTTAAATTCAGCATCACTTAATAAATACCGCATGAAATCTTTTTTCTTTTTTACCCCAGGACCAGCATTTCCGGAAACTATTAGTTGTTCTGGAAAATGACCCAATTTTTCTAACTTCGAAACCACACTTAATCCTAATGTAGCTCCCATACTATGTCCATATATAACAAACGGACTTCCGCTTCTCAACTTTACAATTTGATTGCAATAATCATCTATTGCCTTTTCTTTTGACCTGATGAGATTTTCATCCATTCTTTTGCCTCTTCCTGGTAATTCGAGAGCAATAGAGATGATACTATAATCAAGTTTCTTTTTAAGAAAATCAAACGAAAATGAACTGCCTCCTGCAAAATGCAAAAGAAATAACTGGTTTTTCATATCAAATTAATTAATTACTTCTGTTTCTTTCTTCTTCATTACCATAACTCCTTTTTTGAGAGGTAATCTTATCATTGCCAAACATATAATTGAGAGAAATCCTAAAATATCTATTACTAGGATAAGCAATATAATTTTGTTGTACATTATTAACTTCTGAAGACATTCTTCTGGAACTTGAGTTAAAAATATCAAACACGCCTGCAGATAAATTCAAATTCCTGTATAGTGATTTATAGGTAAAAGCAAGATCTATAGAAGATGCCTGTGAATACTTATACAGGTTGTCATTATAAGGCGAATCATACCAAAAATTGACTTCTGCAAGAACTTTTCCGGCCTTATCCAGTGTAAATACATTGTTGATAGATCCGTAAAATTCAAGACCGTTTCTAACTGGTGCATTAACGTCGGGATTTGTTTTCTTTGAAACGGAATAATTAAAAAATAAGGTATTATCTGTTTTCCACCAGGAGAAAAGTGCCAATTGATAGTTTTCTGTTAACGAATAAATATAATTATTATAAAAATTATCCTGAATAACTAATTGTTCCTGAGTAGCTTCATCTAAATCAAAAATAAGCCCAAAAGCATTTGTCTTTGCCGTGAATGATAATTTACTATTCAAATTATTTTTATAGGTATGGGAAAATTCAAAATTATCTATATAAGCGGGCTGCAAATTTGGATTTCCTTGTGATGATATTTTGCTGTTAACAAAATAACGCAGCGGATTTAATGATGAATAATTAGGACGCTCAATTCTTCTTCCATAATTAAATACATACATATTATCATCATTTTTTTGATAAGAAAAAAATACGGTTGGGAAAAATTTAAAATATTCATTGCGGTTCACTTGGTTTAATACCTTTGATTCTCCTTTCGTTAATGTATATTCAGTCCTTAAACCTAGTTGGATTTGTATTTTATCATTGATCTTTTTTGTTCCATTAGCATACAGAGCTTGTATGTTTTCCTGATAATTGAAGTTATCTGAAAGTCCAGGATTAAAAACCGGGCTTCCTGTTATTAGATCATAATTGATCGTGTTATATTCTGTATTTATAAAGCTTATTTTGGTACCGTATTGAAAATTTGCAAATTTGGTAGGATGATCAAAGTCTATTTTTGTATTATAGTTTATTATACTTTGGTTTGTATGTGTATCATTGGCAAAATCAATATTAGAAAAATTATAATTTGGATCGTATCTATTGGATAGTATATAATTTGACATATCCTGATTATATCTTAAAATATCAAAATTGAATACTAGCTTTTTCCCTAGTGTATCCAGCTTATTTTCAACAAAAAAATTCAACAAATGATTATTCTTGTTACTATTAAATTTCCCTTTACCTATTAAATATCCATTAATTTCATTATTGGAATTAAAAATTTGAGTCGTAGAGTTATCATCTGCATTTGTCTTTACAAAAGATCCTGTATACTGCATTCCTATTTTAGTATTTTTACTTGCATCATAATCAAATAGAAACCTTGGAGAAAAAACTTTATCCTTGAAATCTTGCAGAGTTCTTAATTTTAAAGGTTCATCTTTAAACGAAATTTCCAGACGCTGGTCTTTATTGGTCATCCCATCCTCATATCCCGCACTCAATGTTAAATTGACTTTATTTTTTCTATAACTGAAATTATTATTTAGTGTTTGTTTACCAAATTTAGCCTGAATGTGAGTGAGCGAAATATTATCACTCCATGAATCCTTTTTTGATTTTTTGAAAATAATATTTACAATTCCGCTATTTCCTTCTGCTTCATATTTAGAAGATGGGTTAGCAATTATTTCGATTTCTTTGATATCGGTTGCAGACAAAGTGGCAAGAAAATTTTTAAGGTCTTCGCCAGATAACTGAACCATCTTTCCTTCTACCATTACTTTTACACCGCTTTTGCCCAGCATAGTAATCTGATCGTTTTTTAAAATCAAACCAGGCGTTCTTTTTAAGGCATCGAACGCATTTCCGGTACTTGCAATTGGGCTGTTTTGGACAGAAAAGATAGTTTTATCCAGTTTTCTTTTTACCAGATTGCCTGAACTTTTAATCACTACTTCTCCTAATATAGTTGCTTTCTTTTCTAAAAAAATATAACTAAGTTGTAGGTTCTCATCTATCTTAAATTCTTTTATAAATGACTCATAATCTGAATGATTAATTATTAATGTGTAAGTACCTTTGGGAATTACAAACTCAAAAGAACCATCTTGACCTGTAGCCATTTTTTTGATAATCTGATTATTCTGATCAGACAAGACAACAGTTGCATTAGCCACCAAAATAGTCTCGTCCTTTAAGATTCCGTTAACCTTTACTTGCGAAAAAGAACAAAAGGGTATTAAGATTATAAATATTAATATTATGTTTTTCATTTTTTATTTAATTAAGCTTTTTCTAATTACTGGTAGATTATACCTTTTGAGTCTGTATTTAAGCTTTTACACTAATATTCGAGTATAAAAACCAATCCATGCCATTCTGTTAAGAAACAGCATGAATAGTATTTTATAATAAAAGTTTGTAGCATTAAAATGTATTAATTTCAGAATTCTGACTAACCTCAATTCTTTTTAATAAATCTTGTATAAGACTGTCAAGACAAATTAAATCGCGGTTTTTTTCATAAATATCTTTTGGACACATTAAACTGAAATAAACACCATCCTTGTATATTTCGCACTCAAGATTGATTCCATAAAAAACCAGTAAATCATCCTGATAAGCATTAAGTTTTTGATTAGATGCGTTCTTCGAACTTACAGAACCTTCCTTTAAATATAAATTAAGATAACCATTCATATTTTCATCAATATCATATCCTGTAGCTTCTAATGTATCTTTCCTAATTGTTTCATAAGGGACACTTTGATAAGTTCTATTTCTAAGATAACTGATATAAATTTCCAGAATAGATTCTAAATCCATATTAATATCTCCTTGTTTATATGAAAGAGGCAGAGCATTATCCGTTACGCCCAATATGTTATTGATATCCATACCTTCAACTTCTTGTTCTCTTCCATTTACCATAAAACTATAGAGCCCTCTTTTATCCAAGTTGAGGGTATTCAAAATCATTTCATAAAACCCAATGAAAAAAGCACTTACGGGGATATTATTCTCTTTCGCCATTTCTTTGATATTTATAAACCTTTCATCCGAAATAACTGTCTCCTGTATTACATTCACAGTTTCTGTACCTGGGTTAATTTCATTATCATACAAAGGCGTTTCTTTTAATGTGTCTGTCCAGTACTTTCTTTCTTTTAATCCTTGCTCAGACAATAAGAATTCTGCTTTCTTTACTATAAAATCAAATGGATGACAATAACTATTTTGTATTTTTCCTCCCTGAAAATAATTACAAAGCTCTTCGTAAATTCTGTTTACCGAATAGTAGTCTAATAGGGAATGATGTATCTTTATAGTGATCGTTGCAGTACTGCCAGAAGGGTCTTCTTGTAAAGCCAAACATCTAATAAGAGGTCCATTTACTAAATCATATGGTTTTTTTAAGAATTCATCTGTTATTTTTAAGACTTGTTCCTCATTCATAAGAGAAACATCTGTAATTAATATCTGTAATTCTACATCTGTAGGCTGTATATATTTCTGAAAAACTTTATCATCAATTGTTTCATATTTCAAGTTTAAAGCAGGGAAACCTGAAAGGAAAACTCTAAAATCTTGTTCGAAAGTATTTTTGTTAAAATTATTCATCTTATCCCTCATCGTCACACAAGAATATTCATATTTATAGAATCTTTTCTGATTAGGAGATAGCTCCATTAAATCACCATAAGACCATTCTACACCAGTCTTTATATATGGCAGTTCATTGAAGTCTGTAATTTCTTTTACTGACTTTAAAGCTAGCATTTCAATAAGGTTTTTCAACTGATTTTCATATGCTCGTGTTAGTTTCTCTATTGTTTCTTCTGAATATCTTTCTCCAGAATACCCTATAGACATACTCAAACCTCCAGCAACCATCATCCCTGAAACATCCAGTAAAATGGTACTTTGCATATTGGTAATATCTACTGAAGATCCTATGTTTTCTGAAGCAAACTCAAACATAACTTCATCTTGAGATCCTCCGGCATTAGATCCAAAATCTCCCAGATAATTAAATTGAATACTTGGAACTAAAGACGACTCAAAAGGGGCATCCAGATAATTTAAAATACCATAACCGATACCTTTATTTGGAATTTTACGCAAAGAATCCTTAACAGATATTAATGCCTTATCTCCTGAAACATCCAGAATAAAAGGATAAACACTGGTAAACCAACCAACAGTACGACCAATATCAACCCCGTCGATGATTTCCTCTCGACCGTGACCTTCCATCTTAACGGCGCTTTTGCTAACCCCGAAAACTTCTTCAATAGCCAAGCCTAAGCCTGTTAAAAGCAAATCATTAATCTCGGTTTTATAAACATGATGAACCTGTGTCTGTAATTTTTCGGTCTGTAAATTATCAAGCACAAAACCATTTCTTTTATCAATATTAGAAAACTTTACAGCATTTATGTAATCTGAAGGTAGCTGCGAAATGCCTGCCTTAGAAATGCCATCCCAATATGGTCTTTCCTGCTGCATTTCATATCCTTTGGCGAAGTTCTGTTGTAACGAAGCCCAACGCTGGAAAGAATCTGTTTTTAACGGAAGATTTGCTGAATTTCCTGATTGGTACGCAAGGTATAATGTAGACAAATCTTCTAACAAAATACGCCATGAAATACCATCAATAACCAAATGATGAATGATAAGTGCTACGCGATCACCATCTGAAAGCCTAAAATGACCTATATTAAATAAAATGCCAGAACTAATATCAAAATTGCTTTGCAATTCGTCGCCGATATCATTGAGCGATAACAATTCATCTGATTCTGATCTTAAATCATAAAAATCAATTTTATAATGAAGCTCGTTAGAATTTTCATTATACTGAACCCAGCCCTCTGATTCTTCTTTATAAACCATACGCAAGGCATCATGATGCGATACAAGCATGCTTATACAAGCTGCTAAAACTCTTGTATCAAGTTCTTCTTTACTTTTTAATAATACAGACTGATTATAATGATTCTTATTCGGTAAAGTCTCATTATCAAAAAAGTAATGCTGAATTGGTGTTAATACCGATGCTCCTGTAACCTCGGATTGATCTACAACTGTAGTGCTAACTTCTATTAAAAGTGCCAAATCTTCTAATACCGGATTTCGTAATATTTGATCCACTTTTATCAGAAATCCTCGTTGCTTCAATCGCGAAACTATTAATATAGATTTAATCGAATCACCACCCAAATTATAGAAACTGTCTTTTATACCAATCTCCTCATATTTTAAAACTTCTGACCATACTCCAGCAAGAACTTTCTCCTCTGCAGTACACGGTGCTATATATTCGGTCTTAATCAAATCTTCTGCTCTAACTTCAGGAAGTGATTTTCTGTCTGCTTTTCCATTTGATGTCAACGGAATCGAATCGATTTGAATATAGTAACTAGGCAACATATAATCAGGTAGTTTTTTTAATAAAGATTCCTGAATTTCTTTCTTGCCTGTTTTCTTATCCGAAACATAATAAGCTACAATATATTTATCACTATCCTTTTCATTTATAACTACAACAGATTGGCTTATTCCTTCAATATTAGCAATATTTCTTTCGATTTCGCCCAACTCTATTCTATGCCCTCTTATTTTTACCTGATCATCATTTCTTCCCAAATAAATTACATCTCCATTAGGCAGCCATTTTGCTAAATCTCCAGTGTTGTACATTTTTGTACCTTGAACAAATGGGTTTTCAATGAATTTTTCGGCTGTTAATTCAGGCTTGTTTAGATAACCTCTTGATAAACCATCTCCCGCTACATATAATGTGCCCGAAACCCCAACCGGAACAGGCTGAAGATGGTCATCTAAAATATATGCTGTACTGTTTTCGATAGGTTTACCTATAGGAATAGAAGTAGTATCGCTGTAACTGATTTTGTGTGTTAATGAAAATGTTGTGTTTTCTGTAGGTCCATATCCATTAGTTATTTTTATGCTTTTATATACATCAAAAAGTTTTTTTGTATGTGCAGGAGAAACAACATCACCACCAGCAATAAGATGTTCAATAGTTTCAAAAACGCTAATATCGCTATCGGCTATCTGGCTAAACCATGTGGCTGTCATCCAGAGACAATTAACCTTATTCTTGTTAATGATACTTTTTAAGGTAGCAATTTCTAAAAGACTCTCCTGCTTTGCAATTATTAATTTTGAACCGTTTAATAATGTACCAAAATATTCTATTATGGTAGCATCAAAAGAAATCGCTCCAGTACTTAAAAGTATCTTACTCTCATTTAAGAGAAAATAAGATCCGGGTTTTACCAGTCTTACGACACTTTTGTGTTCCACCATAACTCCTTTAGGATTACCTGTTGTTCCAGAAGTATAAATTACATAAGCTAAATCTTTTGGAGAATTCACTAAAGGAAGATTTCCTTTCTTATTTTCTACTTTAGATGACTTAAAAAGATTCCATTGGCTATCGTCAATAATTATTTTGCAACGTGTGTCCTCTTCAATGTATTTTATTCTGTCCTGCGGATAATTGGCATCGATAGGAACATATGCACCTCCTGATTTTAGAATTCCTAAGATAGAAATGATTAATTTCTCACTTCTTCCTAATTTGATTCCAACAAAATCATCGGGCTGAATCTGATAATTATCTCTTAAATAATGACCAAGCTCATTCGCCTCTTCGTTAAGCTCTTTATAGGTAATTTCTCTATCTTCAAAAACAACGGCAATATGTTCAGGTGTTTCTTCTACCTGTTTTTCAAATAACGCAACTACTGTTTTATCTCCAGGATATGCAACAGCAGTATTATTAAAATCGATTAAAAGAAGTTGCTTTTCTCTGGTGCTTAAATAATCAACTTGCTGAATCTTTGTCTCAGGCTCATCTATCATCCTGCTAACCAATTGCTCAAAATGAACTGCTATTTGTTCTACAAACGATAAGTCGTAAATATCGGTGTTGTAATTAATACTCAATCTTAAACTATCTTGTTCAATGAACGTAAAAGTCATATCAAACTGAGCCACTTTAGTACTGGTCTCATACTCATAAACTTCTAATCCCGATAATTTATCATTTTCAAAACTATTGAGAGTTGACTGACTTTGCAGTACAACCATAATATCAAACATAGCCGATCTACTGCTGTCACGCTTCAATTCCAGTTTTTCTACAAGTTCATCAAACGGATAACTTTGATGCTCGTAAGCATCCAATATAACTTGTTTCTCATGACGTAATAAATCGAGAAAATTAAAATCCTTATCGATTTGCGTGCGCAAAGCCAAAGTATTTAGATAAAGCCCTATCTGGTTTTCTAGGTCTGGATGCTCTCTGCCCGCAATTGGTGAACCTATAATAATATCCTGCTGACCTGTATATCTACTTAACAGCGTATTGATACCTGTCATTAAAGTCATGAATAAAGTAAGGTCTTGTTTTTTAGAAAAATCTTTCAATTTTTCTAAAAAGGTATCTGAAAATTGATAATTAACAGAATCTCCATTATAGGTTTTAACTACAGGACGTTTATTAAACCCCGGTAATTCGATTACAGGAAGCGAACCTGAAAATTGATTTAACCAATATACTTCTGATGTTTTATAATGCTCTTGCTGCAATTCTTCATTTAACCATCCTGCATAATCTTTATACTGGATTGATAATTCTGGTAAGTCTACCTCTTTTGCCTGAATCAATGAGTTATAAATAGTGACCATCTCCTTAACCAAAAGTTCCGATGACCACCCATCTCCTATAATATGGTGCATTGTCATGAAGAAAACATAATCCTCATCTCCAGTTTTAATTAGCGAAACACGAATTAAAGGTGCTTTCTCTAAATTAAAGGCAATACTGTTTTCTTTAGCAAGATAGGACTCTACAGCTACTTCTTTTTCAGTACTTAAACTTAAATCGACATAGTTAAGGCTAAAATCTAAATCATCCATCGAAGTGATAAACTGACTTAATTGCCCTGCCTCATTCAATTTGAAACAAGTACGCAAAGCCTCATGTCTGTTGATTAAGAAAAGGAAAGATTCTTCAAATTTTGAAATTTCCAATTCTCCTTTAAGCTTTAAAACTACAGGCATATTATATGCCAAAGAAGTATCTTCGAACTGACTTAATACCCAAAATCTCTGTTGAGAAGCCGTTACAGCATATGAATTTTGTTTGGCTACTCTCGAGATTGGGAAATACTGCCCTTCTCTTAATTTTTTTGATAAAGATTCTATTGTAGGGTTCTCAAAAAATACCTTTACAGAAACATCTGATATTAATTCTTTTTTTATCCTATTAATTACTTTTACAATCAATAAACTATGCCCTCCTAATTCTAGGAAATTATCTGTTATACCAATTTTATCAACTTTTAGGATTTCCTGCCAGATCATTACCAGACTCTCTTCTTGTTCATTTCTTGGTGCTATATATTTTTTCTTTATAATATCCTTTCCTGACACATCTGGTAATGCTTTCCTGTCAATCTTACCATTAAATGTTAGCGGAATCTTAGGCAATGATATAAAAAAGCCAGGCACCATAAATTCCGGAAGATGCTGTATTAAATACTGGCGTAAATCTGACTTATTAATTTCTGATACTGAAACATAATAGGCTATTAGAACTTTATCTCCATTTACTTCTTTTGCATCAACTACTACTTGTTTGATGTCATTTGAAAAGTTCAGCAAACTAATCTCTATTTCTCCTAATTCAATACGATGACCTCTTATTTTTACCTGATTGTCATTTCGTCCCATGAATTCTACTTCACCCTTTTCATTCCAACACCCTAAATCTCCAGTATTGTATACTTTTTTGTTTTGATCAAACTGACTTTTAATAAATTTTTCATCAGTCAATTCCTGATTTCTGAAATAGCCCTTTGCTAGCCCTTCTCCACCTATATAAATCGCTCCGGGACAACCAATAGGAAGATTTTTCATAAATTGATCAAGTATATAAATCTTTGTATTATTAATAGGTTTTCCTACATTAGAAGCTTCGTTCGCTTTTGTTATTTTTTTGCAGCTAGACCAGATAGTTGTTTCTGTTGGTCCGTACATATTCCACAATTCAGCATTTGTTTCTAATAATTTTTGTGCTAATATTTCACTTAATAAGTCACCACCACATAAAATTTTTATTGATTTATTTCCTTTCCATCCTGCATTATAAAGCATTTCATAAAAACTGGGAGTTGCCTGAATTATAGTTAATTTCAAATCTTCTAATGTTTTTACAACCGCTAATGGATTGGCTAAAAGTTCTTCACTCGCAACATAAAGAGAAGCACCAATCGTTAAAGGACTAAAAAATTCAAGTATTGAAATATCAAAAGACTGTGTTGTAACTGAAAATAAATAATCATTCTCTTCAATTTTTGGTTTATGCTGAATACTTATTATAAAATTAAATAATGATTTATGTCCAATTGCTACTCCCTTAGGATTACCCGTTGATCCTGAAGTATAAATAACATAAGCTAAGTTGTCGTATAAATCTTTAATACTTACATTTTCTTTTGAATATTGTTCATTTACTTCTTCAAAGAATTGTAAATACGTATCATTAATTACAATTTTGCACTTGCTGTGTTTTTCAATATATTCTATCCTGTTTTCGGGATACCCTGGATCAATTGGAACATAAGCTCCTCCAGATTTTAAAACTCCTAAGATTGAAACAATGAGCATTTCACTTCTTTGTAATTTTATTCCAATTATGTCATTTGTCTGTATTTCGTAACTTTCAATTAAATAATGCGCAAATTGATTTGCTTTTTCATTAAGCTCTCTATAAGTTAATTCTATATCATTAAAACGTACAGCAATTTTATTAGGAGTTCTATCTGTCTGTTCTTCAAATAAATCAATTACAGTTTTATCCTCTAAATGCTCAAAAAACGTATCATTAAAATCTAATAAAACTTGTTGTTTTTCTTTATCTGATAAATAATCTATTTCATTAAGATTAAGATTATCTTTTTTACTGAACTCTGATGCTATCTTTAAAAAGTTGAATGAAAGATTTTCAATTAGCGATTTATCTAAAACTTCAGAATTATAGCCAAAATCTATTTTTAAGGCTGCTGCAGAAGGAGTTGCAATGATATTGAAATCATAATTTGTCTGTTCAAAAACAGTTACATTTTCTATATAATTACTTTGGTTACTCAGACTTTTATTTGTGTTCTCTTCTATTTCCTGAACAAAATAATTCTCAAAAGTAAGTAAGGTCTTTATCAATTCGCTTCCTAAATCGCTTTGAGACTGCACTTCAGATAAATTGGTATAATGATGTGATGAGCTTCCAATTGCATTTGATTGAATTTGTTTCAATAATGTTTTTGGTGTTTCTCCATTATTATACTTGACCCTTACTGGAATTGTATTGATAAACAATCCTACCATGGTCTCTACTCCTATCAATTCAGCAGGTCTACCCGAAACCACTGTACCAAAAACAACATCTGTTGTATTATTATATCTTGAAAGTAAATAGCCCCAAACACCTTGAACAAATACATTAAGCGTTACACCTATTTCCTGGCAATAACTTATAACGTTTTGATATAGTTCTCCTTCTATGTTAAACCTAAAATGTTTAATATCGAAGCTTGTAGAACTTTCCTTTTTTTGTTTAAAAGGAAGATCAACAACTGTTTTCAAATCATTTAAATAATTTTTCCAATAGTCTAATGATTCTTGTTGGTCTATTTTTGAAAGCCATTTTATGTAGTCTGAATACTTTAATGGATTAGGTAAGTTTATGTTTTGATTTACAGAAATAGCATTTAAAATACTACTAAATTCGTTAATTAGAATACTCATGCACCAGCCGTCCATCAAGATATGGTGGTAACTCCAAATAAATACATAGCGATTTTTTTCTACCTCAACAATTTTTAATCTCATTAAAGAAGGCTGTGCTAAGTCAAATCCTTTGGCAATATCTTCCGCTTTTATTCTCTCAATATATTCTTCGACAGTTTCTCCTTCCGTTTTTTCCATTTTTTCATATGAAAAATCACTTTCTACTTCTTTGTGAACAATTTGCAGTGGTTGATCACCAAAATTATTGGTAAATGAAGTTCTTAGAATAGAGTATCTTGAAATTAAATCCCTAAATGCCTGTTTGCTATTCTCTACAGACAATTCTTCTGTATTTACTGCATAAGCCATTTGTTCGAAATACATCGGACTAGAATAATCTGCAAGCCAGTGGTAATAAAAACCTTGCTGTAATGGAGATAATTCATAAATATCCTCTACGCTATTATCTTTATTTAATTGTTGTAATTCTTCAATAGATAAATCTCTATAGGTTAAATCAGAAGGAGTTAATTGGGATTGTTTCTCCTTTGAAAGTTCTGTAATAAGGTTTTTCAACTGATTTTCATATGCTCGTGTTAGCTTCTCTATTGTTTCTTCTGAATATCTTTCTCCAGAATACCCTATAGACATACTCAAACCTCCAGCAACCATCATCCCTGAAACATCCAGTAAAATGGTACTTTGCATATTGGTAATATCTACTGAAGATCCTATGTTTTCTGAAGCAAACTCAAACATAACTTCATCTTGAGATCCTCCGGCATTAGATCCAAAATCTCCCAGATAATTAAATTGAATACTTGGAACTAAAGACGACTCAAAAGGGGCATCCAGATAATTTAAAATACCATAACCGATACCTTTATTTGGAATTTTACGCAAAGAATCCTTAACAGATATTAATGCCTTATCTCCTGAAACATCCAGAATAAAAGGATAAACACTGGTAAACCAACCAACAGTACGACCAATATCAACCCCGTCGATGATTTCCTCTCGACCGTGACCTTCCATCTTAACGGCGCTTTTGCTAACCCCGAAAACTTCTTCAATAGCCAAGCCTAAGCCTGTTAAAAGCAAATCATTAATCTCGGTTTTATAAACATGATGAACCTGTGTCTGTAATTTTTCGGTCTGTAAATTATCAAGCACAAAACCATTTCTTTTATCAATATTAGAAAACTTTACAGCATTTATGTAATCTGAAGGTAGCTGCGAAATGCCTGCCTTAGAAATGCCATCCCAATATGGTCTTTCCTGCTGCATTTCATATCCTTTGGCGAAGTTCTGTTGTAACGAAGCCCAACGCTGGAAAGAATCTGTTTTTAACGGAAGATTTGCTGAATTTCCTGATTGGTACGCAAGGTATAATGTAGACAAATCTTCTAACAAAATACGCCATGAAATACCATCAATAACCAAATGATGAATGATAAGTGCTACGCGATCACCATCTGAAAGCCTAAAATGACCTATATTAAATAAAATGCCAGAACTAATATCAAAATTGCTTTGCAATTCGTCGCCGATATCATTGAGCGATAACAATTCATCTGATTCTGATCTTAAATCATAAAAATCAATTTTATAATGAAGCTCGTTAGAATTTTCATTATACTGAACCCAGCCCTCTGATTCTTCTTTATAAACCATACGCAAGGCATCATGATGCGATACAAGCATGCTTATACAAGCTGCTAAAACTCTTGTATCAAGTTCTTCTTTACTTTTTAATAATACAGACTGATTATAATGATTCTTATTCGGTAAAGTCTCATTATCAAAAAAGTAATGCTGAATTGGTGTTAATACCGATGCTCCTGTAACCTCGGATTGATCTACAACTGTAATGCTAACTTCTATTAAAAGTGCTAAATCTTCTAATACCGGATTTCGTAATATTTGATCCACTTTTATCAGAAATCCTCGTTGCTTCAATCGCGAAACTATTAATATAGATTTAATCGAATCACCACCCAAATTATAGAAACTGTCTTTTATACCAATCTCCTCATATTTTAAAACTTCTGACCATACTCCAGCAAGAACTTTCTCCTCTGCAGTACGCGGTGCTATATATTCGGTCTTAATCAAATCTTCTGCTCTAACTTCAGGAAGTGATTTTCTGTCGATCTTACCATTACTTGTCAGTGGCATAACATCCAGTTGAATATAATAACCAGGTAACATATATTCCGGCAGAACTTTGCCCAATTCGGACTTTAGTGCTTTTTTGTCCAAGACAGCATCCGAAACATAATAGGCTACCAAAAATTTATCCCCGTCCTTAACATGGGCCACGACTACAGATTGTTTCACTCCGTTTAATGAAGACAGATTTCTTTCGATTTCTCCTAATTCTATTCTATGTCCTCTAATTTTTATTTGGTCATCTACTCTGCCTAAATAAACCAAATTACCATCTGCAAGCCATTTACCTAAATCCCCTGTTTTATACAAACTGCTTCCTGCTTCAAATGGGTTTGATATGAACTTCTCTGAGGTGAGTTCTGGACGGTTCCAATAACCCTTGGCTAAACCTGATCCGCCAATACAGATTTCTCCCATTACGCCCTCCGGCTGTAAATTATTAAGTGCATCTAGAATGTAAATTGCTGTGTTGGCTACAGGACGTCCTATTAAAATTTCTGCTTCTACAAACTGTGGCTCGTATATAGTACAACCTACTGTAGATTCTGTAGGACCATACTCATTAACAATCCTAATGTCTGGATTTATATTTTTCAATATTCTTACATGATCTTCCTGAAGCTCTTCTCCCCCAACAATTGCAAGCTGGATTTTACTAGATTGAATACCTAGATTCCCTAAAACGCTTATATGTGCAGGAGTTAGTTTAACACAAGACATATCGCTGGTAAAGTAGCTCTCTAATAAATTTTGAAAAGAATCGCTTGATGGTAAAACATTTAAACATCCTCCACTTATTAATGGCAAAAAGAAACTTGTAATGGTTAAGTCAAAAGACATCGAAGTAAACAATCCAAAATCAGTATTTCTTAGATTTTTATCTAAATAATATTCCTTGGCCCAAACAAGATAATTAGTCAATGAACTATGTTCAATCATAACTCCTTTTGGCAGACCTGTTGATCCTGAAGTATATATTATATAGGCTAAATCTGTTGGATCTAAATTAATTTTATCTAAAATCACATCTTCTTGAAATGGGTTAAATTCTGTATCGATAAACAAAACATTCCCGTTGTAGAAATCTAAATCCTGTGTAAAAGCAGATTCTGTTATTAATAATGTCAATACAGTATCTTCTGATACAAAAGCTTTACGATTATTGGGTAATTCAGAATCTATTGGAATATAAGTTCCTCCAGATTTTAAAATTCCTAAGATTGCAACCACTAGCCATTCACTTCTAGTTAAATGAATTCCAATTTTATCGCCTTTAGAAATCTTGTAATTCTTTTTTAGAGAATAAGCCAAATGATCCGATAGATCGTTTAGTTCTTTATACTTAATTTCCCTGCCTTCAAAAACAACAGCAATATTATCCGGTGTTTTTTGTACCTGTTCTTCAAATAATTCTACTATCGTTTTATCTCTTGGATAATCAACTTGAGTATTATTAAAATCAACTAAAAGACGTTGTTTTTCTTCAGAATTTAAATAATCAATATGCTGAATCTTAGCCTGAGGTTCAGCTATCATTATGCTCAGTAACTGCTCAAAATGAGTAAATATTTTTTCTATAAAAGACGATTCATAAATATCAGTATTGTATTCGATACCTAACAAAAGACCATCTGTCTCCATAAAGGCAAAGATTAAATCAAACTGAGCCTTTTTATGAGTCACTTCCTGTTCCTTAATCTCAAGTCCTAACAATTTATCGTTCTCAAAATTATTAAGTTTCGACTGGCTTTGTAGTACAACCATGATATCAAACAACGCAGATCTGCTGCTGTCTCGTTTCAATTCCAGGTTGTCTACAAGTTCATCAAACGGATATCCCTGATGCTCGTAAGCACCTAATATTACCTCTTTTTCATGACGTAATAAGTCTAAGAAATTGAAATCTTTATCTGTTTTCGTGCGGAAAGCCAATGTATTTAGGTAAAGTCCTATTTGGTTTTCTAAATCAGAGTGCTCTCTTCCGGCAATTGGAGATCCAATAATAATATCTTCTTGTCCCGTATACCTATTTAGTAAAGCATTAACTCCTGCCATTAATGTCATAAATAAAGTAACATCATGTTTTTGAGAAAAAGCTGTTAGTTTTTCTGTAAATCCATTAGGAAATTGGTAACTCAAGTAATCTCCGTTATAAGTTTTCACCAAAGGACGTTTCTTATACCCAGGTAATTCCATTACAGGAAGTGAACCCGAAAATTGATTTAACCAATACGTTTCTGATGTTTTATAATGCTCTAGCTGCGATTCCTTATTTAACCATCCTGCATAATCTTTATACTGGATTCTTAGTTCCGGCAAGTTTATCTCTTTAGACTCAATCAATGAATTATAAATCGATACCATTTCTTTAAATAATACGACAGATGACCAGCCATCGCCAATAATATGGTGCATGGTCATGAAGAATACATATTCCTGATCTGCTACTTTAATTAGAGAAACTCGAAGTAAAGGTGCTTGTTCCAAATTGAAAGTCGTTGCATTTTCTTTCGCTAAATAGGCTGCTACAGCTATTTCTTTTTCAATGTCTGAACTTAAATCAATATAATTAATACTAAAATCTAAATCATCCATTGAAGTAATGAACTGACGCACTTGACCATTTTCATCCAATTGGAAAGAAGTACGCAAAGATTCATGCCTGTTGATTAAGAAAAGAAAAGATTCTTCAAATTTTGACACATCTAATTCTCCTTTAAATTGAAGTGGCATCGATAGATTATAGGCTAAAGAAGCATCTCCAACCTGACTCAATACCCAAAATCTGTGTTGAGAAGCCGTTAAGGGATAGGAATTAAGTATTGCTGATTTTTCAATTTGAATATATTGTTCTTCTTTTAATAGTTTGGATAAGGAAACTATAGTTGGATTTTCGAAAAATGTTTTTACTGAAGTATTTAATCCTAATTCTTTTTTAATCCTATTAATTGTTCTAACAGCCAACAAACTATGTCCACCTAACTCGAAGAAATTATCTGTCACTCCAATTCTGTCAACTTTTAGAACTTCCTGCCAAATAACTGCCAATTTTTCTTCGGTCTCGTTTTGTGGTGCAACATATTCTTTTGTCGCTAAGTCTTCTAATTTAACGGATGGTAGTCGGTTTTTATCAATTTTACCATTTTTAGTTAATGGAAAATTTGACATATGTATGAAAGCCGATGGAAGCATATATTTAGGAAGCTTTTTTAAAATTTCGCCTTCCATAAAAGCTTTATCAATTTCAAAATCCGAAACATAATACAAAACAATCATCTGCTTGTCTGTATGAGCAATCGCTTTAACGCTCTTAACAGTAGCAATCTCGGCCGTAATATTTTCTATCGCATCTAATTCTATTCTATGTCCTAGTATTTTAACCTGATTGTCATTTCTACCTATGAATTCCATCGTTCCATTAGGCATAAATCTTCCAAGATCCCCAGTTTTGTATATTCTTTCCTGATTTGTAATCCCTTCTATCGGGCCTTTCAGAAAAGCTTCTTTTGTACGTTTTTCATCATTAAAATAACCTCTTCCCACGCAAGGACTTGCCAAATAGATTTCTCCTTTAACTCCTACAGGAACTCTTTCCCTGTTTTCGTCAAGAATATGAACCTCAAAGTTTTGTATCGGTTGCTTCATTACCGGAACCGAATAGCTTTTAGGAACATCATGCATAATAAAATGCGACATATCATCAGAAACTTCGGTAGCTCCATATGTATTTACAATCGGAATGTTTGAATAAGCATCTAACCATCTTTTAACCATACCTTTTGTTAAAGTTTCGGCATTTAAGATCAAGATGTTTAGGAACAATGCTACTTTATTATCTTCACTTTCGATATAATTGAGCATTTCCAATAGATAAGAAGGCACCAATTCTAATAACGTAACTTTATCGTTTGTTATTCTGGTTACAAATTCATTTATCTCCAGAATTGTATCCTCATCATATATTATACTTGTACCACCGGCTACCAATGGTGCAAAAAATTGCCAAACAGAAATATCAAAAGTATGTGGCGCATTTTGAGCAACAATACTATTTTGATCTATGCCCATTTCTGTAATTTTAGCCATAATATGATTTAACATCCCGTAATGTTCAATCATGGCTCCTTTTGGTTTACCGGTTGATCCACTAGTGTAAATTACATAAGCGAGATCTTCATCTCCAATTTTCACATTTAAGGGAAGATCTGATAATTCATTTACAAATTCATTAATAATATTTAAATCAATCACCGGGATTTCAATAGATAATCCTTTAAGTTGTTCTAGAACGTTAAGATCATCTGTAATTATAGCTTTTAGATTTGAATTTTCAATAATATGCTGAAGCGCATCATCACCCAGATTTGTTGCCACAGGTACATAAGCACTTCCAGCTTTCCAAACAGAAAAGATTCCGCTGACCATATTGATCGATCTAGATAACATTATACCAAAAAGATCATCTTTTCCAGCTGCAAATTGATTCTGAATATATCTCGCCAGCCTATTGGTTTGTTGATTTAATTCTTTGTAAGTTATTGTTTGGTCATTGTTCGAAATTGCAATTTTATCGCTTTGGTTTTCACACTGCTCAATAAGCAATTCAACAATATTTTTATCTAATGAAAAATTAGTTTCCCATTGATTAACCTGACTTAAAATACGTTCTTCTTTATTACCCCTAAATTCTAAATTACTTATAGGTTCGTATAAATTTTGAAGTGTTTCATTCAGTAATTTATTAAAATTATCTCCAAAAATATGTAGTAACTCATTGTCGATTATTTCTCCTTTACAAGTTATGTCCAATGATGGGTTGTCACTTTTAAAATCAAAAGCAAACTGGGTTTTAACAATATCCAGGATATCGTTGTTTATTTCGTTTATGCTTATACCAAACGAAATTTTATTTTTAAAGTCTTCAAAGTTTAAAAAAGAATCGTCGAAAATTTCGAAATCAAAACTATTTTCTATCGATTCTAACAAAGAGTTTTTACTTGCAGAAAAAATACTTTTAAAATTTTCGGATTTATCCAATTGATATTGTAAAACAAAAAACTGGTTATTGCTCTCTGCATACTCTTCAAACTGAGATAAAGGCGAAATAAAAAAAGAAGTCTCTTCATATTTATGAAGCAAAATACTTAAAACACAGCAATAAAAATTATATATCAAAATATCAGATCCATTACAGATTTCCTGTATTTTTTGTATATCATTTATCTCTAGCTGTAATTTAACGTGAGATCTGCCTTCTTCGTTTTTTAAATGGATTCCTCCAAAAAACGGATTTGAATCAGAATTTTGATTTTCATTTAAAAAACGATTTAAAAACTCTTCTGTTTTAGCTTTATTAAGACTCAATACTTTCATAACTTACTGTAGTTTTTTTGATTTCAGACATTACTTCTTTAAGACATTCTTTTAATACATCGACAATTTCATCTAATTGTTCTTCATTAATTACCAACGGTGGCGTGATTTGAAGGTGATCTCCTAACAGACCATCTACAGAACCTCTTCCTGGATATAAAACGACTCCTTTTTTAATCGCTTTTTCGCCTATCAATTTTGAAATAGCCAACGATGCTGGAAATGGTTCTTTTGTATATTTATTTTGTACGATTTCAACACCGCATAATAATCCAACACCACGAATATCTCCTACAATTTCAAACTCATTTAATACTTTTAGTTTTTCAAGAAACAGAGCACCCATTTTTTGAGCATTTGCAATGATATTCTCCCTTTCTAAAATATCCATTACAGCATTCCCCACAGCGCAACCAACCGGATTACAAGCAAAAGTATAACCTCCAAGAAATGTCGTTTTTGTATCTACAAAAGGTTGAGTAACATGCGATGATGCAATTACTGCTGACAAAGGAAAATAGCCACCACTCATCCCTTTTCCTGCCGCAATTATATCCGGAACAACATCAAAATTATCCATTCCGAAATTTTTACCGGTTCTTCCAAAACCTGTTAATATTTCGTCTGTTATAAATAATATCCCGTATTTTTTACATATTCTGGAGATCCCTACAAAATAATTCGCTGGAGGAGGAACTGCTCCCATAGCAGAGGCGATAACAGGTTCGGCAACAAATGCAGCTATTGATTTCGGACCTTCCTTAACTATAGTTGTTTCAAATTCTACAAGTAAGCTTTGAACAAACTCTTCTTCACTTAACCCATCAGGTCTTCTGTAATTATAAGCCGGAGAAATGTGAGGAAAATTATTAAGCCATTGACTATAAAGCTCTCGTCTTATCTTCATTCCTCCAATATCCAGCATAAAAACAGAATTACCATGATATGTATTCCATCTCGAGATAACTTTGTAGCGACCAAAATCTCCTCTTATCTGATGAAATTGCAAAGCTAGTTTAACTGCACTCTCCACTGCTTCTGTCCCACTCATAACTGTCCAGGCTTTACTAAATCCTGCTGGTGCAAAAGAGACAAGGCGATCTAAATAATTCTCTACAACTCCTGAACTAAAAGCATGTGTAGGTAAAACAGATATTTTGGAAACCTGTTCGTGAATTACATCAGCAATTTCGCTACGGCCATGTCCTATATTAGAAACTGATGAAGCTCCTGATGAACCGTCTAAATATCTTTTACCATTTTGATCGTATATATATACTCCCTTACCGTAATCAATTTTAGGATAAACTTTATTCATATCCGGGCATACTGCCATAGATTGTATTAATGATTTAATCATAACTTTTTAATTTAATGGTTAATTATTTATCTGTATTTAATAGACTTACAGGGTTCTACTAGAAGTTCTCTTCGAGTAAAATTTTGTTTTTGTTAGGTTGCTTTTTACTTTGGAAATCAAAACTAATATTGCCAATATTGAACTGGCTAAACAGTTCCGGATTCTCTACAAGCTGATTGATAACTGCATTAAACCTTTCTATAAAAAGCATGATATGGCTCTTATCGTACATACCGTTATTATAAATCAGAACACAATTAATCCCAGTTTCATTTTCATAAAAATCAAATGACATATTGTAGATACTTATTATATTATCTGTAAAAATGATGTTTGAGGTAAAATCCTGTCCTTCTGTCTTTTCCAAATACAAAGAATTTTCGGGAGCCTGATTTTTATAATAATTACATTTTATATTGAAGATATTTTCTTCATTATTTTCATAAAAAGCGTTCATCACTTTTTCTGCCATCTGAAAATCTGCAAAAAGATTCTCTTTTATTTCTTCTATCCCACGATTTAAACCATTATATATATCCTGCAGCAATTCTTCATTATCTATAGTGGTTACAATAGGTAAATCGAGTTTATGCCCTTCATTAGATTTCTCTTCAGGGAAGGAAACACACAATGCAACTAAATCATTATCAATGTATTTTCGTATTGTTATTTTTAACAAGAATAGTAAAGATGTAAAAAGTGTGCCTTTGCCAGAATTCGAGAATTTTAATAATCTTTCTTTTAATTCTTCACTTATATTAAATTGGAACTGAGATCCGGGCTTATCTGATTCTTTTAAAGTTTGTTTTTCAAAAGGAAGTATAATGGTCGGAAATTCATTTTGAAACATTCCTTTCCAATAATTAGCCATTGCCATTTCATTTTTATCTTTTTCCGAAAGAAATTCTATCGATACTAATTTTGCTTCCGGCTTGGCTATTAATTCAGAAACCAAAGTCTCAAAATGTTTAAATACTTTTTCTACGAATGATTTGTCATAAATATCCGTGTTGTAATTTATTTCCAAATACAACGCTTCATTATCGGAAAAGCGGAACGACAAATCAAACTGGGAAGTTTTATGACTTGATTCATAAGGCTTAATGAATAGATCCACCAGTTTTTCATCCTTGAACTTATTTAATTTTGTTTGATTGTGCAAAACAACCAATATATCAAACAACAGTGATTTACTTGTATCTCTTTTTAATTGCAGCTTGTCAATTAGTTCATCAAATGGGTAAATCTGATGCTCATAAGCTCCCAAAATAACCTCCTTTTCATGATGTAATAGTTCTAAGAAATTGTATTCTTTATTTATTTGGGTTCTTAGAGCCAAAGTGTTTAGATAAAGCCCAATTTGATTTTCTAAATCAGGATGCTCTCTTCCTGCTACCGGAGTTCCTATAATAATATCTTCCTGACCAGTATATCTGCTTAAAAGCGTTTTTATACCTGCCGTTAATACCATAAATAACGAAACATGATTTTTATTAGAAAAATCTCTTAAGTTCTCTGAAAAAACCTCAGAAAACTGATAACCTAAGTAATCACCGTTATATGTTTTTAATGAAGGTCTCTTTTTCGAACCTGGCAATTCTAATACCGGAAGTTTTCCTGAAAATTGATTTAACCAATATTGCTCTGAGATTTTATATCCTTCTTTTTGAACTTCATTATTTAACCATGCAGCATAATCTTTATATTGAATTCTAAGCTCAGGTAAATCTACTTTTCTATCCAGAACAAGAGAATTATAAATCGATACAACTTCGCCTACTAATAATTCCGAAGACCAGCCATCACCAATGATATGGTGCATTGATATAAAGAATACAAACTTACCTTCTTCTACTTTAATTAATGAAGCACGTACAAGAGGTGCTTTTTCTAAATCAAACCTAATCGCATTTTCGTTCAGTACATAAGAGGCTACATCCTCTTCTGTAGATTTACTAAGACTGAAATCTGTATAATTAATGCTAAAATCCAGATCCTCTGTTGCCGTTATAAATTGTCTTAATTCCTCATCCTTATTTAATTTAAAAGAAGTTCTTAAGCTCTCATGCCTATCCATAAGATGTATAAAAGATTCTTTAAACTTTGGAATCACTAAATCTCCCTCAAGTCTAAATACAGTTAACATGTTGTAGGCTACAGAAGCGTCCTCAAATTGACTGATTAACCAAAACTTATTTTGCGAAGCAGTTACTGGATACGAATCTGATTCGGCTACTTTTTCAATAAAGAAAGATTCGGTTTTTTTATCTTTTAATTGCTCCGATAATGCGTCTATTGTTGGGTTTTCGAAGAATGTTTTTACAGATATATTTAATCCTAAATCTTTTTTAATCTGATTAATTATCCTAACTACCAATAAACTGTGTCCGCCCAAATTAAAAAAGTTATCCGTTACTCCTATCTTATCTACTTTTAGCATTTCCTGCCATATTTCTGCCAATTTTTCTTCAGTTTCATTTCTTGGAGCTACGTATTCTTTTCGGATAATATCTTGTTCCGATATTTCAGGTAACGCTTTCTTATTTATTTTTCCATTAGAAGTTAAAGGCAAGCTCTCTAATTCGACATAATAAGAAGGAACCATGTATTCCGGTAATACTTTTGAAAGACTGGACTTAATTTCTTTTTTATCCACATGTGTTTCTGAAACATAGTATGCCGTTAGATATTTATCATCGTTTTTTTGGATTACAACTACTATCGATTGGCTTACGCCTGGGATTAATGAAAGATTCTTTTCTATTTCTGCTAACTCGATTCGATATCCTCTTATTTTTACCTGATCATCAATTCGTCCTATATAATCTATATCACCATTTGGCATCCACCTACCTAAATCTCCAGATTTGTATAAGCTTTCTCCTTTCTTATACGAGTTCTCGATAAATTTATCCGACATTAAATCTGGACGGTTTAAATATCCTTTTGACAAACCTGAACCTCCAATATAGATCTCTCCAACAATTCCTTTCGGCTGTAGGTTTTCAAACTGATCCAAAATATAAATCGAAGTATTTGAAATAGGTTTGCCTATTAAAATATTTTCATCAGGCGAAGTAATTTCAGATACAATACATCCTACAGTTGTTTCTGTTGGTCCATATTCATTATAAATCCTCATTGCTGGGTTTACTCCTTTTAAAATCTGTATTTGTTTTTGGGTTAATGCCTCACCACCCACAATTGCAACTTCTACCTTACTTGCATTTATATCCAGATTTTCCAAAGCATTTATATGGGCAGGCGTAATTTTAATACAAGATATATTACCGTTAAAATAATCTTTCAATATATCCAGTACATCTTCATTAGGTCCAAAAACATTCAAACAACCACCACTTACAATTGGTAAAAACAAACTCGTAATTGTTAAATCAAAAGACAATGAGCTAAATAGTCCAAAATCAGTATTTGCTAATTCAGAATCTAAATAATGTTCTCTAGCCCATTCAATGTAATTAAATAATGAACCATGTTTAATCATCACCCCTTTAGGATTTCCTGTAGAACCGGAAGTATAGATAACATAAGATAAATTATCATATAGATCCTTATTGGTAATATTTTCTTTTGAGTATTGTTCATAAATCCCTGTAAATAATCCTAAAAACGAATCATCAATTACGATTTTGCAAGCGCTATCTTTTTCGATATATTCTATTCTGTTTTGCGGATAAGCAGGATCAATTGGAACATATGCTCCTCCAGATTTTAAAACCCCTAAAATCGAGACAATAAGTTTTTCCCCTCTGTTTAATTTTATCCCAATTATGTCGTTTGCCTGTATCTCGTAACTTTCATGTAAATAATGGGCAAACTGATTTGCCTTTTCATTAAGTTCTTTATACGTCAATTCAATATCATTAAAACGTATGGCAATACCGTTAGGCGTTTTCTCTACCTGCTCTTCGAATAAATCAACTATAGTTTTATGGCTTGGGTATTCTACGGAAGTATCATTAAAATCAGATAATAATTGTTTTTTTTCAGCCTCTGTCAAATAATCAGCCTTACCTACAGCCGTATCTGGCTGCGCAGCGAGCTGGCCTAGCAGATTTTCAAAATGAGAAAACATCTCTTCAATTAAGAACTGATCGTAGATATCTGTATTATAAGTAATTGATAGATTTAGATTTTCTGTTTCGATGAAATTAAAAGTCAAATCAAACTTTGAAGAATTATTTTCAAAATCAACTGATTCTATTTTTAGACCACTTAATTCTTCTTTCGTATCCAAATTCGTAACCTGATTTTGGTTTTGCAATACCACTAAAACATCAAACAAAAATGAGCGGCTGTTATCTTGTTTTAGGTCTAATTTCCATACTAACTCATCAAAAGGGTAGCTCTGATGTTCATAGGAATTTAATAACAATTGTTTTTCTTTTATCAATAAGGAATTAAAACTTTCGTTTACGTCCAGCTTTGTACGAATAGCAACCGTATTTAAATAAGGACCTATTTGATTTTCTAAACTCGGATGCTCTCTTCCTGCAACTGGCGTTCCTATAATAATATCATCCTGTCCTGAATATCTTGCTAAAAGTGTATTTATTCCGGCCATTAAAGTCATGAATAAAGTAACATTCTGAGCTTCAGAAAATGATTTTAATTTTTGGGTAAACTCTGTCGAATAAACATGTTCTATTTTATTCCCGTTATTGGTTTTTATCAAAGGGCGTTTTTTAAAGCCAGGTAATTCTAATGCAGGTAATTCTCCACTAAATTGATCAAGCCAATACCCTGCGGAAATTTTGTTTTTTTCAATATGTATTTCATTCTGTGACCACGTCACATAATCTTTGTACTGAACATTTAAGTCTCCCAATTCTGATTTTTCATTCTTCAACAAGCTATTATAAGTGCTTATTATTTCTTTAAACAAAATCAGTGACGACCAGCCATCTCCAATAATATGATGCATTGTAAAATAAAACACATGCTCGTTTTCGTTTACTTTAATTAAATAAGCTCTTAAAAGAGGAGACTGCTCCAAGTTAAATGGTTCTGCATTTAAAGTGAATAAATAAGGTTTAATCTCTTCTATTGAATTACTATTTGTAAAATCCTTTTGAGCAATATCAAACTCTAATTCATGTATTGGTTTTATATATTGATGAACTTCTCCTTCTTCATTTGATTTGAAAAAAGTTCTTAAAATTTCATGACGTTCTATAATATTTCTAAAAGATTCATTTAATTTTAAAACATCTACCTCACCTTTAAAAAGAAAAGCGTTAGGCATATTATAGGCAATTGAACTACTTTCGATTTGAGACAAAACCCACATTCTATATTGCGTAGAAGACAAATTGTAATACTCCTGAGTCTGTGCTTTGGTAATATACTCGAAAACCGATTTTTTTGATTGTGCTATCAGTTCTGCCTGTTCTTTTAAAATAGAATTGCTGAATAAATCATAAATACTGAGTTCTACATCAAACTTTTGCTGAATTCTAAGTTTTAATTGGATTAGCTTAATACTATTTCCTCCTAAAAACAGGTAATTATCGTTCAGTCTGATTTTCTCTACATTTAATATTTCTTTCCATATCTGGATTAGTTTTTTCTCTGTTTCATTGGCTTCATTTTCATCTGTAGCTTCATTGCTGTCTGCTCTTAAAGTATCATCGATTATCTTTTTCAGGACAACCGGATCAATTTTACCATTAGCATTGATAGGTACTTCATCAAGAGCTATAAAACGCGAAGGAACTTCATATTGCGACAAGTATTCAAGGCAATGCTTACGGATTTCATTTTCGTCGACACTAGCCGATTTGTAAAAACACACTAAAATAACACTTAGCAAATCCTGTTGATAAGTCAGACATTTTACCATGCCAACTTCTTTTAATTTCAATATGGTTTGTTCAATTGTATTAATATCAATACGTACTCCATTGATTTTTACAAGTCCATCTTCCCTACCGGTAACAATTGTATTTCTTTGAGAATCATACTTTCCATAATCACCCGTTTTATAAATAATATCTGTGGAAGCAGATAATGGATTTTGCATAAATTTCTCTGCCGTAAGCACAGGGTTTTTATAGTATCCTTTTGTTAAAAATGGAGTTTTTATATAAATGCTTCCTACTTCACCAATTTTACAAAGCTTATTATCTTTATTTAAAATTAATATTACTGTATTTGATATAGGTTGCCCAACGCAAAAAACATCTGATGATTCACCGTAAAGTTCTGCTTCGATTCTATAAAATGTACTAAGTATTGTAGCTTCTGTAGTTCCGTAAAAATTGATAATTTCGGTATTACTACCATGACATTCTCTCCAGTTTTCAACATCTTTTTGATACAATTTTTCTCCCGCCAATAATATATATTTCAAATCCGGAAAAGAAAGACTGTTTATTTCTCCTTCAGAATAAATACTTAAAATTCTAAACAATGTTGGTACCATATGTAGCACCGTTATATTATATTTTCTTATCCAGTTTTGCAATTGGATAATATCTTCTTTGGTTTCTGAATTGATTAAACAAAGCGTACTTCCGTTAATTAACGCCATGAAAATTGCCTGAATAGAAGCATCAAATGAAAATGAAGGCAGTAACCCTACTTTATCAGATTCTTTTATACCAAGTTCTGTACATTCCCAGTGTACAAAATGACTAAGGCTTTTATGACAGCCTAAAACAGCTTTAGGATTACCAGTTGAACCCGAGGTGAAGTAAATATAATTAGGATCATTATCTTCTAATTGTAGTTCCGGATTTTCATCAGATAAATGGCCTTTACGCGTAATATCTACGTAAGTATCTTTAGAATTTTCATATAATTTATAATGTAACGCTCCATGACTATCAATCGAAAGTGTAATGATATATGGAATAAAATAATCAAAAGAATCACTAAATTGGTGGAGCAAAGCAAGATCTTCTGCTGCTGTAATATAAACTTTTGGACGTATCGTAGTATATAATTCCTCCCAATGATTTCTTTTATATTTTTTGTCTATTGGCAAATATATTGCTCCAGACTTGAATGCACCAAGCAATGAAATAACCTGTAATCTCGGATCCGAAAAATAAACAGTAGCTATATCATTTTTTGATATTTTTGCATTTAGCAAAAGATGAGCTAGCTTATTTGAATATTTATTTAGCTCATGATATGATATATTTCCTTTATCGCCTTGTAAAGCAATGTTACTACCGTGATTTTTTACTATATTTTCAAATACAGTGTGAATGATCTTTTTATTCATTGTAATATTTATTAAAGGTGATATTCTATATTATATAGGGTAACTATAATTGATGTTTGAATTATGTCATTTCAGCATTACATATTTTAAATACACTTATTTTTTTTAATCAAAAATTTAATCTTAAAATCGATGCTTTTTTAATGAAACCTATATTGTAAATCTCTCAAATGCTGTTTCTGTTAAAATCTTTACTGCGAGACACAATATATTTTATTCAAAAATAGAAGTAACATGAATCTAAATATTACGGATTTTTCGTAAAATAATTACGGGCTTAAAAAATAATATAAGTGCTCTGTAATAGTCTGTATAAGCAAAAAGGATCCCTGAGTTTACGTAAACCCTGGGATCCTTCTCTATTTAATTTTTGAATATTAAAAAAGGTTCAACTTTAATTAAAAAGTCAAACCTTTATTTTTTTTAAAATTTATGCACTTTTTGAATAATGCATTACTTTATTTTAAAACAATATTAATAAATACTAACTGCTTCTATATTTACAGATTTTAGCTGACCAACGATTAGTTTTTTAAGCCAGTCTTTTGATAATTCTGGAAAAATGACTCCGTATTTACTAAAAATTTCATTTGATTCATTACTCAGATACTTTACATTTCTTTTTTGTGAAAGAAACCTGTTTACCCAAATATTATACCCATAAATACACTCGTATTCTTTCTCTGATCCTTTAAAGTTAAGCACAGCATTCTTAAAAACAGCATCATCTACTATTTTGCATGGATAGCCAATATGGTTCATTATGGATGCTATTTCTTTAATAGAAAAATAAGCTGTGTTTTCTAAATGGATACAATCTAAATCGCATATTATTTTTTGTAGTGCCATTGATGTTATTATATTTGAAATAACATCTACATAGGAGAACGATATTTTTTCGGTATAAGAAACAGGGATTTGATTTAATGCAATAATCCCGTTTAATACTTGAATAACTCTATTGTCGCCTGCATTTTTTTGGAATTTACCAGTTACAGAATGTGCGCCAATATGCCCTACCCTATATATTTTCCCTTTCAATCCCTGATCAAAAGCCATACGTACAATTTTTTCAGCTTGAAACTTTGACTTCTCATATCCTGATAAGAATTTTTGGTTGATATCAAAATGATGTTCTGAAAAATCTTGTCCACCAGTTGTGGTATAACCGCTTACCGCCAATGTCGAAATGTAATGTAATGTCTTTACTTTACCTTCGTTAGCAAAAGAAATAATCTGCTCTGTGCCAAATACATTGGTGTCATTTAAGTCATCATATGATTTTACAAGATTAACATTGGCTCCACAATGAATAATAACATCAATACGATTTGTGAGATACCCATAATCATCCAGCCCTAAATGCCTTTTTGATAAATCTCCCAATACTATATTATCATTAACTTTCTCTGATAGCATTTCTCCCGGAAAATAATAATCCAAAGTATCTTTTAATTTTTGTTTTGCATTATATAAATTTTCCGATTTAATGAGACAAAATACCTCCGCTTCTTCCAAAAGTAAATCCCTCAAAACGCTTGATCCTAAAAAACCAGTTGCTCCGGTTAGTAAAATTGCCTTATCGTGTTTTTTAATTTTTTTATTGATCGGAAAATTTAGCATTGGTTTCCCAACTGTACAAACATTATTATAATATAGGTGGGCAAAATCGCTCCATTGCTTATTTTTTTCCAAATCAATATGCGGTGCCAGATTACTTAAAAAAAGATTTGTTATTTTATGTATATCCTGGCTGTTAAAGCAGTCTGTATTATACTGAATATCAAAAATTAGATTATCGCCAATAAACCTACCAGTAAAAAATAATTTGTACTCGCTGTTGTTTTTATTAGATCTCGTAGGAGCTGTGGTGTAATGAGAAGGTTTTAATTTAAGGGATGTATTTTCATATGATTCAGGAAATTTCCCTAAATAATTAAATCTAATATCTGCCTTAAGCTTTTCATCATTTGAAAAAATACTGCTATGTGAGTTGATGTTATTCGCATAACTTGCAATAGGAGACATATATTTTTTTAACTGCTGGACGGATCTGTGTCTTTCATCAAAATCAACCGGAATAGTGGTAGACCACCATGAAACAGATCTGCTTAAATCTATTCCTCCGTTTTCTTCCGGTCTTCCGTGGAATTCAATATCTACTGAACATTCTCTGATATCGTAAAAATCAAAAACTGAGCTAACGAAGCTGCTTAAGAAAAGATCCTGCAATTTTAAATGACTTTCGGACATCACTTCAAATTGCCTTAGTTTTTCAGAATACTCATTAGCAACAACAATAGAAACTACAGAATTAGAATGACGAGAATTATATTTACTTATTGGTATTCCCTTAATTTCTTCGCTTATTCCCAAAGGCTTGCAAAAATCTTTTTGAGTTGATGTTTCTATCTCATTTTTTTTATAAAAATGATTCTGAATTTGTTCTTTACTCACAGGCAATGCCCTTTCTATATATAATGATTCATACCTCCATAAAATTTCTTCCAAAAGAGTGTTCCAGGAAATCGCATCGGTAATCAAATGATGGCTTACTAAAAACAAATAATTAAGATTTTTACCTGTATCGGTAATTAAAGCCGATTTAAACAGAATTCCCTCTTCAATAGAAATGCTTTTAACCAAATCATTTGTAATCTGTATTAACTGATCCGTAAATAATTTTTCTGAATTTAAATTATATACAACTAAAGGAGGCGTTGGATTTAAATTATTTTCCGGAAAAAAATCATTATTTACATTTATATACTTCAGATTATAACTTTCATGAGACTTTAGAGACTCTTCGATTGCTTTCCCCAGCAATTTAATATTAATATCACCTTCTATATCAAACAATAATGTTTGTGTATAGAGATTTAAGTCCAGTGATTTATTTTTTAAGAATGTCAACTGGGAACTCGTAAACTGTAAATCCGAAGATTCAACAATATTGTTGACCAAAGGATTTTTCTGGGATCTGTTTAGTGCTATAAAATGTTCAAAAGAAGGATTGTCGTATAGGTCTGCAAGATTCACATCAAATCCATTCAATTGTAATTTGCCCACAAACTTGATTGCACTTAAAGAATCTCCTCCTGAATCTAAAAAATGTCTATCTCGGCTTTCTATACCAAATACTTCCTGCCAGCAGTACAATACGTTATCTTCCCAACTATTTAAATCTAAATCTTTAAAAAGCTTTACATTTTTAGTGAAGTGTTGCTTTCTTAATGCTTTAAAGTCTATTTTTCCGTTTCCAGTGTAAACAATGTCATCTTGAATGTAAATATAAGCAGGTATTTTATAGTCAGGCAATAACTTTTTCAGCCATACTAACAGGTCTTCTTTTTTAAGCGTTTCGTCTTCAACAACCTTTATAAAACACTCTATAGAAGCTGTATTGTTTTCATAAAATGTATTTAATCTGCTGTATAGTATTTTAGGGTTTTTATTTAATGTCGATTCGATTTCATCCAGTTCGACACGATGCCCTCTAATTTTAACCTGATTATCATCTCTTCTTAAGAAAATAAAATTTCCGTCTTCTAACATGCTGCATATATCCCCCGTCTTATAACCTCGGTTATTTGTTTCTTCATTAAAAAAGAATTTTTCCTTTGTTTCATTATCATTATTAAAATATCCTATTCCAACACCTGGTCCCTCGATATACAACTCTCCAATTCCATTTTTCTTATTAACCAAATAGGCATTGCCGTTCCCAATAGGTTTTCCAATAGGTACACTATTTTCCGTTCCTAATGTTTCGGTTATTGGGTATACCAAAGCACCAACGGTTGTTTCGCTGGGACCATAATGATTCAAAATAGTATTAAACAACTTTAAGTCTTTAATCTGCCTCACTAATTTCCATGGAAGTTTTTCGCCTCCCAACACAAGGAAATCCATTTTATAATCGACACCAAAATCTAAAAAAGGAAGCATAACTTCTATATGTGACGGAGTCGTCTTGATAAAATTGATTTGTTCTCTTTTTAGGATGGAATTAAAAAGGAAAGGGTCTCTGCATTCATTTCTATCCAGAATATAAAGCATACCACCTGATATTAAAGACAATAATAAATTTGTATGACCTAAATCTGTCGAGAAATTAGTAACATGTGCTGCATTTATACGATCAGGACTCTTTAAAAGTTCGTACAGATTATGTACATAATGCAGGACATTATCATGCGATATCTCTATCACTTTAGGCATGCCTGTTGTACCGCTGGTTGTAATCATATAACATACTTCGGCTATCTCATACGAATGTAGCGATTCTTCTTTTTCAAGCCCATCCATAAGCTCAGACTCATGCAGAATCTGAGTTCCAGAAAGCATTTCTTCTTTATCACTATCAGAGTCTCTTACGATAATATAAGATGGTTGTGACGACTTAAGTTTGTTTTTAAGTACAAGGATTTCATCATCATCATCTAGCAATACTGGTATTCCTCCTGCATAAGAAATGCCCCAAAATAACAATATCGTAAAGTTGTCTTTTTTTGTTAAAAGCCCTATTCTGTCATTCACTTTTACCCCTTCTTTTTTTAATCTGGAAGCCAATTTAAGGGCTGAATTTTGTAATTCAGAATAAGTATAATGAGTACTGCTATCCTTAATCGCAATGCGGTCAGGATGAATATTTGCAATATGCTCAAATAAATCGGTTAATTTTTTTTGCTTTTCTATCATCTCAAAGAATAATCAAATGAATAATTAAGGTAAATTATGGATAGGACTGTCTGGTTGGCCTAATCGAAATATTATCTAAATGCACATTTTCGGGCATCTGAACCAAAAACTGTATCACTTTGGCGACATCGTCACCTACCAGTACAGGACCAATTTCGTCGCAATAATTTTCAAACCAATCCATATCATAACCGGCCGACTCTTGAAAATTTGTAGCAACCAGTCCCGGTTCAATAAGTGTTACACGAATCCCTTTAGGTCCCAATTCTCTTCTTAACGCCTCTGTTAGGCCATGAGTTGCAAATTTTGTAGCTCCATAAACAGAGTTAAATGGAGAAACATTTCGACCTATTGTTGAGCCTAGTACGACAATATCTGAAGGGGTTTTATTTTCCGGGTCTTTTTCTCTTGAGGCTATCATAACTTGAGAAATAGCTTTTAATTGATGCTGTAAACCCAGTACATTTATATTCCATAAATTCTCCCATTGCATTTCATCAGAAGTTATTAATGTTCCTGGTAATCCTCTTCCGGCACAAGCTATAAAAAGACTTGGGATTAAATTCCAATGCGTTTGACAAGCTTGTATGCATCTTTCGAGAGTTTTTTTATCAGTAATATCCCCAGCAACCACTATGGCTATTTCTTTCCCAGCTTGTGTATTGATTTCTTCTTTCAGCAAATCCAGCTCTTTTTCGTTTCTGCCGTTTAAAACAATCCTAAAACCATCAGAAGCTATTCGCAAGGCTGTATTTCTTCCTATGCCTGAACTTGCGCCTGTTATAATCCCTACTCTATTTAAGTTTTCCATTTTTTGTTACTAATTATTAAACTTTGTTCTTTTATCCGTTTGGATTAATCTGAAGTCTCAACAGGTAAATGTTACTACTTGAGATGTATGTTTTTTTAAAATTCTTCGCTTATTTCTGAAATAATCGCATTTAGAAAATCTTCCTGTTCCAAAAGTTCCTTTTCGCTTATGATTAAATTCAAACAATCATTAAGTGTCAGGGACTGGTCATCGGATACATTTTCCAGTAATTTTTTAAAATCTGAGATTAACTTCTCAATAGTATCTTTCTCAAATAAATCAGTATTATAAGTAAAACGACATTGCAGGTTATTTTCAAAAAGGTCAAATTCAAATAAAAGATCATATTTGCTTGTTGCCTCTTCTTCGATGCATTGGCCAGACCTTATTAAATTCTCATTGATTTCTTCATATTCATTTAGAGTAAGCATAACATCAAAAAGCGGGCTTCTTGACAAATCTCTCCCCTGATCCAGGTCTTCTAACAAAACATCAAACGGATAAGACTGATTATCAAAACAAGCCAAAACGTTTTCTTTAATCGTTTCTACAAAATTCTGATAGGGTTTCTCTTCATCCAAAAATATTTTTAAAGGCAGCGTATTAACATAAAAACCTACCTGATTATCTAAATCCGGATGGATTCTTCCTGAAACTGGGCTTCCTATAATAATCTCTTTCTGAAGGGAATTCCTGTATAAAACCATTGCTGCAATACCCAGTAAATTCAAAAAAGGAGTTGTTCCTGTAGTCTTTGTTAATTTTATAAAATTTTCAAAAGCATTGCCGTCAATAATGTAAGTCAACAAGGATCCATTGTAGGTCTTAAGATTAGGTCTATTATTTGCAAAACTCAGATTCAGTTGGGGTATTTCACCCTCAAACTGGTTTTTCCAAAAAGTTTTCTGATTTGCATAATCATCTCCTTTGACTGTATTTAATTGCCAAATAGCAAAATCTTTATATTGAATGCGTAAATCAGAAAGCATTGGTTTTTCGGAATTCCTGAAAGCATTGTAAAAAGCCATCACATCACTCTTAAGAACTTTGTATGACCATCCATCAAAAATGATATGGTGCAAATTACTGTAAAATACAAAGGTGTTTTCGTCAACCTTCAGCAAAGCAAATCTTACCAATGGGCCATTTTTTATATCAAAAGGTTTAACCGAATCTTTATAAACATAATCAAACACTTCGTTATAAGGTTTTTCACTTTGAGTAAAATCGTAAGAACTTACTTTAATACCTAATTCTTCGGGAGACTTGACACATTGACTAAAATTTCCATCCAAATCTTCTTTAAATACTGTTCTCAAAATTTCATGTCTTTCTACCACTGCATGCAAAGCCTGGATAAAGAAATCAGGATCATAATCTCCTTTAAGGACTAATGTTGTCGGGATATTATAAGCCACAGAACTTTCTTCTATTTGACTTAATGGCAATAATCTTCTTTGAGCAAATGAAACCGGATAACTTGGTTCTTCTGGAAATACAGGAATCGTATTACTTAAATCAATTTCCAGTGAAGCAATAAGTTGCGCCTGAGATAACAATGTGGGATTGATGAAAATCTCACTTATCTTAAAATTAACCTCAAATTCTTCTTTTATTTTCGAAATCAATTTCATAGCCTTAATACTATGTCCTCCTATTTCAAAAAAATTATCTGTTACACCAACTTTTTCAATAGTCAGAACTTCCATCCAGATGGTCGCTAATTTAATTTCGATTTCAGTTTCAGGTTCAACATATTCGGTTTGAATCAAATCTGTATATGTTACAGCAGGAAGTGCATTTTTATCTGCTTTCCCATTTGATGTCAACGGGATAGAATCAATCTGGATATAGTAACCAGGCAACATATAATCAGGTAATTTTTTTGATAAACATTCCTGGATTTCTTTTTTGTCTGTTTTCTTATCCGAAACGTAATAAGCAACAATAATTTTATCACCGTCTTTTTCATTTATAACTACAACAGATTGGCTTATTTCTTCAATATCAGCAATATTTCTTTCGATTTCGCCCAGCTCTATTCTATGTCCTCTTATTTTTACCTGATCATCATTTCTTCCCAAATAAATTACATCACCATCAGGCAGCCATTTTGCTAAATCTCCGGTATTGTACATTTTTGTACCTTGAACAAATGGATTTACGATGAATTTTTCAGCCGTTAATTCCGGCTTGTTCAGATAACCTCTTGATAAACCATCTCCCGCTACATATAATGTGCCCGAAACCCCAACCGGAACTGGTTGTAATTGTTCGTCTAAAATATATGCAGTACTGTTCTCGATAGGTTTACCTATAGGAATGGAAGTAGTATCGCTTTTCTTGATTTCATGTGTTAAAGAAAATGTTGTGTTTTCTGTAGGTCCATATCCATTGGTCATTTTTATACTCTTAAATGCATCAAAAAGTTTTTTTGTATGCACAGGAGAAACAACATCTCCTCCGGCAATAAGATGGTCAATAGTATCGAAAACATTAATATCACTATCTGCAACCTGACTAAACCATGAGGCTGTCATCCAGAGACAATTTACCTTATTGCTTTTAATAATATTTTTTAAAGTACTTGTTTCTAAAAGACTCTCCTGTTTTGCAATTATTAATTTTGCACCGTTAAGCAATGTGCCAAAAAACTCTATTATCGTAGCATCAAAAGAAACTGCACCAGTGCTTAAAAGTACTTTGTTCTCGTCTAGTGGAAAATAAGATCCTGGTTTTACCAACCTTACTACACTTCTATGCTCCACCATCACACCTTTAGGGTTTCCTGTAGTTCCGGAGGTATAAATAACATATGCCAAATCTTTTGGAGAATTCACTAAAGGAAGATTTCCTTTCTTATTTTCTACTTTAGATGACTTAAAAATATTCCATTCACTTTCATCAATAATTATCTTACAATGCGTGTCTTCTTCAATATATTTTATTCTCTCTTGTGGATAATTGGCATCGATAGGAACATAAGCACCTCCTGATTTTAGAATCCCCAGAATCGAAATAATGAGTTTCTCACTTCTTCCCAATTTAATTCCAACAAAATCATCGGGCTGAATCTGATAATTATCTCTTAAATAATAACCAAGCTCGTTCGCCTCTTCGTTAAGTTGTTTGTATGTCATTTCCTTACCCTCAAAAACAACGGCAATATGATCTGGCGTTTTTTCTGCTTGTTCTTCAAATAATGAAACTATCGTTTTATCTCTTGGATACGCAATCATAGTATTATTAAAATCTACTAAAAGATGTTGTTTTTCTTCAGTATCTAGATAATCAATATGTTGGATTTTGGTCTCGGGTTGGTCTATCATCCTACTAAGCAATTGCTCAAAATGAATAGCTATTTTATCTACAAAAGATAAATCATAAATATCAGTATTGTAATTGATTTCCATCGACAAGGTATCCGTTTCTGTAAAGGAAAAGATGAAATCAAACTTTGATGTTTTATCATTTAATTGATATTCTTTAAATTCTAATCCTTCTAATTTAACGCTTTTAAAATTATTGAGTTTCGACTGGCTCTGAAGCACAACCATAACATCAAACAAAGTCGATCTGCTATTATCACGTTTTAATTTTAGTTTATCTACCAGTTCATCAAAAGGATAACTTTGATGCTCGTAAGCCCCCAATATCACTTCTTTTTCATGGCGCAATAAGTCCATAAAATTGAAATCTTTATCCACTTGCGTACGCAAAGCCAAAGTATTCAGGTAAACTCCAATCTGATTTTCAAGATCAGGATGTTCTCTTCCGGCAATTGGCGAACCAATAATAATATCTTGTTGTCCTGTATATCTGCTTAGCAACGTATTAATACCTGCCATTAATGTTATAAATAAAGTGACATCATGTTTTTGAGAAAAAGCAGTAACTTTCTCCAGAAAGGCATTTGAAAATTGGTAATTAACAAAATCTCCATTGTAGGTTTTTACCAAAGGACGTTTCCTCGATTCCGGTAATTCGATTACAGGGAGGGAACCTGAAAATTGATTTAACCAATAAGTTTCAGACGCTTTATAATGCTCTTGTTGTGATTCCTGGTTTAACCATCCTGCATAATCTTTATACTGAATTCTTAATTCCGGTAAGTTTATCTCTTTCAACTGAATCAGGGAATTATAAATCGTTACCATTTCTTTAACCAACAGTTCTGATGACCAGCCATCTCCTATAATATGGTGCATTGTCATGAAAAAGACATATTCCTGCTCTCCAGATTTAAGTAGCGAAACACGAACTAAAGGTGCTTTCTCTAAATTGAAGGCAATCCCATTTTCTTTAGCCAGATAATCCGCTATAGCTTTTTCTTTTTCAGTACTTGAACTCAAATCGACATAGTTAAGGCTAAAATCCAAATCATCCATCGAAGTGATAAACTGATTTACCTCACCTGCTTCATTCAATTCAAAAGAAGTACGCAAAGCCTCGTGCCTGTTAATTAAGAAAAGAAAAGATTCCTCAAATTTTAATAGATCCAATTTCCCTTTAAGCTGCAAAGCAACAGGCATATTATATGCCAAAGAAGTAGCTTCGATTTGGCTTACCATCCAAAATCTGTGTTGGGAAGCAGTTAGAGGATAAGACGATGCCTCTTTAACCGGCTGAATTTCATCAACGTTATTTTTTGACAAAATAGCTGAAAAATAAGCTATAATATCTTGTTTGTGCTTTTTAAGCAATTCAAGGGTTTCATCCTCAATATGATTATTGAGCAAAACAATTTCAAGCTGATTATTGTTCAGCTTTAACATTACTCCTTCTTCTCTTAATCTTTTAATAAATAAACGAATTTCCATAAGCTTTTATATAAATATTTTTGTAGCAGAATCTTCTAAAACAGCTTCTTCCAACCATTTTGCATTTTCTATGTTTAAGGCAAGGATTTCAATTGTAGGAGACATAAAAATCTCTTTTATGTTAATCAATACATCAAACTGTTTGTTTATTTGATTAATCACTTGACCAACAATGAGGCTGTGCCCTCCTAATTCGAAGAAATTATCTGTTATTCCTATTTTATCAATTTTTAAGACTTCCTGCCAAATGAGCACTAACTTCTCCTCTATTTCGTTTGTTGGTGCTACATATTCTTTCTTTATTACATCTTCTCCTGATATGTCTGGTAATGCTTTTTTATCTACTTTTCCATTTGGAGTTAGTGGCATATTCTCCAGTTGAACATAGTAATTAGGAATCATAAATTCCGGCAGAATTGTTTGAAGGTAATTTCTCAACTCTCCCTTATCAATGCTTTCTGAAGCAACATAATAAGCCGCCAATACTTGTGTTGATTTTATTTCTTTGGCTTCTAAAATTACTTGCTTTATGAATTCTGAATATTTAGAAATAGCAGTTTCAATCTCACCAAGTTCTATCCTAAAACCACGTATCTTAACCTGATGGTCTTTTCGACCTATAAACTCTATGTTTCCATCTGGCTGCCAGTAGGCTAAATCGCCTGTATCGTACATTCTTTCGCCTTCGATAAAAGGATTGGCTATAAATTTTTCTGTCGTCAGTTCTGGTTTATTCAGATATCCTCGTGTAATTCCTTTTCCTGAGAGATATATTTTACCCGTTACACCTATTGGTACAGGAGAAAGTGATTCATTAAGAATCCATGCCTGCGTATTTGATATAGGACGTCCAACAGAAATAGTTCTCTGATTTTTGACAGTAATTAAATAACAAGTACTGTAGGTTGTATCTTCAGATGGTCCATAAAGGTTTCTTACTTCTATCGATTCTAATGGCAATTGATCAATTATATCTGTAGGCAATATTTCTCCAGCCATATTAAGTACATTAATATTTTCGAAAGAAATATTATCTTCTAATAATTTTCTTACTACCGATGGTACTGTATTCAATAATACATTCTTATCGATGTGGGAGTAAGTAGCTATGTCTAAAGCATTTTTTAAAATCCTTAATGTTTTCCCTGTGGTTAATGTGAAGAAAAATTCGTAAACCGATAAATCGAAACAATACGAAGTAACGGCATAAACCATGTCGAATTTACTTTGCGCATATTCTTCTTTTGACCAATCTATCAGTGCTGTGGCATTACTATGCTCCACCATTACCCCTTTAGGATTTCCGGTAGTTCCTGAGGTATAAATTACATATGCTAAATCTTTGGGACCGTTATTCTTCTCGATATTCGATGTGGAATAATTCTGCTGTTCCTTATAAAATAATTCCAATACTGCTTCATCAATGATCAGTTTGCTGTTGCTGTCCTGTTCTATATATTCAATTCTGGATTGTGGATATGTAAGATCAATAGGAACATATGCAGCTCCAGATTTTAGGATTCCTAATATAGCAACCATCATGCGTTCGCTTCGTTCCAGCTTAATACCAATCAGATCATCATACTTGATATCATAATGCTTTCTTAAATAAGCTCCAAGTTGGTTCGCCTGTTCATTCAAGGAACGATAACTCAGTTCTTTGTTTTCAAAAACAACTGCTATTTTATCTGGGGTCTTTGCAGCCTGTTCTTCAAACATATCTATAATGGTTCTGTCTTTGGAATAATCTGCAAGGGTATCATTGAAGGTTTCTGTTACCTCAAGTTTTTCCTCGGCAGTAATATAAGACAGCTCTTCTAGAGTAAGAGAACTTTCGTCTATTGCCTGAGTCATTAAAAGTTCTAGATGGGCAAACATCCTTTCAATCAACAAGGAATCATAAAGATCGGTGTTGTATTGGATGGTCAACGATAATCCTTCTTCTTTTTCTATAAAAACAAAGCTCACATCAAACTGGGAAGTCTTGCTTTTAAACTCATAGTTCTTAATCTCTAATCCTGTCAGTTCTTCTCCGTTTACAAGGTTTTTTAGCTGTCCTTGGTTTTGTAAAACGACCATCACATCAAAAAGTGCCGAGCGGCTCATATCTCTCTTCAGGTTCAGGTTTCCAATCAGGTCATCAAATGGATAATTCTGATGCTGATACGCTTCAAGCAAAGTACGTTTCTCCTGATTTACTATTTCCGTAAATTGGGCTTTCTCCTTAAATTGGGTTCTAATGGCTAGTGTGTTGAGGTAGAGTCCTGCCTGATTCTCCAAATCCGGATGTTCTCTCCCTGCTATAGGTGTCCCGATGATGATATCATTTTGACCTGTGTATCGATAAAGGAGTGTTTTTACTCCTGCAATCAAGGTCATAAACAATGTGGCGTCTTGTGTTTTTGAATATGTTTTTAACTTCTGTGAAAATGCTTGTGAAAATGTACGATTGATACTCTCTCCTTTATAACTCTGCATTAATGGGCGTTTCTTGAAACTTGGTAAATCCAATACAGGAATTTCTCCTGAGAATTGAGACATCCAGAACTCTTTCGCTTTCAGGTGTTTTTCCTGCTGAAGTTCTTTGGTAAGCCATACAGCATAATCTTTATATTGAATCTTTAATGCTGGAAGTTCAATCTCTAATCCCTGACTTAACGCATTATAAATCTTCACAACTTCAGAAACCAGTAATTCCAGCGACCAGCCATCTCCGATAATATGGTGCATTGATAAAAAGAAAACGTGTTTCTGGGTATCAAGTTCTACAAGTCCGGCGCGCAATAAAGGAGCTTTCTCCAGATCGAAGGCAAAATTGCTTTGCTCTTGCAGATAATCCGATACGGCTTCTTGTTGCCTATTTACTGAGGTAAAGTCTTCTCGAATCAATCTAAAAGTAACAGAATCAGCTGGCAAAATATGCTGGCGTACCAATCCTGATTCATCAGCTTTAAAGCGGGTTCTTAATATCTCGTGACGTTCTATTACTTTTTCAAACGAGGCTTCGAATTTGTCTTTATCCAAAGTACCTGATAACTCGAAGGCAAACGGAATATTGTAAGCCTGAGAACCACCATCGAGTTGGCTTAAAAGCCAAAGTCTGTTCTGGGAAGCCGTCAAAGGATAGCTTTCCTGCAACGGTGCCTGAGCAATGGATACATAACATGCCTCGGTTAATTGCTGGGATAAACCTTCGATTGTAGGCTTTGAAAAGAAATCCTTAAAGGATACTTTCTTGCTTAATTGTTTTTGAATTCGGTTTATAACCTGTGCTGCAATAAGGCTATGTCCTCCCAATTCGAAGAAATTATCTGTTATTCCTATTTTATCAACTTTTAAGACTTCCTGCCAGATATTGGCAAGGTCTTCCTCTATTGTATTTCTTGGAGAAACATATTCTTTTCGGATTAAATCTTCCCCGCTTATTTCCGGTAACGCTTTACGATCCGTTTTTCCGTTAGGAGTTAAAGGAAGGTTTTCTAAGGCAACATAAAATCCAGGAACCATATACTCGGGTAACTTCCCTTGAAGATAAGTTCGGATAGCCGATTTGTCCAGTTCTTCATTGCTCACATAATAAGCAACCAATACTTTCTCGCCATTGCTTTCTTTTACAGCAACAACTGTTTGTCTTAAATCATCAGAATATTGTAGTACCGCAGTTTCGATCTCACCAAGTTCTATCCTGAAACCACGTATCTTAACCTGATGATCAATTCTGCCCATGTACTCGATATTACCGTCAGGATACCAATAGGCTAAATCGCCTGTATCGTACATTTTTTCACCTTCAATGAAAGGATTTGGTACAAATTTTTCTGCTGTTAGTTCCTGCTTATTTACATAACCTCTAGCTAAACCCACTCCTGAAATATATAATTTACCAACAATTCCAACTGGAAGTGCTTTTAAATCATCACTTAAAACATAAAGTTGCATATTTTCAATTGGTTTTCCTATAGGAACAGACAACAAGTTTTCTGAACAATTAAAATAACTCACATCAATTGTAGCTTCGGTCGGTCCGTATAAGTTTACTAATGAAACGTTTGCTAATTGAAGAAAGAAGTTACGGTTTTGATCAGCCGTTAAAGCTTCTCCACTTGTAAATACTCTTTTAAGGCTCTCTAAATTCTGAATTTCATGTTTGTTTTCTTCTAAATAATCTAAGAACAGATTTAACATTGAAGGCACAAAATGAAGCACCGACACTTTATATTTTTTAATATGATCTATAATTTCTTTTGGACTTTTTTGTCCGTCAGGTTTTAATACACATAATTTAGATCCTGTGAATGACCACCAGAATAATTCCCATACAGAAACATCAAATGAATAACTTGTTTTCTGTAGAATAACGTCATCTTCTACAATTGGATAAAAATTCTGCATCCACTCTAAACGATTAACTAAAGCAGTATGCTCCACCATTACCCCTTTAGGATTTCCGGTAGTTCCTGAGGTATAAATTACATATGCTAAATCTTTGGGACCGTTATTCTTCTCGATATTCGATGTGGAATAATCCTGCTGTTCCTTATAAAATAATTCCAATACTGCTTCATCAATGATCAGTTTGCTGTTGCTGTCCTGTTCTATATATTCAATTCTGGATTGTGGATATGTAAGATCAATAGGAACATATGCAGCTCCAGATTTTAGGATTCCTAATATAGCAACCATCATGCGTTCGCTTCGTTCCAGCTTAATACCAATAAGATCATCATACTTGATATCATAATGCTTTCTTAAATAAGCTCCAAGTTGGTTCGCCTGTTCATTCAAGGAACGATAACTCAGTTCTTTGTTTTCAAAAACAACTGCTATTTTATCTGGGGTCTTTGCAGCCTGTTCTTCAAACATATCGATAATGGTTCTGTCTTTGGAATAATCTGCAAGGGTATCATTGAAGGTTTCTGTTACCTCAAGTTTTTCCTCGGCAGTAATATAAGACAGCTCTTCTAGAGTAAGAGAACTTTCGTCTATTGCCTGAGTCATTAAAAGTTCTAGATGGGCAAACATCCTTTCAATCAACAAGGAATCATAAAGATCGGTGTTGTATTGGATGGTCAACGATAATCCTTCTTCTTTTTCTATAAAAACAAAGCTCACATCAAACTGGGAAGTCTTGCTTTTAAACTCATAGTTCTTAATCTCTAATCCTGTCAGTTCTTCTCCGTTTACAAGGTTTTTTAGCTGTCCTTGGTTTTGTAAAACGACCATCACATCAAAAAGTGCCGAGCGGCTCATATCTCTCTTCAGGTTCAGGTTTCCAATCAGGTCATCAAATGGATAATTCTGATGCTGATACGCTTCAAGCAAAGTACGTTTCTCCTGATTTACTATTTCCGTAAATTGGGCTTTCTCCTTAAATTGGGTTCTAATGGCTAGTGTGTTGAGGTAGAGTCCTGCCTGATTCTCCAAATCCGGATGTTCTCTCCCTGCTATAGGTGTCCCGATGATGATATCATTTTGACCTGTGTATCGATAAAGGAGTGTTTTTACTCCTGCAATCAAGGTCATAAACAATGTGGCGTCTTGTGTTTTTGAATATGTTTTTAACTTCTGTGAAAATGCTTGTGAAAATGTACGATTGATACTCTCTCCTTTATAACTCTGCATTAATGGGCGTTTCTTGAAACTTGGTAAATCCAATACAGGAATTTCTCCTGAGAATTGAGACATCCAGAACTCTTTCGCTTTCAGGTGTTTTTCCTGCTGAAGTTCTTTGGTAAGCCATACAGCATAATCTTTATATTGAATCTTTAATGCTGGAAGTTCAATCTCTAATCCCTGACTTAACGCATTATAAATCTTCACAACTTCAGAAACCAGTAATTCCAGCGACCAGCCATCTCCGATAATATGGTGCATTGATAAAAAGAAAACGTGTTTCTGGGTATCAAGTTCTACAAGTCCGGCGCGCAATAAAGGAGCTTTCTCCAGATCGAAGGCAAAATTGCTTTGCTCTTGCAGATAATCCGATACGGCTTCTTGTTGCCTATTTACTGAGGTAAAGTCTTCTCGAATCAATCTAAAAGTAACAGAATCAGCTGGCAAAATATGCTGGCGTACCAATCCTGATTCATCAGCTTTAAAGCGGGTTCTTAATATCTCGTGACGTTCTATTACTTTTTCAAACGAGGCTTCGAATTTGTCTTTATCCAAAGTACCTGATAACTCGAAGGCAAACGGAATATTGTAAGCCTGAGAACCACCATCGAGTTGGCTTAAAAGCCAAAGTCTGTTCTGGGAAGCCGTCAAAGGATAGCTTTCCTGCAACGGTGCCTGAGCAATGGATACATAACATGCCTCGGTTAATTGCTGGGATAAACCTTCGATTGTAGGCTTTGAAAAGAAATCCTTAAAGGATACTTTCTTGCTTAATTGTTTTTGAATTCGGTTTATAACCTGTGCTGCAATAAGGCTATGTCCTCCCAATTCGAAGAAATTATCTGTTATTCCTATTTTATCAACTTTTAAGACTTCCTGCCAGATATTGGCAAGGTCTTCCTCTATTGTATTTCTTGGAGAAACATATTCTTTTCGGATTAAATCTTCCCCGCTTATTTCCGGTAACGCTTTACGATCCGTTTTTCCGTTAGGAGTTAAAGGAAGGTTTTCTAAGGCAACATAAAATCCAGGAACCATATACTCGGGTAACTTCCCTTGAAGATAAGTTCGGATAGCCGATTTGTCCAGTTCTTCATTGCTCACATAATAAGCAACCAATACTTTCTCGCCATTGCTTTCTTTTACAGCAACAACTGTTTGTCTTAAATCATCAGAATATTGTAGTACCGCAGTTTCGATCTCACCAAGTTCTATCCTGAAACCACGTATCTTAACCTGATGATCAATTCTGCCCATGTACTCGATATTACCGTCAGGATACCAATAGGCTAAATCGCCTGTACGGTACATTTTTTCACCTTCAATGAAAGGATTTGGTACAAATTTTTCTGCTGTTAGTTCCTGCTGGTTCAAATAACCTGCTGAAAGCCCTTTACCTGATATGCAAAGTTCTCCAACAACTCCTAGAGGAGATAATTGTGTCGTTTCGGGTTCTAAAATATATACTTGTCTGTTAGAAATAGGTTTTCCAATAGGAATCGCAGCTTGTTTTTCAGATACTTTATAATAAGTAGCGCAAACAGTACTTTCTGTTGGCCCGTAAGTATTATATATAGCGATATTATCCCATAAATTATTTATATAATCTGGTTGTAAAACGTCCCCACCACTAATGAGGATTCTTATTTTAAGATTATATTGTTTATGAGCTCCATTCAAGTATTGTAGTGCATACGGATTCGTACTCAAAATTGTTATGTTTGAGTGCTCACAAAGACGGAATAATGTTTGGAAATCTCCTTTTGATTCATATACTACCAAAGTTCCTCCGCTAATAAGGATTGGAAATATTTCTTCTATTGAAGTATCGAAAGAAATACTCGCTTGTTGTACTATACTGTCTTGTGATGACAATTGAAAGTAGTCTTTAAATGTTACTGCATAATCTATCAAAGAAGCGTGGGTTATTTGTACTCCTTTCGGATTTCCGGTAGATCCCGAAGTATATATTACATAAGCCAGATCTGTTGGAGTTATCTCTGGTGTATATTCCCCTATATAACTATCAGAAATACTTTTAAATTCTTCTAATACTGCATTGGTTATTGTGAGTTTGCAATAACTATCTTGTTTTATATAACTTTTTCTTTCTTCTGGATAAGCAGGATCAATAGGTATATATACTCCTCCCGCCTTTAATACGGCAAGAATTGTTATGATAGTCCATGAATTTCTTTCTAATTCTATTCCTATAAAATCACCTTTTTCAACATGGAGATGTTGCTCGAGGTAGTTTGCCAGTTTATTGCTGTATTTTTCTAAAAGTGTATAACTTATTTCTTCTTCCTGATAAACGAGTGCTGTCTGGCTTGGATTTTCGACAGCTATTGCTTTTATAAGATCTATAATCGTCAAAGAACTTTCAGAAGAAATAGATGGGGTATTAAATTCAGTAAGTATCTTGTTTTTTTCTGTTAGGGTCACAATCTCAATGGCATCTACAGATTGATTTGGTTTTTGAAGTCCAGATTTTATAAATCCTTCAAAATGATGCAGAAGACTAACAATAAAACTTTCATTATAAATGTCTGTATTGTATTCCACACTTAAAGACAAACTTTCTTCTTTTTCTACAAATACAAAACTAATATCAAGCTGACTAACTCCTCTTTCGATTTCACTATATTCAGAAGCCACGACTCCATTTATTCCTTTTTGATCGTTGATTTCCAATCCCTGATGATTTTGCAATAAAACCATAATGTCAAACAAAGCAGATCTGCTCTGGTTCTTAGGAAGTGTTAAGTGATTGACAAGGGCAGTAAAAGGATACTCTTTATTTTCATATGCTTTTATAAGTGTCTGCTTTTGTTTTTGCATCAATTGAGCAAAACTATCTTCTTTTTCAAACTGTATACGTATAGGCAAGGCATTAGAGTATAGTCCTATCTGGTGTTCAAGATCAGCATGTTCTCTTCCTGCAACAGTAGTTCCTAGTGTGATATCTGTCTGACCTGTGTACTTGGAAAATAATCCGTTCAATCCCCCCATCAGTAACATGAATAGTGTCATTTGATGCTCTTTTGCGAAAGCATTTAATTCTCCTAAAAAGTGTTTAGAAAATTCATGATTGTGTATGCGTCCGTTATAGGTTTTAACAGCCGGACGTTTTCCTTGAATCAAATCCAATACTGGAGATTTTGTTTGAAACTGTTGTTTCCAGTATTCTAATTTTGCGATGTATTCGGGACTTACAAGCTTTCCATTAAGCCATTCGCTATAGTCTTTGTATTGTATAGAAAGTTCAGGTAATTCTATTGCCTGCGCACTCGCCAAACTGTTATAAACGAGCATAACTTCTCTGGTAAGTAATTGCAATGACCAGCCATCTCCTATAATATGATGCAGGACAAACACCAGAATATGTTCTTCTTCACTACTCTTTAATAAAGTAGCACTTAATAAAAGATCTTTTTCTAAATCAAAAACTTTTTGATATTCTTCTTTAATTTGATTGTGAAGTTGCTCAACAGAAAAATGCTGCAATGCTAAAGTATGTAGCTTAAACTCCGTTTCTTCGTTTGATAAGATATACTGTTGGATTTCTTCCTTTTGATTCTTTTTAAAAATAGTTCTGAGCGCTTCATGGCGTAATATAACTTGCTGAAATGCTTTTTCTAGAAGCGTTTCATTGATTTTTCCCTGCAACTTTAATGTTGAAGTAATATTATATGCTCTGTCTCCTCCAAGATATTCATGGGTAAACCACATAAAATATTGTGTTGGAGTTAAGGCATAGCTTTCCTTTACCTCAGCTTTAGGAATAGATGTACTAATAGCTATCAGACTCATTAAATACACCTTGTGTTCTTTAATCTCCTCTAATAATTCTGTTGTCAACACCCCTTTAGGCGCATTAACTTTAAGATTACCATCATTTATTTTTAACTGAACTCCTAAGGAAAGAAGTTTATGTAGAATGTCATTTTTCATAAAAAATTGTTTAACCTGGTATTGCCGGATTTATATTTTCTTTTTTCTTTAATGATTGGATTTTCTTTTTAAAAACCTTTACAGAACAATTTCGTCTTGATCTTCTTCCTGAAGTACCATCTCAAATTCGTTTTTTTGAATTATATAAAAATTCAGTAAGACTGATAAACCAGCTATATTTAGGGTTTCGTATAGATTTGTAATAGAAAACATTGTGCTATATGTTTTGTTTATTTTATTAATCAGAACGACAGCTTGCAAACTATTCCCTCCCAATTCGAAGAAATTATCTTCTGTTCCTACAATCTCAGGTCTGAGTTTCAGAACTTCAGCCCAGATAGCTACCAATTCACTTTCTATATCATTTTTAGGAGCTACATATGGCACCGTTTTCAAATCGGAAATAGTAGGATTTGGCAATGCTTTTCTTTCTATTTTCCCGGTTCGTGTCAATGGAAATTCTTCCATAGCTATATAAATTGTTGGAATCATATATTTAGGTAATATTTTTCCCAAAAGCATTTTGACTTTAGTCACATCCAGGGTTTCCGTTAACCTTACGTACGCCGTTATATAATTATTTCCCTGTAATTCTTTAAGTAAAACCACTGCCTCTTTTATAAACTCAATCTGTTCTAGTTGATATTCTATTTCTGACAGTTCTATTCGTAATCCATTGATTTTTACCTGAGAATCTTTTCTTTGCAGAAATTCAACTTCACCAGTAGGAAGCATTTTCCCGATATCACCTGATTTATAAACCCTGCCTTCTCCCGTTATCGGGTCTGTTATAAAGGCGTTATCTGTTAATTCCTGTCTGTTTAAATACCCTAATGAGAGATAGTCACTTTTAAAAACAATTTCTCCTGTTTGGTAAATACCTCTCGGTTGATTATTTTCATCTAATAAGAAAATATCCGTTTCCTTTACTGCTTTACCCAAAGGCATATTATTTCTCGTTAATTGAGAAGTATGTGTTAAGAATTTTTGACTTACAATAGTAGATTCTGTTGGTCCGTAATCATTTACTAAAAAAGTTCCTTCAAGGAAATATTTTTTAAATAAATCCAAATCTGCCTTATGACATGATTCTCCTCCTAAATCAATTAATCTTACTGTAGGTAACACCACATCTTCTTCCAGTCCTTTTAAGAAATTCCTGTAGATTGTTGGTACCATATGTATAATCGTAATGTTTTGAGCAAGTAGCCATTCTGAAAGTTGGTCAAGCCCATTTTCAACTATATCATAGAAACTAACTTTTGCACCGTTTAAAATTGCCCCATAAATATCTTTTACAGAAGCATCAAACGTATAGGTTGAGAAAACACTTAAATTATCATTTTCTCCAATTTGAACATTATTAGTATATACTCGTATAAAATGAAGTACATTTTTTTGATTCTGCAAAACTCCTTTTGGCATTCCTGTAGATCCCGAAGTATACAAAACATAGGCCTCTGCTAAGGAATTTAGGCTATTGTATGGGTTTGGAATTTGAGGAAGAACATAATTTTGAGATAACTTTATGATCGATAATTCCGGTACTATCTGTTGCAGCTGTTGGGCTGTTTCTATGGTTTTATCATTACATACCAGCTGGTTACACCCTGAGTCTTCAATAATATACTGAATCCTGCTCAAGGGAGTATTCGGATCGATAGGTACATAAGCATATCCGGCTTTAAGCACTCCCAGCATTCCTATTACACAAGTTTCATTGTGATTTAAAAGCAGTGCTATTCTTTTGGTTTCGTGATTTGCTTTTGCATTGATTTGTTGGGCTAAATGATTCGCACAATTATTCAACATTTTATAAGTAAGTTCAATTCCATTTGAAGCCACAGCGCGATGATATGGAAATCGTTCCACTTGTTTTTCAAATCGTTGCGTTATACTTTGTTGAATTTCACTCGCCTCAAAAAATCTAAAATCATTAATTGGTTTTAAGTCCTCTTCCTGATAAACAAACTCTTCAAATATTTTTATTGTCTCCAACGGTTTTTCTTCATTCACTATTACCTGATCGATAATAGATAAATAAGCGTTTATCCAATATTGAATGGTTTCTTTTTTAAAGAGTTCGTGATCATATACACAGTTTATACTATATCCGTTTGCGAAGCTTTTTATGTAACATTCCACATCAAATTTTGGTGTTGCTTCAAGTATTCCATGATTTGGAATGAATTCAGTTATTATTTCCAGCGCTTTTACATCAAAATCAACCATGTTTAGAAAAACTGGGCTTATAGGAAAACGATTATCATTTTGAGGAACATCAATCAATTCCAACAATTGTTCAAAAGGATAGTTTTGATGTGCTAAAGCATTTATTAATGTTTCATTTACGGTTTGAAGCCATGTCTGAAAAGATACATTTCCATCTATTTTATCTCGTAGCATGAGCGTATTTATAAAACACCCCACTAAGTCTTTTAATTGATAATGATTTCTATTTGCTACCGGAATCCCAACAATAATATCTTCTTCTGAAGTAAGTCTGAACAATAATATCTTTAGAGTTGCAACAAATACAGCAAATACGCTACTACCATTTTTTCTGGATAATTCTTCTATTTTTTTCTTCTTGTCTTCTGTAATGTATACCGTGTAAGAAGAAGAAGTATCTGCCTTTTTTAATTTCGAAATATAATCTGATGGCAATTGCAGATACGTTAAAGATCCTTCAAACTGTTGTTTCCAATAATTTTCCTGAACTGTAATCTCTGGCGATTGTAACAGTTTATTCTGCCATTGCGCATAATCTTTATACTGTATCAATAACTCAGGTAGTGCTGCAGTTTCGCCTGCATTTATTGCAGTATAAATGTGCATTAAATCCCTTGATATAATCCCCATAGACCACCCGTCGCCTATACTGTGATGCATATTAAAATACAATCTGTGAGTTGTGCCTTGTTTTAAAATAGCTATTTTAAACAAAGGATAGGATTCGAGATCAAATTCATGTTCGAATACATCGCTTTTAATAGCTGCTTCTGATTCAAAAATTGGAATTAATATGTCTACATTTGGTAACATTTTTTGTTTAGGAATACCTACTTTTTCAACAAATACACTTCTCAAAATCTCATGACGTTGCAAAAGGATATTAAATGCCGATTCGAAAGCATTAATATTTAAATTATCCGGCAATTCAAACGTACTGTAAATATTGAATTCCCTGGATTTTCCTTGTATTTTATACAATAACCAATATCGAATCTGAGAAGGTGATAAATCATAAAATTCCTGATTGGCTAATTTTGTAATCTCACTTACTACTTCTTCTGAATCATTTAAAAGAACTGCATGGTTTTTCAGACTCGTATTTGTATAGAGTGTTTTAAGATCAATTGTTCTTTTAAATATTTTCTGGTATTCGCTTAATAATTTCGTCAATAATAAACTGTGTCCTCCAAGCTCAAAGAAATCATCAGTAACACCAATTTTTTGATGTCCTAAAATTTCTTGCCAGATTACAGCAATCTTTGCTTCTGTTTCGGTAGTTGGTGCAACATATTCTTTTTTCAATATATCGGCTTCGGAAATAGTTGGAAGCTTTAAGGTATCTGCTTTTCCGTTTGCATTCAAGGGCAATGTTTCCAATGCTACATAATAACTTGGAATCATATAATCCGGTAATTGCTCTTTTAAATAACCTCTTAATAATTTTTTATCTATATCTGCGGTTGCAGTATAATAGGCTGCTATAACTTGTTCTTGATTTATTTCTTTTATTAATACTATCGCATTAGTAATTGCAGGTTCATATTCTCTAATAACATGTTCTATTTCACCCAATTCAACTCTGTTACCTCTTATTTTTATCTGATTGTCTTTTCGTCCTATGAATTCAAGAGTACCATCAGGCAGCCATCGGGCTAAATCTCCGGTTTTATATAGCTTATCTTCTGCTTTAAACGGGTTTTGAATAAATTTCTCTGCCGTAAGTTCCGGTTGGTGCAAATACCCTTTTGAAAGTCCGATTCCCGAGATACACAATTCTCCAGCAACTCCAATTGGTTGTAATTTTAAGTTGTCGGATAAGATATAAACTTTGGTATTCGCTATTGGTTTTCCAATGGATACTTTTTCATGTAAAGCTTCTTTACAATTATAATACGTCGTTACAACTGTGTTTTCTGTTGGTCCATAATTATTATATACCTGTAAAGATGTGTTTACAGAATAATTCAGGCGTTCTCCTCCGGTAAGTATCGTTGTAGATAAGTCTAAACTGTCATCAGCCATAATATCCTGACAAATTTTTGAAGGCAGATAGGCATGTGTAATTTGATTATCTTTAAAAAAGGACGCTAATACTTCTGTCTGAAGACGTATTTCTTCTTTTTGAATTGGATAAAGCGTAGCACCGGATATCAAATACGGATAGATTTCCCAAACCGAAGCATCGAATCCAACTCCGGAAAATAAAGTTCCTTTACTGGTTTCATCCACATTATAGGTTTCTGTATGCCAATGACATAAATTTACCAAACTTTGGTGCGTAATCATTACTCCTTTTGGTTTTCCTGTAGATCCAGAAGTATAGATTACGTAAGCAAGATGTGTACTTACGGTTTTTATTTCAGGCTGCAAAGGAGATGTTTCACTGCAATAAAACTCATCAAGAAATGCATCGTCTATTATAACCCCGGCAGCAACATCTTCCAGAATATCCTTAATTCTGTTTTCAGGATAATTTGTATCTATAGGCACATAAGCAGCTCCTGTTTTTAAAATACCTAATAATGATATAAGCAGGCGTTCTCCCCTATTTAGTTTAACAGCAATCAGATTTTGTGGAGCGATTTTACAATTTTCAATAAGATAATTAGCCAGTCTATTAGATAATTCATCTAATTGGGCATAGCTTAAAGTTTTGTCATCTTCTATAACAGCCAATTTTTGTGGGGTCTTCTTTACTTGAGATAAAAAATGATCTATGACTGTTTTATCTGTATCAAAAACAGAATCTGTGTTATTGAATGTACGCAGTAAAGTTTCTTTCTCACTGTCAGAAACTAAGTCTATTTCTTCTAATAATATTTCGGGCTGTCTTACTACCTGACGGAATAAATTCTCCAGATGCCAGGATATTTTCTCAATAAATTCAGCATTATAAATAGCTGTATTATAAAGAATTTCTAAATGAAGTGATTCTTTTTCTGTGAAAGTAAATACAATGTCAAACGGAGAAACATTACTGCTGATTTCAAATTCTTCCAGAACAATATCAGAAGAATTTGTATTTGTAAAGTTTGATACCTGATTTTGATTTTGTAAAACTACCATAATATCAAACAAAGGTGATCTTGAAGTATCTCTCGAAATTTTCAACTGCTCCACCAAAGCATCGAATGGAAAATTCTGATGTTCATAACCTTCTAAAAGCTGTTTCCCTTCTCTTTCAAGCAATGTAGAGAACCCATCTTTCTGATCGATTAATGTTCGTATTGCAAGTGTATTGATATACAAACCTATCTGATGTTCCAAATCAGGATGCTCTCGTCCGGCTATGGGTGTTCCAATAACAATATCGTTCTGATTGCTATATCTTGATAACAATGTTTTTACTCCTGTCATTAACACCGTAAATAATGTTACCTGAGAACTCTTTGAAAGGTTTTTTAATTCGGTTAGTAATTCTGTTGAGAAAGTACAACGCAACTGACTTCCTGAATACGTTTTTACAATTGGACGGTTAGTGTAACCCGGCAATTGAAGTACTGGTGGTGTTTCTTCAAATTGTTTAAGCCAATAGTTTTCGGCTGTTTGATAGCTCTCTTTTTTCTGTTGATCCTGTAGCCATAAAGTATAATCTTTAAACTGAACTGTAAACTCAGGCAATAAAATGGAGTCTCCTCTTTCTAATATTTCATAATATTCTAAAACTTGTGCTGTCAATACTTTCAATGACCATCCATCGCTTATAAGGTGATGAATTGACAAATAAAACACATAATCAGCAGCAGTAGTCTTCAATAATGAAGCTCTGAATAAGGGTGCTTCTGCCAGATTATAACTTTGTTTTTCTTTTTCTCTTATATAGTTTTCTACCTCCTCATATGGTAATTCCTGATTTGAAAAATCATGGGCTTCTATTGTAAAATGAAATTCATCATTTGGAACAATAAATTGTTTTACTTCTCCTTCTTCATCTTTTTGAAAATATGTTCTTAAAATTTCATGATATGCAACTACCTGAGTAAATGCTTTGGTAAAATTATCAGCATTAACATTTCCTTTTAACAATACTGCTCCTGAAATTTGATATGCTTCATTTCCTCCTTCTAATTGACTTAGCAGCCATAATCTGTTTTGAGAATGTGTCAATGGATACGACTCTGAATATGAAACTAGCGGGATAGGTAAATACTCCTGATTCTTCAATACTTTTCTCAATTCATTGATAGTAGGATTGGTATAAAACACTCTAAACGGAACACTCTTATTCAGATTTTTGTAGATTGCATTAATAATTTGTGAAATCATTAGACTATGTCCTCCCAATTCAAAGAAATGATCGTTCATACCAATAGGAGAAATTCCCAGAGTTTGTTCCCAAATTTCAACCAGTGCTTTCTCTACTGCATCTACAGGTGCTACATATTCTTTTTTAATAATAGTGATGTCTGCTATTTCAGCAAGAGCATCCTTGTTTATTTTTCCGTTAGGAGTTAATGGGATCTTCTCTACTTTTATAAAATAGTATGGAATCATGTAAGCAGGAAGCTGTTTTTCTAAATGAACTCTTAAATGTATTTTATCTATAACCGTACTTTCTGTATAATATCCAACCAAGATATCTTCGCCATTGTTCTTTCTGACAGCTACAACGGATTGCAGAATATCCTCAGAAAATGAAGACATAACATTCTCTATTTCTTCAAGCTCAATACGATATCCCCTAAGTTTTATCTGATGATCTTTTCTTCCTAGAAACGCAAGATTTCCATCCGGCATCCATTTTACCAAATCGCCTGTATCATACATCTTTTTTCCTTGTTCAAAAGGATTATCTATAAACTTAACCGAAGTTAATTCTGCTTTATTGAGATATCCCTTAGCAATTCCATCTCCAGAAAGATATAGTTTTCCAATAGTTCCCAGTGGCACTAATTGAAACTCTTCATCTAAGATATAGGCTTGTGTATTATTTATAGGCTTACCAACAGGAATCGTTTGGTATATCTTTTCTGAAGACAATTTGTAGCAAGTACTATAAGTTGTGTCTTCTGATGGACCGTATAAGTTTCTGATTTCGGCATTTGTTTGTAATAATCTTTTAGCGATATCTACCGGAAAAGGTTCACCAGCCAGATTAATTACACTAACATTTTCAAAAGAAAAACCTTCCCCTAAAATATTTCGTATACTCGACGGAACTGTATTCAATAAAATCATCTGATCCTGTGATAGTTCTCTGCCAATCTCTAAAGCATTATTTAATATTTTTATTTTTTTTCCGATAGAAAGTGGATAAAACATCTCATATATAGAAAGATCAAAACAATGTGATGTAGCCGCATAAACGATATCAAAACTTTCCGAATTGAATTCTTCTTGTGCCCAATAAACTAATGCAACGGCATTTTGATGTGTGATCATTACGCCTTTAGGATTACCAGTAGTTCCTGAAGTGTATATAATATAAGCCAAATCATCTGATCTTCTGCAAGATGATGGGTTTTCCTTAGTATAATTAACCTGGTTTTCCTCAAAATTATTATAAACCCCTACATCAATTACCAGCTTGCAATTACTGTCGGTTTCTATGTAAGCAATTCTATCTTCCGGATAATTAACATCTATTGGAACATAAGTTGCTCCTGTCTTTAAAACTGCCAATATAGCAATAAGCAGTTTTTCGCTTCTTTCTAATTTAACTCCCACAAAATCACCTTGCGAAATACTATTGCTTAAAAGATATTGAGAAAGCTGGTTTGCCTGCTCATTAAGAGATTCATAAGTAAGTGCAATTTCCTTACAAACAACAGCTATATTTTGAGGAGTTTTATGTGCTTGTTTTTCTACAATTTCTGATAATGTTATAGTACGGTCATAGTCGGATTTTGTATTATCCAAATTATCCAGCAACAATCTTTTTTCCTCTTTAAAAATTAAAGAAATCTTAGATGCAGATACATTGATACTATCTTCCAGTTCTTCAAGCCATCTTTCAAAATTATTTAGAAAATGTAGTGCAATGTTACTTTCTGCAAATTTCTCAGAATAATATAATGAAATCTTTAAATCATTGTTTTTAAGCTTTTCAATATGAAATGACAATTCGTTATATAATTCATAAGGCTTAGTATTAACTCCATAGTTAAATTGAAAAGGAATGTAGTTTACACATGAACCCTGATCTGTAAGAACATTTCCATAATAAGGAGCATTTTTATAAACCTCCTGAACCTCTTCTCTGGTTTCTTGTATAAACTCTTTTATCGTTTTTTGAGCAATCGGTTGAAATTCATAACATAACAGTTTTTCCTCGGAGGCCAGGAATGATTTCAAAAACAACATATTATCATCTGCAAAATAGCGCTGAAGTAACATGTTATAAAGTGCTATTAACACCGTAAATTCTGCATCTGTATTTTCCCCTGTCACCTTATAGAAGTAAGAAAGTTTACTTGAATCGACTTTAATAAAATCTACAAAAGAACTTTCTGAAGCACTTTCTTTAGAATAAACAATTCTACTATTTTTTTTATGCCAATAATCTTTAGCTATTTTGTCGTTGATGTGATCCATTATTGTAATTCTTTTATACGGTTAATATCAATTTGTGAACTGTTTAATAAATTATTAAAGTCTTTCTTTTTAAAAACACTTTTCTCCCTCTGTCATGAGAACAACAACCTAACTATTTAATTTTCAACACTAATACAAGCTAGATTTTATGCTAAAGTAGTAGTAACATTTCTTTAGAGATTACGGATTTTTGATATAAAAATTACGGACTTATAAACCCCGAACGATAATCTTAAAGATTAAGTCAATTAAAAAAAATTGAATTTTTTTGACACAACAATACCACCCCCATCAATTCGACGGAGTTTAAAAATCTAACTTGAATTTTAATGATAGAATTATCTCAGGGAGATTACCCTAGATAGTAATAGCTTTCCTTTCGGGCCATTTTGGAACACTGTTGTATCAGAATTGGCATGCTGTGATTAAAAAGACAGTTGATTTTGAACAGTAGCATCTAATTTCTCCAGCATCTCTAAAGTCATACTTGATAAATCAAATTTATTTTTCCAGTTCCAATCTAGCCTTGCAGAGCTATCATCTATACTATCGGGCCAACTATCTGCAATTAATTGGCGAAAATCATTCTCTTTATATGTTATCTCAAAATCAGAGATATGTTTTTTAATTTCGGCAGCTATTTCATTAGGATTAAAACTCATTGCTGACAAATTGTAAGAGGAGCGAATTTTTACCATATTGCCTGGAGCTTGCATAATAGCTATTGCTGCATCAATAGCATCATCGATATACATCATTGGCAAACTAGTTTCTGGAGATAAAAAACATTCATATTTTTGCTCCTTAATTGCTGAGTGAAAAATATCTACGGCATAATCAGTTGTTCCTCCACCTGGGGGCGCTGACCAGCTAATAATTCCCGGAAATCTGACACTTCGAACATCAACACCAAAAGTTTTATAGTAGTACTCACACCATCTTTCTCCAGTTTGCTTGCTTATTCCATATACAGTTGAAGGTTCCATAATTGTATATTGTGCCGTTTTCTCACGTGGTGTGTTATTCCCGAAAACAGCAATGCTGGAAGGCCAGAATATCTTTTTTATTTTTTTTGCTTTTGCGAGATTAAGAACGTGAAAAAGCGAATTCATATTTAAATCCCACGCATGAGCATGTGCTTTTTCGGCTGACGCTGATAATAAAGCAGATAATAAATAGACTTCATCTATAGCATACTTATCCACAAAATATTCTATCTGATCAAAATTAAGAGCATCAATAATTTCAAAATATCCATGATTAACAATATCACTATCAGGCTTTACAATATCAGAAGCAATAACATTTTCAACTCCGTAAATTTGTCTTAATCTCAAAGTAAGTTCAGTACCTATCTGACCACATGCACCTATAACTAAAATTTTCTTATTCATATTTCTTTTTTAAATGATTAATATTTCTTAAAATTTAAAAATAACTTTATACTATATTTTCCTTATGCAAAGCTCATCAATAGGCATATCCAGAGAGATATAGCATTTATATTTTTCGTCAATTTTTATTTCTTTTAAAAAAAACTTCTGATCGTTTATGATAGCTGCGTCTTCAGAAATCTCGAATGTTTTTAACGGTATTGATAATCCGTGACCATGTGTCTTAATGACAGCTTCTTTTTGTGTCCAATACGCAAAAAAGGATTCCATCATTTTGCCGGATGAAGTAATGGTCAACCATTCCTGTTCTGTCATCTGCCATTTAAAATCATCTATTTGAATATCTGATATAATCTCAATATCAATTCCTACTTGTGATTTTTCTACTAATGCACAAACTACTATTTCTCCTGAATGTGAAATATTAAATTGGATAAGACTATCCTTAAAATATGGTTTATTATATTTCGTCTGCAGGATCTCCTTATAATTAAGTTTGCATTTGTAAACCTGTTCAATTGCCTTAAACAATATTACTCTGCCCAAAAGTGACAATTGTGCATCTTGCCATCTTCTATAGCCCTTTATTTTATCTTGATAATCTGATGAAAACTTTGATAATTCATTTTCTAACAAATTTTCAAAATTGTCTTCAGAGATATATGAATAATAGATGTAAATCAAAACTATAGATGTTTAAAATTTTTAAATTCAAATTTGTTATTTTCCATAAAGTCTAATTTAAACTCCTGCCATTTTACTGGTATCACTTGAATTTGATATGAAAAATATATTCTGCCTGTTACTGCGTTAAATCATATCTACTTAAGCTTTAAGTTAGATAGCCTTTTCTTTTACGAAAATAGTGGGGATTTCTTAAAAAAAATTACGGACTTTTTGTTTAAAAATTACGGACTTAATTTTTTTAAGTAATTATCTAAAAAAATAAGCAGGTAAGCATCACAAATAACGCATCCTGTTTTATAAAAACATTTAAATTTTAAATAATTGCAGAGATCATAAAATATCTCTACAAATTATTTTTAAGCAAAAAAAATAGGAATTTCATTGAAGATTTAATATTCCAAAATAATTAATGAATAAAACATTAAATATAAATCTGAATATACTTATTACTACCCCCCTTGGGTGCAATTAATTTTAACACATAGGAACATAGATTTTGCTACTCTCAAAAAAGACGTTTCCCTTGTTTAAAACACATCTCGTCGCGACGTTTCGGGATCGGGACTATGTGTTAAATGAAACTTTTGTGACCCGAGCAAAGCAAATAGACGAAGTAATTATACCCAACGGGTACTTATTATTCTAATTTTATACAATTTAAGAGACAGTGCCACTGAAAATTTAAAAAACAACTACACTAAAGCCTCTCTATACTATAGCATCGAGATTAAAGACAGCTTCAATCACTGTTCCAATTCCAATTTTTGATTTGATTTTAAACTTACCTTTTAAGGAAATAGTTCGATCCTTCATATTATTTAGTCCGATACCATTTTTTAAAGTTTTAACATGAAATCCTACCCCGTCATCAATAATAGTTAATCTCAAAAAATTATCTTTTATTTTTTGAATTTTTATTTCGCAATTATTTGCATTAGCATACTTATTGACATTTAAAATCGCTTCCTGAATTATTCTGTATAAATTTATTTTATAGATATTCTGCACGATGGACCAATCTATAGAATCATCGATTATGTATTTAAATTGTGTAACACTAATATCCTTTTGACCATCAACTAAGATTGTCAGCATTTTATTAAAATCATTTCCTTCAAAAAAAGAATTTTGATTTAATTCATGTGATATCATTCTGATTTCATTTTCTACATTTTGTAATTCTGCAATGTATTTTTTTCTTTTTTCAATTATTTCTGCTTCAATTTTTGCGTTAAAAAAACCTAAATTCATTCGAATTCCATAAATTTTGTTCATCACTCCATCATGTAGCTCTCTTGCTATTTTAGTTTTCTCATTTTCCCTAGCAATATTTATTTTCTCGTTTTGCTCAATTAGCAATAAATAAATCTCTTCATTTGCTTTTTTCTGCTTGATTAAAAACTGTAATTCTTTATTTTTATATTTTGAATACCTTAAAACAAGAATAATCAAAAATAGAAGTATTAGTATAAATGAAATAATTAACATATATAGATTTTTTTTGGTCAAAACTTTATTTTCATCTTCAATTCTTGAAGTTTCATACTCAATTCTCGCATATTTATTATGTGCATTTTTTTGAATAATATTTATACTATCACTCAAATTAATATACTCATTTGCATAATAAAAGCTATTCTTTTTATCTAAACTAGAAAGTAGTTTTAATGAAGTTAAAATTTCATTACTATTATTAATTCTAATTGCTAATCGATTCGCTTCTTTAAGTATTTGAACTGCCTTTAAAGTGTCTTTTTGCGTTAAAAAATATTCACCAATATGAATTTTTTTATATAGAATGTCGGATTCATCTCCACTCTTTTCCAGAATTTTTAATGATCTTGAAAACATTAAATAGACATTGTGATATTGTCCATTTTTCATCTTAGAATAAGCTAGATTACTAAGAACATTTGCATATAATCTTGGCCATTTCTCTTCTAAATCTTTTGAAAGTAAACCTTGTAACTTTTGTATAGATTTTGAATATTCCCCCTTTAAATCATAAAGATTACAAATATTAATAGTAGACGCTACGTTATAATTATTCAATTCGTCTTTATTACTAAGCTTCATCTTTTCTAAATTATTTAAAGCCATTTGGTGGTACCATAGTGCCTTATCATAATTAGTCAGCTTCTCCAGGCAATTACCCATTAATGCATTACAAGAATAAATTAACTCTTGATCTTTAGATTCTTTTAAATATTGCAAGGCTTTAGAAATTTCAACTTCACATTCTACATAATTTCCATCATAAAATAAAACACACGCTTTACTAAATAACATTCTTGCTGTATTATCATAATCAGATAGCTTGTAATATAATTTTTCTGCCTGTAAATAATAAAAATAGGCACTATCCTTTTTTATGTTTCCATAACTATCTCCAATATAATATAGTGCTTTTGCAATTCCTTCTTTATCATTAACATCTTTTGACAACTTAAGAACCATCAAACTTGTAGCTAAAGATTTATTTAGATTTTTATTGTAATAATACTCTGTAGATAACCTAAAATACAAGTTCCTAATGACAGAATCATTTTTTTTTGCATTTAACAAATTAAATATAGAATCTAAATATTTTTCTTTTCTTTTCCCTACTAAAGACTTATTATCTAATGATATAGATGTCTTAATTTCACCACTGGATGATTCTGTTTTGTTGCATGAAAAAATTATCAGCACAAGAAATAAAGAAATTATTTTAAAAGGAGTTTTCAAAGTTTAAGTATTATTTTACAATTTCAAATATAGCATTTTGAAATAAAAGAATATAAAATTTAAGAATAAATGAAATAAACTCTTTTTTGAAAATAATAAAAAAGAAAACTAATCCTTTCTAGGTGGTATTACAATAACAGGGTCACCTTCATTCTCGGCCATAACATCTATTTCTGGAGCACCAGTCTCATTTATAGAGTCTTTAACTTTTGAATTATTTATTTCATTCAAGCTCGTTTTCAATTGGTATGTTGGCACAACTCCAAACTGGTTGTTTTTACTTTCCGGAATTTCATAATCGTCATTTGTACATGAAGAAAATAATACTGAAATAGAAAGTAGTAATCCTGAAATAAGCAATTTGTTTTTCATAACATAAATTTTTAGCTGATTATTATTACAGCAAAAAAACAGCTAAATAGAAATTAAAATGTACGGTAAATCCGTAACATTTCACTTATTACAAATAAAAAAACAAACCATAACTAATTGTCACTAAACACATAACACAACTTGTAAAACATTTTAAACCATAGTACGGAAAGTCCGTAACATTAGATTTTTTTGCGAGAATTAAACTCCTTAATTATGATTAATTGCAAAAAAATATGATTAAAAAAATTGTACGGAAAGTCCGTAATATTTATTAGATTTGTTTTTGAATAGAATTAAATCAATATGAGCCTTAATATTTTGATCGTCGATGATCACCCAATGACTGTAGATAGTTATGTTAATCTTTTATCTGATACTGAGTTTCAAAAAGAACTGCCGATCTTTATAAAGAGTCATAATTGTGAAGATGCCTACAATAAAATAACTTTTGAATTAAAGCAAAACAAGAATATTGATTTTGCTCTATTAGATATTAATCTTCCCCCCTTCAAGAAGCTTAATATTAGTAATGGTATTGATTTGGCTCTACTCGTTAGAGAAAAATTTAAAAATTGTAAAATAGTTCTTCTTACTATGCATAGTGAGCCATTAACTGTTGATAAAATAATTAAGGGTGTAAAACCTGAAGGCTTTATATCTAAAAGTGATATTAATTTTGAATTATTTCCTGTACTTTGTAAAAGAATTTTGGATGGAGAAATAGTACAAAGCGATACTATTATAGAATCGCAAAGAGATTTATTCAAAAAAAATATAAATTGGGACAATCATGATAATCAAATCTTGATCTTGATCTCCCAAGGTGTTAAAACAGTCAATCTTCCTAATTATATCCCTCTTTCTATGAGTGCAATCGAAAAAAGAAAAGCAAGCATAAAAGATCAGCTTTTAAAAGAAAAAGGAAGCGATAAAGATTTAATTGAAAAAGCAAAAAATTTAGGTCTATTATAAGAAAAAATAGTAACATCAAATGATCACTAGCTTGATTAGTTATATCCTAGTGAAAACTAAAGAAACAGGATATAAATTTCTCTATATTGAATCCAATCTAGCAAAGTCTTCTATTTGGACTATCCATTTTTTTCTATCATTCTCTTCTAATTCATAAATAGGTCCAATAAAATGATCCTGAATAAAAGATATTCCGCAGTATTCCAAGATTCCTTTTTTCAATTGCACAAGTCCACTTGATTTATAAATTTCCTCATAAACATCTATCGATAAATCTCCTGCTGTTGTAAAGATTCTTCCAGTTCTCCCTTTCAACAATCCCTCAGTGCCTCCATTTTTATTGCTTTTAAAAGTGATGCCAGGAAGAAACGCCCTATCAAAAAATCCTTTCATGATTGCCGGCATACCAAGCCACCATAAAGGATGTATCCATACCTGGTGCTCGCTCCATTGGATATCTTCCAATGCTTTTATCAAATCCGGCTCCAACTCCATCCTTTGACGATAACCAAACTGTAGATTGGGATTAAAATCCAGTTCTCCAATTGCAATATATCGTACTTCTGAGCCAGCATCCAATGCAGATTGAATATAGGAATGTGCAATGACACTGTTAAAACTTTCCTTGTTAGGATGCCCATTGATAACTACTATTTTTTTCATTGTTCTTGATTTAAAATTTGTTTGAATAATTCAGTTTGTCGTGCATAAAAAGTATCGGATAATGAACAAGAGAAAAAATCAAAAGCATGTACAGCCTCTTTTATTTCCAACAGATCAACCAAAACCCCTGCTTTCTGTAGTTTTTGGGCATATATTTTCCCCTCGTCTTTAAGCGGATCTAATTCGCAAACAATGATGGTTGCATTTGGGAGATTATTAAAATTCTCACCCAATAACGGAACTGCATATTTTGGCGGCTGGGTTATTTTATGTTGTAAGTAATGTTTCCACATCCATTCTGCAGCCTTTTTGGTTTGCATAGGAGCATTTGCCAATTCATTCATAGATAACGTTTGTAAAAGATGGCTCATTGGAGGATAAAGCAAGTATTGATATCGAATTTCTACTTCTTTTTTGTCTCTAGCTTGCTGTGTAATGGATGCGGCAATTGTCGCTCCTGCACTACTTCCGCCAATAAGGATGTTATTTTGGTTTCCTCCTATTTCATCAGCATATTTAGACAGCCATAGCAATGTATCATATCCATCTTGCATTCCGGCAGGAAATGGATGTTCGGGAGCCAATCGGTAATCTACCGAAACAATTATCATATCAACATCTAAAGCTAACCCAAAGAATAAGAAATCGTATTGTTCGGGAGTACCATATATAAAGGCACCTCCATGAAAATACAGCAATATTGGTAAATGTTGTTTTCCTTTTGGTCTGTATACTCTCGAACTGATCATTCTGGATTTATCAGAAGATGGAATCTGGATATTCTTAACATCTAATTGTTTTGGAACATCAAGTGGCTCTTCTTTTAATGACAAATTCATTTCTTCTTCTCTAATTTTTGCGGGGTTATTCGCTAGCAGGTTTTCGTAATCTATTTCATTAAAAGGACTATTAGTAATAGCTTTCCAAAGTCCATTATCTATTTTTTTAATTGTACTTTCCATACTTGAATTGTTTTACACTTTCACCACAACTTTCCCCACCGTACGCCCTGTTTCGATTTGCAGATGTGCTTTTTCCATTTCGTCAAAGTCGAATACATGGGAGACATGAGGCTTCAATAAACCAGTTCCTAATAAGGAAGCGATATATTCAATATCCGAAGAATTGGAATAAACCGCCATAAAATAACAAGCATGCAGATGTTTTGTTTCTGCACTGAGCTCATCGTTATTCGTATGCCCGGAATTCAACGCGACGATGGTACCAAAAGGCTTTAGAACACGAACTGATTTTTGAAAATTATCACCTCCAACGGATTCCAAAACAAAATCAATATCTTCAAGAATTCGTTCAAAATGAGTAGTTTGATAATCAATGTGTTCGTCTGCTCCCAATTGCAGCACAAAGTCTCGATTGGATACCGAAGAGGTAGCAATAACATAAGCTCCGATATGTTTGGCAATCTGCACTGCAAAATGTCCTACACCACCCGCTGCTGCGTGAATAAGAACTTTATCTGTTGGTCTCAATTTTCCATAACGATCAAAAGCTTGCCAAGCAGTTAGCGCCGCCATTGCACTGGCAGCGGCTTCGATATGGCTGATGTTATCGGGTTTCAGAGCCAAGTGTTCGCTTGAGGCAGCCACATATTCTGCATACGCCATACCGTGTCCGATAAAGTTTATCATCCCAAACACTTCATCTCCGATACGAAATCGTGTAACTTTATTTCCAACCTCAACAACTTCTCCTGAGATATCCCAACCTAAGATCAGAGGATCAAAATGAGCCAAATCCTCTGCCAATGGCGCTTTTTTATTCCGAACCTTAATATCCACCGGATTGATGCTGATAGCTTTTACTTTAATAAGCACTTGATTTTCGCTTATTTCAGGTTTTTCAATATCTTGATGAACGAGATTTTCGACACCTCCAAAAGTTTTCAATACTATTGCTTTCATTTGTTTAACTATTTATTTGGCAAAAATAGACTGAATTACAAAGGAACTACAGGTACATTCAAAGTCTATTTAGGTATCTTTGCGTTATGGCAAGAGAAAATATCCATAATTCATTAGAGGTATATTACGAAAAGATAGACTGCTGTCCACTACAGGATCGCCAATTCAATTTTTTTGAATTTGTCTATGTATTATCTGGAAAAGGAAACCACGGAATCAATGGCAATCAACTTCCTTTTAAAGGAGGAGATCTATTTTTGATCACGCCAAATGATTACCACTCGTTTAATCTGGATCTGGTCTGTGAGTTTATGGTAGTACGTTTTGCTCCCTCTTACGTAAAAAGTTATAGTTGGCAAAGTATAGACCATATTGAATGTCTCTTATATTATGCCTCCCATTTTTCGGGTTCCATTATAATAAATGAAGCTGATAAGCTTATGGTTGCCAATTTAATGCAGAATTTACAGCACACAGCAGAACTGAAATCTATATATGCTGAAGATCTAATGCGTCATTTGGTCAATGCAATTATTGTGATTGCTGCCCGAAACATATCGGTTATCAAACCTGAGTCTATTTCACCAAATGCAGATACCCGAATACTACAGATAATTGACTATATCCAGGAACATATACGTCAGCCCGAACTGCTAAAAATAAATGTAATTGCTGAGAAATTCGGTCTGTCTGATACCTATTTGGGTAGTTATTTCCGAAAACAATGCAATGAATCAATACAACAGTACATTTCTTCGTACCGGATTCGACTGATAGAACATCGATTACGTTTCAGTAATAAAAGAGTTCATGAAATAGCCGATGAATTTGGATTTGCAGATGAGAGTCATATCAATAAGTTTTTCAAACGACACAAAGGAATGAGTTTGAGCCTTTATAGGAATACCTCTAAAAGAGAAAATGTTATAGCCTCCTGATTTTTTTCTTTATTTTTTAGGTATTAAATTTAAATGTACTTCCCGATTCTAAATGTTTTCAACTCCTATATACTTAGCAAAGCTATTCGTAGTCCACTATACTATTTTAGACAGAAAAAACATGGTCAATTTTACTGTTTTTTTTAATTATTCTGTAAATTTGTAACTCATAAATGAAAACATGTTAGTATGCATATTAGATCAATTACATTTTTTTTCTTGTTAATATTTAGTCTATCAGGAAATGCACATTCACCCTCTAAAGATAAAAGCTATATCGTAACGAAAACTAATGATACGATATACGGTAAAATCAAAGTTAATATTTTAATAGGAGGCTTAAAACTAATTACAGCAGATACTAGTTATGTAATAAATCCAAACATCTATTTGGCTTATTATAATGCGAAAAAAAAGGCTGTTTATCGTAGTAAAGTACTTCCAGGTTTTATTCCTGAGAAATTAGCCAAAAAATTATCTCTAGCTGAAAAAGCCGATTGGCTAAAATGTATAGAAGATGGAGAAATAAAATTGTATGAGTACAAACATTCTAACTTAGGTAATAATGCTGACAACGTACTCGATGTTGCGTGTACGATTAGCTCAGTTATTGCTACGAGCGGCGCTATTCCAAATATAGAATTTACCAACTGGTATGTCGAAAAGGAAGGAACTCAACTAACTCCAATTATATATAGCTCCTTTACAGTTGCTGGTAGTAAACCAAGGAAAGAGCGTAAGGAACTATTAAGAAGTTTGCTGGCAGACAACGGTAAAGTATCCCAAAACTATAGTCAAACCAAGCCTTTTACATTTAAGACCGTGCAAACATTAATTCAGGAATATAATATATCAAAAACATAAGTAGAGCGAAAACATAATTTTAGACTAGCAGTACCTTTAGATATTTTCATAGAAGATGCCAACGGAGAAAATGGATAGAACGATTTAAAAATCGTTCTATCCGGGTTAACATTCTATTTTTTTTAACAGCTGTACACCTAAACTTATTTTAACAGACTTAAAAGCAATTAATTCAACAATCAATCCTAATTTATCACTACCCACATAAAGGATTGCAAATTAATATTATATTTGCGACTGTTATGTTTCAGCAAAATTTGAAGAACTGGTTTAATCAGTTCAAGCAGTACTTTTTTACGTACAGCAATGGTTTTTATCATCTCCCTTATAGTAGCAAATCTCCTGAGGCCTTGGTGGAGAGTTTTGCTAAATATCCCTTTGTAAAACATAATAAAGAAAGACAAAGCATTTATGCTAAAACTCCTTTTTGCGATGGAGGTTTCAATTACCAAAAACTTGAAGAAGGATGCTGGATTATTTATTCTAAAGTGAGGTATAAAGCCAATGTCGCTTTTGATCTTATTTATGACGATCCAAAAGAGGAGAAAATAGAAGACAAAGGTTACTATATGTTAAGCCTGAATCATATTACAAATCAGGTAACTATTGATAAGAAAATTTATGAAAAACAGCTTTGTTTTTCAAACTACAGCTGGACATTCTTTAAGCCTAAAGAACGTAACTGCGATCTGAATTTTAAAGGTTCCGATAATAAATATATTACCCTATATTTTAATGATGAATGGCTACAACGTAACCTTGCCCAGAATAACCTTTTCTCAGAGGGAGGTCTTACCAGTTTTATTGCTTCAAACGAACCATATATTGCCTGGCCTTTAACAGGCAACGAAGAAGTGCTTAAAAATTTTAGCCATTTTGATGATGTTATGAACCTTAATGGTGAAGCTGCTTCTATAGACTTTCTACAACTAAAATTCTCAACGATAAACCTTATTTTCGATTTTTTCAGGCTTTGCAGTGAACAAAAGGTTATGGAGAATTATTCGGGTATAGACTATGATGATAAATTCAATATCAACAGGGTTGAAAACTATTTAACGAATCATTTGTTTGATAAATTTCCAGGTATCGCTATACTGTCAGCAAAATTTAAAATATCCGAGAGTAAGCTAAAATCGGAATTTAAGCAATTTTTTGGAAAACCTATTTATAAATATTTTCAGGAAAAACAAATGCAGCTGGCAAAAGAACTTATTATTGAAAATAAGTTTCTAATAAAAGAGATTTCCTATAAATTCGGTTATGAAAATACCAGTAAATTTTCGGCAGCCTTTAAAAAACATTATAATATCCTGCCAAGTGATCTGCAAAAGCAGGAATTTGAGATAGAAGGATAACCATCTTTATCATTATTTTTTACACTTTATTTAGCCCTAAAACTTTTCGGGCTATAGATTTTCTTTAGGAAAACTTTTTGGAGTATTCCTAATCATATTCCCTACTATAATTTTGCGATTAATATATGGCAGTATACAAAAGCCGCTGTAAAATGGGCGGTAATATCGATAATGCCTAGTAACTATTAAATAAAACGTGATAATGAAAAAAACTCTACTCTTATTTTTACTTTCCTTTATTAACTTTCAATGTATTGCACAGGTAACTGCACCTACTGTAGTTAGTAAAAAAGTTGCAATAGGAACAAATTCTGTAGTTTTGGCAGCAACAAACAACGCAATTACGACAAATAGCGTTGTATTAGGTACAAATGTTAATATTCCAAACTATGGAGTTGTAACGCTTACTGGCAATGTTACAATTCCCGATGGAGCAGTGGTTACTTCCGCTAACCTTGTCTTTAATGGATTCAATTTAGGAATGGGGTCGATAATTTTTGATTTTTATGTAGCAGCATCCGGTGCAGGAACTTTACCTAACAGTACGATATCTAATACTTCGAACACAAATAAAATATACACAAAACCCATTAATAATCTCACTAACGGTACAATAAATATTTCAATTTACGATGACTATCATAACCCCTTTATGAATATATCTGCAACCTCAACAAACATAACACTTGTTTATACCTATACTCAAACCAAATGGTATGATGCTAGTGTAGGTGGCAACTTATTGGGAACAGAAAATACTCTTGAAACTGTGGGTACATCGGTCTTACCAAATACTGCAACAGTCGGTACATACTATTTCTATACAGAAGCTATCAATGCATCAGGCACTAGTAGCAGAACTCAATCAGCTGTAACTGTAGTTCCGCTACTTGAGGCATCAATTATCTCTAATAACTTAACATGTTATGGCGTGCCTACCGGAAGCGCAACAGCAGTTACCTCAGGAGGAGCACCTCCATTTACCTATGAATGGCTGCCGGGAGGAACCACACAAACAATAACTGGTTTGGCAGCAGGTCCATATACCTTAAAAGTAACTGATGCCATAGGGCAGGTTGCCACACCTAATGTTACAATTACCCAACCTGAAGCAATAATAAATTCACAACCACAGAATCAGGCAATAGCTACGAATGCTAACGCCACATTTAGCATTAATGCATTAGATGCAGATCAATACAAATGGCAGGTAAGTAAAGATGGTGAGAATTGGCTTGATATTACAGATGGAGGAAACATTCCATTCTATTCGGGTACAAATACTGCTACACTTACAATACTAAATACTCCTTTTGGGTACAATGGTTATCAGTACAGAGTCTTGGTTAGCAGTAATAGCTGTGTAATGGAATCTAATGAGGTAACATTATTAGTAACCAATGCGCTTTTGGCCAATGATGACGACTTTAGTAACACTCCTCTTTTAACAGGTACTGAACGAATTGCTGGAAATTTACTTGCAAATGATCTTTACAATAATTTTCTTGTTGCTGCCTCCAATATAACAATATCACTTATAGATAATGGCGGGCTTACAGATACAGCTATTGCTAATGATGGTAATCTTGTAATTCCTGCAACAGCCTTACCTGGAAAATATACTATTACCTACTCAATATGCGATATAAATAAATCTTCAAACTGTAGTACAGCAGAAGCAACTGTTGTTGTATCAAAACTTCTTGGAATAGACGAATTTAATAATGATAAATTTACTTTATACCCTAACCCTGCTTCTACAGAGGTATTCATAAATCTAAACGACTTTGAATATAAATCGGATTTAATACTAAACGTCTACGATCTTAACGGTCGACTGATTAAAACATCCCAAATAACTCCCAAAACACAAAAAATTGATGTTTCGACAATGGAATCAGGTGTTTATATATTCACAATTACCTCAGGCAAGTCTAAAACCTCAAAACGAGTTATTATATCCAAAACTTTATAATTATAAACTTATGCAATTAAAAGGGGCTTCTCAAAATGAGATAGCCCCTTTTTTATATTTATATCTCTTAAAAGTTCAATCGTATCTCTTAAAAAAGCTTGATTTTTTCGACCATTAAACTTTCAATTTCCGAATAGGAAATCTCAGGATTGGCTCCTGGAGCTTGAGCAACCAAAGCTCCTATTGCACAAGCAAAATCGATAGCAGTTTGTGGTGCCTTTCCTGTAAGCAATGAGGTGATGAGAGCTGCCAAAAACGAATCGCCTGCTCCTACTGTATCAGCAACCTCCACAGGATAACCTCCGTTTTCATAGAGTTTTCCTCCCCACATTAATAATGCACCGTGTTTCCCTTTGGTTACACACATTGCAGTAACATTTGTTTTTTTGGCAATAAAATGCATATTATCTTCTAAACTGGTAAAAGGTGACTGCATCGCTGCGGCAATCTCTAACAATTCTTCATCATTAAACTTTATAAAATCGGCTGAATACATTAATTTTTCCAGTATTTCATACGAGTAATGAGGTTTTCTTAAATTGACATCAAAAACCTTATACACTTTTGTTTGCAACAATTCTTCCAAAGATTTTCTTGACACTTCGTCTCTACAAACCAGACTTCCATAAATTAAAACATCAGCATCGGCAACTATTTTCTTTGCAAAATCATTCAATACAATTTTATCCCAAGCCGATGGATAGCTAATTTCATAACTCGCAGAACCCCGATCGTTTAGTGTCACGTTTACTAATCCTGTTGCAAAATTTTCCGTTTGCATAATAGCATCCGTTTCGAGTCCTAAACTTTTTACCTGATCTATAATCGCTTGTCCATCTTCATCATTTCCTATGCAGCTTATCATGGCCACTTCACAACCTAATGTTTTCATGCGCAAAGCCACATTTAGTGGAGCTCCACCAATCTTCTTTTCATTGCCAAAAACATCCCAAAGCACCTCTCCATAGGCCACTGCCTTAAGGTTTTTTCCGTTACTCATTTTAAAATTATTTTTATATTAATGTTATTTTGGTTGCATAATCTTGAGGTTACACAACCAGAATTTTGTTATCCTTCAGCTATTAAATCATTAATAGCCCAGATTTTGCTTATACAATCCTTGACTAAAATTAATTTGCTTTAACGGAATTGGACAATACTCCTCTTTATGAGCATCAAAAAAGGCATCTTGATAATAGGTGCGTTTAGTTTTTTCTCCTGTATAAAAATCATTCATCACCTGATCTGTAACGCCCCAGCGAACTAAATCAAAGAAGCGATTTCCTTCCATTGCCAATTCCAAACGGCGTTCCCAACGCATGGCTTTACGAGCAAAATCTTGTGTCCAATTACAATTAACGCCATCAACATAAGTATTGATCTTAAAGTTGTTTACATACGGTAGCCTTCCTGTACTTTGAGTCGCGCGTTCCCTGATTTGATTAATTAATGGTAAAGCTTCTGTTTGTCTTCCTAATTCAATCAGAGCTTCTGCACGCATCAAAATCACATCGGCATAACGAATCTGTATTCTGTTTTTTGAATTTCCATAAAATGGATCAATATTAACTATACAACTACAACTTGGAGCTACGTTTTCTTTTAATGATGCAAAATATCCATAGGTTCCCGGAGATCTTACCCAAGCTTCTACATATAAAAATTCAGGATCATATTTATAAGGTAAACCAGGCATTGCTACTGTGTGATATAATCTAGGATCAACTGTATTGGCATTTATATTTTTATAATCAAAATCCTGATCGTTGTAGGTATCAAATTCCGGTAAACCATTGGCGTCTGTTTTAAAAGCATTTACTAAGTTCTGACTTGGTTTATGAAAATCGCAACATCCTAAACCTTGCGGAGTTGAGAGTACATCTGAAAAGTTTAATCTTCCGTACAAAGTCCCGTCATTATCAGAAAACTGAATTGAGAAAATAGATTCAGATCCGTTTTCAAAAGATCCAGGCAAAAAGTTGTTGGCAAAATCAGGCTCTAAACTTGCTTTCCCAATTACTTTATCTGTCGCAGCAATTACTTCTTGCAAATGTTGCTGATTGATTCCTATAACTTTATATGTTTCGTCCTGTGTATATGCCTGATACAATCGTGTCTTAGCCAAATAAGCGTAAGCTGCTTTTTGAGTAGCACGACCTACTTGTGGTTGTATTTCTGGTAAATTATCGGCTGCAGCCTGAAAATCTTCGGCAATTTTATTCCAAAGTTCCTCATTCGAAAGTGTTTTATTTGAGATCTTTTTATACTCTTCTACCGGAATATCTTCTGTGATATAAGGAACATTTCTGAACATAATTTTCAGCATAAAATAAAAATGTCCTCTTAAAAAACGCATTTCAGCCATACGTGTTTTCTTCAACGGATAATCCGATTCTGAAATTTGTTCTAATGCTTTCAATGCTTTATTTGCCCTTGAAACACCAACATAACTGATGTACCAAAAATTATCCAATTCGTCAAAATCTGGTCTGATATTATTCGAAACTTCAAAAAAGTGAAAATCCTGAATATCGTTAGTTCCGCTTCCTCCTTTGTAAGCATCATCAGAACGAACATTTCCAAAAGGCCATAAACTGTATGGCGAATCATAATGATCATTACCCAATTGTGCATAAGCGGCATTCATAAATCCTTCTACCGATTGTGGTGTCACAATATCTTCTTCGGATAATACGCCTCGAGGGTTATTCTCCAAAAAATCCGAACAGGAAGTAATAATTCCAAGTATTAAAAACCCTGTTATATATAGTATTTTTTTCATGTGTAGATGCTATTTGTTTTTTAATAGAATATGGTATCGCCAATCTTCATTACAGTTTATGATCTTGATTCATGGCGATTTCATGTTTTTCAATTTAATCTTTTATTATAAAGTAAAATTAAGACCAGCTGTAAAAGTCATCGGCTGCGGATATCCGAATCCTGCATTTTCAGGATCTACACCAGTGAAATTTTTAGCATCAATGATCAGTAAATTTTGTCCGCTGATGTACAATCTAAAACTGTCGAAATTTATTTTCTTCAATAGCTCTTTTGGCAGGCTATAGCCAAATTGTAAAACTCTAAGTTTCAAATAACTTCCATTTTCTACATAATAAGTTGAAAATCTTGATTCTGCATTTCTATCTACAGTTGTTAAAGCTGGAATAGTCGAATTTGGATTATCTACAGACCAAGCATTTAGTAAACGAGTTCCTTTATTAGAACCTACATCATCAACACTCCAAAAATCCGTTTGATATTTTGTTTTATTAATTACATCAACATTACCTACTCCTTCCCAGAAAGTTGTGAAATCGAAATTTTTATATCCTAATCCTAAATTAAATCCGTAGAGCAAACCCGGATTTGGATTTCCTATCCAAGTACGATCTTTATCTGTAATAACCCCATCTCCATTTAAATCTTTATAGCGAATTCTCCCAAGGCCTTTTCCTTCCTGAGTTGCCGAGTTATCTACTTCTGCCTGACTTTTAAACAATCCGTCAGCAACATAACCGTACATAGAATTAATTGGACGACCTAAAATATTATCGCTTAATCCATCGCCACCGTAATTATTTCTTACTTCATCAGGCAATTGTGTAATCTTGTTTTTGTTTGCCGAGATATTAGCCGAAATATCATATTTTAATCCAAATGAAGTTTCATCGTGATATCCTAAAGTAAATTCCCATCCTGCATTTTGCATTGAAGCACCATTAACCCAACGATTTCCTCCTTCGCCAATTACTCCTAAATAAGGTGGCAAAACCAAGATGTCGTCTGTTTTTTTGATATAATAATCAACAGAACCGCTTAATTTTTGTTTGAAGAAACCAAAATCCAAACCTATGTTCGTTTGTGTAGTAGTTTCCCATTTTAAATCCTCATTACCCGATTGCGTTGCAATAAAACCAGACGGTAATAAACCATTTCCGTTTCCTGCAATGTCATAAGCTGTACCAAAAGAAGTTGCCCAAGTTGGACTTCCCCCTGCATAACTAGCCAAGTAAAGGTTATAAACCGCAGTATTACTAATTTCTTGATTTCCGGTTTGTCCCCACCCCACTCTTAATTTTAAATCAGAAATAGTAGGTACATTATTTTTAATGAAATTTTCATTGCTAATTCTCCATCCAGCCGAAACTGCCGGAAAGGTCCCGAATTGATTGTTTTTACCAAAACGAGACGAACCATCACGGCGAATTGTAGCCGAAAGTAAATAACGATTATCAAACTCATAATCTGCTTTTCCGAAATACGAAAGCAATGAATACACTGTTGATGTTCCGCTTGTAAACGATTCACCAGTTCCTGCATCAGGGTACATATAATCTGGCGTTTCGATCAAAAAGCCGTTTTTTCGTAAAGTAGTTGTATCATAACTGTCTTTATACATCTCGGTTCCTGCCATTAAATTCAAATTGCTTTTTCCGAAATTCAAACTATAAATAGCCGTATTTGTCCAAGTCCATTTATCGCTCACCGATTGATCGATAGTAACCGATGTTTGATCATTTTGTAAATACCCGGATTGGTAACTTCTTTGCAAAGTGCGCTTTTTATAAGATCCATAATCGATACCAAAACTACTCTTGATATGGAGGTTTTTGATTATCTCTAAATCGGCATACATATTACCAAAAAGGCGCAAATAATCGTATTTATTATCTTTATTATATTCTAAAAGGCGAACTGGATTCTGTCTGTCGTTCATTCCTCCTACTGGTCCACCCCAACCTTTGCCATCGACGGTATGTATTGGAATAATAGGTACTGCACGAAGAGCTTGTTCTAAAACTCCTGGATCTGCAACTTCATTAGTACGATTTAAACTAAAGTTTTCTCCAATAACTAATCTTCCATCAAAATATTTATAAGAACCATTCATTCTGGCAGAAATTCTTTCAAAATCTGTTGTTTTTACAACACCTTCATTTCCATAATATCCTAAAGAGAAAACATAACTTCCTTTATCGGATGCATTCGAAACCGATAAATCATAAGAATTGGCTATTCCTGTTTGCGAAATCGCATCATACCAATTTGTATCTGAAGACTTAAGTGTTTTATTTGCATCTAAATATTCCGGAATTAAAATATTGTTTAATTGTGGTTTGTTATTATTTAACGACCAATCAAATTGGTAACGCAGGTTATTGCTGTTCGGGTCTAATCCATCGTTAATATTTGCCTGCCATAAAGCCTGACCAAATTGATTTGCATTAAGCACTTTCTGCTTTTTTGAATAATCAGAAATAGACGTATAAGTACTAAAATTAATTCTCATTTTGCCTTCTTTTCCTTTTTTGGTCGTGATGATTATAACTCCATTTGAAGCACGAGAACCATAAATACTCGCCGAAGAAGCATCTTTTAAAACCTGAATCGATTCAATATCATTCGGGTTTAGCTCTTGCATTCCGGATTTAGTAGGCATTCCATCAATAACATAAAGAGGATCTGTGTTGTTTAAAGTTCCTACACCTCGAATCACCACTTTTGTATTTCCCCCACTTGGCGATCCGTCCGACGAAATTTTCACCCCGGCTACTCTTCCTTGTAACGCTTTTATTGGGTTCGGTTCCGGTTGCTTCATGACTTCCTTCATGTTTACAACAGCAACAGCCCCGGTGATATCTGTTTTCTTTTGTTTAGAATATCCTGTTACAACAACTTCATTCAATTGATTATTATCTACTTTTAAAGTTATATTTAATATTTTTTGCCCTTTGACAGAAATCGATTGCGGTGCAAATCCGATAAAAGAAACAACAATTATAGCATCTGGATTTATTTCTTGAAAAGAAAAATTTCCATCAAAATCTGTTACGGTACTGGTATTGGTACCCGAAATAAGTACAGTCGCTCCGGGAAGAGCCATTCCGTCATCAGACGAAATTACCGTTCCTTTAATCCCTCCTTCCTGTGCTGTAATAATCAGCATGGGAAAGAAGAAAAATAGAAAATAAATAATTTTGGTTTTCATAGTTAATAGTTTTGGTTTGGTTATTTTTAGTTTATATTTAATTGGTTAAGTACTAGGTTGCTCAATTCTATCAAGTCATAAAAATTTTGTTTAACACATAGAAACATAGTTTTCTTTCTTTTGAAAGAGAGTAGAAAGAAACTCGTTTCTCACACATAGCTATGTGCTTTTAAACAAGTGAAACGCCTACTTTCTTAGCCTACAAAATCTATGTTTCTATGTGTTAAAATCAATTACATCAAATGGGATCTTATTTTATATTTAATTGGTTAAGTACGAGATTACTCAATTCGATTCCTTGGTTTGAAGAAATAGAAAGTGAAGTAAATGGCTGGTTTGGAAAAAAGATTTCGGTTATTACTTTTTCGCCATTATTGTAAAATATTTCAATAGATGTTTTGTCTAAAATGATTTTAAAAACACCTTCTTTTTGATTTCCATCTAAAGCTGCTTTGGTAATCGTGGAAGCAAATTTTTCAGAAAAATCATTTTTTCCAGATTTCGAACGGTCTACAAATAAATAATGCTCTGAATTATTTATTCCGAAAGTCAAAGATTCTCCACCAGCATTTGAAAGCGTAAAAGTGTACGTATCTTGTTTTAAGTTTTTTAAATTAAAATTGATAATCGCTTGTGTCAAATCAATTTTTCCTGCTTCTGGAATCAATAGTTTTCCTTTTCCTTTCAGGTTTTTTCCTTTGATTGTTTTAGAAATGTATTTATTAATTTCTTTTACAGGATTACTAATCAAGCTGTAGTCATTACCTTTTTTTACTAATTGAATTTCACGTGCAATTGTGGTACTGCTTCTCCAAGATTGTGTTGGAACTTCTTGTGCGTAATCCCAATTTGACATCCATCCTATAAATAATCTTCGTCCGTCGGTACCAGGGACATTATTCCAGGTAACACCCGCATAATTATCTTTTCCGTAATCGAGCCAAACGGCATTTTCTTTTTCTACTTTTTTAGCAAAATTAGAGTCCAATGTAAAAGTACTTCCGTCAAAATCTCCAATAAAATATTGCGTTCCTGAACCTCCGTTGGCTCCTCCTGGATTTAAATTCAAAATTAAGACCCATTTGGTTTCGTTGGTTCCTTCAGCTTTTATCTCAAAGAAATCCGGGCATTCCCAAACGCCACCATGAGCACCAATATTTTTTCCAAATTCAGATAAATATTTCCAGTCTTTTAGATTTTTAGAACTATAAAACTGAGTTCGATCTTGGGCTGCCAATACCATTATCCACAGTTTGTGAGTTTCGTCCCAACTAACTTTTGGATCCCGAAAATCACGAATACCAGGATTTTTCACGACAGGATTTCCTTCCTCAAATTTCTGCCATGTAAAACCGTTATCATTCGAATATGCAATATCTTGCTGCTCTACATCAATTTTATTTTCTTTTTCTTTTGTCATATCATGTAGCGTATAAATCGCTACAATTGGAGCCGTTTTTCCAGTACCCAAACCCGATGTATTATGTGTATCTACAACAGCACTTCCGGAAAAAATGTATTTATCATTGTCTGGATACAAGGCAATTGGTTGTTCTTCCCATTTAATTAAATCTTTGCTGGTAGCATGTCCCCAATGCATTGGTCCCCAAACACTTTTATCTGGATAATATTGAAAATACAAATGATAATATCCATCAGCATAGAACATTCCGTTAGGATCATTCATCCATCCTTTTTTTGGTGTAAAATGAAAATTAGGACGGTACATTTGTTCCTCTGAAGTAGTTGATATTGAAATAGCTGTAGTTTGTGCAACAGCCGAATATGGTTTTAAACCTCCTGTTAATAGTAGTATTGCACTACAAAATGCCAGCGGTAGATGTTTCTTTGATTTCATTTTTTTTGATTTTTTTTTTGGTTAAATTTTCACTTAATACTTCTAAAGAAATTCCTTTGGTTTCCGGCATTATAAAAATTACAAAGAGTAATTGCAAGACCATCATCAAGGCAAAAATTAAGAACACTACGTCAGGTCCAATTTCAGAAAATAACATTGGGATTAAGGACGGAATAATCGCTGCCAAAACCCAATGCACTGAACTTCCAAAAGCCTGTCCTGAAGCACGTATGTGGTTTGGGAAAATTTCTGAGATGAAAACCCAGATAACAGCGCCCTGCCCAATAGCATGTGATGCAATAAATAAGAAAAGGAAAATAGGAACCGATAATCCTCCCCAATTGTAGTAAAACGAAGCCGAAACTAATCCTAAGGAAATAATATATCCAATAGAACCTATGTACATTAACAACTTTCTTCCTAATTTGTCGATTAATGCTACGCCGATTAAAGTAAATATAAGATTGGTTATCCCGATTCCGATGCTGCTCAATAACGCTGTATTTTGTCCCAAACCTGCTTCTTCAAAAATTCTGGGTGCATAATACAAAAAGGCATTGATTCCAGAAAACTGATTGAAAAATGCAATAAAAAAAGCTAACATTAATGGAAAACGGTATTTTTTCATGAAAATATTTTCGTGTTTCGTAACACCATTTTCTCTAGAATCATCCATGATGTCTTCGAGCTTTGCAGACGGGTCGATTTGAAATAATACTTTTCGGGCTTCTTCGTCACGATTTTTAGATAATAACCATCTTGGGCTTTCTGGGATTGTAAGTATAAAAAGGATATAAATAAGAGATGGAATAGCCTGAACTCCTACCATCCAACGCCAGGCGTTTTCGCCAATATCTTTTAAAAAGTAATTTGAGATAAAAGCAATTAAAATTCCCAGAACAATATTAAACTGATATAACGCTACTAATCGTCCGCGTTTATCTGCCGGAGCAATTTCAGACACATAAGCCGGAGCTGCAATAGTTGATGCTCCAACACCTAAACCTCCAATAAACCTGAAAGCAGCAAAAATATAAGGGTCATTTGCAAAAGCAGCACCAATGGCAGAAATGAAATATAAAATCCCGATCCAGAATAGTGTTTTTTTACGACCTATTTTATTGGTGGGAATTCCTCCGAAAATAGCACCAATAACAGTTCCCCACAGCGCCATTGCCATAACAACAGATCCGTGAAAAGCATCGGAGGAATGCCAAAGAAGCTGTAATTGTTTATCAGCTCCAGAAATAACTACGGTATCAAAACCGAATAGAAAACCTGCCAGTGCAGCAGTAATAGACCAAATCAATATCTTATTCATTGTAGATGTATTAAAAACTTGTTGCTAATGTATTCGCAAAAAAAACAACTTATTTTTAATGATGTTACAATTTAATTCTATAATTATTGATAGTTTGATACTTTTAAGCCAAATCGTTTATTTACAAGCTTTTAAATATATTAAAATTTATTTACGAAAACCTTGTAGTTTCGATTTTGTTACATTTTGTATAAAATTGATACATGAAATGATTGAAAAAAGGTGCAAAGGTTCTGAGGTTCTGAAGTTTTAAGTTGTTAAAAATTATAAATAAATAAGATTTTATATTTTATTCTAAGTTTTATCTTTTAAAATGGTTTCAGTTGAAGCTGAAGTTTATGTTGTTATCCTAACAGGTTTCTAAAACCTGTTAGGTCTTCTTTATATTGTATTCTATCCGCAAGGCCAAAAAAAATACAGAAAAACAATTGACATAAACTTTCTACTCAAAAAAACAATACTAAAAGTTCATTAATACTTATCATTTTTATATTCTTTTGGCGAAATTCCAAATTTATTCTTAAAAGCGGTAGAGAAATAGTTTGGAGAAGAGAATCCAAGAGAATAAGCAATTTCAGAAATATTCATCTCATTCGACTTTAAAAGTTCTGCTGCTTTCTCTAGTTTTATATTATTAATATGATCACTAATATTAATTCCGATAATCGCTTTTACCTTTCGATACAATTGAACTCTGGAAACCCCAAGTTTATCGGCTAAATCCTCGACAGAAAATTTAGGGTTTTCCACATTCGTTTTAATAATATCATTCATTTTCGTAATGAAAGTTTGTTCCTGATTACCAAATTTTGATTCAGGTTCTATGCGATAGATATTATTGGTATAATAATAACGAAGTTTTTCTCTGTTGAAAAGCAAACTTGAAATAGATTGTTTTAAAATAGAAAGACTAAAAGGCTTGGTAAGATACTGATCTACACCACTCTGCAATCCTTTTAAAATAGATTCTTTATTGCTTTGTGCCGTTAAAATAATAATTGGGATGTGCGAGGAACGCAAATCTTTCTTCAATTCTTTACTAATTTCATAGCCATCTTTATCTACTAAATTAATGTCGCAAATAATAATGTCGGGAACAATATCCATTGTTTTTTCGATAGCATCACTCCCATCAGAAGTATACACTATATATTCAGCTGATAATTTAGCTTTAAGAAATGTAACCAAATCATTGTTATCTTCTATAATCAAAAGAGAGTGTTTCTCTGCATCAGAAATAATATTCACTTCATTTAAATCAGATTCTATATCTAAATTATTTGTTATTAAATTTGGAGTTATATTTAAATCTTCGGCTTTATTTACAATTTCAGAAGGTTGTAAATGGCTATTTCCTTTTAATAAAGTTATGACAAACTCGCTACCCTGCTTTGATTTTAGTTCGATGGTTCCGTGATGCAAAAGCATGAATTCTTTAGACAAGTGAAGCCCGATTCCGGAGCTATTTTTATTATTATTGGAAGCTTTAAAAAAAGGATTAAAAACATTAGACAATTCATTTTCGGGGATTCCAATTCCAGAATCTTTAAAATGAATTTTTGCTGTATTATCTTGATTTTCAATAATCGAAATCGTAATTTTCCCGTTATCAGGTGTAAATTTAAAAGCATTAGAAAGCAAATTAAAATAAACTTTATCCATCAGGCCCCGATCGATAAACAATTCCATATTTTTATTTTTACAAGCAAGCTGAAAATCAATATTTCTGCGGGCTGCCTCCCCTTTAAAGTTAGTCATTACTTCATTTGAAAAATCATAAATAGTAGTATTTGAAGCTCTTAAAGTAAACTTTTGTTCCTCTATTTTTCTAAAATCCAGCAACTGATTTATCAATCTCAATAATCTATTCGAATTCTTATGAATCAGTTTGACTTCATCAATAAGCACGGTTCCTTTAATTTTTTCATTTTCTATTAATGACTCCACATAACTCATAATCAAAGTTATTGGCGTTTTAAATTCATGAGAAAGTCCTGTAAAAAAATTCAATTTGGCTTCATTACTTTTCTCTGCAATTTTTGCCATTTCTTGAATTTCATTATTCTGATCTATTACCGTTTGATTAATCCTTTCAAGTTGTTTTTTCTTTTTGGAAATAGAAATCGTCGAATAAATACTGTAAATCGTTAAACTCAAAATAATCACCAAGAAAAAACTCAGTAATCGAACCAAATTATTTTGCGAAGCATACTCACTTTCCTGAATTTTTATTGCTCCTTGTTGGGACTCAATAACCGCTTGTTGCTGATTGACTTTATCCATTTGATTTCCGATAATTTCAGCATTATTCCGGTCGATAATAATTGTATTTAGTATATTATTTTTTGAAATTGGCTCTTTGTTATACATTTTTAAGGCCAATTTCAATGCTTCATTTCCTCCTGTCGGATACAAAATAGTACCGTCTAAAACACCATTTTTCACCAATTCTATTCCGCCATTCACAGAGTTTAATCCGTCGACTCCTAAAAATTTGATTTTCTTTTCTAATCCTATCGTTTTGGCAGTTTCCCAAGCACTTAATGCCATACGATCGTTATGGGCAAAAATATACTCAATATCTGGATTTTGTAAAAGAATGGCTTTTAAAGGAGCTTTAACCGATTCTCCCTCCCAATCTCCATGAATTGTATTCACTACTTTGCAACGTATATTTTCATTGATTACTTGATCAAATCCTAAACTACGTTCATAAGCCGGCGACGAACCGTTTGCTCCGGTAATTTCAATAATTTTACCTGAACCTTTACTGTGTGTAACGATATATCGGGCAGCAATTCTTCCTATTTCAATATTGTCGGCTCCAAGATAAGCAGTGTAGTTTTCGCTATCAATTTTTCTATCTACCACAAGAACTGGAATTCCTGCTTTTATCGATTTTTCGACAACTGCCGTTAAAGGTTTTGATTGAATTGGAGATACAATAATTACATCTACTTTATTCGATATAAATTTTTCTATATCTGCGATCTGTTTCTCGATATTGTTATTGGCATCACTAATCCTTAAATCGACTTCTGGACGTAACGAAGCTTCAATTTTTATGGAATTGTTCATTTGTTTACGCCAATCATCTGTAGTCATTGCCTGAGAAAATCCAATTTTGATTTTATCTCCTTGTTTTTGTTTACAGGAAACAAAACTTAATGATGCTAAAAAAAGCATCAAAATATATTTTATAAATTGATACATAGAATTATGAGTATATATAAATAAAAATGAGTTTTTAAAAATACCTTCTTAGACCTACAACCTGTCAAAATAATTAGGAAGGATTATTTTGTACTGACAAGCAAGAAGGGAATATATAATTTAAAAAGTAAAATTAAACTTTTATTTTATTTACACAAGTCCACAACCTAATAACAGAGATTAGAAGTTATGAGAAATACTCCATGAGCATTTTTAAGCGTTTAAAGTAGATTATATTATGCCTTGAAGAACGCAGTTTTTAATGAGTTCAATAGTGTTTTTACACTCTGATTTTTCCAGAATATTACGGCGGTGCTTTTTAACGGTTAAAGCACTGATAAAAAGTTTTTCGGCAATTTCATTATTACTTAAACCATTACTAATTAACTTAATAATTTCCATTTCTCGCTTAGAAAACTCTTTTATTTCCTGATTGCTTTCATCCATGCTTAAATTCATAAAAGAAGGTTCCCCATGTAAACCAATAAGTGAGACTTTATAGGTATTTTTATTGCTAAGATGATCAATTCGGGTGTGTATGTTTAACGATTTTCCATAACCTCCATTATCATCCATAGTGAGCATTAATGATTGATGATTGAACAGCGTATAGTCTCCATTCTTTAATCGAGCCCTAAAACTATAACTTATTTTATAGCTCATCATTTTTTCCCTACCGATCTTCTCAAAAAAAAATTTGGTTAAAAATGCTTCTGCTTTTATAACAAATTCTATATCATCTGGATGAATGGCCCCGAGTATATCATTAAATATAAATTTTTTGGGTTCAAATCCATGTATGTCGTAAATAGAAGGGCTAACATGTGATACCGACATATCATAAAAGTCTATAATATAGAACGAAAATGGTCCTGTACTAATAATTGAATTAGTGAGGTCATCAAAAGATATTTGATGCGATGTAGTGGTTCTAACCGTTCTATTGGAAAGCCAAACATCATGAAGGGTTTGTATTTCAGAATTCATGAGGGAGGAATTTTGTTCAACAAATTAACATAATAATTTGTTAATTTCAAAATCATATTTAACAGACAAACACTTAATATCAACACATTACATCACAAAAAAAACTCCTGAAAAATATTTATAAAACCTACGAAATATCTACAAAATTAGACAGTTTATTATACTAACTCATGTAAAAATATTTCACTTTTTTGACTTTTTACGAACACTGGGATCGAAAAGTTTATTTTGAATATTATAATAAAATGTAAGTATACGCTTAATGCAAATATTGATATTTACGAATTATTATATAAAAACTTTGCTACTTTTATCGGGAAATAAATGTCTTTTCCTTGATTAGTATTTAGTATTATGAAGGGATTTTTTTTAAAATACCACAAAACCCCAATAATAGCTATGCAAGGACTAACCAATAATCCCCAAGAACACAGCACACCTGAACAAGCTGCAACTCTTTTGTATGTTTTTAATAGTGTTTATCCAATTAGTAAAAACAGCCAAACCTTTCTTATTGAAAACACATATCCTATTACAGTAAAAAAAGGTAAAAAATTACATAAAGCCGGTGAAATCTGCGACATGATTTATTTTGTAAATAAAGGCGCCATTAGAGGTTATGTCAAAGAAGAAAAAAAAGATATTACAACCTGGATTACAGTCGAAAATGAATTGGTAGCTTCCATACACAGTTTTATATTACAAATCCCTAGTTTTGAAAATATGGAAGCCATTGAGGATTCCGAATTGCTGCGAATGAGTCATAAAGACCTGCATCATTTATATGACATAGAACCACAATTTAATATAATGGCACGGAGAATTTATGAAAAATATTATGCCGATGCAGAGATTAGAGCCTTAATCGCCCGATTGAGCAAAGCCGAAAAAAAATACGAATACTTCTTAAAAACCTACAGCCATCTTTCTACAAGAATTCCACTTAAATATATCGCCTCCTTTTTGGGTATTAATCTGGAAACATTAAGCCGTGTTAGAGGGCTAATTCGCAACTTCACTGAAAATAAAGTTTGACAATTGTCAAATAATCACACTGCGCTATTTTTAAAACACCTTCGACACACACATTACAAACTGCTAAAAACAAACAAGTTACACATTAGTTTTTTCAATATAAATTCATATTAACTTTATTTGGCTATTATTTAGCTGTCATATTTCTCAAAATTTTAACTCTATTTTCGTAGCATTAAATTGCGCTACGGTGCTTTAAAATTTAGTTATTATGAAACAACTTTACTTTTTATTTTCACTCTTCTTTTCGATCTTTTATTGTCATCTGCAAGCACAAACAACTACCACGGCAAATCGCAAAACAAATACTGTAGATAACTTTCAAACAGCAAAAAATAACATTTCACAAAACGCTGTCGCCTCCGAAATTTGTATCACACCGACTATTTTTAACGTAACTGGTGGAGGAAATGGATGCTTTACTACAGGAGTTCCTGTGGGATTACTAAGTTCGGAAATAGATGTAAATTATCAATTAAAATTAAATGGTGTTGCTACGGGTAATTTAATTGCAGGAACAGGAGCAGCATTATCATTTGGAAATAAAACCACTTCAGGAATTTATACTATTGATGCAGTAACTAGTGTTGCAGGTTGCCCTACTACTGTTATCACTATGGGATCAACAGCAACTGTAAATATAGACCCCGTTTCGGTTGGTGGTAGTATATCTGGGACAAAAACTGTTTGTAAAGGGGAAACAAGTGATCTCTTAACATTAAGTAATCAAACAGGAAATGTGTTGAGATGGGAAAGTTCCGTAAGTCCTTTTTCAAGTTGGACACCAATTACAAACACTACTCCAACCTATACATCCGGAGCTTTAACGCAAGCAACTCAATTTAGGGCAATTGTACAAAATGGATCTTGTTTGGGAATGGCTTCGGCAGTAGCAACCATAACAGTAAAATCTATTACAGCTACAATAGCCAGAACAAACATTTCTTGTAATTTGGGAAGAGATGGTACCATAACTGTAACTCCAGATGGTGGTACTGCTCCCTATTATTACCTATGGACATCGACATCTGGAGGTCCATCTGGAGCAACAACAGCCAAAGTTACTGGATTATTAGCAGGTAATTATACTTGTACTGTTACGGATGCTCTAGGATGTTCTACTGCTTTTACTAATCTTATAGTTACACAACCAACTGCATTACGAACAACTCAGGTTCGTTTAATACCCGTTTCTTGCAATGGTGGCTCCAATGGATCTGCAACTATTTCTGCCACTGGAGGAACGTTTCCTCTCACCTATAATTGGACTCCCGGAAATCCCACAGGAGATGGTACTACCACGGTAACGGGTTTAACGGCTGGATTATGGACTTGTAACATAACCGATGCCAGTGGCTGTACAATAAGTCGTGATTTTACGGTTAAAGAACCAACAGTAATAGTGACTACTCAGGCAAGCTTAACCAATGTTACTTGCAATGGAGGCGCAAATGGGACAGCAAGAATTTCTGTTTCTGGAGGAACTACAGGCTATACTTTCGATTGGTCACCTGGTACTCCTGTCGGCGATGGAACGGCGAGCGTAATAGGATTATCAGCTGGCGAATGGACGTGTAACATAACAGATGCCAATGGTTGTACTGCAAAAAGATTTTTTACAGTTACAGAACCTGCAGTTTTAGCTGCTTCAACCACACAAACTAATGTTTCTTGTAATTTAAATTCTAATGGTACAGCAACTATAAATACTCCAACTGGGGGAGCTTTTCCTTATACTTATTTATGGAATACTGGAGCCACATCTCAATCTTTGTCTGGTTTGAGTGCGGGAATATATTCTTGTACTATTACTGATAACAATGGCTGTACTTTGGACAAGGATTTTACTATTACAGAACCTGCAGTTCTTGCTGCTACTACAACACAAACTAATGTTTCTTGTAATTTACAGTCTAATGGTACAGCAACTATAAATACTCCAACTGGGGGAACTTTTCCTTATACTTATTTATGGAATACTGGAGCGACATCTCAATCTTTGTCTGGTTTGAGTCCAGGAATATATTCTTGTACTATAACTGATAACAATAACTGTACTTTAAAGAAGGATTTTACTATTACAGAACCTGCAGTTTTAGCTGCTTCGACCACTCAAACTAATGTTTCTTGTAATTTACAGTCTAATGGTACAGCAACTATAAATACTCCAACAGGAGGAACTTTTCCTTATACTTATTTATGGAATACTGGAGCCACATCTCAATCCTTATCTGGTTTGAGTGCGGGAATATATTCTTGTACAATTACTGATAACAATGGCTGTATTTTGGACAAGGATTTTACTATTACAGAACCTGCAGTTCTAGCTGCTTCGACCACACAAACTAATGTTTCTTGTAATTCAGAATCTAATGGCACAGCAACTATAAATACTCCAACTGGAGGAACTTTTCCTTATACCTATTTATGGAATACTGGAGCGACTTCTCAATCTTTATCTGGTTTGAGTGCAGGAATATATTCTTGTACCATTACTGATAACAATGGCTGTACTTTGGACAAGGATTTTACTATTACAGAACCTGCAGTTCTAGCTGCTTCGACCGCACAAACTAATGTTTCTTGTAATTCAGAATCTAATGGTACAGCAACTATAAATACTCCAACAGGGGGAACTTTTCCTTATACCTATTTATGGAATACTGAAGCGACATCTCAATCTTTATCTGGTTTGAGTGCAGGAATATATTCTTGTACCATTACTGATAACAATGGCTGTACTTTGGACAAGGATTTTACTATTACAGAACCTGCAGCAATCGATATTTCGCTTGCATTATCTTCGGGTATAATTACAACCAATCAAAATGGGGCAACTTATCAATGGATTAAATGTCCTAATACTGCATTAGTAGGACAAACAAATCAAAATTTTACTCCAACAATCTCAGGCGATTACAAAGTTAAGATAACCATTGGAAATTGTACCGTAACTACAAATTGTATTACAGTAAGTACATTGGGCAATGAAAAATTTGAATCGAAACCTAAAATAATCGTATATCCTAATCCATCAAACGATGTGTTTTTTGTAAATATAGCCACTAACTGTACTATGATTACATGTGATTTATTGGGTAAAACAATACAATCCCAAAAAATCGATTCGGGTACTACAAAGATTGATTTAAGCAATCAGCCAACTGGAATCTATTTACTGAAAGTAACTACCGAAAATAACCAAACTCAAACAATAAAGCTGATTAAAAAATAAAATTTCAGATTATTATAAATAATTTAAAGAGTGTCGAAAGGCACTCTTTTTTGTATAAAAGACTGTATTTACATGATGAAAATAAAACAAGAGACTCTTTTATTTTTTATTACTTTCGGGTTTATCAAGGAAACTTTCAATCATCGGAATAACAAATTCTGCTTCTTTAGAATTAGACTTCAGAGTTGTTATTTCTCCAATATATTCACCATGAACACCTGGAATTATTGCTAGTTCTGAGTTGGCGATCTGTCTGTGCATTTCGATTGCATGCTCAGGTTTTATAATATCTTTATCGGCAATAATAATTAAAGTTGGAGCTTTTATAGATTCGATTTCTTTATCTGGTATATCTTTAAAATTCACCATTCTTTTGGCGTCCTTATCATGCATTACTTTCAATCCTTTTGAGTTTGGCGATACCTTTAAATAAGCCTCTTTTAGCGGTTCGGGCATATTGGATAACTGTGCATTTTTCATAAAATCCCAAAATTGTACAGGAACTCCATTGCGCTTACAAAGTGCAGAACCTAAGATAATTTTATTGACTATTTTCGGGTGCCTAATAGCTATTTGAACAGCAGTTGTCCCTCCATTACTAAAACCAAAAAAATCTGCTTTGTCGATATTCAAATTCTTCAAAAGTATCGCAACATCATCAGCATCCTACACAAAGGATTCTTCCTTTTCTCTATCACCGGTTCTTCCGTGAGCTTGTGCTTCAACAGCTATAACTTTTCTGTGTTTAGCAAGCATTGGAATAACTCTCCCAAATGTTGTTTCAATTGTAGAGCCACCACCATGAAGCAAAACAAGTGGTTTACCTTCTCCATAAATTTCATAATACATCTTGATTCCGTTTACTTCCGAATACCCCTTTTTGAATATTATACTATCATTTACTGTTGCTTTAATTTGATTATTGTTTGCTTCTAAACAGTTTGATAGCAACATCAGAATCATTAAAACTAAATATCCGATTGCTTTTTTCATTTTTATTAATTTAAATTAAACATCGTTTGCAAATTATTTAACATTTGTAACCAACTCGGATATGCGCCAGTCTTTTTAGCTATTTCTTGAGAAACAGTTTGTCGCAGTTGTAATTTAGTTTTTCCGTTTTCTTCTTTGAGCGTTACGGTAACCAAAGTTTCCCCTGGCCAATTGGCATCCATTCCCATTTTGACTGGATCTATTGGATTTCCGTTTTCATCTGCATTTATTAGTGTAAAAACAATCTTTGTGTTGGGTAAAATCTCTTTGTATTTACCTATACACCAGCAATCTCCAAATTGAGGATTAGAAATACAGGAGTGAAATTCTCCTCCTGTTTCAACTTTAATTTTCTTGAAGTGAATAGTACAACCATCTGGTGCATACCATTTCATTAATTTTTCAGGGTCTGTCCACGCACTAAAAACTTTTTCGGGACTTGCATTAAAGGTTTCTTCAATGAAAACCTCATTCTTATTGACACGATTTTCCATTTTATTACTTATTTAATTTATTGATATCCTTAGTTTTTTTATCCTCAGAAGTATTTCCATTATTAGATTGTAGTTCTTCCTGCTCGACAAAATTCTTGAGTGCACTCAATCTACCTGCCCACAATATGTGATACTGTTCAACCCATTCATGTACTTCGTTAAGTTTTTCCAGTTTGGCTTCGCATAAGCGTTCTCTCCCTAATTTTTTTATGTTTAGCAAACCACATTCAGAAAGAATTTTAAGATGCAATGAAATAGCCTGTCGGCTAACATCAAATTGTTCGGCTATAGTATTAACATTAACTGGTTCTTGAGCAATCATAGCTATTATTGCTCTTCTTGTAGGGTCGGCTATTGCCTGAAAAACATCTCTTCGTGCTTCCATAATACGCAATCATTTGATTGCAAATATATAAGCAAGCATTTGGTTGCGCAACTATTTTAAGATTTATTTTAGGAGAAATCATTTTGAAAATAATTAGAGTTACCTCTAAAGCATAAACAGTTAGCAGATAATTGTACTACAAAAAAAAAATAAACACAATCTAAAGAAGAAGTAATTCAGCCCTAAAACATCTTATCTCATTATTAGAAATTCTATAATAATTATACATCAACTTCTATTTATATAAAAGTTAAAAAGAAATCCATAGACAACTTATTATTTTATTATCGCAACATTGTTGCGTTTACAAATAAGATTTCTATATTTGCAACAATATACTTGCTTTATAAAATCCTGATTCCTCAGAATGAAAAAGAAATTTAAAATTATTAATCTTCTTATGCCGTTAATAGTTGCATTCGCAATACTATTTCCGGTAATTCATTCTTACGAGCACATCCAGAATCATAATGCCACTCATAAAAGTACACTACACTATAATGATACAGGTAAAAGCGAACTCATAACACACAATCATCCTTCTGACGAATGTGCAATATGTCATTTTAAATTTACTCCTTTCAGTACTTTCTCATTCGCGCATTTTGATTTTTACAAAAGTCAAAGCATAACTAGATATGTTTATTTTTATTTTAAAACATATTCCAGTTTCTTCAAAGGATCTCTATTTGCTCTTCGAGCGCCTCCAATAATTTAAAATAAAATCAATTGGCAATTGTCTCATTAGGCATTTATCAATTTTAAAAAGTTTTTCTTAAAATATTACTATAAAAACTAGCTCTATAAGTTATGTAAGTTCATTTACACAGCGTGTTTATGAAACTTATATTTTCTTAAATGACTTATATATGTTTTAAAAGTTTTATTGAAGAAAGAAGATGAACTTATTAAAGCTGTCTTTGAATTTATTTACTACAAAAACTTACCAAATAAGTTATGTAAGTTCATATAAACGATTCGTTTACAAATCTTATATCTCCTAAATAACTTAAATGGTCTAAAGTAGTTGTATTGCTATTCCATTAAAAAAAAGAATCTCATTTCATAGAATAATATTCTACGAGTATATCCATCTATGCCCTTTTTTAAGTTGTCATTGTTTATGACTATGTAATTTAAAACAAACAAATACCTTATTCAGTAACCCAAAATTAATACATATGAACAAAATGAAATTCACAAAATTTGTACGGGCTTCTTTTGCATTAGCTAGCATCTTTACAGCCTGTGATAGCGGCGATGATACTAAAATTGATACTGAATATCCCGTAATTGATATTTCGGCAGCAAGTGCATTCCCTATACAATGCAGTGAAGTAAGCCCTGGGCAAAAAATTACATTCAAAGCAAGATTCACCGATAATACAGCATTGGGATCTTATAGTTTGGATATCCATCATAATTTCGACCATCACAACCATAGTACCGAAGTAAATGATTGTTCTGTTGAAGCTATTAAAAAACCGATAAAACCACTACTGTACATAAATTCTGTTGCTATTCCCGAAGGATTAAAAAGTTATGATGCCACACAGGAAATCAGCATTCCAGAAGATATCGATCCCGGAGATTATCATTTCCTTATTCGCCTAACCGATAAAGAAGGCTGGCAGACTATTAAGGGTTTGAGCATCAAAATTAAATAAATGATTTTGATGAACGAACATAAATCAAATCTATTACGGACTATTTATCTATTATTGTTTTGCGTTGGTTCTTTTGCAAAAGCATCGGCTCAATCTGTTAGTATATCAGGTAACGTATTCTCCAATAGGCACACACCATTAGAAGGTGCAATCGTAACGATTCATCCCTCATCTATTACCACTGTTACCAATAAAGAAGGCTCATATTCTCTCCAAATACCTAGAGATTCCAAGAAATTGGCTGTTAGTTATTCCGGCTACATCCTCTATGAAATAGAACTTGGTTTGGATAAAAGCTCAAATATAATATCAGACATTTTCTTAAAACAAGAGATTAAGGAATTAAAAGAAGTTGTAGTAAGAGATAATCATGCAGCGCATCATAAAAAAGCAGAATCACTTAATCTGGAAATAGTCAACAGTAGCTTTATTCAGCGTAATCTTGGTGGTAGCTTGATGCAATCTCTCCAAAGATTACCAGGAGTTAAAACTATTTCTATCGGTTCCGGCAGCTCAAAGCCTCTTATTCGAGGACTAAGTTTCAATCAGGTAATTGTCGTGGAGAATGGTATTAAACATGAAGGACAACAATGGGGAGCCGATCACGGTCTTGAAATCGATCAATATGCCGTGAATCGGGTAGCCATTATCAAAGGTCCGTCTTCATTTATCTATGGATCGGACGCCATAAGTGGAGCTATAAATATAAAACCTTTACCATTCCCAACTAAGCATGTTTTGGGAGGAAGTGTGGATCTTACCGGCAAAAGCAATAATGAACAATATGGAGGATCGATTAACATATTCGGACGTAATGACAATTGGTTCTTTGATACCCGAATCACTACAATGGATTATGGAGATTATCGTGTTCCTACCAATTCTGTTAATGTATATAATTACATAGTGCCTTTGTATAAAAATCATTTACGCAATACGGCTGGGCGTGAACTCGATTTGCATGCAAGTACAGGATATATAAGACAGAGATTTAAATCGGTTTTATATCTAAGTAATATTTATAGCAAAACTGGCTTTTTTGCCAATGCACATGGACTTGAACCCCGAAATGTAGATACAGAACTCCATGATAAATCCAGCAGAGATATACAAATGCCCCATCAGGAAGTAAACCATACCAAAATAAGTAATACAACTTCTTTTCAATTGGGTGAGCACAAAGTAGAAACACAATTGGGTTTTCAAAAGAATTTTCGCCGTGAATGGAGTCATTATGTTAATCATGGTTATATGCCACCCATATATCCCGAAGATATGTATGTACCGCAAGATCTCGAGCGACAATATGATAAAGAAGTATTCTCAGTATCCATTAAAGATGAATTTTCATTAGGCAATCATCAATTTACTGTGGGGATAAATACAGAGTTGCAACAAAATAAGATTGGGGGCTGGAGTTTTTTAATACCTGCTTTTACGCAAATTAATTCTGGATTTTTTCTTTATGATAAAATCCAACTAAATGAAAAATGGTTGCTACATGCAGCATTCCGACTTGATTATGGCAGAATCGAAATGAAGCAATATTCGGATTGGTTTGAAAGTGAAACCACAAACAATAGTCAAACAAAATTCGAATACTTGAAGCGTTCCGAAGAGCTTACAAGAACATTCAATAGTTTTACCTGGTCGACAGGAATAAATTATAATCTGGAAAAAATTTCTTTGAAAGCCAATATAGGAACGAGTTTCAGAATGCCGATTGCCAAAGAACTGGCATCAAATGGTGTGAATTATCATTATTTCAGATTCGAAAAAGGAAATTCCAATTTATCTGCCGAAAAATCATATCAGCTAGACCTTGGAATTGAATGGCAGGATACGAAATGGTCTGTGCAGCTAAGTCCGTTTTTGAATTATTTTCCGAATTACATCTACCTAAACCCTACCGCCAAACACGATGTTTATTACGGAGCAGGAAATCAGGTTTTTGAATACGAACAAAGTAAAGTCATGCGCTATGGTGGAGAATTGCAAACTCGCTACCAATTCCTGAAGAATCTAGGTGCCGAAGTTCTGGTAGATTATCTGTATTCCGAACAATTATCGGGTAATAAAAAAGGATATACACTGCCTTTTTCTCCTCCTGCATCTGTTTTATTCGGTCTTACTTACAGCCCCGAAATAAAGAGACTTAGAGATACTTATTTCTCTCTTGATTATCGATTTACAGCGCAACAAAATCAAATCGTTCCACCGGAAAGAAAAACGGCAAGCAATAATGTTTTCAATCTTGCTATGGGCACAATGGTAAAAGCAGGACAACAGGAGTTATCGATTTCCTTGCAGGTTCAAAACTTATTTAATACAAAGTATCTCAATCATACGAGCTTTTACAGATTAATTGAACTTCCTGAAGCTAGCAGAAATATAATTCTATCTATCAAAATTCCCTTTTTAATACTTAAACAAAAATAATATGAACAAATTTAAACAAACAAAAACCTTATGAAAAAAGCAAAATTATTTCCCCTGTTTTTACTATTTGCCAGTACATTTACAGCCTGTAATAATGATGATGAGAAACCCGAAGTTTTAAAACCTACAGCCAAGAATATTGAAATTGGCAGTGGTAATAATAAACAAGGTCAAATTGGTCGTGATTTTCACTTTAATGCCGATGTCACGGCTGGAGGCAAAATTGCCGATGTACAACTTAAAATACTTCCTAAAAAAGGAGAAAAATACGCAACCGATTGGAAATTGGAACTAATCTGGAATGAATACATTGGTGCTAAAAATACAACTGTACACAAACACTTTAATATCCCTAATGATGCTCCCGAAGGTAAGTATGATTTTTATTTTATAGTATTGGATACCAATGGATCTAAACTGGAAATTAAAGAAGACCTTACTATTGTTCACCCTGCCAATTTACCCACAGATCCGGTAATTGGACGAGATATGATTTCCCGAAATGAAACCTTAATTTACCATATGGGAACTTGGGTAGAGCCAGAACTAATCTTCAAAAAGAATGATGAATTAACGGCTCATGCACAGATAAGCCAAATAAAAGGTGATGGAATATTATATTCTGTTCTTATTAAAAAAAGCGCCAATTATCATCCTGAGAGTATTGATAATCTAGATTTTAATAAAGTAATTGTGATTTCAAAAGTCGAACATAAAGACCTTGCTCCTGCATCTAAGATTACAACATTGCAAAAAGTAAACGACGTTTGGGGAGGTGAAAAAATTCTAATAGGAGCTCCAAATGATGCAAATAAACCTAATGCAAATCCTATAACTAATGAAAAAATATGGGAATCTGGTGTATATAATTGGGTAGTATTGTATAAAAATACAACATACAATCTAAATGTATATAAATCAATGCCTATTACAATTAACTACCAATAAATTGAAGCGAATAAGTATTAATCAGTAGTAAGATAAACCGTCTAAAAAATCTAGACGGTTTTTTATTTATCTATAAATTTAAAAAAATCTGAAAGCTTTATATTCCTTGCTTCACAAATTTTATTGAGTGTGTATAGTGTTATCGTGTAATCTTTATCTTTTACTAATCTGCGAACAGTTTTTTCATCGATATTATGATTTAGTGCGAATTCAGTTTTTGGCTGAATTGTACCAATCCATTCAGTTACAATATAATCACATATTTTTCTGTTCAAGTCTGTCATATAAACAAATTAAAACGTAAATCATTAAAGTTTATCGGACAACTGTCCGAATATTGAAATGTTTTGTTATATTTGTTTCAATCTTAATCACGTGTGAGAAACGGATTTTTAAATACCACGAAGAGATAAGTGATGATGCTCACGTCCTTGAGAACGACGTGAGCTCACTTATTTTATTGTATCTCCCATGATTAATGATAAAAGAAAGTACTTAAAAAAGTTATTTTAGAAGCTGCATAATAACCTCCATTCTGTTTAAATTTGCTACTTAACAATAACTCATGGATTCTTTTACTCAGATTGTTCTAGGAATTGCAACAGCCGAATTATGTGCAGGCAAAAAACTGCAACGAAAAACACTTTTATATGGTGCAATTCTAGGCACTATCCCTGACTTAGATGTTGTAGTGGGACAGTTTTTAAATCCTGTAGAGGGCGTAGCAATACATCGGGGATTAAGCCATTCATTGCTTTTTTTCTTATTGCTTTCGCCAATTTTAGGCTGGATTATTACCAAAATAGAACGGGGAAAAATCAACTTGCGTAGTGCCAGCATAATGGTATTCTGGTGTTTATTGACACATGTATTGCTAGATATGTTTACCTCATGGGGAACACAAATTTTCTGGCCTCTACCCGACCGAATAGCCTTTAAAACTATTTTTGTAATTGATCCACTGTATACTCTGCCATTACTAATATACCTCATTTTAGCCTGGCGAAAACCTACTTTTTCCTTACGAAGAAAGTATGTTTTGCGAGGTATCTATATAAGTTCATTTTATCTGTTATTAACTTGTGTTTTGAAGCTTTATGCCTTAGAACAATTTAAAAATGCACTAAAGCAACAAAACGTAACTTATGATAATCTAATTGTAAAACCAACAGCTTTCAATTGTATTTTATGGAATGCCAATGTAGCCACAAAAGATGCTTATCTTCTGGGAGACTATTCCTTAATTGATAGTCAGCCGGTTACTTTTAAACGTTATAAAAAAAATGATATCCTATCGCAACAACTCGCTGGAAACCCAGATTTTGAAACCTTAAAAATTGTTAGTGAAGGATGGTATATCGTAACCAAAAAAGATAATGAATACTACTTTAATGACTTGCGTTTTGGGTTGCTAAATAAAGATCCTCAAAACCCACAATTTGCTTTTAGCTATATTTTTAAAGATGAAAACGGAAAGTTTAAAGCCCAAGAAGTTCCAAAACAAAAACGCGATGGAAAAATTTTAATGCAAGGGATTTTAGAAAGGATTAAAGGGAATTAATGAATTTTTATTTTAAAAAAATAAACCCCAACGGTGTGACAGCAATCATTAAGATAAGCATAGATATCGCTCCGTTTAATCTTTATAATTCTATCTAACTCTTTACGAAAGGAACGCAGATGATACGAATTTACAAAAGTAAAGACGCGGATTAAAAAATGATTTTTAAAAATAATAGATAGAAAATCCGTTTAATCTGTGTTTTCGCCTTGGCGAATCCGTATCATCCGCGTTCCTTTATAGACAATTCTATCTCACCCATTTAAAGCCTGTGGATTAAAAATAATTACACCACAGCTTAAAATTATTCTTTGTTTGTAAAGAATTGATTTAAATGAAATAACTGAGTAACCGCAGCTTTAGACCAATATGCTGCATTGTGCTCTCCCGGACGTTCTTCATAAATATGAGGTACTCCTAACGTGATTAGTTGCAAATGCAATTTTCTGTTTTGTTCTAATAAATAATCTTCTGTTCCACAACTAATAAGGATTTTTTGTTTAGAATTTTTTAGTTTTTCTATCTGTGACAAAGCAGTATAGTTTTTCCAATTTTCAGGATTGTCACCTAATATTTTTGGTATACCATAATCTTTTGCTGCAGGAGTAAAATCTACAGCAGCACATATACTCCCTATGGCACTAAATATATCCTGATGTCTGGACCCAAGATATAATGCTCCATGACCTCCCATACTCCAACCCATTATTGCAGTTTTAGATTGATCGGATTTGTAATTTTTTTGAACATACCCAACTAGTTCTTTGGTAATAAATGTTTCGTACTTAGAATTTGTGCTTTCACTGTCGATATACCAACTGTCAAAATTTCCATCAGGCAAGACAAAAATCATCCCCATTTGTTTACTCAAAGATGTTAAAGCTGGAATATCCTGAATTAAGGTTCTTTTTGGGTAACCACTATAACCATGTAAAATGTAAACTGTTGGATATTTCTTTTCTGTGTTTGCTGACGGATGAACCACCAATGTTTTAACTTCTTTTTTCATAGAAGGGCTATACACTTTTAATGTGTCAACCTTTTGAGAAAAGGCTTGAAATCCAATACTCAAAAAAGATAATGTAACTAATAATACTTTCATTTTATTTTGTTTTTAATATTTAAAACAAAGGTATAGTCACTCCTTTTTCAAAACATGTACATATGTTGAGGAAATAAATATTTGCCTTAATTCCACTAAATAAAATCGATTTGATCCTCCATAATTGAAAATAAAACAATCCAAAAATCAATACCTTTGTAATCTATGACATCATTTTGGGAATATATAAACAGTTACGCAACGATATCTGAGGAATCGAAAGCAGCTTGGACAATCTTATTAAAAAAAACAGAACTTGTCAAGGGTAGTTATTTTCTAGAGGAAGGTAGCGTACCCAAAAAAATTGCTTTTGTAAAAAAGGGATTGCTTTCCTATGATTATGTAAATGATAAAGGAGAAAAAGTAATCAAGAGGTTTTTTACCGAGAACTCATTAGTCACATCTACAAGTGCATTGCTGAAACAAGAGCCCAGTATTTTTTCTATTAAGGCTCTGGAAAATTGTGAATTAATCACTTACCCGTTTGAAGACCTAAGAGAATTGACGCTAAAACATACTGATATAGCCGCTTTTTACATCGCCTATCTGGAACGCCATTGGGTAATTGAAAAAGAATTTGAAGAAATCACTCTTAAAGCAGATACTGCAAAACAAAGATATCTAGAATTCGAAAAAAATCATCCTGACCTTATAACACGACTCAAACTTCATCATATTGCCTCCTATCTTGCAATTACTCCTACGCAACTTAGCCGAATTAGGGCTAGTAATTTTGCAGCAGCAAATGATGAATCTATATCTGGATAATTAAACAATTTTAATATTCTTTCCCGAATTATAATCAATTTTGGGACTCTATTTCATTTTTAAAATAGTGCTTACTGGTATTTTTCTCATAATAACATATTGACAAATGAGATTGTACGGGAAACATTAAAGTTTCTAATCCATTTATGTCTTCACAATTTTTGGAGACCAGATAACATCCCTCTATAATATCCATTAGTGTTAATAATGGAGAGTAAAAGGTAATCCCTATTTTATGCTTAGATTGGTCTGTAATATCCGAATTTACGATGTCTAATTGATAATTGGTAAATGGCAAATAATTATTTCCAAGCACATCTGTAACCCGATGAAGATTGCCTTTAAGTTGCGCCACATATCCACTTGCTGCAATGCCAACTAAATAGTGCAATTGAGCTGCTTTTTCATTTTCGGTCAATAATTCTCTAAAACTATTTTTGAGGTTTTCCTCTGGATTAAATTGCTGATTTTGCATCAAATATTCCTTGTATGTATCTTCCCAAACATATTTATCCCATGTAAGCGTCGATGTATTGTCGATTACAATGCGATATGCCAACCGTATTTTAGCTTTATACATAAGACTTATATATTTACATTGGAACTTCGAGCAGTAATAAAATAGCATTCTCAGAGAGTGCTTCCCATTCTACCGTTTCTATATCATTTAAACTCAAACCGTCTTTTTCTTGTAACAATCTGTTTTCTATTTCAAATGCGCCATTTATAACAAAAACGAAAACTCCGTTTAAATTATTTTTCAATGTATACGAACCTTCTTTTCTTCCATCATAGATACCAATAAAACCCATTGTATTGGAGAAATAAAAAAGAAGATTCATTTTATTCCTTTCAGAAAAACTAAATTCAAATGAAGCAGAATTTTCTTTAGAATTTAAAATTTTAGGTGAAAACCAAATCTCTAAATAACTCACATTTTCCAATTTATAAGGATTAGAAAGCTCAAATGACATTCCCTTTTTTACCGAAATATGTTTTATTTGTTCAATTCTGATAAAATCCTCAGTACCCAAATTGTCTTTATAAACGATTCCGCCAAAAAGAGGCAATAGAATCACTTCCGTATCAGCATCAATTAATCTGGATATCTTTTGCAAAGGAGCCAATATTCCTTCATTTAAAACTTCCAAAGTACCAAACGGCTTTCTCGAATCGTCTTGATAAGTTCCAAAATTGAAAGTAGCCAAATTTAGAAAAGCATCCGATTTAGAAATACCTCGTAAATCGGATTTAAAAATTTGTGCAGGTGATTGTTTAATCATCATAATAGTCATTAAAATCAATTATCTACCCGGCAACATTTATAGTATGTGTTAATACATATCCATCTGCAACACTTCCTGTTATTGTAGACATTTCCTCGCTTACAGAATCCGAGAATACATTATCGGTGGCATTATATGTATATCCATTAAGTCCTTTGGTATATCCATTGGCAGTAGAAGCATTTACCAAAGCTACCGCACTACCAGTTCCCTCTGGGAATGCAATTTGTGTTACCAATAATGATTTTCCCGAAGCATTATAAATATGGACATGAATGTGTGTTGCACGACCTTGATACCAACCTGGAAAAATAGAAGTAAAAAGAACCAAACCATTTGTATCGGTAGTTTGTCTTCCTCTTAAGAAATGTACTGATGTAAAATCGGCTTGTTGCATAGACGTTCCCCCATACTCCGAGTAATATCCATCCTTATCGCAATGCCAAACATCTACAAGTGCCCCTGCAAGTGCTGCACAACTGGCATTGGTATTTTTTATGTAGATTTTCATAGTAAATGCCACACCTGTTCTATCACTAACAATATTAGAAGAAACAAGAGACGCAGGTACTTTTGTTGGGAATGGCCCTGCTGTTTCTGATGGTGTAACGGTACAACTTCCCGAAGAACCGCCTGAACCTGAGTCTGTGGAAGAATCAGTCCCTGAGCCTGATGAAGAATCTTCATTGTCTTTGCTACAAGAATTGATCATAGGGATTGCCAAAGAACCTAGTCCTACTAATCCCAATCCTCTTAAAAAATCTTTTCTTTCCATAGTGATACTTTTTAGTGTTATAATTATAAAATAAAAGTATTTAAAGACAGAGAAGTATTAAAATTTATGAGGTAATCGAATGAATTTATGAGGTAAACAGATTTAATCTGCTATTAATTTGTAATTTTTTAACAATATAATATTCTGACAATTTCACATTCAGCTATTTAAAAACTAATCCTACAAGTTCATTTAGGCAAAAGTCTTAAATCTTATATTTTCTTAAATAACTTAAATGATTTTGATCTTTGCCAATTAATAAAATTCCCGAAAGCAGCCACTTTTATTTTTTATTAAGCATAGCAAAAAAGGCTGCTTCATAACTCGCGCTTACCGGAATTTCATCCTGATTAATATGGATTACCTTGTTTCGTACTTTTTCTATTTTGGAAACAGATACTATAAATGAGCGATGCACTCGTACAAATTCGATCTCTGGTAATTTTTGAAGTAAAGCTTTCAATGTCATTCTGGCAACAATTGATTTTTGATTTTGGATATGTATTTTAAGATAATCATCAAGTCCTTCGATAAAAAGAATATCCGATAAAATAATTTTCATCAAGCTATAATCCGCCCTAATAAATAGATATTGCTGTTCGGGATTTTGATTATGGAGTTTCCATTGTGCAAATGCTTTTTCTACCGCTTGCTGAAATCGCAAAAATGTAAATGGCTTCAATAAATAATCTGTTGCATTTAGCATAAATCCTTCTACAGCATATTCGGAATAAGCCGTAGTAAAGATTACCATTGTTTTATGTGGTAATTTTTTATAGAAATCAATGCCTGAAATCGATGGCATATTAATGTCCAAAAACAATAAATCGACTGGATGTTTCTTTAAATATTTAAATGCATCATCAGACTTAGTGAATATTTTTTGCAGATCGATACAATCAATTTCATCACAAAAACTTTGCAAAACATCGAGTGCAGGTGGTTCATCATCAAGAGCAATCGCTTTTATCATCCTACTTTTATCTTTAGGTTTATCTTATACATTTCCTGTGTATCATCAATTGTTAAAACATGATTATTTGAATACAAAAGAGATAATCTTTCGATAGTATTTTGCAAACCAATACCACTATCCGATTGAATCGATTGTATTTTATTATTAGATACAAATAATGTTAGATAATCTTCAACAATACGAATTCGAATACAAATTTTAGAATCTTCATTTGGGTTTACACCGTGCTTAAATGCGTTTTCTATAAAAGAAATTAAAATAAGTGGCGTAATCGCTTTTCCAAATGTATCTCCTTCAAACGTATAATCAACGATTATCGTATTTCCTAATCTCGTTTTTTGCAGCAGAATATAATTATTGATATAATTTATTTCTTTATCCAAAGCAATTACATCTTCATTTGCATTAGTAATAATATACCGCATCAATTCGGATAATTGCACTACTGCATCGGCTGTTTTATCGTCTTTTCTTATAGCCAATGAATAAATACTATTCAAGGTATTAAATAAAAAATGCGGATTAATTTGCGCTTTCAAAAATGATAATTCCGATTTCATTTTATCGTCTTCTACTTTTTGCAAACGGATTTTTATAGCAATAAATAAACTGGAAATAGCACCTATTAAATAAACCAGAATTGTATGACTGAATTGTGTAGGCGGCCCTCCAAAGTGTGTTAAACTACTTAATCCCGGAGGCTTCATTTTATGAGGTAATGAATCGTTTAAATGTTTAAATCCTTCGTGCTCGGGAGGAGGAAGATTACCATTTAGTATTTGATGGGGATGCTGTCTAAAATCAAGAAAATTTCTATCCGGAGTATCAAAAATGGTTGAAATCCAAAGAAAAAACAATAGAAACAAAACCAAAATAGCGATATATTGCAACTGTTTCTCTTTGAAATAAATCTTAGGAATTAAAATATAATAGTTGAAATAAAAGAATAAAAGCAATAAAAAATAAATGAAAAAATAAATTCTATCGTGTGGATTATCAGCTAAATCGGGTAAGGTAAAAATACTACCTGTAGAAGTAAACGCATACGGTAAAAATAAAAACATAAAGCACAGGCAACAGTGCATTGCATAAAAAGAAATGTTTTTTTTCATGTTGAAATTAATTACTCAAAAATAGGATTATTAACTTATCTTGCATAAAAAAAATAAAAAAATTTAGGGTTTTACCATTTTGGATAACAATACTATGGAAATCAAACTATAAGTAATCCTGTCTTATTGGTGTAAATACATCGACAACCTCACCGGCTTCGATAATGGTAATAGAATGTTCAACATTAGCAGGAATAGAATAACTATCTCCTTCGGATAATGGATATTCTTGTCCTCCGAACTTCAAATTATATTTACCCGAAATTACATAGCCACTCTGCTCATTAGGATGCTGGTGAAAAGGTACATTGTCTGTAGACTTATACAACATCTTGGTAACCATTGAATCTTTACCAATTGAAAGCACTACAAAATCAACTCCTAAAAATTGTTTTGAAACAAAATCTTCTTTTTTTACTACATTTTTCATATTCTTATTTTTGGTTTAAGTCTAATTCCATTTGTATATTACAACGTTTATAAGGTGTTGCCAATCCTGTTACTTTCTCAAAACCCAATTTATGGTATAAATTAATAGCCGGTTTTAAAATCGTATTACTCTCCAAATAAACTTTTTTGGCGCCTAATGTTCTTGCACTCTCAATAACTGCCTGCCCCAGTAACCATCCTATATTTTTACCTTGCACCTTTGGAGAAACTGCCATTTTTGCCAATTCATAATCATAACCTGTACTGGCATCCATTTTTATAAGCGCACAAACTCCTAATGGTTCTCCTTCGTAGAGAGCCACAAAGATCTTTCCACCTTTTTTAATTATATAATCCTCGGCATTATCCAAAGCTTTGCGATCTGTTTCTTCTATTTCAAAATAGTTTGAGATCCATTCTTCATTTAAAGCTTTAAAAGCCGAATGATACTCAGGTGAATAATCTACTATTTTAACCTCTTTACTCTCGCGTAGTTTCTTCTCTTCATTTACACGTCGAAGCAACGATTTTTGCTCAAGCAAAAATTCCCATTCTTCCAAAGCTTCCCAAAGATTATGATTTGCCTCGGAGATTAACCCTTCGATAGCTACGGCTACATCTATACATTGCTGAGCAATATTTTTGGAAAGTATTACTCCTTTTGGAGATAAAGTCACAACTGTCCTGCGTTTATCCTGTGCTGTTGTGTTTTCTTCTACCAATCCGGCTTTGGTCATTTCCTTTATTATTTTACTTACCGAAGGTTGTGAATGACCAATATCGGTAGCTATTTCTGTGATGGTTTTCTCACCATCATGACCTAGTACAAAAAATACCGGAAACCACTTAGGTACAAAATCTGCTCCATACAATTCATATATTTTGGCTGCATCATCGGTAACAGTCGCCGTCATTAATCGCAGGCGACTGCCCAATGCCGCCTTACCTACTGTGTTGAAAAATTCCATATATAATCAATTACATAATTAGTTATGCAAATGTAGTTAATTTTATAAACGTGCAACTATTGGAGGCAAAAAAAATTTATTATTATCTAATGAAACACACGAATTATCGTATTTGTGTTTCATAATATGTCACATAAGATTTAAATATTTGTTCAAAATTATGATCAAACCAGTTTACCTCCCAGATTATTTCTGCACAAAGCTCATCTTGATAGTTTAAAAAAAGACTTTTTACATTCGTATTGTGATTGATATATAAAATCCATTTCGATAGAAAAACACTGTGTAACATCAAATTTTTATAATAAACGACTGTATAATTCTCTTCTTATAAATCGAGTTGCAACATTTTAAATTTAGTTTTTGAATATCCTTTTTCGAATAAAAATTGATACAATACCTGGAGTGTGTAAGAAAAATAGGTAAGGCTTTCCATTACCATAAAATCATCTACATCCACGCCTTTTACCACATATTTTTTATAAACATTTTATTAAATTTGATTTATCCTAATTTCCCATAAACCAGAATTGAGGCTTAGCATTTACACTAATAATTTCAATATAAAAAATAAGGTCAGCTTTTAAACTGACCCCTCCGAATGTGGTATTTGATAATCTAACTAATCAAAATAAACAGCTCATTTAATCAATAATAACCATACCAAACAATCGAATTTTCTTTTATTTCTTATTTGACAAGCAAAAAATTATAATTAATCTTAATCTTATCAGCTATCTTTTTACTAACTAAACTTGGAACTTCAATTGCAAAATCTACTGGTTTTACATCAAAATTTCCATTTATTACAAGTCCATTCGACGATTTATAAACTTTTGCAATAACCGAAATTGCTTTTGTTTTGCCATGTACCGTAAGATCTCCTTTGAGCGTATAATTTTTAGGCGTCGTCGTAATTTTGTTTATATCAAAACCATCGAGTTTTCCCTTAAAAGTAGCTTTGGGATAAGTCTCCGATTCCATATAGTTTTCGTTAAAATGCTCTTCCATAAGTGCAACCTTAAATCGGAATCCTTTTATCAATGCCAATGCAGCAAAATCACCTGTAGATTGTTCTAAAACTGCTGAAACACTTTTGTTTTCGCTTGTAATTTCTTCGTAAGTAGCAACCGATGCCTCAAACTTAATGTTTCCTGTTCTTGTAGCTATTTTTTGTGCTCCCGCCCATATACCCGATAGGAGCATTAGTAATAGCATACTATTTTTTATACTTTTCATTTTCATAATAATTTAGTTTTCAACAAGTCCCTCAGTATTCCATTTAACTATCAAATCTATATTGGTTTGAGACATTCTACCTCCTTGGGGCATAAGTCCCTGTTGCCCGTTTTGTAATTGTATGCGATTTAATAAACCTGCATTAATAACCGCTGCTCTTACCTGTGTATAACTAGTTAATGGTAGGAATGAAGCAGATCCACCACTGGAATGACAACCGGCACAACTGGCATCGATTATTGATTTTACATTTTTGGTATAAGAAACTGTTTCTACAACAGGATCAGTACCTGGTGTTGGAGTAGTTACAACTGGCTCAGCCTCGATGTCTTCGTATGTATTTGAGCTACAACTTAAAAGTCCTACTAAAAGAATTGCAAATGCTATTATTTTTTTCATAAATTATAATTTTTAAAATACTCTGTATAAGTTAAATCCAAAGAAAAAATCCCCTTTACCCCATTTCCCTGCTGCATTAGTAAGATAGCCGCTCTCACTCATGGATTGTGAATTGGTAAATATTAATTGAAAGACATGCCCTCCTGTTTCTACATCAAGTCCTACAGATAAGGGATTTTCATAAAAACCAGGTTTGTCAAAATTGTGCATGTACTCTAAATTCACCGACAATCTTTTGGTCAATTTATAACGTCCTCCTCCACCAAATGAAAACTGATTGTCATTTTCTATACTTGGGTTATAAAGGTTTTTATGTACAAATGACGGAATAAGCTCTATCGAAAATCTTTCGCTGAACTTCCTTGATATTAATAACTGTTGCACATAAGCCAAACGATCATTAAATTCTATTCGGGGATATTGATCTTTTTCCAGAAATGAATTGATATCGGCAACACTATATCCCACAATATCTACTGGAAAATTGGCATCTTGCCTTGCCATTCGATACTTAACTCCTGTTTCATACATTTTGTTAAGTGTGTGTCGGGAAAGACTTACCGACAACCAATCGGTTACACCATAAATACCACCAAGCTTTGTTGTTGCGTTATCAAGACCAAAAAACTCCTTAAATCCTCTTTCTACGCTTCCAAACCGATGCGAAACCACAAAGTAGAATTCTTTTTTTGCTGGCATTTTGGTAGTCTGCAACGTTACAAGTTGTAAAGCTTTAAAAGTTGCTGTACTATAAGTTTGTTCGACCTGAGTCGAATCAAGGCTTTTAAGCAGGTCTTCCTGCGAATACACCATAGTAGCCAATAGAAGGCAAACGGGTAATAAAAATTTCTTCATAAACTACTTTAAATGATTAATTAATTGTGCACTGATCTAACTTGACCTCCTGAAATAATTCATCATAACCAATGCATTTTCCTTTAAGAACTATTTTATTTTTAATCAAATCCCTTTTTAATTTATTTCCAAACAAGCAAAAAACACTTTCATCGACCATCATAACTGAGTCGGTTACCTTAGTGACAACTCCATTTATTTCTATCGTTTTATTGAGATAACGTGAATCTGCCTTTTGGGAATTGGCATTATATTCCTGCGACAATTTTGCTGCCGATATTTTAAAAACCGGCTCTTCTGATACAATATTTCTGGAAGGTCTAATTAAGTGTTTATAATACACATAAGTTCCGCCGCACATCAATACAAGTACCAATACAATCAGTACAATTTTATTTTTCTTCATCTTATTATTTAATAATTTAACTTCTCAAAACTCCCCTATACCTACCCCTTCTCTTTTACAAAAACCTCAGGATTTCTCGTTTTTACCTCACTTATTTGGATATTTGAGTATCGTGTATCACATTTAACATTTCTTATAAAAAATTTTCATAATAATGACATACGATTGTAGAACAATTAGACGTTATAACCCAAAAGCAAAAATACACATATTTACCCCTAAAAATTAACCCCTTACCTAAAGGTAACCACTTACTTTTACGTAACTAACCCCCAAATAAAATCATGGAAACAACAACACAAGAAAATGTGTCGAATCAAAATTCAGGAATTGCAAGAGTTGAAGAATGCAAATCGGAAGTAGTTCCAATTATGGATGCCCTCTATGTAATAAGTGGAAAATGGAGAGTTCCTATCACATTAGCACTTATGGAAGGGAATAAAAGATTTGGCGAAATCCAAAAAGCTGTCTGGAAGATAACATCCAAAGTCCTGGCACATGAATTAAAAGAAATGGAACTTAACGGATTTATAGAAAGAAAAGTGAATGAGACTCTTCCTGGCCGAATCGAATATGAACTAACAGAATATAGCTGGTCCATAAAACCTATTATAATACTGCTAAGAGATTTTGGTCGCCAACACCGTGATAAAATACGTAAAGAAAGAGGTCAAAAAGCCTAGACAGAAAGTAACTATTTTTAATTTAAAAAAGATCTTAAAATAAAAAACGAATATCTTTATAGCTTAATTAATAGTCGATTACTATGTCTTCAAAACATCTTATTTATATTATTTTAACTGCTTTATTATTTATCTCTTGTAGTAATGATAATGATACTCCTGTTGCTGCTGATACAAACATTACAGATTCTGTTTTGATCGAAATAAACAAACTTAGAGCAACGGGATGTAAATGTGGTGCCGATGATATGCCTCCTGTACCTGCATTGGTGAGTAATTCGATATTAGCCAAAACGGCTATTGATTATGCGCATGATATGAATACGCGTGATTTTTTCTCGCATATCTCTCCCGAAGGTATAAGTCCTATACAAAGAGCCGCTACAGCTGGTTATACTGGTAAATATGTAGGCGAAGTGATTGCACGCAATTATAATACTCCTGCCGAAGTTGTAATAGGATGGAAAAATAGCCAAGACCATTGCAAAGCTATGATGAGTAGCACTTATATAGAAATGGGAACCGGGAAATCTGGAAATATTTGGGTTGTAAATTTAGGAAAGTAAACCTACTTCTTTCTAAAAACAACTATCTCACTATATAACAACGTATTACAAACAACTTCTTATCACTACAATTTGGTTAAATAATAGACTTATTCTTACTATAATGAGAATAAGTCTATTTTATTTTTTACAAATTATGGTATTCTCAGTTTTTCATTTTATTTATGGTCATTTTTACCATAACTAAAAAACATTTTTGCATTTTAATGAATTATATTTTATTTTTTATGAATATAATTTAAAAATACATTGGTTTTTTAATAAAATATATGCTAAATATGTAATTATTAATACTTTAGCGAAACTATTAATTAACCATTAAAATCAAAAATTTTATGAAAAAATCAATTTTATTTGTAGTATTATGCCTTGCGGTTATGGGTTGTGAAACAGCCGAGACAAACAATCAATCGGAAGTTAAAGCCTCATGGTCATCATCAGATCAATATGCCAGTTGGTCCAATGGAGGTTACACCGTTTACAACAACATATGGGGTTCTGGCGCAGGAAGTCAATCCATATGGGCTAATAGTTACAGTAATTGGGGACTTTGGGCAAACCACCCCGATACAGTTGGTATTAAATCATACCCAAATTCAACCAAATATATAGGCACACTACTTAGTGCTGTCAATACACTTAGTACTAGCTTTAATGCAACCACTCCTGCCGGGGGTGCATGGGTATCGGCTTATGATCTGTGGGATAGCAATAAAGCCAATGAAATAATGTTATGGTTAAACTACACAGGAAATGCAGATGGCACGGGAAATGTAAAACCAATTTCTTATAATTATTCCTCAACAGGTGCTGCAGTTCCGGTATATACAAATCAAACTATTGGCGGTCACACCTGGAACGTTTTTCGAGGAAACAATGGTTATAATAATGTGTATTCCTTTTTACGCACAACAAAAACCAATAGTGGTACAATTGATGCAAAAGCAATCTATAACTGGATAAAAGATAAGGGATGGTTTGGTAACGTTACAGTTGGCGATATACAATACGGATTCGAAATCTCATCTTGTTATGGAACAAATGGAGGCGGACTTAATTATACTTGTAACAGCTACTCTGTAACCAGTAATTAATTAATTTATAAGATGATAAAAGCAGGCTCAACCTAAAAAATTGAGTCTGTTTTTTTATAATAAAATAAATTGAGTGCATGAAAACTATGTTTATATATGTAATAATTAACTACAACCAATGGGTTAAAGTAAAAGCTATTTTAAATGCGACCGAAACTCATTTTTTTGTATTTTAGGTTAAATAATTGGGTGAGTAGGATTTACTTGTTTGTTTAATCAATATTAGACATGGATCAACACATTAAAACTTTTTGGGATAAAGGCAACGGTAGCCAACTAATTAATTGGTCTGGCGCCAAGATCGACACTAATAATCAAGATTATTGCAAATCAATAAGACTCGAATACGATGTTCTGGGTGATCGAGCCGCCAAAGAAATATTTGCAGATAAAAACTTTGAACAAGCCTACTCTTATATCCAAGAATTATCTAAAACTACAATTTCTGATAAAGACATTTTGCCGCAAAGCATAAAAGAAATGATGCTCGGCATGCAGGAAATACCAACCTGGTTGGATAAAAGCCTAATTACTGCTGGTTGCAACCTCTCTATGCGTAGCGGAACTAATGCTCTTATCTCGCTCCGGGATTACAGTCTTATGGGTGGATATGATTATGCTTATCTCAATAAAGCGCTCATTTACACCGAAGCATTAAAAAAAGGGGCAGCAAAAAGAATAACCGATACACTGGATTTCTGGACACATGTAACGCGCAACAATGCATTGAAAATTAACCAAAATGGCTACCAGTATATCTTCAGAACCCGAATGATACATTCTTTTTCAAGAATAATGATAAAAGAAAAACATCCCAACTGGGAAAAAGAAACTTGGGGAGAACCTATTAATTATGCCGACATGGTTGCCACCAGTATCGGATTCAGTCTTATATTCCTTCATGGACTTCATAAACTTGGTCTTACCATCTCACAAAAAGAAGAACTTGGAGTTTTTCATCTCTGGAAATACATAGGTTATCTACTTGGTATTCCCATTGACTATCTCCCGAATAATAAAAAAGAAGCTACCGAAATGTTTTATTTATGGACTGCTTCTCAACCTTCTGCCGATGAAGATTCTGTGATACTGGCAAAAGCTTTGGAAAATGAATCTTTGGTTTCTAATATATTCAAAAAAACCTATCAAAAGAACTTCCTCAAATACCTTCATACGAGTTACGTTCGATTTCTGGTTGATGAAGAAACATGTGAGCGCCTTCAGATTTCCGAGATCCGAATGCCTTATTTTTTTCCCCGCTTACGCAAAATCAGAAATATCCTTTTCCAGAAGCTAATTTCCGGTAGTGATAAAAATTATCACCGCTCGGTATATTTAGGTAATTTAATTCAGGAAAAAATATCCAAAGAATACTTAAAGGCTGGAAATGGTGGGCATTAAAGCACTCGATGTAATTAAACACATAGGAATAACTGATGGATTTCGATCTCATTCTATAAGGGAAAAAATTATTAACTTGCGCAGCTTTAAAACAAAAAAACTATGCATAACTTATTAAAAGGAAAACGCGGAATCATTACTGGCGCATTAGATCAAAATTCTATTGCATGGAAAGTTGCTGAAAAAGCCCATGAACAAGGTGCTACTTTTGTATTAACAAATGCACCAATCGCAATGCGTATGGGAGAGATCAATGTCTTGGCCGAAAAAACAGGATCACAGATTATTCCAGCCGATGCGACCAATGTTGATGACCTTACTAACTTGTTTACCCAAGCACAAGAAATATTAGGCGGCAAGATAGATTTTGTATTACACTCTATTGGTATGAGTGTGAACATTCGTAAAAAGATTCCGTATACCGAATCTAATTACGATTACTTTATGAAAGGAATTGATGTATCGGCATTATCATTTCATAAAATGTTGGCTGTAGCCAAAAAACTAGATGCTATAAGCGAAGGCGGAAGTGTTGTAGCGCTTACTTATATGGCTGCACAACGCACCTACCCTTTTTATACCGATATGGCCGATATTAAAGCAATGTTGGAATCTATTGCCCGTAGTTTTGGTTATCACTATGGATTAGAGAAAAAAGTACGTATCAATACCGTTTCCCAATCGCCTACAAAAACTTCGGCTGGTACAGGAATTAAAGGATTTAGTGATTTTTATGATTATGCCGATGCAATCTCTCCATTAGGGAATGCCGATGCAGCATCATGCGCAGATTATTGTATTACATTATTCTCCGATTTGACACGCATGGTAACTATGCAAAACCTTTTTCATGATGGAGGTTATTCCTCGACGGGAGTAAGCGATATCGTGATGCAAAAAATGGGATTGGAAGAATAAAAGACTCAAAAAAACTCCATACTAAAATTTTAAGAGGCCTCTATTTTTTAGAGGTCTTTTTTTGTTTAATAAATTTCGGCTGTCACCTTCTTTATTTCCCTACATCCAAATACCTAAGTTTAAAAAATAATGAATTTTGATAATCTCATTAACTTTTACTATTCATTAATTGTAATAATTAAAGGACTTAAAATCAAAACATTACTTTATAGCCGAGAGAATATTTTTACATAAAAAAATTTCAACAACTTAAAAATCAAGTATTTATACTCGTAATTCAACACAATAGATGATTTAATTTTGTAAAAGAATAAAAGTTTTTTCTCCCATTGTCCTTTAAGCAATTAGAATAAAAAACATCATTTGAACCCTATAAACAGTTCTGTATAATTTTAATAAAATCATGCATAAATGTACAAGTTGAATCACCAGAAAAGGAAATTATAAATCTTAAAACAACAAAAATGACTAGAAGAATGACAATTACAGTAGTGAATACTAATGTAGACGAAAAATGGATTAGAGATGCAGATCATTTAGAACATGGAAAATGGATGGATGGCGGTCCACCTGCCTCTATTTCACAAAATGGAAAAACAATTGTAAAATCCGAAAAACAAACCGGGGCAGCCTATGGAACAACAGGATGGATTCGCTTTGTGAGCAATACACACCCAGGAAGCACCATGACAATTACCTGGAATAAACCTTATGGTAAAGACGCAACCACTTGTATAGTGGATATGAATAGTGTAAAATATACTGCTAAGGTAGAAAACAAAGATTTTCAAACATCCGAAGCATGGTGCGATGTGGTAATCTCCGTTAACCAAACTCCTGTAATAGATACAAAAAACTGGATGAGTAAAATTCCTAAAACCACAACAATAGACAATATAATAATGCCCGGAAGTCACGATGCGGGAATGTCCGAATTACATCATTGTTCAATTGGAGCAACGGATTCTAACACGCAAACGCAACAATTGGATATAAAAGGGCAACTCGAAGCAGGCTCCAGATATTTTGATATTCGTGTAGATTATGATCATAATGAATTAATTACCTACCATCGCATCGAAGTTATTGGTTTGGGATGTAGTGGGCAATTACTTAAAACGGTACTTAATCAGGCAACTGAGTTTTTAAAGCATAACAAAACAGAAACTGCTATTCTAAAATTTTCGCATATTCGAGATAACAGTGAAGACACTAAGAAAAGAATTAATGATATGCTGCTTTCTTCAGAATTTAAAGACCATTTATATAAAAGCAGCGATGTTAATTTGGCTAAAATTAAGTTAGGTGATGCAGCCGAGAAAATTATTGTGGTATTTGATTATAATGAAGGTGTCGATCCTGCCAAAGGTTTCTTCCGTTTTCATGACGGATTTGTAGATAAAGTATGTAGTTTTAGAGGGAAAAATGTAACTGTATGCGACTTGTATTCTAAGACAGATTCCTACTCTGAAATGGCTGCGGATCAAATTGCAAAATGGGATAAATATGCTGGTTTTGGAAAAGATTATCTATTTCTTTTGTCATGGACACTTACAGCTGGTGCCGGTGGATCCATAAGAGATTTGGCAAGAGTAGCCAATGAAAATCTACCTAATGTATTGGCTAATCAAATTACCGTACTCAAAAAAGGTAAACCAAACATTGTGTACATCGATTTTGTAAATGTAGCCACTACAAGAGCAATAATAGCTTATAATTTTTAAGTTTAATTCCCTAATTTAATTATAAAGAAGTGGCATATTATAGTAACTCCTGTTATCGTAGATTTACAATAACAGGAGTTTTTTTTAGTTTTGTGGAAGTAGATTATCCAAGTCGGATAAAGTATAGAATTTCATATCGTTAAGCTTCATATATCTACAAATGAACTCTAAGGTCTCAATTTTTGTTTGATAATTTGCTGTTACATCCTTAACAGGTCTGTGTCCGCATAAGATTAAAATTTTATTATTCTTCTTAGCATAATCCAATAACTCCAAGAGATACGGAATACTAAAATGGATGTGGCTGTTATCTATATCGAAGGCAAATACAATCTTGGAATTATTAAAATAGCAATTTTGTTTTTTAGGAAGCTGACCTCCAAAAGCTCTACCTCTTATAATTTTATATTTACTGGATAATGCCTTATCAAGCTCATCGGACCTTTCTCCGTAAGGATAGGCAAATGAAGTAACTTTAAATGGTAATTTTTTCATTGAAGCAATCATAGGATCAATTTCTTGTTTCATGTATTCATCGATTCCATATTTTTTAACAAACTTAACCGCATTGTAATGATGGTAACCATGACCTGCAATTTCGTGACCTTCTTTTTGTAATTGAAGGAGTTTGTCTATCTGTGGAGCACCTATAGAGTCTATTCGACAAACACAAAAAGTTGCTTTCCATGAATATTTTTTCAAATCCTTATCTGCATCAAACCACTCATCTACATAAGCATCATCAAAAGATAAAATTACACCTGCTTTGTATGGTTTAGGTTCTGGTTGCTTTTTTTTACTTTCACATGAAAATAAAGTTAAGAACATTGAAATAAAAATGATTTTTAAAAAAGTTATCTTCATAAATTACTTAGCTTATTAAAAGTATAAAATTTCAGCTTCAATCTTTTATTAAGATCAAATCTGAAATTTCAAATATAAACTATTCTCTTTGTTACTAAGAATAAATTGAATTAAAAATCTGAGAAGTTATTCTTTTATATCTTTATTTTTTTGCCACGGAAATTTCCCTTCGATTTCCACTTCTAGCGATAAGCTTAAAAAAGTTCTAATTAATACAATTACTGCCAATGAAAGAACGCGATCCATCGTAGGTTCTGTAACCACAGTACCAATAATATCACCAGCAACTAAGATTTCCAGACCCAGTAAAATACTTTTACCAAGATCTTGTCTCAATATATTATAGGAACGTGGAACTGTATTTTGGAGTGCCAAAATAAACTTGCCCATTGCCAATACTATACCTATAATCATCGTGATAATACCTGCTATCTCTATTCCTTTGGCTACATACTCAATGTATATTTTTATTTCTTCCATTTTTATCGGTATTAAAATGTTCATTATATCAATAAACTAATATAGCGTAAATAACCTACATATAATGTATTATATTTCATTAATTTTCAACTACATAAACATACAAATGCCTCACATAAAATCAATAGTTATCAAATAAATACAAATTAAATTTTTATGATTTTGATTTTAATGCTTTGATAATTATAAAAGAATCTTCAAGATCAGGTGCACTAACTTTAAGTTTGATATTACCATTTTTTTTAGTGCTTTTTATAACAACTTGCGCGCGTCCATGCCAAGCTTTGCAAGTAGTGCCAGTATATTGATTAACATCTTGCAGATTTGCATTTCCTATTGCTGCGATTACTCCTGAGTTTCCTTCTATATTAAATTGTAATTGATTATCTGCGTTTGGCACCGGATTTCCATCTTTATCACTTACTTCAACAGTTATATATGATAAATCCTGACCATTGGCAAGGATAGTTGTACGGTCTGCTTTTAGCATAAATTTTGCAGCATTCCCTGAAGTTTGCAGTATTTTAGTTTCTACTTCTTTATCCTTTATTATCCCAACAGCTCTTAATTTTCCCGAAGTATAAGGTACCGCAAACTTAGCTTTAAATTCCTGCTCTACAGTTGTTTCTTGCTCCCCAATGAGTTTATCATTTAGGTACAACCTAACTTTTGGATATTTGGAATATACCTCAACTTCTATATTTTTTCCTTCATACCCCTTCCAGTTCCAATTTTCCCATGTGGGCCAAACAGACCACATCGTTTCTTTAATTTCTAATTTTTCCGGATTTGGTTCACGAACAGCCAAATATAATTTTTCGTCATCGTTATACAACATACTTCGGTAATGCGATATTGGTTTTCTCCATCCAAGTAAATCAATATCTCCGCAATATGCGCCATGCCAAGGAAAGAAATCTCCTTCCCAATGTTCACCTGGTTTCTCATTAGAATAAAACGAACGACCAATACCAGATTCTCCCAAGTAATCCATCGCTGTCCAAACGAAATCCCCAATAATATAACTATTGTTTTGTACCAATTTCCAATTAGAAAAAGCCTCTCTTGGATATGATTCTGTTTGAACAATAACTCTCGAAGAAACCCTCTTATGGTCTAAAGGGGCACGATGTAATTGATAATTATACCCTCCGATATCGTGAGCTGCAAACAAGGGATCGAATATTTCCCAATCGGCATCCCAGGTGGTCATGGCAGAAGTTACGGGACGTGTTGCATCTAATTTATGAACACAATCAACCATCATTTTGGCTGTTTCAATTGCCTCAGGTTTCTTTCTTTCTATAATTTCATTGCCTATACTCCACATAATAATGGCTGGATGATTTCGATCCCGCAATACCATCGATTCTAAATCGCGTTGCCACCAATTATCAAAAAGTGTTGCATAATCATGTGTTGTTTTACTTTCCTTCCATCCGTCAAATGATTCATCCATTACCAAAAGTCCTAATCTGTCACAGGCATCCAGGAAAGCTTCAGATGGAGGATTGTGCGCCGTTCGTACCGCATTGAATCCTGCAGATTTTATTAATTCGACTTTCCTTTCTTCTGCCCTGTCGTACGCTACAGCGCCTAGAATTCCGTTATCATGATGCGCACAACCACCATTAATCTTTACCGTTTTTCCGTTAAGCTGAAATCCATTTTCTACAGTAAATTTTATTGATCGTATACCAAAGCTATTTTTGGTAACATCAATTACCTTATTCCCTTTTAAAATTTGTACCTGAGCCTGATAAAGATGTGGATTTTCAAGACTCCATAATAATGGATTTGATACTGTTACAACCTGCTCTATTTCTTTTTCACTATCCGCCGGAAGTTCTATACTGGTTTCATTAGCTCCTGCATTTTTGGCATTAGGATCAAAAAGCTGTGTTTTAATACTAATTTGTTGTGTAGTTTTTGTTTCATTTTTAACCTTAATCGTAATATGTGTTGTTGCTTTCTCTGGTGTAATTTCGGGTGTAGTAATCCCAATACCATGATCCACAATATGTACCTCATCGGTTATAATCATCCACACATGTCGGTAAATTCCGGAACCGCTATACCATCGACTATTTTGTTGTTTAGAATTATCTACTTTAACCGAAAGAACATTTTCTTTATTAAAATCTAAGTAAGGCGTAAGATCATACTTAAATGATGAATACCCATATGGATACACCCCCAGAGATTTTCCGTTGATGAATACCTCCGAATTCATATAAACACCTTCGAAATAAATAGAAACCTGTTTGCCTTTCCATGTAGAAGGAATATTAAATGATTTTCGATACCAGCCAATTCCCGCAGGAAAATATCCACCAGCACCTCCAGTCGGGTTTGTTGCGCTTAATTTGCCTTCTATACTCCAATCATGTGGTAAATCTAGTTTACGCCAACCTTTATCTTCAAAGTTAGGATTCTTAGCTTCCGGAACATCTCCTAAAAAGAAATTCCAATCATAATCAAATAATTGCTTTCGCTGAGTACTCTCCTGCGCAGTTGTAGTTAGGAAACAACACAGTAATAAGATAATTGATAAATGTTTTAGCATATTTTTATACCTATTGGTTAATATAATAATCATTGACAGTTTCACTTTTTAATAATATCCTGGTGATAAGAAACTAGACCTTACGTGTCCCGTTTTCACTTAAAACTTATTCTCAATACCAAGATAATTGTAAAAACAACACTTACAAAAATAGACATTATTTTTAATTTCTTCCTTTTAGTCCAAAGTAATTTCAGAGGTCTTCTCTCATGACTTACTTTTAAAGGAAAAAAAAAATTATTTACATTTTAATGGTGTTTAATGCACCCGAGTAGAGTATCAAATGAACTGAAGATTCAATTTTTTGATACTTTAAGATGTGACTTTTTATATAATCGTTTTATAGCATTATCAATTCTAATAAATAGAATTAAGACAAACCAGAAAAAGACAAACTACTTCATTTTGAGAAATATACTATCATTTTGATAGCATTATTTTAATATAGAAACAAGACAAATCAAGTATAACTATTTGAAAACAAAAAGATTAAATATTTAAAAAATTATGGGTATTATGTTTGTCACCATAGTAAAAAAAATAATTTATTATGAAAGTAGCCATACAAGAAAGTCAACCGAATAACAGACACCGCCAAATATTAAAAAAGATAGTTTTACTAAAGAAAAGAATGACACCTGGCAATTTACTAATCATCACGTATGCAATTGTATTAACATTTATTGGGATTGTAAAAATGGTAAACTAATAATGTTGCGTATACTTCCTGAAGTTTTGTTTAACACATAAAACATAGATTCATCGGTTTTATTTGAGTGTCAAAATCTATGTTTTTATCTGTTAAAATGATTATAATCGACGTAATAAGTTACTATAGCAAAACTTAATCATTAAAGATTAGAACTAAGCGCAGTAACAATTTCATTAAAAATATTATTTCCTTCTGCACTGGCAAGATAATCAGTTGCTGTCGTAACTAGAGATGTAATGTTATCAGGATCTATATTATCCATTTTAGATTGATCAAATGTAATTGTTGGCTCAAGTCGATAATATAATAATCCTGAATTTTTTAATCCTAATAATTGCAAATTTGATACTAACTGTACAGCTTCACCTATTATATTTACTATTGCACCATCCTTTTTTTCAATACCCGATAAATCAAATAATTCACTCACCATCCAGGGAACCTTTCCCCAATTTCCATTATTAGGATCCAATCCTCCTTCATCGGCTACGACCAATCCAGCTCCCGAAGGATAAATACCAGTTCCCAATGATACTAAAACTATATCGCTTAATGAAGTTGCTAATCCTGTTCTAAATGCTTCGCTAATAGCCCAAACAGCAGGATTATTAGACATGACACCTCCATCTAGCGCCCATCTTTCATTGGCTTGTGAATTTTCCCCAATACCTCCTCCTACATTGGCAACAGGAAAAAATGTTGGAGCAGCGCTTGTAGCTCTTGCTGCCTCCCATAATAGATAATCATCTGTCGAAGGCGAATTGGAAGCATCGTACCAATTAAATAAATAAGGACCGTAATCGCTCCCTTTTTGTGGATTTGTAATTGCCTCTCCACTACTATTAATAGTGTAGCTGGTTGTAAAAACGTGTTTTGTTCTTGCTCCCAGACTAGGATCTGTCATATTATTTTTAGCATCATTTAGAGTATAAGGATTATATATACTTCGTAAATAAGGCTCTATACCATTCCCTTTTCCATCATCTCCATAATAATGCGCTACTTCTATATCACCAAGCTTTTGGGGAACAAAAATTTTATCCCCATTATCCTGGTAAATACTTAATACATCCGATGCTGCCATAGGAAATTTATTATCTACTATAGGAGAGGTCAAAGCTGTAGCAATAATACCTCCTGTAGATGTGCCTCCTATAATATCAAATATCTGATAACAAGGCACATTATTCATCGCACTCTCTAGTTGTGAAAGAAAATAAGCGGGGATAATCCCTTTTATACCACCTCCATCAACTGCTAAAATTAAAATCTTGCTCATATCTTTTTATTTATAATTAAATATTTCACGAAATAAATAGTAAACTTTTTGATACTCAAAGCTATAAAATACTATCCAATACTGTCTAAGTAGAAATACCCTTTTAATTTATGCATCCCAGATTATAACAAAATATTTTTTTTTACATTTATAATTCAGTTTTTTAAGTGTTATGAAAAAAGAAGTTCCTTTGGATATAGTAGAGAAATGGCTTAAAGCTTGGTCTTTATCAAGAGAATTGCCTTTACCTATTAAATACAAATCGGGTTTTATGGTCGATGTAGGTTATGAAAATCAAAAAAGGCGCTATGTTTTTCAGGAACTTAATGATGACTTTATCCAATTATTAAAAACTATAGATGAACCAAACATCTTCTTAAAAGTTTGTACTTCTCCCAATGAATTAAAAGCTGTATTATCCAAAAAATGGATCATTCTGCCGCAAGGTTATATGATGGCTTGTTTTCACAAAATGGTTATTCCAAAAGATCATTTAAACGAAAAATACAAATTAGAATTCGAGAGCTATAACTCGACTTTTGTTGTTCGAATTGTTAGCCAAAATGGTGAACTAGCCTCAATAGGACGTGTTGTGCTTGTGGATGATCTGGCTATTTATGATAGAATTTCAACCGAAGCTAATCATCGTCGAAATGGTCTAGCGAGTTTCTTAATGAAAGAACTTGAAAAGATCGCTTTGGCAAATGGTGTTCATTATAATTTTCTTGTTGCCACAGAGGAGGGCAAACTATTTTACCAATCATTAGGCTGGGAACTTTACAGCCTTTATACCTCGGTTGTTATTAATTAAGCTGTAAAACCTACTTAACCTAAACAGCAAATTTAGCTTCAATACCGCTTCACCTTCAAAAATGTCCGTTTGCATTTTATTTTTTTAGATTTTAACTTTTTGTCCCACTACTTTCGTCACAGAAATTAATATTAATCTAAAAAAATTATGAAAAGAATGATCACATTTTATGTCAGTATACTTGTTTTTTTTCTAGCCATTCTCACCTCGCCAATTTTACGGGCACAGAATTCGCAAATCGAAATCTCGGGAATTAGATCGGAGAAAGGAAAAATTATACTGAACATTTTTAAAAACAATGATTCCTACGATAACGGAAAGGTTTTAAAAAAACTTGTTTTTGATAAAAAGGACATCATTAAAGGTAAAATGACTGTAACCTGCAACTTAGATCCCGGAATTTGTGGCATCACTCTAATAGATGATGAAAACGAAAATGGTGAAATCAATAAAAACTTACTTGGTATCCCGAAAGAAGGTTTTGGTTTTTCGAACTTCTTTATGGAAAAAATGAAGAAACCTTCCTTTAATGACTTCAAGGTAGACATAAAAAACCAAGACAATAAAATTAGTATCAAAGTAAAATACATGTAATCTTAAAAAGTAGAATTCAACAAAAATTAAAATTATGAAAACAATAAAAGTAAATAAATTTATCCATGCAACTATAATGGTTATAGCTGCTGTAGTGCTCTTATCATCTTGTGACAGCAATAATGTAGACCTCTTTAATACTTCTAAACTTAAAGTAGTAAATGCGGCTCCAAATTCGGGTTCTCAACGATTTATCATGGCAAACATTCCTTATATTAGTAAACTCAGTTATTTAGATAATTCCGTATCCTATCATGATGTAAGTTCGGGAAGCAATCTTGTTACGCAATATAGAGATCAGGATGATAATGATTTGTATGCCTCTGAGAAACTAAACCTAAGTGATAATAGAAACTATACGGTATATTTAACAGGGGAATCACGGGACGATGCAAAGGTTCGATTATTTCAGGATGATTTATCTGTTCCTGCAAGTGGGAAAGCCAAAGTTAAGTTTCTTCATTTAAGCGCCGGAGCACCAGCTTCGATAGATTTCACAGACTCTGACGGAAACAATATCACTACCAATTTAAATCGTTTTAATGAAAGCGGTTATATCGAAATCAATGCTGGCTCTTTATCTTTAAAAGCGCATGGAACGGGTCTTACTGAAAATCTTGCTACTTTGGCATCCAGTACATTTGATTCTGGGAAAATCTATTCGGTATATATAGCAGGTTCATCCGCATCTGGGTATACGATTAAACAAATTTCACATAATTAAAAAAATAGAGTATTAACTATATAACTATTGTAAATGTCATACCATTTATCACATATAGTTTAAACTTAAAGAGTATTAAAAGAGGCTGTATCCATCTTTCTTAAAATGAACACAGCCTCTTACATTATATAATATTTTATTATTTTACTGCTGTAGCTTCAAGCTCCACTTTTAATGTCTCAAAAAGACTTTTTACTTCCAGCAAAGTCACAGTAGGCTTAATATCATGCTTAGCTATCCAGTCCTGAAGAATATGAAAATGAGGCCAAAGCTCTGCTGTAGAAGTTGTATAGATATTTAATCTAACAATACCACTACGATCATAACCTGCCTGAGAGATAACTAACTCCAGGTTTTTTATAGTTTCAATAAGTTGCGTTTCCATGTCTTCGTTACTCGATATACCATCGGCACTTATAGCCGTTTGTCCCGAAACATACAACGTACTTTCTACATTTTTTACTTCTACAGCTTGCACATAACTGCGTATATCCTGCCACTCCCAAGGATTAATGATTCTTTTTTCCATTTTATTAGTTTTTTTATTTTGTGCCAATACAGGCATAGTAGCAATTAATAGTAATGCTAAAAGTTTTGTCATTTTTTTCATAATTGCAGTTTTAAATTCACACTACAAAATTGAAAAAACCACCTGAAATTGGGTCTTGACATATCTCACGAATATATTGTGAGATATATCACACTAACGGGAAAATCGGCTCAAAGTTTCGCGGGAAACACCTAGATAAGCAGCAAGAAGGCTTTTGGGTACACGCTGGATAAGTGAAGGAGATCGCTTAAGAAGTTGTTCGTAACGCTCTTGCGCGCTGGACGTTAACAAAGATATTATACGACGTTGTGATCCTAGAAAACCAAAATTTGATTTTTCAAGAAAGAAACGTTCCATTTTTTGGAGACCGTCGCATAGTTTTCTATAATCTTCGAATGAAAGACAGAACACAACAGTATCTTCAAGACATTCCAGCGACAATGTAGCTTTACTCTGCGTGTAAAAAGCATAATAATCACTTTCCCACCATTCTTCCATAGCAAAAGAAACAATGTGTTGCTTTTCCATATCATCCGTATATACAAGCTTTAAAAGTCCCGAAGCCACAAAGTGAGAATACTTAACCTCTTCACCTACCTGAATAAGAAATTGATGTTTCTTAAACTTTTTAACGGTAAAATGCGACCATACAAATGCAAATTCGTCATCGTTAAGCGGTATTATTTTTTCTATATGTTGCCTTAGTTTTTCCTGCATATATTAAGAAGTGGATAAGATTTCAAAATTACCTAAATTTTCGATAATCATTACTTGGTTAATCAAAATAAAAAGTTCTTTCTAAGCGATTCTAAGCATTATAAATCTGGCTTATTTTTTTCGCCACGAATTTCTCTAATTTAAATCTTTGGGGTGAATTTTGTCGATATTAAAAGAATTTTCCTGCTATCGTTTCGTTTACATATCCATTAAAAATTAGTTATAAAATATAACCAACTGTTATATTCTATGACAATTTGAACATATCTTAAAACGTACATGAACAATCCACAACGTAGTAAACAACACCTATGTTTACACAAGTGCATAAAAAAATAATCTATTTAACTAAATAGCTATTAACGGAAAAATTGAAATCAAATATTAATTTGATATTTGTGTTTGCATCAAAACTCTAGTCCTCGAGAGTCTGAAATTATAAGCAGTGGTAGGTCTCCTGACTTATTCCCATTTTAATCAGCCTTCCCACATTTAAAAAAAATGCAGTGGCAAAAGATTAGATTTTGAAGGCTTAAAAAGCATCAAATCTGTTAAAATGTAGCATGGAATTTACAGTAACGGGCTTGCTCAGGATTTTCACCTGATTCCCTCTTCGTTAACTACAATCGAAAAAATGTAGCTAAACCATTGCAGCCGTAAATATAAATAAACTCTTTATGTTTACTCGCTTTTATTTGCAGAAAAAACATTTTAAACTACCATAACAAAAAAATGAGTTGAAATATTTATAACAAATACGGCAACTCATTTTTTATCTATGTGTAAATTTTAATTATGCTTTTTGAAGAAACTGTCTTAAAACATATTGTAATATTCCACCATTCCTGTAATATTCAATTTCTATTTTGGAATCCAGTCTTGCAATTACAGTAAACTCTATTTTTTCACCATTATCTTTTACTGCAATAACATTAATTTCTTTGAGCGGTTTTATATCCTTAGCAATTCCAGAAATCGAAAAACTTTCTTTTCCTGTAAGCCCCAAGCTTGCTGCATTTTCTCCATTCTTGTACTGCAAAGGCAATACTCCCATACCCACGAGGTTGCTTCTGTGTATTCTTTCATAACTCTCGGCAAGTACTGCTTTTACACCAAGAAGAAAAGTTCCTTTGGCAGCCCAGTCTCTTGATGAACCACTACCATATTCTTTTCCTGCCAATACAAGCAAAGGTGTTTTGGTCTCTTTGTATTTTACCGAAGCCTCATAAACGCTCATTTCTTCGCCTGTAGGTTTATACTTTGTATATCCACCTTCCTTATCTGCCAAAGCATTTTTAATACGTACATTTGCAAATGTTCCTCTTATCATTACCTCATCGTGACCACGACGTGATCCATACGAGTTAAAATCTACTTTCTCTACACCACGACTTAATAAATACTTTCCTGCTGCCGAATTTTCGCCATAAGACCCCGCAGGCGAAATATGATCGGTGGTAATACTATCTCCCAAAAACAATAACACATTCGCATTTTTTATATCTTGTAATGCTTCGGGTTCATCTGGTAAATTCTTAAAGAAAGGAGCTTCTTTTATATATGTTGATTTATCATCCCACTCGTATATTTTCTCTTTCGGGATTTCAAGTTTTTTCCATATATCGTTGCCATCAAATAAAGTTGCATAGCTTTTCTCATACTGTTTAGGCGACAATACTTCGCTTAAAACCTTATTAATTTCATCATTTGTAGGCCATATATCTTTAAGATAAACAGGTAATTGGTTGGGATCATAACTAACAGGTTCGTTCATTATATCAAAATCAACACGACCTGCAAGCGCAAATACAACAACTAACATCGGCGACATTAAAAAGTTCATTTTTATCTGCGGATGTATCCTTGCCTCAAAATTTCTATTTCCCGATAATACCGATGCAAGAACGAGATCATGATCATCTATTGCTTTTGCAATATGTGCTGGCAGTGGTCCTGAGTTTCCTATACATGAAGTGCAACCATAACCTACCACATGAAATTTAAGTGCTTCGAGGTCTCCCAATAAATCTGCTTTTGTTAAATAGTCTGTAACTACTTTGGATCCTGGTGCCAATGATGTTTTTACCCAAGGTTTAATATCAAGTCCTCTTTCTCTGGCTTTTTTTGCCACAAGTCCCGCACCAATCATCACATAAGGATTTGAAGTATTCGTACAAGAAGTAATTGCAGCTATTGCAACAGCACCATCCGACAGCATGAATTGTTCTGAACCTACAGTTACAGCAACCATCTTCATACCATCTTTTACTTTTTCTTCAATTTTAGTATCCGATGGCATCGGTGCTTTGGTTTGCGCAGGTTGCGAACTACCGCCTTCGGCAAACCAGCGTGTCATTTGATCTTGTGGTTTAGAATACTTTCTTCCAAAACCTTTATCAAGTATATCTACAAAAGTTGGTGCAAGATTTTTAAGTAATATTTTATCCTGAGGTCTTTTTGGACCTGCAATTGTAGGCTCTATAGTCGAAAGATCAAGCTCCAGAACATCTGTATAAGTAATCGTTTCTTTTCCTGTACGCCATAAAAGGTTGGCTTTACAATAATCTTCTACCAACTGTAACTGATCCTCAGAACGGTTACTTAGGCGCATATATTCCAAAGTCTTATCATCAATAGGGAAATAAGTAACAGTACAACCAAATTCGGGAGACATATTACCGATAGTTGCTCGGTCGGGAACACTAAGACTGTCAAGACCTGGACCAAAAACCTCAACAAATTTACCTACTACTCCATATTTTCGAAGTAATTCGGCTATGGTAAGTACCATATCTGTAGATGTAGAGCCTAGCGGAATCCTTCCTGTAAGCTTAAGTCCAATTACCTCTGGCATGATAAAATAAATAGGTTGTCCTAAGATAGCAGCTTCGGCTTCGATACCACCTACACCCCATGCAATAACACCTATACCGTTTACCATCGGTGTGTGACTATCGGTTCCTACCAGCGTATCGGGAAAAACTTCGCCATTACGTTCAATTACACCTTTCGAAAGATATTCCAGATTAACCTGATGGCAGATTCCCATACCCGGAGGAACGACACTAAAATTACTGAACGATTGTTGCGCCCATTTTAAAAACTGATAGCGCTCGCCATTGCGTTTATATTCTTCATCCATATTACGTGAATAGGAATATTCGGTACCAAAATAATCTACCTGCACCGAGTGGTCAATTACAAGATCTACCGGTATAAGGGGATTTATTTCATCTGGATTTTTACCTCTTCTGGCTACTTCTGCCCTTAAAGAAGCAATATCTACAACTGCAGGAACACCTGTAAAATCCTGCATAAGAACCCGTGCAGGCTTAAATGGAATATCTTTATCCGAAGCTTCGGGTTTCCAGTTAAGAAGGGTTTCTACATTTTCTCTCGTAATAGCAAAATCATCAAAATTACGTAACGCATTCTCTAAAAGTATTCTAATTGAGAACGGCATTTTCTCTATATCGAAACCCTGATTTTTCATTTCAACCAGACTATAATAAGAAAATGTTCCGTTTTTGGTATTCAAAAGTCTCTTAATGTTATAAATGTCATTTTGCATAGCAGTGAAATTTTGTTTTACAATTAATAGTTACCTTTTTTAATAAGCAACAATGATCCTGAAACTCAAATAAAGGTAAGCAATTTCAATCTTTTTCTACATAAGGGGCATATTATAAAAATCATAAAACTTTTCTATATTCAAAATTATAAGCCAAATTCAGTTATTTAAAACCTATAGTTTATTAGGCAAAAAAGTGAATTATTTTTTTTCTAAATCATATCAAGAAATGTGAGTTCCGTTTAAGCTAAAAAAAAGGAGGAATCAAATATTGATTCCTCCTGGATACTTAAAATTATGTTCTCAACTATAATTCAAAACTTATATGATGAATTAAGTTTTATTCTAAACCTTTATATTTCGCAAGCTACTTTATCTATTTTCTTTTCAGATAAACCTCGAGTTAGCCATCCACTTTTATTTGCTGTAATAATTGCATAAGGAGTAATCCAGAATAAGCTGAAAGTATAAAAAATACTATAAGAATATGCCCAGAATGCATCGGCCAAACTATATCTTTTAGCATAAAATAAAACTGGAAAACTAGATACAATTAGTATGCTTAAAAGTGTAGAACCTAAAAATAACAACGGGTGTATTACTATAAAAAACAACATAAATATCAAGAAAGGAAAAGCCATAACAATTTTTAGCGATTGGTTTACGAATAAAAGTCTCGCGCCAAATTTAGATTCATTTCTAAAATCCTTGAAAACATATTTTGCCATCATAATATTCTCACGCACATTACTTCTACCCCATCTTATAAACATTTTATACAGACCAGTATATTCTTCAGGCACATTCGTAAGTACGTAAGCATTTCTTTGAAACAATACATGATATCCTTGTTTCAATATCATATTTGTCATTGCACGGTCTTCGCCAATGTCTGATGGTTCACCCATAAAAGTTTGATTAATCCATTCCGAAAGACACTCAAATACAGCAGTATTACGATAAGCTGCAGCAGCACCTGGAGTACACAATACAGAACCCAACATACTTTCGGCAGAACGCATGAATTCAAAACTCATTACGAAACTTACGTTCAACATTTTAGGAAGTATTGCTTTTTTATTATTCAGAACGTGAACGTTTCCGGCAACAGCACCACATTTTTCATCAACAACAAATGGACTAACCAGATTTCTTAAAGTATCTGGTTTTACTATTGAATCACTGTCTACAGTTACAAAAATTTCACCTGTAGCCAATTCAAATCCACGGTAAAGCGCATGACGTTTTCCTTTATTCACTGGTTGCTGATATATAGACAAACGATCACCCAATTTTATTTTTGCTTGTTGCATCCAGTACCAAGTATCATCTTTACTACCATCATCGATAGCAAGAATCTGTAATTTTTGCTCTGGATAATCGCTATCTGCGAGGCTCAATAAAGTATCCCAAACTAGTTTGCCCTCATTATATGCGGGAACAATAACTGTACAAGTAGGCAATAAATCATCGGTAACCGATGGAATCGGCTTGTAACGTAAATACAAGAACAAATTATATAGAAAAACGCCTGTCTGGAAAACGAATAATATAGCCGTTAAAACAAGAAATGGAAAACCCCAAGTAGAATTTATCCTTTCTATATGAAACTGATCAAAATCTGATTGCAATTTGTAAACTAAAAAAGCTCCTGCAATCATTGCTATAAAAGTACCGATAAGGACAATAAACCCTAATGGACTTGAAGGTCTGTCGACTACTTTTTTTGATGATTTACTATTAATACGAAAAATGGAACGACTTAAAGAATCTTCGATACTGCGTGTATTATCGTTTAAAGAATATAATTGTTTTGAAATAATTGTTTCCGTTTTCATGCTTGTATTACTATTGAATTTCTATTTTAAAGGCTTTTATCTAAAATCTGTTCCTTCGCCTAATCCATTTCTAATTAAAAAAATTGTCGGTAGGAATTGATAACTTCCCAATTAGCAAGCCTTGTGCCAATATGGCTTTTAATAGATATTAAGGTAATTAGGGTTGTTTTTGTGTATACGTAGTGTGTATTTTTTATACACTACGTATACATTTTACACAACCAATAGTTGTTTTTTCGAACTTATTAAAACGATTCTTAACCCTATGATATCCTTTGTAATCACAAGATAAAAATGCGAATCCAGCCCTTTATAAGAATGATTATTTGCGATTTTTTATCATTAAATCCATCAATAATTTAACTTATTCAATCTCAAAACGAGAATTATTTCATATTTTAGCAAGATAACCCCCCAATAAAAACTTATGAGAAATCCCTACAATCTTTCATCAAAACCTATTCTTCGGGAAAAGAAGAAAACGATGAGAAAAGACATTTTTTTTCCCATCACAACAAAATTTATCATTACTCTAATCTTCATTTTTTCAATTCCAAAAACAGTAGTATCACAGGTCATTACGAACTCCTATACTACAAATCAAGTATTCACTGTCCCCATTGGGGTAACTTCGCTTAAAGTAGAATGCTGGGGCGGAGGCGGAAAAGGGAGTAATATTATAAATGCAGTCGATACCGGCGGCGGTGGCGGCGGTGGAGCATATGCCACTTCCCTAATATGCGTAACACCCGGAGAAGCTTATAATATTGCAATAGGATCCGGAGGTACAGGAACAACAGCCAATGGAGGAGATTCTTATTTTGGAAATGCAGCGCTTGTCATGGCAAAAGGCGGTTCTGGTTTAACAGAGAATATAATTACTGCTGCTCCCGGAGGACTAGCCTCAGCATCTGTAGGACAAACGAAATACTCGGGAGGTAACGGGAGCCCCAGATCATCTTATACAATTATAATTGCTTTAGCCTACCGCTCTGGTGCTGGCGGTGGTGGTGCCGGAAGCATTGGCGCTGGTAACAATGCTGTAGAAACTACCGCTGGAGCTGCAAGGGTAGATAATGGAGGAACTGGAGGAACTGGTACCGATGGGGGTTTACTTAGCCTATTAGGAGGTTTCAATGGTAATCCCGGAAGTAATTATGGCGGCGGCGGAAGTGGTGCTGGAAGAGGTTTACTCCTAGCTCAACAATTTTATACGGGAGGAAATGGTGCTCCTGGTTTAGTACGAATCAGTTACGAGCAATACGCATGTCAAGCAACACTAGAAACAACCTGGAATGGCTCAGCATGGTCCAATGGTGATCCGCAAGGCTGCAAAAAAGCAATTATCAACGGAGATTATAATACAACAACCAATGGTAGTTTTACAGCTTGTTCTTGCCAGGTAAATGCTGGAAAAAAATTGACTGTTGGAAACGCAATAAATACTGATTATGTAAATGTTTATAATCAATTGGAAAATAATGGTACAGTAATTATCAATAACAATGCAAGTCTTGTTCAGCAATATAGCGTTAAGAATAATTCTGGAAATATTTCTATCCATCGCCATACGCAACCCATGTACCGGTTCGATTATACTTACTGGTCATCTCCAGTAACCTACGATTCCAACTTCACATTAAATAACCTAGTTCCCAATACCTTACCCGATAAATACCATTCCTGGAATGCTATAACCCAGTCATGGGACGTAAACATGAATGGTACAGAAATTATGATTCCCGGGAAAGGATATATCATCAGGGCGCCATATACTTTTTCGTGGGATCCCTCAGAAGTTGTTCCTTATGAAGATGGCATCTTTATAGGTAAACCAAATAATGGAACCATCAATTATAATATTATGGGAAGTACTGCAGAAGATAAATGGAATTTAGTCGGAAATCCTTATCCCTCTGCAATCGATATTGAACAGTTTTTATTATTAAACAATACAAAACTTGATGGTACTGCATACTTATGGACGCATAATTCTCCAATAAGTGCTACTGGAAATTATACCGCTTCCGATTATGCTGCTTATAATTTTACTGGTGCTATACGAACTGCAAACAAGATGGATAATACCACTCTTATAACTAAAACGCCAACGAAATACTTTGCGTCTGGACAATCTTTTCTTGTAAGAGGAATTTCCAATGGTGCGGCTACAATAACTTTTAGCAACGCTATGCGTGTGAATAATTTCAACCATCTATTTTTTAAACCCAATAAAGCTAATTCTGCAGAGGATGGAGCAACCGCAGAAAAAAACCGTATTTGGTTGAATCTTACAAATAATGAAGGTGCTTTTAACCAAACTCTCATTGGTTATATTGAAAATGCAACAAATGAGATTGACTGGGGATATGATGGAGATTTCTTTGGTGGAAATTATGTTTCTTTCTACTCTATTGCAGATACCAGGGAATTAAGCATACAAGGTCGCGCATTACCGTTTAATAATGAAGATATTGTTCCTTTAGGTTATAAAACAACATTAATAGGAGATTTAAAAATAGGTATCGATAATCTGGATGGCTTAATGAGTAACAAGGCTATTTATCTCGAAGATAAAGTACTCAACATTATCCATGATCTCAGAGTATCCGATTATACCTTTACAACAATAGAAGGAACTTTTAATGATCGTTTTGTCCTTAGGTACACTAACAAAACGCTGAATATTCCAAAAACTGGAAATCCTGAAAATTGTATTGTTTATAAAAATGACAGCCAACATATCGTAGTTAATTCCGGTGTTTCTGATATCAAACAAATAAAAATTTACGATATCTCAGGAAAATTAATTTATGAAACAAAAAATGTAAACGGAACCATCGCAAACATAGAAAACCTACCTCCTATTAATCAGGTTTTACTAGTTAATGTTCTAACTGCTGAAGGACTGGATTATACCAATAAAATTATTTTTTAAATAACTATTGCTAAAAAAGGCACTTTCTTTTATTATAACAGATCCCATAAAGACCTCCAAAATCATATGACTCTGGAGGTTTTATTATTAATACTCGAGGTTTCTTATTTAGCAGGATTAAAATTCCGATACAATAATTTCGCTTGTAGGAACACTGATCGTTATTTTTTTTCCAAGCCAGTCGATAGGTACAATTCCGTCGTAAATCAAACCATCGACAAACTGTGTTTTAACATTTTTAACTGCAACTTTATCAGTATTAGCAATTGCAATACTACCTAATTCAGCTTTATACATTACGTTTTCATGTCCTTCCTTCATTTCGCTTTTCCTGACTATTTTCTCTACTTTTAAGGTGTCTTTAGGGTCAATATTCAATACAGGCATGTAACGTGAATTTACCCTATAAACGTCTTTTCCTGCACCACTGTCCAAAACAAGCTGCGCTTTTTGTATCCCATTAATCATTGCATAACAAGATATTCCCAATGAAACTCCTCTGGTATTAGTAATCTGGATAGGAATTATAGCTTTTGCTGATTTCTTAATAGATGCAAAGTCTTTTTTATTCTCTATTACCAAAACATTTTTATTGTAATCCAGTGTAACTATAGCATCTTCAAAATTTTTAAGTGATAAAATCCCATCAATATCTCCCCAGTTAAGATCCAGATAGGTAATCCCAGGATTACTATATTTAAATGAGCCTATGATTAATTCCTTTGCGCTGTAAAGTTGTAAATCGATACGATCTCCTGTAGCTCTAAAACCTGTAAAAAAAGTGTTATCGGTAGTTGTTCCTTTTAGCTTGTCAAAATAGTTTTTTGTTACAAGGTTGAGTCCCGCGCCTGTATCGAAAATAAATTTTCCTTTTACACCATCAATCTCCGCATTAATCATCATATGTCCACCTGTGGAAACAGTAAAAGGTACAACCTGCTGAGCATTACCAAAAAAATTAAAAACACTAAAAACGATAATTACAAAAAAAAATTTCATCAAAATATCTTATTAATTAAACTTCAATATTCTAAATAATTAGATTCAGAATAATTTATGGCACTAAAATAATATATTTTAAGTAATACAAAATAAATAACTTCTTAATCATAGATTAATTTTAAGAAATATAAATCATTCAAACTTCACCAAACTTTTCTTTATACCGGTTAAGTTCAACTTCTGTTCTTTCCAATAGTTTTTCCAAAAGCATAATTTTATCTTCATAAAGTTTTTTTAAAGCTGTACTATTATTATCTGTACTACTTAAAATGTTCCCATTATTATTTCTGTTTATTTTATTAAAATATTTTTGACTATCAAAACTTATAACATCTTCTACACTAACCTCTAAAATATTTGCGATCTCTACTAATTTCACATAAGTGAGAACGGTTTTTCCTTTTTCAATTTTACTATAGCCTGCTTGTGTTACTCCTAGTTGATTTGCCATGTATTCTTGAGTATAATTTTTCAACTCTCTTATGCTTTTGATCTGATTTTTTATAGAAGGGGCCATATATTTTCTTGGGGGATCTATAACATAACAAACCCCTAATAATTTTAGTATTACATCTATACATTTTAATTATAATGTTTAGATTCCATAAGTAATTGGCAAATGTAGTTTATCACTATTTTTTTTTATTTGTAATATTGTAACCATAAATTATAGCAACACATATAAAAGCTAAATCGTAATTTGAGATTTCTAACAAAAACATCTACTAAATTTAAAAAGGTTATGCACTTTTATGTACTATTAGATTGAATTTCAGACTTAAGTACTGATCAATTTGTTTACTGATTGTACGCTTGTCTAAAGCTTTGATTTTAATTTTGATCTCTTTTTTATAAATATCCCTCACAATAACATAATATTCAAATTCGGAAGAATCATGAAATCTTAAGATAATGATTACAGCATAAAATAGTATTGTGGGAAGTATATAATGCAATTCTATGAGGTTCGAGAAAAGCATACAGTAGTAGGCAAAAACTGTAACTATAATAAAAGCGCCATTTTCAAGAAGATATTTCTTCTTCTTTTTTAGTATTCCTAACTCCACTATCTCATCAATAGCATATTTCCATCGTTTTGATTTATAGTGAAATTCGACATTGTCATTGGTAAGGTTTATGAACATAATAATCAATAGTTATTTATAGAAACAAGACAATCTATTTTATTGAAATTTCACAATAAAACAGATTAGTTGTTAAAATTAATTTGGGGCGTTAAACAAAAACTTAAAATCCTAAAAGGTTAAAAGCAATTGTTTATCTAGCAATATTACATATTATACCTTTTTGTCCCCTATCCTTACAATCATAGAATATAACTATATGTTATAATTAATTCCCTAAAAGGATTATTTTGCATCTTTCGTTCATTATTTAACATTACTCCTAATAAAAATAGCCGCCTGATTATACCACATCGGTTTCATTTTATAGTGCAAAAAATCTTTAATTAGAAATTAGTCTTCTATTTTACTTATTTTTTATTTCCGTTTTTGTAGGTGAAATTCACGTAATTATGTTAAATTAGGGTTTCTTAAAAACCAAATGCTAACAATGAAATCAACTACTTTAAAAAACAAGCTTATCATTGCCTTCACAGGACTTTTTCTGTGCTTTTTTCTAGTGATACATCTATTGGGCAACTTACAACTTTTTTTACCCGAAGACCAGGCAAGAGAACAATTCAATTGGTATTCCAATGCATTGTCCGGTAATATACTTATCAAGATTATCTCCTGGGTACTTTACTTATCATTAATAGGTCATGCCGTTTATGCCCTAATTATAACCACCAAAAACAATACTGCAAATGGAAAAAATTATCATTACGATAAAAGAAATTTTTCCAGTGCATGGAACAGCCGTAATATGGGAATCCTGGGAACTATATTGCTTATATTCCTTATAATTCACTTTAAGGATTTCTGGTATACTTATAAATTTACCAATCTTCCTGTCGATGCAGCTGGTCACAAAGATCTATACGAGGTTGTTGTACAATCCTATTCGCAATTGTGGTATGTAATATTATATGAAATCTCTTTTATAGCATTAGGATTCCATCTTTTACATGGCTTTTTTAGTGCATCAAGAACACTTGGTCTTTATCATCCAAAATATGTAAAAGCCATAAAAATATTCGGATGGGGATATACCCTAATCATCACAGCAGGCTTCATGGCGATTCCGCTTTATATTCATTTTAAATAATATGAAAATGTTAGATTCAAAAATACCAGAAGGTCTTTTGGCCGATAAATGGAATAATTATAAAGCTAAAGCAAAACTTGTAAATCCTGCTAATAGAAAAAAACTACATGTTATTGTTGTGGGAACAGGACTTGCAGGAGCTTCATGCGCTGCATCATTGGCAGAGCAGGGATATAATGTACAATCATTTTGTTTTCAGGATTCAGCAAGGAGAGCACACTCTGTAGCGGCACAAGGAGGTGTAAATGCAGCCAAAAACTATAAAAATGATGGAGACAGCATTTTTAGAATGTTCTACGATACCATAAAAGGAGGTGATTTTAGATCTCGCGAGGCTAATGTATATCGACTAGCCGAATGTTCTGCTAGTTTAATCGATCAATCTGTTGCTCAGGGAGTGCCATTTGCGAGAGAATATGGTGGCTATCTTAATAACAGGTCTTTTGGTGGTGTACAAGTATCCAGAACTTTTTATGCTCGTGGGCAAACGGGTCAGCAGCTTTTATTAGGAGCATATCAATCACTTCTCCGACAAGTTAACACGGGGAAAGTTACCATGCATACGCGCCACGAAATGCTTGAACTTGTCTTGGTCGATGGAAAAGCCAAAGGCATAATAGCCCGTAATCTGGAAACGGGAGCTCTGGAACGCCATGCTGCCGATGTGGTAGTTCTTGCTACAGGAGGCTATGGAAAAGTGTATTACCTCTCTACATTGGCTATGGGCTGCAATAGTTCGGCGATATGGCGAGCACATAAAAAAGGAGCCTATATGGCAGGTGTAAGCTGGATTCAGTTTCATCCTACCTGCCTACCGCAACATGGAGAAAATCAATCCAAACTCACGCTTATGTCTGAATCTCTTCGAAATGATGGACGTATCTGGGTACCAAAAAAAGTTGGTGATGATAGAAAACCTAATTCCATTCCCGAAGAAGAACGCGACTATTATCTCGAGCGTCGCTATCCCGCCTTTGGAAATCTTGCTCCCAGAGATATTTCTTCACGTGCGGCCAAAGAACGAATTGATGCCGGATATGGAGCGGGTCCGATGAAAAATGCGGTTTATCTTGACTTCTCTGATGCAATCGCCGCTCAAGGCAAAAAAAATATAGAGGCAAAATATAGCAACCTCTTTGCCATGTATGAAAAAATCAACGGAATTGATGCCTATAAAGAACCAATGCTCATCTCTCCAGCAGCACATTTTACAATGGGTGGACTCTGGGTCGATTATGAATTAATGACGACCATTCCCGGGCTTTTTGCTCTTGGAGAAGCTAATTTTTCGGATCATGGAGCCAATAGACTTGGTGCAAATTCCTTACTACAAGCCTGTGTTGATGGTTATTATATAGCGCCTTACACAATTCCTAATTATCTGGCAGGAGAATTAAAAACACCTAAAATTAGTACTGACCATCCCGCTTTTGCGGAAGCAGAAAAATCTGTGAGAGAGCAACTAAATAGATTCTTGGAAAGTAAAGGAACGCTTTCTGCCGATTATTTCCATAAAACGATAGGAAGATTGCTTTATGAAAAATGCGGATTATCCAGAACCAAAGAAAATCTCAAAGAAGCGATTCTCGATATTCAATCCTTAAAAGCATCCTTTGAAAAAGACCTATTAATAACTGGTGACGATACCTTAAATAGCGAATTGGAAAAAGCAGGACGCATAGCCGATTATATCGAATTGGCAGAACTTATGTGTCATGATGCCTTACAAAGAGAAGAATCCTGCGGAGCACACTTTAGAGAAGAATACCAAACCAGTGATGGAGAAGCCGTGCGAAACGATTCCGATTTTTGTTATGTGTCTGCCTGGGAATGGAAAGGAAAAAAACAATCGCCTAAGCTACATAAAGAACAGTTGACATTTAAATCTGTTGAACTTGCAGTACGAAGCTATAAATAATTTAAATCCAAAAAAATCATGAAACTATATCTTAAAATATGGCGACAATTAAATACATCCTCCAAAGGAGAAATGGTAGATTATGAAATAGATGGCGTTACTGAACATATGTCTTTTTTGGAAATGCTCGATCTTTTAAATGAATCATTGGTACAACTCCACGAGCGAGTTATAGAATTTGACCATGATTGTAGAGAAGGTATTTGTGGACAATGTGGAATAATGATTAATGGCAGAGCACATGGACCATTGAAACATACCACTACTTGCCAGCTTCATATGAGAAGTTTTAAAGACGGAGATACCATATATATTGAGCCTTTTCGTGCGACTGCATTTCCTGTATTACGTGATTTAAAAATTGACCGAACTGCTTTCGATGCTATTATCGCCTCTGGTGGTTACATTGGAGCATCAACCGGTCAAGCTCCAGAAGCCAATAGTATTCCAATATCCTATGAAACTGTTGAAGCTTCATTTGATGCAGCCGCCTGTATTGGTTGTGGTGCCTGTGTTGCAACGTGCAAAAATTCAAGTGCAGCATTATTTGTCGGTGCAAAAATAACACACCTTGCATTGCTTCCACAAGGAAAAATTGAGGCATCCAAAAGAGTGCTAACAATGGTCAATCAAATGGATATGGAAGGATTTGGTAGTTGTACTAATACAGAAGCATGCGAAGCAGAATGTCCACAAGGTATATCGGTACTATCAATTGCAAAAATGAATTATGAGTACAATAAGGCTTTAATATTCAAGAAATAGTATTTTATATAAAATTTTGTTTTTAACCATATAAGTTATTTAAGTTAAACCCTTCTCTTAAGGACTTACATAACTTATATGGCTCCCTTATTTCCTAAACAAAACTTAAAAATTACATCTATCATAAAACTATTCCCGTTTTTAAATGTAATACTGGTCTATTTTTCTAAATTTGAGGACCATAAATACATGATTTACATTATGCTTCACAAAAGAAAATCTATTTGTCTATTATCCTTACTAACGGTATTATTTTTTTCGCCACTCGCCTACTCACAAACTACTACTACTGCTGCCAAAACAGAAAGTCGTGGTAAATTATTTGATGATGCCAGTAATACCGATAGTGATTATCTTATGGCTATCGAAAAAGCCGGAGAGGTATTACAAACTGCCTATAATGACGCTGATTTTGACGGTAGCACCTATCACCTATTCTCAGAAATTGACAGAACGCAACAGAAACTAGACCTGATTCTTGCAAATTTACAAGGTGCTAATCCCAATGTGCGTAACCAACAAATGTATCGTATTGTTCTGGAAGAGATTAGTAAGGAACTAACCGACCAAAATAATGCGATTAATTTACGCAACAAAAATCTTGAGAAAATTAAAGGCAGATTTATTGAGCTACGCAAAGACAAAGCCTTAATCACCCTTTTAAAAGATACTATACTCCGCAAACAATTTAATAAAGAATTCCTTAATCTTAAGAAAACCTATCTAAGTACAGATAGTCTTATGAACCACAATAGTGAGATTCTAAATACAAAAAAGAGATTTACAGTACAAAGAAGAATTGCCGTATCGAGTGCACTTTTATCTGTAGAAAAAAAACTGGAAAAATCCGGCATAAGCATTCTTGGCAAAGAGTATCCTTTTTTATGGAATACAAACGATACTATTGCTAAAAAACAATTAGCACAAACTATCCAGGGAAAAGTTGCTATAGAAAAAAGTGTAGCAACTTATTATCTAAATTATAGTATAGGTGGATTAATCTCTTTGGTACTCTTTATGGGACTACTATATTGGTATATATCCCGCAATTTAAAATACTTAAAAGTTAATAATCACTATCATAATCTTTCCCTTTTTAACTTTAAATACCTTAATAGTCGTATCATACTTCCTATAACGGTAATAGGTCTTAATATTGCTATAGTTAGTAATTTATATGCTCCAGCATTGTTTATAGAACTAATACAATTAATCCTGCTTGTGGTACTCAGTATTTTATTTAAAGACAACTGGTCTAAAGAATCCATACGAAACTGGTTTCTCCTTGTAGCATTATTTTCTGTACTTTGTTTCCTTGATTTATTTATCGGTATTGGCTTAATCCAACGTTGCGCTTTTATCCTAATTAATATTTTAGGAATTCGTTATGGCTTAGTCCAGCTTAAGAGTATAAAAGAGCAATTATATATTAAAGGCTTCTTTAAATGGGCGAGTATTATTTTCTTAGGACTTAATATCCTGGCTATCCTTTTTAACCTTTTCGGAAGAGTATCACTTTCAAACATGCTTAGTCTAACAGCTTTTATAGCCCTTACTCAAATTATTGCACTAAGTGTATTATTAAAAATCATTCTGGAAATCATTCTTTTACAAATATATACTACAAGAATAAAGCGAGGTTTGGAAACAATTTTTGATCATGAAAGTTTATCCGATACACTAAAAAAGCCTTTTATTCTCGTGATTAGTTATATGTGGATTGTTGTAATTGCATCAAATTTAAATATTTGGGAATCATTAAATTCCTCTTTTAAAACTATACTTAACCACCCAAATACTATTGGTAGCATAACATTTACTCTGGGTAATATAATGCTGTTTTTTATCATAATCTGGATAGCGCATCTTCTTCAAAAATATGTTGCCTACTTTTTTGGTGAAGTTGATGATGAGAATGAAGAAAATGTCAATAAACGTCAGCATTCCAAATTATTGATTACTCGTCTTGTTGTATTAATTGGAGGATATCTACTGGCTGTGGCAGCTTCGGGAATGCCATTGGACAAACTTAGTATTCTATTAGGTGCTCTGGGTGTTGGTGTTGGACTTGGATTACAAAACATCGTAAGCAACTTTGTATCGGGTATTATTTTAATATTTGATAAACCAATACAAATTGGCGATGTAATAGAAATTAGTTCGCAATCGGGTCGTGTAAAATCTATGGGATTACGTACAACAAAAATCAATGCACCAAACGGAGCCGAAATCATCATTCCTAATGGTAATTTATTATCTCAAAGCATTACGAACTGGACTTATACAGATAATTTTAAACTTGTAGAAATTTCCTTTGATGTAGTTGGCGATATTATACCGGATGATATTAATTTAATAGTAATAGAAGCGCTGGAAAGTCAACCATTGGTAAATAACTCACGAACTCCCCAAATCTATTTTACCGCAATATCCGATGGGAATTATAAATTATTGGTAAAGTTCTGGTGTAGCATTTACCGCACGGAAGAAACTATTAGTAGTGCACGCCAAGTGTTATTCACTAGCTTTAAAGCCAAAAACATAACCTTCTCTACATAACAACAAAGATTAAAAAGGAATGCGGATGACGCAGATTTGCTAAGGCGAAAACACAGATCCCGAAGTTTCGGAATCCGTGTCTTTACTTTTGTAAATCCGCATCATCCGCTTTCCTTTTCTAAAAACAATCCTATTCAGCTCTTTATCAAAATCTTAACCATGTTTTATTGAAATTTGTGGCAAAAAGAAATTATTCATTATGTGTTAAAGTTTTATTTTTCACACTAAAACAATACTTTATTTAGACTTAATACAAATAATGTTTTTATATTTGCGCGCTTTACCACGTACTAATTTTAAAACATATTTAATGAAATTTCTAATATCTGCTTTTACTTTTCTTGTAATAAGCTCATTATCTTGTTATTCACAAACATCAGGAAAAATTACTGGTCGCATTACTTTAATAAATGGACAGGCAGCTGAATCGGCTTCTGTATCTATAGTTGAAAATAATAAATACACCCTCACCACAGAAGATGGAAATTATACGTTTTCGGATCTTATTCCGGGGAAATATACCATCCGAATCCAAATGCTTGGAGCTGCTCAAAAAGACATTATTGTAGAACTTACTACAGGCCAGAGTGCAACAGCAAATTACCAACTGGAAAAAGAAAACATACAAGCATTGCAAGAAGTAACAGTAGCAAATAATACAAACAAATTCTCTAAAAAAGAAAGTGTATACTCAGCAAGACTTCCGCTTAAAAACCTTGAAAATCCACAAGTATATTCTATAGTTCCAAAGGAATTAATTATAGAACAAATGGCTGTAGATTTAGGAAGTATAGCCAAGAACGTACCAGGTTCGGGGATCCCGATGATCGCAAATCAAGGTCGTGTTACTTTTAGATCAAGAGGTTTTGAAACTGAACCAATGGTAAGAAATGGAGTTGCAGGTTTCTCCTACTCCTCTATCGACCCTGCAAATCTAGAACGCATTGAAGCAATCAAAGGGCCATCGGCAACCTTATTTGGTACTAATTTATCTAGTTATGGTGGTTTATATAATCGTGTTACCAAAAAACCTTATAACGGTTTTGGTGGAGAAGTTTCTCTATATGCCGGAAGCTGGGATTTTAATCGAATAACTTTTGATGTCAATACTCCTGTTAACGCAGATAAAACGGTATTGTTTCGCCTTAACGGTGCTAATACATTCGAAAGAAGTTTTCAAGACATAGGTTTCACCAAAAGTTTAAGTTTTGCACCAAGTTTTTCTTATCAAATTAATGACAGACTTTCTTTGTTATTTGATTTAGAATTTGGAAAAGCAAAAGGAACTTCTGTTTTACGATTTAATCCTTGGACCAAAAGTAAAAAAACGGAAAGTATAGCCGATATGAACTTCCCTTACAAACAGTTGTTTGGAAGTAATGACCTTGCTTACGAAACCGAGATGATGAATATATTTGTTCAGTTTAATTATAAAATATCCGAACAATGGACTTCACAATCTATCCTTTCCCGTTCCAGAACTTCTATTGATGGATATATCTCTGCTCTAAACGGAACTTCTGATACTACTTTAAAAGCTCTTGTTATGAGAGGATACACATCATTTATTGCAACTGATATCCAACAAAACTTTACTGGGGATTTTAAAATAGGTTCGCACAGAAACCGATTAGTTGTTGGTTTAGATTACTATAATAATGCTAACACATTTGACAGAGTTCACATTACTGGTCCGGAAGTTGATTTTACCAATCCGTCTGCAACATCTAAAATTAACAGAGCCACAATCGATGACTTGGCTTCGACAGGTGTAAAACGTGCAGAGAATAATGGAGACAACAGTTATGCTGTTTATGCTTCGGATGTATTTAATGTTACCGATAAACTATTAACGATGGTGAGTTTACGTTTAGATCGTTTTGAGAGTGAAGGAGTAACTTCTATGGCAACAGGCGAGAATAAAGGAAAATATGGACAAACTGCATTGTCTCCTAAACTGGGAGTTGTGTATGAAGTATTTGAAGATAAGCTATCTGTTTTTAGCAACTATATGAACAGTTTTACTAATAAAACAGGTACAGATGCAGCAGGAGATGTTTTTAAACCTGAAGAAGCAAATCAATGGGAAATCGGACTTAAAGGAGATCTTTTTAATCATAAACTAGTGGGTACCATCAGTTATTATGATATTCAAGTAAAAGACATGGTTCGTACTGACCCAAACGATGTAAACTACATGATTCAAAACGGGGCGCAATCAAGTAAAGGTTTTGAAGTAGAACTTACTGCTAATCCATTTACAGGATTCAATATCATTGCCGGTTATGCATATAATGATAGCAAAATGACTCATGCAGATGCCTCAATAGAAGGTCTGCGACCTGCACTTTCTGGTCCGGATAAGATGGTAAACTTATGGATGAGTTATAAATTTCAAGAAGGAAAACTAAAAGGTTTTGGTGCTGGTTTTGGAGGTAATTATGGTAGTTCTTCTTTCCAAACAAATACTACAACCAGAAAAGTAATTATACCATCTTACACCATATTGGATGCAACTGTGTTTTATGACATGGGACGTTTTAGAATTGGTTTAAAAGCCGATAATATAACGAGTGAGAAGGCATGGTCTGTACGTCTTACTCCTCAAGCTCCATTGCGTTTTATGGGGAATGTAAGTTTCAAATTCTAAATAAAAAAAGAATAAGGCTTTAGCCAAAATATATTGTCATTTTGGTTAAAGCCTTATTTATTATAATGATAAAATTGAGGAGAAACTTTGTGACCTTTGCGTAAACCTTTTCGACCTTTGCGGTTAATTTTTTGCCACAGATTAAAAAGATTAAAAGGATTTCACAGCTTTGCGACCTTTGCGTAAATCTTAGCGCC
>NZ_JAOZEW010000009.1 GCF_025847235.1 Flavobacterium shii
ATAATGGATGTACAGCCGATCAGGTATTGGAATTAATTGTTAGCACAAAACCAACAGCAGTAATTACAACAGAAAGTGTTTGTTTTGGCGATTCCTTTGTTTGGGATGTAGACGGGCAAACCTACATTGCTTCAGGAACTTATGCTAAAAATAATAATGGATGTACAGCCGATCAGGTATTAAAATTAATCGTTGGTACAAAACCAGCAACTGTAACAACAACAGAAAACATCTGTTTTGGCGATCCCTTTGTTTGGGATGTAGACGGACAAACTTACATTGTTTCAGGAACTTATACCAAAAACAATAATGGATGTACAGCCGATCAGGTATTGAATTTAACTGTTGGCACAAAACCAACAGCAGTAACCACAACAGAAAACATCTGTTTTGGCGATTCCTTTGTTTGGGATGTAAATGGACAAACTTATACGGATTCAGGAACTTACACCAAAAACAATAATGGTTGTACGGCCGATCAGATTCTAAATTTGACTGTATATCCAAGACCTACTACATCAATTGCTTATTCAGCATCTTCATATTCAACAACAGAAGTAGCTATCCTAGTAATCAGAAATGGTCAAGCTGGTGGTATTTATACTGCGGCACCTACAGGTTTACGTATTGATGAAAATACCGGAGCAATTAATCCGGGTAGTAGTTTAGAAAATACATATACAGTAACCTATACGTTTACAAATGGAACTTGCAGCAATACAGTTCAAACTAATATTAAAATAGGTTCTCCAAAAATTGCGACTTGGCTACTTATGAAAGACGCTAATAACAATGGAACAGTTGAGCCTGGCGAAATCCTTACTTTTATGTTGAGATTATCCAATATAGACCCTGATCATATAACACTCCACAATGTTAAAGGTTCTATTGACTTACCTGAACATACATCATTAGTGAACCCAGAACAGTCAAATTTTATTACACCGTCCACATTTTCTCTTTCAGCAGAAACTTATACAGATTTTCCCTATCTATGGGATTTAAGCTATTTGCGTGAGCCAGCAATAAGAATTATTGTAAAAGCAGATTGTGATTTAACAGGTGTGACACAAATAGAAACTAAAGGAAGAATATATATAGATGGAGTAGAAATACAAACATCGATTCCCCCTATTCCAGTCTCAAATGATGGTACATGGGTAACAAGTACAGGAAGTAGTAAATACTTAAATCCACCTCCATTAATAAATTGTACAAATCCTGGAGGTTGTTCAACTGGTCTACCTGTAGCAACTATTAAAGTAGCCATTTTAAATATTAATAATCCTGAGACAGTATGTTTCCCAAATACAATAGATCTTTCGACAACAGTAAATACTGAAAGCACTCCAGGAACTTTGAGTTATTGGACAGATGCTGTAGCAACCATATCATTAACTACTCCTACTGCTGTAGCAACATCTGGTACATATTATATTAAGAGTGTTTCTGCGCAAGGTTGTGTGATAATTAAGCCAGTAATAGTAACTATAAATCCAAAACCAACTGCAGTAATTACAATAGAAAATATCTGCTTTGGAGCTTCATTTGTTTGGGATGTAGACGGACAAACTTACATTGCTTCCGGAACTTATACCAAAAATAATAATGGATGTACGGCCGATCAGGTATTAAAATTAATCGTTGGCACAAAACCAACAGAAGTAACAAGAATAGAGAACATCTGCTTTGGCGAATCTTTTGTTTGGGATGTAGACGGACAAACTTACATTGCTTCCGGAACTTATACCAAAAATAATAGTGGTTGTACAGCCGATCAGGTATTGAACTTAACTGTTGGAACCAAACCAACAGCAGTAATTACAACAGAAAGTGTTTGTTTTGGAGCTTCATTTGTTTGGGATGTAGACGGACAAACTTATACTGTCTCGGGAACTTATACCAAAAATAATAATGGTTGTACAGCCGATCAGGTATTGAACTTAACTATTGGAACCAAACCAACAGCAGTAATTACAACAGAAAGTGTTTGTTTTGGAGCTTCATTTGTTTGGGATGTAGACGGACAAACTTATACTGTCTCGGGAACTTATACCAAAAACAATAATGGTTGTACAGCCGATCAGGTATTGAACTTAACTGTTGGAGCCAAACCAACAAGTGTAACCACAACAGAAAACATCTGCTTTGGAGATTCCTTTGTTTGGGATGTAGACGGGCAAACTTATATTACCTCAGGAACTTATACCAAAAATAATAATGGATGTACAGCCGATCAGGTATTGAACTTAACTGTTGGAGCCAAACCAACAAGTGTAACCACAACAGAAAACATCTGCTTTGGCGAATCTTTTGTATGGGATGTAGACGGACAAACTTATACGAATTCTGGAACTTACACCAAAAATAATAACGGATGTACGGCAGATCAGGTATTGAACTTAACCGTTGGCACAAAACCAACAGCAGTAACAAGAATAGAAAATATCTGTTTTGGCGATTCTTTTGTTTGGGATGTAAATGGACAAACCTATACGAATTCTGGAACTTACACCAAAAACAATAACGGATGTACAGCCGATCAGGTATTGAACTTAACTGTTGGAACCAAACCCACGACCGTAACAACAACAGAAAACATCTGTTTTGGTGATTCCTTTGTTTGGGATGTAAATGGGCAAACCTACGTTGCTTCAGGAACTTATACTAAAAATAATAATGGATGTACAGCCGATCAGGTATTAAAATTAATCGTTGGCACAAAACCAACAGAAGTAACAAGAATAGAGAACATCTGCTTTGGCGAATCTTTTGTTTGGGATCTAGACGGACAAACTTATACTGTCTCGGGGACTTATACTAAAAATAATAATGGATGTACAGCCGATCAGGTATTGAACTTAACTATTGGTACAAAACCAACAGCAGTAACAAGAATAGAAAATATCTGTTTTGGTGAATCTTTTGTTTGGGATGTAGATGGGCAAACTTATACGGATTCCGGAACTTATACCAAAAAGAATAATGGATGTACAGCCGATCAGCTATTAAACCTGACTGTTAATCAATTACTAACAGCTTCTCTTCTAAGAAATAGCCTAATTCCAGAATTCTGTGCTGGAGAAAAAGATGGATCATTCAAAATTGAAATTTTGGGAGGAATTATGCCTTATAGTGTAAATCTAGATAACAAAAATGGTACATATACTGAAATTACGGGGAATGAATACACTTTTATAGATCTTGCGGGTGGCTCACATAACGTTTATATCAAAGATGTATTAGGTTGTGCTACAGAAATTGAAGTATCTATGCCGAACGGAATAACTATTAATCCTGTTGCGAATGTTAGTTATTCTTGTCTGAATGATACTCCGTCAAACTCAGTTATAATTACAGTAGATCCAAGTATTAGAAATCTTAATGACATCGATTATTCTCTAGATAACGCAGATTTTCAGTCAAGTAATTTATTTACAAACATTACTTCTGGTACGCATACAATAACAGCTAGACATACTGATGGATGTATACAGCCGACCAGAGAATTCTTTATAGAATACATCGAACCATTAACCCTAACATTAGCCGATGGTGAATTAAATGAAATCGTTGCAACTGTTGCTGGTGGCGAAGGACAATATAGATATTCATTTAATAATGAATCTTACAGCACTGCTAATAAAATCATTATTTACAAATCTGGAGACTATGTTGTTGCAGTAACAGATCAAAATGGATGTACGACAACGGCTTCGAGATATTTTGAATATATAGATGTTTGTATTCCAAATCATTTTACTCCAAACGGAGATGGCATAAATGACGAATGGGGTCCTGGATGCACGACACAATACAAAAATTTGACTTTTACAATTTTTGATCGATACGGGCGTATAATCGGTAATTATAAATACGGTCAAAAATGGGATGGAAAATACAATGGGAAAGAATTATCTTCTGGGGATTATTGGTATGTATTCAAACTAAACGATAATAAAGATAATAGAGAGTTTGTTGGACATTTCACCCTTTACAGATAGCGAATAACAAAATAATGTTGTTATCTAAAATTTACAATACAATGAAAAAACTTATCATATCATTTCTGCTTATGGCTATTACTTCGGGTTATAGTCAAGAGCTAAATTTACCGGTTTTCACACAATATCTAGCCGACAATCCATTTGTTGTTTCTTCAACATTTGCTGGAATTGGAGACAATCTTCGTATTCGTGCCAATGGTTTAACACAATGGGTAGGTATAAAAGATGCACCTGATAACCAATCGCTTTATGCCGATTTTAGAATTTTGGATCGTTCTGGAGTAGGGATTTCGCTTTATAACGATAGTAATGGATATACAAAACAAACAGGAGTCAAAGTTTCCTTTGCGCATCATTTGATTTTAGATTATTATTCCAAACAATACTTGTCTTTAGGTATTTCGTACAATATTAACAGTTTTAAGATTGATATCGATAAATTTAGTTCGGGAACAGGTGTCCCCGAGGCTTTAGATCCGGGGATTACTAATGGTAGAAATATGTCCAACAACAATTTTGATGTAGGTATATTATACCGCAATAGAGGTTTCTATTTGAGTATTAATGTTGGTAATATCTTGGATAAGAAGATTGATAAGTTTGATGGCCTTGAGCCTAATCTACTTAGAAACTATCAGGTTTATACAGGATATGTTTTTAGAGGAGATACTAAAAACAGAGTTGAATTTGAGCCATCTATTTATTATCAACAGTTTACAAGTGATAAACGTTCTAGTACCGATTTAAATTTTAAGTATAGAAAATTCAATCGTTATGATGATTATTTCTGGATAGGAGTTTCGTATCGTTTCCTTAATGATCAGATGTTTCAGCCTTTGATGGTTGGTCCAATGGCGGGGTTCAAAAAGTCTAATTTTTACTTTGGATATTCCTATCAGGCATCACTTAATCAGATTGGAGCTTATAATTCAGGAACACATGTTGTGACTATTGGGCTTGATTTTCTTAGAGGAATAAGTAATTGCCCTTGTACGCAAAGTGCAGTTCGGAACTAAAGAATATTATAAATTAAACACAGTCGTATGTTATAGTTCGTCAATAAAAGAGAAGTCCATTCTAAATTACAGAATGGACTTCTTTATGTTTAACCAAATTTGTTCTAGGTTTCTTTAACTGTAATAATTTTGACTGGACAAGCTTTAGCTGCCAATTCACAGCTTTCTACAATGGTATGATTGGGAGATTTTAAAGTATAGAACCCTTTTGCATTTTGCGAATGTATCAATACTGATTTTCCGTCTTTTTTTGACATTTGAAAATGTACCGGATCCATTTCTACACAGTAATTACAGCCAATGCATTTGTCTCTTTGTAAAGTAATGATAACCATTATGCCTCAACAATTTTATATAATTTATCAGACATTCTAATTCTGAAAGGTAATTTGAATGTGCAATCATCACCTTTTGTTGCTTTTTCAGATACAATATCATTCACGAACATTTCGTCGATTATCATTTCCTGAGCTCCTGTACTAGGACCAGTTACAAGGATTTTGTCTCCGACTTTAATATCGTAAGCTTCAATTTTGAATTGTGCAACGTTTGCTTTCGGGAAATAATGAGTGCCTTTACCCACATATACTTTCTTTTGTGTTGCTGCCGATCCCGGAATAGCACTCCATTCTCCTAATTCTTGTCCTAAATAGTATCCAGACCAAAAGCCGCGATTGTAAACGGTGTTTAAAGCTTCCATCCAAATAGAAATCTTTTCTTTAGAGAATGTTTTGTCATAATAGGAATCAATAGCTTCGCGATAGGTTTTAATAACCGTTGCAACGTATTCGGGAGCACGACCACGGCCTTCTATCTTTAAAACCTGAATTCCGGAATCTATTACCTGATCTAAGAAATCAAGTGTACATAAATCTTTAGGCGACATGAGGTATTCGTTATCGACTTCGATTTCGAATCCGGTTTCCTGATCTATAACAGTATATTTTTTGCGGCAGTTTTGTTTGCAGGCACCACGATTTGCTGATGAATTATGCGAATGCAAACTCAAATAACATTTACCTGAAACCGCCATACATAAAGCACCGTGACCGAAAATTTCAATTTCTACTAAATTTCCGTTTGGACCTTTTATTTGTTCTTTCTCAATTTGATCTGTGATGCTTTTTACTTGGCGTAAGCTCAATTCACGACTTAAAACCATTGTATCAGCAAATAAACTATAGAATTTTATGGTTTCGATATTGGTTACATTGAGTTGAGTCGAAATGTGAACTTCCATACCAATGGTTCTTGCCATTGCAATTACAGCTTGATCGGATGCGATTACGGCTGTAATATTAGCTTCTTTGGCTTTGTTTAACAATGTCTTTACGACAGATAAATCATGATCGTAGATAATCGTGTTCAAAGTTAGGTAGCTTCGTACATTTTTAGCTTCACAACGATTGGTAATTTCCTGCAGATCGTCCATAGTGAAATTCACCGTCGAACGTGCACGCATATTAAGTTGCTCTACACCAAAATAGATAGAATCGGCGCCATTATCAAGCGCAGCCTGAAGTGACTCAAAGCTCCCAGCGGGAGCCATAAGTTCAATTTTATTATTTGTTGTCATGATAAACTATTCTAAAATTTTATAGATTTTATCTGACAGTCTGATTCTAAATGGTAATTTGAAAGTACAAGTATCGCCCAAAACGGCTTTTTCTGACTCGATATCGTTAACAAACATCTTTTCGATTACTAATTTTTGTTCTCCAGTTGTTGAACCTTTGATTAAAACGGTATCGCCAATTTTAATTTCGTTTTCTTCAATTAAAAATTGACCAATTGATGGCTTTGGAAAAAAGTGGGTTCCTTTTCCAATGTATTGTTTTTTAACTTTAGGCTCTTTCTTAGCTAGATTTTTTGATTTTACTAAATCACTAAGATTAGGAATAGCAGCCAATGGATCTTGATTGTTTTTGAAAGTAAGAACATCTGATTTTCCTTTTTTAAAGATTTTATTTCCGTTTGTAATTCCACGACGAATGGCTTTTTGTTCTTCTTCTGGTAAATGAATTATAGAAACACATTCCGCAGAACAACAACCTTCCATTGCAGTCGCACATTCTTCACATTGAATAAAAAGCAAATGACATCCTTCGTTGACACAATTGGTGTGTACATCACAAGGTTTTCCACATTGATGGCATTGCGAAACGATATCATCTGTGATTCTTTCGCCTAAGCGGTGGTCGAATACGAAGTTTTTACCAATGAATTTACTTTCTAAACCTTCGGCTTTTACCTGGCGAGTGTATTCTATAATTCCGCCTTCAAGTTGGTAAACATTTTCGAAACCTTTATGTTTAAAGTATGCGCTGGCTTTTTCACAACGAATTCCGCCTGTGCAATACATTAATAATTTTTTGTCTTGTTTATGTTCGGCAAGTTGCTCTTCGATGATTGGCAAACTTTCTCTAAAAGTATCCACATCTGGTTTTATTGCATTTGTAAAATGACCAATTTCACTTTCATAATGATTTCTCATGTCGACCACAATTGTATTTGGATCTTCCAGTAAATCATTGAATTCCTTAGCTTTTAAGTGAATTCCAATATTTGTAGCGTCAAAAGTCTCATCGATTAATCCGTCGGCAACAATTTTATCACGAACTTTTACTGTTAGTTTCAAGAAAGAATGATCATCATGCTCTACAGCAATATTCAATCGGATTCCTTTCATGAAATCATATTTTTCGATAGTGTCTTTAAAAGCGTAGAAATTATCGGCAGGAAGTGAAAGTTGGGCATTGATACCTTCTTGAGCCACATATATTCGTCCTAAAACCTCAAGTTGGTTCCAAGCAAGGAATAAATCGTTACGAAATTGAGTTGGGTCTGTGATTTGCGCATAAGCATAGAAAGACAGCGTAAGACGTTGTTTTCCGGCATCATCAATCATGATGGCTCTTTCTTCTGCGCTCAAAGTGTTATACAGTTGCATGCTATAAACAGTTTTAAGTTGAGAAATTATTTTGAGGTGCAAAGGTAGGGAAAAAGGTTCTAAGTTGCAAAGGTTCTGAGGTTCTAAGAATGGAAGTTCATAAGGATCAAAGGTTTTCTGTAGAGACGCACCGCATCTGTATCTTCGTGATGCAATTGTAAAAGATTTGTAAAAGAAAATTAAAATAAAAAAGGCTGCCTTTATAGGACAGCCTTTGTAATCTTTGAACCTTTGTGTCTTAGCACTTCAGAACCTTATTTCCTTAACAGAACTCGTTAAACGCGTCTTGTAAATTTTCAGCAATTAATTCTGCTGGGCGACCTTCGATATGGTGACGCTCTAACATGTGAACTAATTCTCCGTTTTTGAACAACGCCATACTTGGCGAAGATGGAGGGAAAGGAAACATATGTTGTCTTGCAGCATCTACAGCTTCTTTGTCAACACCTGCAAAAACAGTGATTAAGTGGTCTGGTTTTTTAGCACCATCTAAACTCATTTTTGCTCCTGGACGTGCATTTCTTGCTGCGCAACCACATACAGAGTTTACAACTACTAATGTTGTTCCTTCTGATTTTATTGCGTTATCAACTTCTGCGGCACTATGTAAATCTTGAAAACCTGCAACTGTTAATTCAGCTTGCATTGGTTTTACCATTTCTTCTGGATACATATTTTTATTTTTTTAATTTAACTTTTCGAGTTGCAAAGTTACAAAGTTTAAAAACAAGAACTTTAATTCCACTATAAAGTTTTGTTATAGTTTGTTATAAGATTTTAAATCAAACAGTATAGTATACAGCCTTGAAAGTATCCCTCTAGTTTGTGGCTTTTCGGCAGATAAGAATTCGAAATATCTAAAGTGGCTCTTTGGTGTTTTTATCTGGAAACTGATAATTGTATTGCTTGAAGCGGTTATTTATGCTCCCTGTTTTATGTTTAGTTGTTAAAACGGTAGCCTTATTTTGTTCCGGAACTTCAATGGTTGAAAGGTAACTGGCCAAATATTTTTTAAGTATTTGTATGTTGTCAACTTGAATAGAGTAAATTGTCTTTTTTCCGTCAATTTTTATATTTACTAGATTTCCTTTTTTTAATTCCAATAAATGTTTAGATATTGTTGATTGTGCCAATGGAATTAATTCAACAATTTCACCACAAGTTCTGTTGTTTTTTTTCCATAGAAGGGTCATAATCTGCATTCGTGTAGGATGTCCAAGTGCTTTGCAAATTTCCCCTATTATTTTTGTCTCTATATCAAAATTTAAGCGTTTTGTAGTTCCCATAATTTGTCAATTAATTTATTATCGTAATTGAACGATTACATTAAATGCACATTACTCTTAATTGTAAAGTTACAAAGTTTAAAAACAAGAAATTTAATTCTTGGATAAAGTTTTTGCAATAGTTTGAAGTTTGTTTTTAAATCTAACACAATACTATAGTTTTCTTTAAATTTTCTTCTACTTTACGTCTTTTCAACAAGGGGAGAATCTGGGATTTTAAATTGCCCGTTTTATTATTTTATCAGGAAATTGATAATTATATTGTTTAAAATGGCTTTTTTTGCTTTTTATTATACGTCTGGTTTCTAAAACCGTAGTCTTATTTTGTTCAGGAAATCCAAAGGATAATAGATAACTAGTCAGATATTTTTTAAGCAGTTGTATTTCGTTTATATCAATAGAATAAATTGTTTTTTTTCCTTCATTTGTTACAATTACAATATTTGCTTTCTTCAATTCTAATAAATGTTTAGATATTGTTGATTGAGCCAGCGGAATTAACTCAACGATTTCGCCACAAGTTCTGTTGTTCCTTTTCCATAGGAGGGTAATAATCTGTATTCGCGTTGGATGTCCAAGTGCTTTACAAATTTTACTTATTGCTTTTGTTTCTATATCAAAGTTTAAGTGCTTGCGAACTCCCATAATTTGCCAATTAATTCATTATCGTGAATGAACGATTACAATAGATCTACATTATTGTTGTAGATTTTCTTACTCATTTTTTCTCTTTACTTTGGTTTGTGAGCTATTGTTAGTGAGTAAACCATTGATTTCTTCAATAATAAGTTCACCATTATTTAGAATCTACAAAGCTAGGCATCACTGAGTCTTCCCAACTGCCACAATAAAACCTTATAAGAAAACAATAAGACATTCTTGTTCAGACAAACTATATTATCAAAAAGGGATTTATAGTGATAATCTGCTTTTTTATTTTTAGAATAAGCCCAATTTTTCAATGTATATGCTGCTTTTCTCAATAATAAATAACCTAATAAAGTCAGGATTCAAGTCAAAGTATCTCGACTTCGAAGTAATCTTAACAGAGAAGATGATAGTTTAATAAGACAACAAATAATTCAAGAGTTATCCGAAGTTGTATTTATAAGCACAACTATCTAAGGATCGTTTAATAATTATATCTTGTGCTTTGTTTTTGGATACTTGACCAAATGATAAAATGGTAATAAGAAAGCTAAAGCTTAAAATATTTTTTTTCAATAGTTAAGATTTAAAATCAAAGCTTATTTGAAAGAAAAATCACTCTAAATAACGATTTTATAAATGGTGCTTTAGGACATTTTAAAATAACTTTAACATCTTCAATAAAATTGGTCTCTTCATCTAAGAACTTAAAAATCAATGCAGGATTTCCCTTTTGAAACATGCCAGAAAAAATGCGACTTCCAAGTTCATTATTCCTGTTGAGAATATCCAATAAAAGCAAATCATAAAACCAAAATCGACTTTTTTTATGAAACGATTTCATCTCGATCGGAGTCGAAGAATTATTATCTCTTTGAAGGAACGCGATTAATTGTGTTGATTTTTTATCTGTTTTTTTAAAAGTATATCCCGTACTTGCTTTTGTCCAACCGCCTGCCGTACCAATATTCAGTACACGTTTGGTATTTCTTTTCCAGAAAGGAAAGCACGTCATCGGGATACTTCCTTGTTCTTTTTCGATTATTTCATAATCACCAATGCCTAAATTATGAATGTAATTTTTAATCTCTAATTCGTATTCTTGTTTTTCTAAAAGTGAATGTGAAAACAAAGTATATTCTATTAAAGCTTCATTTTTGGAAGTTGGTAAAAGATACATAAAACGGGTGTTGCCTTTTTGGGCAACCGAAAAATCCATGAATGTAACTTGTTCCGGATTAAAAATGGGTTGGGAACTTTTTATAAACCAACCGATAAAATGCTGTTGTAAAACAGGGTATTTGTTTTGGCTTTCGACCAATGCTTTATTATAAATGCTGTTTAAAAGGTGGTTGCAAGTAAAAGTATTGGTAGAAGTTGCAACAAAAACATGTGTATCGAGTTCGTTAATGTCGGTTACTTTATCGTTTAAGAAAGTGATGTTTTCTTGTTGTACAATTAAATCAAAAACAGAGTTGTAAAAATCCAAACTACGAATTTGATTGTATTGATATGGCTTTAACTCTAAATCACGATTATAATTATCATTTACAAATAATGCCAAATCCCATTTTTTTGAAATAATACTCTCCCAGATTGTTTCTTCTTCTGCCCAAAAACACCAAGTTCTATCATTGGTTTTCTTGGGATTTTCATCAATTAGCAAAATAGACTTTTTTGTAAACTTTCCGGATAATACCATTTTATAAACGGTCATCATTGCTGATAAACCAGTTCCAGTGAAAATGTAATCGAAATGTTTCATGTTTTTGGAAAACTATTTTTATCAAAAATAGGCAATTTTAATTCGTTGAGTTTAATCAAGGATATAATTTAGAATAGTTGAATTGCATTGTGGATTCGACTTCGACTTCTCAGTCTGACAATATTGTGGTTGTATGAAATAGAGTAAAAACTCAATCTTTTAGTTTAGCGAAGATCACTTCAAAGTCTTTTGCATTGCGATAACTTGTATCTTGAAAAATGATTTCGTTTTCTGGATTTATAACACAAACAATTGGGTAAGTTATTTGATTGTTTATAGTTCCTAGTGCAATTGCCAATTCATTTACTCCATTAGTATTTCCGGTTGGTTTATAGTTGAATGTTTGATTGTTAAAACGGATTGTTCTTTTTTCTTCGGCATTAAAATCAATAAAATAAAACTCGGCGTTGAGTTGCGTTATTATTGTTTTGTTCTTGAAAGTCGAATTTTTCATAGCCTGACAATATTTACACCAATCTGTATGAATAAAAACAATGACTTTTCGTTTTTGGATTTGCTGTAAACTATCTATTTGCTCAAACGAATAGGAGTGTAGTTGAGCAAATCCATTGGATATTATCAGAAAGAAAATAATTAGAATTAGTTTTTTCATTTGGGTTGTTTTTTTGCTAGCGATATTAACCGCAAAGGGCACAAAGGTTTGAAATCCTTTTAATCTTTATAATCTGTGGCTTAAAAAGGAATACAGATAACATGTTTTTTTTAATGTTTTTGAAATCTGTTTTTATCTGCGTCTTTATTTTTGTAAATCCATGTTATCCGCGTTCTTTTTTCGTGACCAACTTCTTTAATCTGTGGTATAGATTATTCTTATCTCAGGTTATATCGTAATCCGAAAAAACCGCGTATTCCTTGATTTGGTCCATAAACATAAGTAGTGTCGAATGTTAACCCGTATGGATTGCTAGGTGTTACGAGTACTTTTCCGTTTGGGTCGTATTGCACGTTCTTATCAAATGGGTCATTGGTTCTCGAAATAAGGAATGGATTGTTTCGCTTTGGTGTAAAGTTGAGTAGGTTCTTTATTCCGGCATATAATTCGAAATTTTTCCAACCACTATAAGTAAACTGTATATTTTGTAGACTATACCAAGGCGAGTTTGGGCTTCTTGGGTCGGTATCGCTTAATAATGGTAGTTTCATCGGGCTGTATAAATTTCCAGTATAATCGATAGCCAAATCAATAGGATTGATTTTATATGAGATACTCCATGTTGCTGTGAATTTCTCAGTTAGATATGGTCTTTCTCGAACTCCGTCTTCTACATTGGAAACATCCATAATCGTTGCGCCGGTAATTAATTTTAATCCGTTATTGAAGTTCACATCAATGTTTGTGCTAATTCCCTGACTTACCGCATAACCATTAATATTATCGTAAATGATTTTGTTTGGGTCGGTTATATAATCCGAAATTATCTTATTGCTAAAGCGTGTGTGAAATGCTGTAGTTTCAATACCGATAAATGTTCCACTTGAAAAATATATTTTTTTGATGTAGTTTAAATTGGCATTGACCGATTTTTCTGGATTTAGATTATTCGCAATAACCACTTCTCTTGAACCTGTTAAAGCTGCGTGGTCTTCTGTAAATAAATTGACTACTCTATAACCCGTTCCGGCGTTAAAGCGTAGGATATTGTTGTCGTTGAATTTTAATTTATAGGCAAATCTTGGTGTGATAATATTTCCGTGAACTGAGTTGTAATCGTATCGAAGCCCTAAAAGTATTTTATGTTTTTCGCTGAATGTTATTTCGTCCTGCAAGAAAATACCGGGTAGCCATGTTTTTTCTGGATTGTTTTGTCCTTGTGATGAGGTTGCGGTTGTATTATCATCGTAATAGGTGTAACGGGAAGCAATTCCGGCAAGTAAATCATTACTTCGGATTTTCTTATCCCATGTAAGTTGAGCAAAACCTATTTTTTGATTGGCAATATAAGAGGTAGTTCCATAACGACTGTCCTGATAATGTACATTTCCTGAGAAGGAAAATATCAGTTTTTCATCTGTTGGTAATTGATAACTTCCTATAAGTTCTCCACGTTTCGTATAAATGCTTTCGCCGTAAATTTCGTCACCACCTCGGTATTTTTTCTCCCAGCGTACATCGCCACCCCAACGATCTTCATACATTCCGCGTCCAGCAAGGGTAAAAATTCTGTTTTCTTTTCTTTTAAAAGTCCATTTTTGGAATACCGAAATCCGATCTTGTAGCGTAACATCTGTAAAGCCATCATTATCATTGTCAATTCTTTGGTTATAGCTGAAATAGTTAACGCCTAATAATGCAGTTGCTTTTTTACCAGCATTGAATTTTACTCCTAAATCTACATTTGTTTCTAGCCAAGTTGTGGTAAAAACATCAGCAGAGAAAGTGGGTGCGTTGGCTGCGCTTTTGGTAATAATATTTATTAAACCTCCAACTGCTTCACTTCCGTATAAAGAAGATGCGGGCCCTTTTACAATTTCGATTCTTTCAACAAGTGAATTGGGAATTCCAGATAATCCATAAACAGTCGATAAACTACTTACGATAGGCATTCCGTCGATCATTACGGCTGTGTATGGACCTTCGAGACCATTTATATGAATGTCTCCAGTGTTACAAACGCCACAGTTAAGTTGAGGTCGGACTCCATTTACGTTTTGCAAAGCTTCATATATGTTGGCTGTTGGGTTTTTTTTGAAGAAAACAGGCGAATAAACTTCAACAGGAACAGCGCTTTCTAACCTTTTTACGGCTTTTAGAGTTCCTGAAATTACCACTTCATTTAGTTCATTTTCATCATTTGATAGTTTAAAATCTAAAAGTAACGGTTGATTTTCTTTGATAGAAATGTTCTTGGTTATCGTTTGAAATCCAAGCAATGAAATTTGAATTTTATAATTGCCTTGTGGGATGTTCTCTAATTTGTAATAGCCTAAACTATCGGTTTGGGTTTTGTAACTGTTTTTTAATAATTGAACACTTGCTTGTTGGTTTTCTTGGTTTTCAATCGATACTTTTCCTGAGATAGAGGAGGTATTCTGTGAAAATGAGGTTTGTAAGATTGAAAACAATAGTATCGAAAATAAATATTTCATATTATTTAAATTATATTTTAGACAAATCTAAAAATTATATTTGACAAACAAAATTATCATGTAGAAAAATATCATTTTACATTAAAGAAAACGGCTCATCGTTAATAATGAACCGCTTAATGCCCCAATCGCAAACCAAAACAATTGGGGTTATAAAAAACAATAATCTAAAAATGCTACTTTAACTATATTTAATGAAAATCTTCTTCTATAAGCTCTTTGTTAATAAAGGCACCAGCGATTGAGCCTGATGAAACTGCTAGAGCCAGGGAACGACCGAATGTACTGTTGTCACCAGCAGCATAAATTCCCGGGATAGTTGATTTTTGGAAAGTATCGACTTTTATTAAATTCTGTTCCGTTAGTTCACAACCTAGTTCTTGCGGTAAAGTGGAATGTTGTTCAAAAGGAGGTTTGGCATAAATAACTTTAATTGCAGTTTTTGATCCATCTTTAAAAACTATATTCATTAGCTTTCCTTCGTTATGGAGAAAATAATCGATTTCGCTTTCTACAATAGTGACATTGTTTTTTCTTAGAATTTTGCTTTGTTCATCTGTCAGGGTTGTTTCTCCATTTGTAAATAAAGTTAGGTCTTTTGTCCAGTTGGAAATCATTTTGGCGAATTCAAATCCAATAGGCCCGTTTGCAATAATGCCGGTTTTTTCATTTTTAACCTCATATCCGTGGCAGTATGGGCAATGTAATATTGAAACTCCCCAGCATTCTGCAAACCCATTTATTCCTGGAAATATGTCTTTTAAACCTGTTGCGAAAAGTAATTTTCGAGCAGAAAATGTTTCCCCTTTGTCGATTTTTATTTCAAAAGTTGTTTCATTTTTTATAGCTTTAGTTGCCTTTGCATTTATGAAAGTTATTGTTGGATATTTTAAGACTTGTTTTTTTGCTTTAGCATTAATATCCGAAGGCTTTTTGCCATCTAGGGTTATAAAATTGTGGGAATATGGAGTTTGTTGATTGCAGGGTTTTCCGCTATCGATTATTAATACTTTTCGCAAAGAGCGACCTAATGCCATTGCAGCAGAAAATCCTGCGTAGCTTCCACCAATTATTATAACATCATATTTATTATTGTCTATCATAGTTTTATGTTTAGTTTTTATGAAAATACTCTTGGAATAGGGAAAGGGTCTTTGTTTGGAAAAAAACCATCTTGAAAATCTATAATTTCATCTGGAGTACAAAGACATTTTTTTAGTTCTTCCAGGATTTCGGTTTCATTTAATTTTTGACCTATAAAAACAATCTCATTAAGTCGGTCACCAAAATCGGCAGTCCAGCGTTCTTCGATTATATCCTGAAATTCAATAAAATTGTTAAACGTCATGCGTTCGCCAAGCGGCATACTTGCCCACCAGACACCAGCGCCTTCTGCTTTCATTGATCCACCTGCCTGACTCCAGTTTATTGCTTGCTCAGGACGAGATGCCATCCACAATAATCCTTTACTTCGTATAATATTTGTGGGAAAATCGGACTTGATAAAATTCCAAAATCGTTGCGGATGAAAAGGTTTCGCATCTCGAAATACAAAAGAACTGATTCCATATTCTTCGGTTTCGGGTGTATGAATTCCTTCTAATTCTCTTATCCATCCCGCTGAAGCTTCTGCTTCTTCAAAGTTGAATAATCCAGTATTTATAATCTCTGATGGATTTACTTTTCCTAAAATCGAAGTAAGTATTTTGGCAACGGGATTTAGTTTTTGAATAGATGCTTTTAGTATTTCTAGTGATTCAGGAGTTATTAAATCGGTTTTGTTTAGAATAATAACATTGGCAAATTCTATTTGATCGACCAAAAGATTTACGATAGTGCGGTTGTCATTTTCTATATCCGATACATTTCGGTCTACGAGAGTTTCGGCAGAACCAAAGTCCTTGAAAAAGTTAAAGCTATCTACAACAGTAACCATCGTATCAACATAACTAAATCTTGATAAATCTATGTTTTCATCCTCATTTACAAATGAGAAAGTCTGTGCAACAGGAATGGGTTCACTAATACCGGTGCTTTCGATAAGTAAATAGTCAAAACGATTTTCCCTTGCGAGTTTTTCTACTTCGATCATTAAATCTTCTCGCAAAGTGCAACAAATACAACCATTACTCATCTCGACTAATTTTTCTTCGGTACGTGATAAAGCATGCTCGTTCTTCACAAGTTGAGCATCAATATTTACTTCGCTCATATCATTTACGATTACAGCAACTTTCAATCCCTCTTTATTGTGAAGAATATGGTTGAGCAAGGTTGTTTTTCCAGCTCCAAGGAATCCGCTTAATACTGTTACAGGTAGTTTTTTCATTGTTGTGTTTTTTTATGAGATCTGTAGTTTAAATAATGACCGGTTATCATTCCGATTCCTCCAATAAAGATTAGGTAGGTGTGAATGTCTACTATAATTTCTATTAGGATGCTTATAATAATCAGTGTCAAAGACAAAATCAGAATACTACTTATCAATAGATCGGATTTCTTTATTATTTTTATAACTGCAAAGAAACCTACAGATGCAAATAGTAAATCAATTAATGGGTTGTGGCTTATGCCTAAAGGAATGATTGTAAGTACAGGGAAGACAAGGCAGTGTATCAGGCATATAGTTGCGCTTGAAATCCCTAAAAAGTCCCAATTAAAAGTTGTTTTTGTTTTCATTTCTTGTATATTTGCTTAATGCAATATTGTTGCAAATATAGAAATTTATTTTAAATGCAACAATGTTGCGTTAATATTTTACATATGAAAGTTACCCGTAATACAGCGGCCAAAGGAGCCATCTTAGATTTAATTACCAATTCAGACTCGGCATTATCTCATTCGGAGATTCATAAACTAACTGCAGATTTATGTGATCGTGTTACTATTTACAGGATTTTGGATCGATTGGTTAATGAAGATGTGATTCATAAAATTGTTAACCTTGATGGAACCATTAAATATGCCAAATGCCATCATGCAAATCATGTGCATATTCATAATCACGTACATTTTAGTTGTGAGAAATGCCTTAAGGTTACTTGCATGGAGAATGTGCAGCCGAGTTACATAATTCCTCGTAATTATAAGGTAAACGATGTGAACTTTACTCTTTCGGGATTGTGCCCGAATTGTTTATAAAAGCATTTAACATTTAGACAAGGCTAAAAAAAATATTTGAGCAATACAATTTTTATATATATTTGCTTTAATAATTTTTTATGAAATGAGTAAATCTCTAGAAGAAGTTAACCAGTCGGTTCATACGCAAAATAAATCATCGGTTTTTAGAAAGATATTAGCATTTTTTGGTCCTGCATATTTAGTAAGTGTAGGATATATGGATCCAGGAAACTGGGCGACTGATATTGCTGGTGGAAGTCAGTTTGGGTATGCCTTACTTTGGGTTTTGTTAATGAGTAACTTAATGGCTTTGTTGTTACAAAGTTTAAGTGCCCGTTTAGGAATCGTAACGCAGCGTGATTTGGCGCAAGCTTCACGAGAAACGTACTCTAAACCGATCAACTATATTTTATACTTCCTTGCCGAAATTGCTATCGCAGCCTGTGATCTTGCGGAGGTTTTAGGAATGGCGATTGGTATTAATTTGTTATTTGATATTCCGCTTATCGAAGGTGTTTTAATTACTGTTCTTGATACTTTTTTATTATTGTTTTTGATAAATAAAGGTATTCGAAAAATGGAGGCTTTTATCATTGTATTGGTTGCAATTATTGGATTCTCTTTTGTTTTCGAAATGATTTTTGCCGAGCCGGAGCTAGATAAAGTATTATACGGATTGATTCCATCTTTGCCAAATTCTGCTGCTTTATATATTGCAATCGGTATTATCGGAGCTACTGTAATGCCTCATAATTTATACTTGCATTCCTCATTGGTTCAAACCAGAAAGTTTGATCGAAGTACTGCAGGAATCAAGCAAGCATTGAAATACAATCTTATCGATTCGACAATAGCTCTTAATCTTGCTTTTTTTGTAAATGCAGCTATTTTAATTTTGGCGGCAGCTACTTTTCATAGAAATGGCATGTTTGAAGTCGCCGAGATTCAAGATGCCCATAAGTTTTTGGAACCGCTTTTGGGAACTAAATGGGCACCAATCCTTTTTGCAGTTGCCTTAATTGCGGCTGGACAAAGTTCTACAATTACGGGGACTCTTGCTGGTCAGATTGTTATGGAAGGATATCTGAATTTAAGAATCCAGCCTTGGGTGCGTCGAATCATAACACGATTAATTGCAATAGTGCCTGCTGTTATTGTAATCTTAATTTACGGCGAGAGCGTCACAGGAAAATTGTTGATCTTGAGTCAGGTAATCCTGAGTTTACAATTGGGCTTTGCAATTATTCCGTTGATTCATTTTGTGAGCGATAAAACTAAGATGAAAGGATTCCACATAAGTCGATTAACACAGGTTACTGCATGGATCATTGCCTTAATTATTGTGTCGTTAAATGGGAAATTGGTTTATGATGAAATAACCGGTTGGCTGGAAACTGCCGAGAACCCCTTTATAATCTGGATTACCGTTGTGCCTTTGGCAATAGCATTTTTAGTTCTATTGCTTTATATTGTTATAAAACCATTTATTGTAAGGGCAAAATCTAATATTCAAAATCATTCACCGCATAATTTATCATTGCGTTTTTCTGTAAAAGAGACTTATAGTAAAAAGAATATTGCTATTTCTGTTGATTTCTCAAATGCCGATGAAGCAGCTATCAACAGTGCTTTTGAGTTGGGAGGTATAGAAGCCAATTATACTTTGATACATGTTGTTGAAACCGTTGGAGCTTTAATGTATGGACAGAATGTTGATGATCATGAAACCACAATTGATGAAAAATTGTTACTGGAATACAAAGTAATGCTTTCAGATAAAGGATTTAAGATCCAAACAGAACTAGGATTCGGAAAACCAAATAAGATCATCCCAGCCATTGTAAATAAAGGAAGTTTTGATATTCTGGTGATGGGAACACATGGACATACGGGCTTTAAAGATTTGATTTTTGGCACGACAGTCGACAAACTCCGTCATAAAATTTCAATACCTTTGTTTATTGTTAAAAAATAGCTACTAAGGTTCTGAGTTGTTAAGTTTCTAAGGTTTTCTAAGATTCTTAAATAACTTAGAACCTCAGATTCTTAGAACCTTAGAACCTCAAAAAAAATGACCTTCTCAGAAGAAAATTACCTTAAAGCCATTTACCATTTAACCACTTCTTCTGAAGCTGAAGTTAGTACCAATGCTATTGCCGAAATGATGGAGACCAAAGCTTCATCGGTAACGGATATGCTTAAAAAACTATCCGAAAAAGATTTGATAAACTATAAAAAATACCAAGGTGTTTCGCTTACAGTTAATGGAAAACTTGCCGCCAAAATGATTGTTCGTAAGCATCGTTTATGGGAAGTATTCCTAGTAGATAAACTTGATTTCTCTTGGGATGAAGTTCATGATATAGCCGAACAACTGGAACATATTAAATCGGAGCAATTAATTAATAGATTAGATGATTTTCTGGGTAATCCAACCGAGGATCCTCACGGGGACCCTATCCCGGATGCACTAGGTAGAATTATTAAAGTCGAAAAACAATTGCTTTCGGAACTAACAGAAAAGCAAGTCGGTGTTTGCGTAGGTGTAAAAGATACTTCATCGGAGTTTTTACAGTATCTGGACAAACAGGAAATAGCTTTGGGCTCGAAAATCGAATGTTTATCTAAAGAAAGCTTCGATCAATCATTGAAAATTAAAGTAAACGATAAGGAATTAACAATCTCTAATAAAATTGCCTCGAATTTATTCGTAAAGTTGGTTTGAAAATAGGTGGTAAGAAGTTAAGGTTTATGGTTATAGCGGCTAAAAAGTTTGCTTTTCACTGAAAAACTGACGCAATATTGAAACATGTAATATATGTTGATGTTGAATGAATTATTCTAAGGGAATATTTTAATACATTTGGGTTCAACCTAAAAAAGATTGTTTACATGAAAAAAATATTTACTCTTATTGCATTTTTTTATATTATGATTTCGATGGCACAAGTATCTGTTAGTGATGAATTAAAGATTAAAAAATCAGATTCTACTTTGGTTACTAAGATTAGATTAAAGAATGATTTGATAACAATAACTGGTTTGCCAAATTGGAAATTTAAAATGGTTTCGGGTGTTCCAACGGCATTCCCGAATGGTGTAATGGTTCAGGTTTTTACAGAACCTAATAAAATAAATTATTCTAAAGAGTTTTGTGAGTCCTATATACAATCGCAATGTAATGGCTTAAATGACAAATGTTCTTGCGAGAAGATAGATAATCGTGTAGTGTTTTTTGAAAGGCACTTTAGTGATAAAGAAATTAACTATTATTATAGATTTACTTATGTTTTATCTAATAGGGTAATTAATATTGATTGGTCTACAAAGATTCCCCTAGATGGAAAACAAGACGAGGTGGTAGCTATGATAGATGAGTTTGCTGAATTTTTAGCTAGAAATGCAATTAAGATTTCAAGTAATCATTTCGATAAAGCACCTGTAAAAAGTGTCAAAAAGTAGTAATGTCTTGATTTTAAGTTTTAATGGTTTAAATCAATCAGAATTCTATTAGGCTGAGTTTTATAAGTCGCGCTTCGATTACGCCTCAGGGCTATATTGGTTCTGAAATGTTAAAAGGTTCAAAGATTGTCCAGTTTATACATAAACCGAGCAACCTTTGAACCTTTATCTCTTAGTGGCTTAGGGCCTTTTTTTAAAAGTCTTAGTCCCTTTTCTTAGTGACATCCACAGTCATTCTCTCCACAGTCGCCCTTTTTCTTTTTAGGTTTCCAAAAAAACTTGCGAATAATGAAAGCAACTGCTGCAAATAGAATTATAAAGGCTATTATTTCTTGTACCATAATATTTTATTTTAATAATTGGTAGGCTAGTAAAGCCACAATGTATGCAAAACCACTCATTAATATGAGTTGGATCATTGGCCATTTCCAAGAGTTTGTTTCTTTTTTGGTAACGGCAAGTGTACTCGCGCATTGAAGTGCAAAAGCATAGAAGAGTAACAAGGAAACTCCTGAGGCAAAATTGAAAATTTTAGCGCCGGTTTCAGGGTTAATTTCTTGTTGCATTTTACTTTTTATAGTAGCTTCATTATCACTACCACCCACGCTATATATGGTTGCCAATGTACCTACAAAAACTTCTCTGGCTGCAAATGAACTAATAATTGCAATACCAATTTTCCAGTCATACCCTAAAGGAGAAATTGCTGGCTCGATGGTTTTACCCATTAATCCGATATAGGAGTTCTCTATTTTTTGAGATGCAATAGCTTCTTCAAGTTCAAGCTTATCAAGAGGCTTGTCTTTGGTTCTTTCTATTACGATAGCTTCTGCGTTATTAAAGTTGTTTCCGGGTCCGTAAGAGGCTAAAAACCATAAAATAACGGATATTGCCAAGATTATTTTTCCTGCGCCAAAAACGAATGCTTTTGTTTTCTCGATTACATTAATTGCTACGTTCTTGAATAATGGTAATTTGTAGTTTGGCATTTCGACTACAAAATATGTTTTGCCTTTTACTTTTAGGATTTTGTTTAAAATATAAGACGAGAAAATCGCCATTCCAAAACCTAGAAGATACAATAACATTAATGTCAATCCTTGCATGTTAAGTATTCCAAAAACACGTTCGTTAGGAATCACCAATGAAATAATAATGGCATACACAGGTAATCTGGCAGAACAGGTTGTAAATGGAGTTACCAGAATTGTGATTAATCTTTCTTTCCAGTTTTCTATATTTCTTGTTGCCATAATAGCTGGAATTGCACAGGCAGTACCCGAAATTAAAGGCACGATGCTTTTTCCTGACAATCCAAATTTACGCATGATTTTATCCATAAGAAAAACCACACGGCTCATATAACCACTTTCTTCAAGTATAGAAATAAAGAGGAACAAAAAGGCAATTTGGGGAATAAATATTAAGATACCTCCAATACCCGGGATAATTCCCTGCGATATTAAGTCGGTTAAGATTCCGCTTGGTAATTTTTCGGCTGCCAAAGAGCTTAACGATGCAAATGTGCTATCGATAAAATCCATTGGTATTGTTGACCATTGGAAAATAGATTGAAATATGATAAATAGTATGGCAAAAAACACCACATATCCCCAAACTTTGTGAGTTAAGACACGGTCTAGCTTTGCGCGGAAATCTTTGGCAACAGTATGATCTACTTTTAGACCTTCTTTTAAAACATCATTTATAAACTGATATCTTTTGATGGTTTCTTTTTGTTGCAAACGTTTTAACTCCGAATGTGATTTGGTAAAAGTACTTCTGATTTCGTTTCGATCAAGATTTAAAAAGTTTACGTCTTGTGTGATTACCAACCATAGTTTGTACAATAACTGGTTAGGGAAGGCGTGTTGTAAACTCTTAAAATACTCTGGATCAATGACCGATGCGTTTAAACAAGGTTCGTTCGGAATGTTTTTATAAGTAACAATTAAGTTTTTAAGCTCTTCGATTCCATGACCTTTACGGGAACTTATTAAAGCAATTTTTGTTTTTAAATGTTCTTCAAGATAAGGGATGTCAAGCGTTATTCCTTTGGTTTCCATTCTATCGGCCATGTTAATGACTAATATCGTTGGGATTTCAAGGTCTTTTATTTGAGTATAAAGAAGTAAGTTTCGTTTAAGATTTTCAACATCTGTAACAACAAGAGCTACATCCGGATATAGCTTGTCGTTTTTGTTTAGTAAAAGCTCAATTACCACATTCTCATCTATAGAACTGGCATTTAAGCTGTACGTTCCCGGTAAATCGAGAATGTTGGCTTTAATATTATTAGGTAATTTGCAAAAACCCATTTTTTTCTCAACAGTAATTCCCGGATAGTTTCCTACTTGCTGGTTAAGACCTGTTAATTGATTAAAAACTGAAGTTTTTCCTGTGTTTGGATTACCGATTAAGGCAACATTTATATTTTGGATATTCATTGCAAATTCTATTTGATTATTTCTACTTCAATTACACGAGCTGTTTCTATACGAATCGCTACATGTGAACCATTAATATTCAAATACAAGGGATCTCCAAAAGGAGCAATTTGAAGTAATTCGACCATATTACCCGGCAAACAACCCATTTCTAATAATTTCAACGGAACCAGATCAATATCAAATTCTTTGATAATGGCTTTTTCGCCTTTTTTCAGTGTGTGGATAGAATGTTTCAAGTTTATTTAGATTGAATTAATATTGCAATATTAATCATTTAATATTTATTTAAGGCCATTTTACGCTATGGTTTCAATGTTTTAAGATATAATTCACATATGAAATGTGATTCATTAAACGTTAAACAAAAACTGTTTATTCAGATAATTAACGCTTTTGGAAGGAATTATAAAACCGAAAAGTTATTCGGTACACAAAAAGTTAATATCTGCTATTAGTTTTTGAATATCTTCTTTTTTTGTTCCGTCATAAAAACCACGAACGCGTCTTTTTTGGTCTACCAAAACAAAGTTTTCGGTATGTACCATGTCATATAATTGATCTGGTCTTCCTAGTTTTACTGCCAAGTATGATTTTCGAGCCATGGTGTAAATTTCTTTTTTATCGCCAGTAACAAGATTCCATTTGCTATCTACTACACCATTTTTTATAGCGTAGGCTTTTAAAACAGGAATGCTGTCGGTTTCGGGAAATACGGTATGTGAAAGCAACATAACTTTTGGATTATTCAGAATTGCTTTTTGAACATCGGCTAGATTAGCGGTCATTTTAGGACATATAGAGCCACAAGTTGTGAAAAAGAAATCGGCTACGTATATTTTTCCTTCGTAATTTTTTTGAGTAATAGTATCTCCATTCTGATTTACAAATGAGAAATCGGCAATCGTATGGTATTTGCTTTTGTATTGCATAGTGCTGTCAACCAACTCAGGGTTTACATCGGCAGGATTGTAAATAGGTAATGTTTTACTTGGTTTTAAGGCTGTGTAAAATAGCGAAATTGTAATTGCAGAAAACACGAATAGGGCCAAGAAAAATTTCCTGTATTTGTAAAGTAAAGATTTCATAAACAAAATTTGGGGCAAAAGTACAAAAACCTCTTTTTAAATACGGTAACATTGTTTTTTTTAACCAAATTATAGGATGTGATTTCTGCCAAGATGATAGGAATGTATTGTAATATTATTTGTTTTGTTAGGAAACAACTAAAGATTTTCGATTTTTGAAACTAAAAATCGTATAATCCTTAACATTTTATTCAAAATAATAACGATAAGTTTGTAAATACTAAACTAAAAACAAATATGAAAAAACAAGTTAATAGACATTTGTTGTTTGCAATTCCTGCAATGTTAGGATTTGCAATGTGTCAAGCCCAAAGCATGGCGCCAAAAGCATCAGGCATTGATGTTTCTTTAATGGATAAAAATGTAAATCCAAGCCAAGATTTTTTTAGATATGTTAATGGGACTTGGCTCGATAAAACGGAGATACCTAGTGATAGAAATGCTTGGGGAAGTTTTAATGAACTACGTCAGAAGACTGATAATGATGCTTTGGCAATTTTGAAAGAAGCTTCAAAAAGTCAAAAATATAAATCGAATACAGATCAAGGAAAAGCAATCGCTCTTTTTAATACAATCTTAGACACTGTTGGAAGAAATAAGAGAGGAATTACGCCGCTGCAACCATACTTAAAGAAAATTGATGCTATAAAAAATGTAGCCGATTTGCAGAATTTCTTGGCAGAAATGGAATCTCAGGGAGGCATTGGTTTTTTTGGGTTTTATATCGGTGCTGATAAAAAGAACAGTAATGTTAATGCTGTTAGCTTAAGCGTAGGTCGATTAGGACTGTCTGATAAGGATTATTATGTGTCTGAAGATAAGGATTCTAAGGAAAAACGTGCTAAGTATGAACTTCATATTGCAAGAATGTTGCAATTAATAGGGGAGACTCCACAAAAGGCAAAAGAAAATGCTACTCAGATCTTAGCTTTAGAAATTGCCATGTCTGCACCAAGATTAGACCGTGTGGAGCGTAGAGACGGAAGATTACAATATAATCCTACGGCTGTTGCTGATCTTAAGAAAATGACTCCTGGAATACAGTGGGATAAATACCTTACAGATATAGGAATGGTAAAAGTGGATACGATTATTGTAATGCAACCTCGTTACATGAAAGCATTACAAACCATTTTTACCGAAAATAAAGTAGGTGCTTGGAAAGAGTATTTAAAATGGAGTATTTTAAACAAAACATCTTCGCAGTTAACTACTCAAATAGAAGATGCTAGTTTTGATTTTTACGGAAAAACATTAACTGGAGCGATAAAACAACGTCCAGCAGAAGAAAGAGCACTTCAGGTAATAAACCAAGTGGTTGGAGAATCTTTAGGTAAATTGTATGTTGAGAAAATGTTTCCAGCTGAAGCTAAAGTAAAAGCCGAAAAAATGATTCAGAATGTAGTTTTGGCATACCAAAACCGTATTACCAATTTGCCTTGGATGTCTGCAGAAACTAAAATTAAAGCAATTGAAAAACTGAATAAAATTGCCATAAAAATTGGTTATCCTGATAAATGGAAAGATTACAGCGAGTTGGTTATTAAAGATGTACCCGAGGGAGGAAGTTATTTTGAGAATAGCATTAACCTAGCCAAATGGAATTATAATCAAGATATTGCTAAATACAAAAAAACAGTTGATAAAACGGTATGGGGAATGTCTCCGCAAACTGTAAATGCTTATTACAACCCATCGTATAACGAAATTGTATTTCCAGCAGCTATCTTACAACCTCCATTTTACAATTATCAAGCAGATGAAGCAGTTAATTATGGCGGAATTGGTGCGGTAATTGGTCATGAAATTTCTCATGGTTTTGATGATTCGGGTGCACGTTATGACGCAAACGGTAATCTAGTTGACTGGTGGACGGCAGATGATTTAAAACAATTTACAGCTTTAGGAACTGCATTGGCAAACCAATATAGTGCATTAGAGCCTTTACCTGGAATTCACGTAGACGGAAAGTTTACATTAGGTGAAAACATAGGCGATTTAGGTGGTATAAATGCTGCTTATGATGGATTGCAGTTGTACTTAAAAGCCAATGGAAACCCTGGATTAATAGATGGTTTTACACCAGAACAACGTTTCTTTATTTCTTGGGCAACAGTTTGGAGAACTAAGAGTCGTGATGAAGCAATAAAAAGTCAGGTTAAAACAGATCCACACGCTCCGGGAATGTACCGAGCTTATGTGCCGTTGCAAAATGTAGAGGCTTTTTATGATGCATTCTCGATAAAACCGGAAGATGGTATGTATATAGAACCATCAAAACGAGTTAAGATTTGGTAAAATAAAATACAAAAAACGGCTGTCTTATTTAAGACAGCCGTTTTTTATTTAATTAAGTATTAAGTATTAAGTATTAAGTATTAAGTATTAAGTATTAAGTATTAAGTATTTTGTGCCTAAAAGCTATTTTTCTTAAATACCAATATTTAAAAAGTCTAATAATCTAAGGAGTCTAAAAGTCTAAGCCAGTCTAACAATCTAATTAGTCTACTTTTTTATCTTCCTAATAGAAGAATTGACCAAATACAAACCAATTAAAGTTACCAAAACCCCAATAATAATAGCAGGAGTAAGTGTTTCGCCAAAAAGCATGTATCCTAATAAAATGGCAACAATAGGATTGATGTAAGCATAGATACTGCTGATTTCTTTTGGCAGATGTTGTAATGTATAGATAAATGCAATAAAAGTTAGCACAGATCCAATGATAACCAGATAACCAATTGCCCACCATGCCGTTGCAGGGATTTTGTCGAGGGATATGTTGGTTCCGGTGGCTTCGGTTATTCCAAAAAGTATGAAACTCGAAATAAACATTTGTAATCCTAAACTAAAATAGGGGTTAAAACTTGCCGCTTTTTTCTTGGTATGTAAAATTCCGAAAGCCCAGGTTATAGTTGAAGCTACAGATAAGAAGATTCCGAATTGAAATTGAGGATTTAGAAAATCGGTTAGATGGTCTACAAAAATGATACAAACACCCACAAAGCATATTAAGAGTCCTGCAACTGCAAGTCGGGCAATGCGTTCCCCTTTAAAAAAGCAAATAATAACAATCCATATTGGGAAAATAGCGCCGATAATAGCACCCAAACCACTACTAATATATTTTACCCCCCAAGTACTTAAGCCATTGCTACAAGCGAAATTCAAAATGCTTAAAACCAAAATAGTCCGCCATTGTTTTCCTTTTGGCCATGGTTCTTTCTTGAGTATAAAATAACCCACATATAAAATACCGCCAATAAATTGTCGGATGGTTGCGAGTTGTAACGCAGGCATATGTTTAACACCTTCTTTGGATGCCAACCATGTTGTTCCCCAAAAAAAACTTACCCAGCATAAAGCGAGTATCGGCAATCCGATAGATTCTACTTTGTTGGAAAATGCCTGCTGAATTTTAGCTCTCACGTAATGATGGTTTTGAGATGTAAATATTCAGAAATTATTTTCAATTAATATCATTAAATTGCTTTTAGATTACACTTTTTGATCTAAATCTGTAACATTTTTTTAAAATATAGACCAATTCAGAAGTAGAGTAAAATCTAACAAAAATTAACGATTTATTTAAAAGAATAACAATAAGTTTGTAAATAACTATAAAACCATAATTAACAATGAAAAAAAATAATAGTAAGCATTTGCTGTTTGCGATTCCTGCAGTATTGGGTTTTGCAATGTGTCAGGCACAAACCCAGGAGCCTTCAGCATCGGGAATTGATGTCTCTTTAATGGATAAAAGTGTTAAGCCAAGTGAAGATTTTTTCCGTTATGTAAATGGAACGTGGTTGGCGAAAACCGAGATTCCAAGTGATAGAACTACATGGGGTAGTTTTAATGAATTGCTGAAGAAAACAGATGCAAATTCTCTTGCTATTTTAAAAGAAGCATCAAAAGATCCAAAATATAAATCGAATACTGATCAGGGTAAAGCTATAAATATTTTCAACGCTATTCTTGACACAGTTGGGAGAAACAAACAAGGGATTACACCTTTAAAGCCATATCTAAAAAAGATAGATGCAATAAAAAATATTGCCGATCTAGAGAAATTTTTAATCGAAACCGAACCTATTGGAGGAGTTGGTTTTTTTGGAGTATATGTAGGTGCTGATGAAAAAAATAGTACCAAAAATTCTGTTAGCCTTGATTTAGGTAAATTAGGATTACCGGATAAAGATTATTATACATCTGAAGATAAAGATTCTAAAGAAAAACGTGAAAAATATGTACTTCACGTAGCGAGAATGTTGCAATTTATAGGAGAGACTCCTGTAGCTGCAAAACAAAACGCTGAAAAAATATTAGCATTAGAGGTCGAAATGTCTAAACCTAGATTAGATAGAGTAGAACGTAGAGATAGCCGATTACAGTATAATCCAACTTCTATTGCCGATTTACAAAAGATGACACCAGCGATTAACTGGAAAAATTACTTAAACGGTATAGGAATGGCCAAGGTAGATACAGTTATCGTAACGCAGCCAAGATATATGAAAGCTTTGGAAACTATTTTCAAAGAAAATAATGTAGCGGCTTGGAAAGAATACATGAAATGGTCTTTCTTAAGAGCCACTGCATCACAATTATCTACAGATATAGAAATTGCTAATTTTGATTTTTACGGAAAAACTTTAACAGGAGCAATTAAGCAGCGTCCACGCGAAGAAAGAGCACTTCAAGTTGTGAATCAAACTGTTGGTGAGGCATTAGGTAAATTATATGTAGAGAAATTATTTCCAGCTGAAGCTAAAGCAAAAGCAGAAAAAATGATCGAAAATGTAATTTTAGCATACCAAAACAGAATAAATAATCTAACTTGGATGTCTGCGGCAACTAAAGTTAAAGCGATTGAGAAGTTAAAAAAGATTACTATTAAAATTGGTTATCCTGATAAATGGAAAGACTACTCGGCTTTACAAATTAAAAGTCTTGCCGAAGGTGGAACTTATTTTGAAGACATGAGAAATGTTTCCAAATGGAGTTTTGACAAAGGACTTTCTGATTTGAGTAAACCGGTTGATAAGACTGAATGGGGAATGTCTCCACAAACGGTAAATGCCTATTACAATCCATCGTATAACGAAATTGTATTCCCGGCAGCCATCTTACAACCTCCTTTTTATAACTATCAAGCAGATGAAGCGGTTAATTATGGCGGAATCGGTGCAGTAATTGGACATGAAATTTCTCATGGTTTTGATGATGCTGGAGCACGTTATAACGCAGATGGAAACCTTGTTGACTGGTGGACAGAGAATGATTTGAAAGAATTTACAAAATTAGGAACTGCTCTTGCAGATCAATATAGTGCCTTGGAACCACTTCCGGGAGTTCACGTAGATGGTAAATTTACTTTGGGTGAAAACATTGGAGATTTAGGCGGAGTAAATGCTGCTTATGATGGTTTACAATTGTATTTAAAAGCAAATGGTAATCCTGGTTTAATCGACGGATTTACTCCAGAACAACGTTTCTTTATTTCTTGGGCAACTGTTTGGAGAACCAAAACTCGTGATGAAGCTTTGAAAAACCAAGTAAAAGTAGATCCACACTCTCCAGGGATGTATCGTGGATATGTGCCAATCCAAAACATGGATTCTTTTTATGAAGCATTCTCTATTAAAAAAGGAGACAAAATGTACATAGAACCAGAAAAGAGAGTTAAAATCTGGTAATATCAAGTTTATATATAAAAGGGGCTGCTTTAATAAAGCAGCCCCTTTTTTTATGCTTTTTCTCAGCAAAACAATCACAATCTTGATATTTTGAAGAATTGAGGAATCTCTACTAGTGGTTCAATAATCTAGGGAATACGATGTGTTAGTTACTTGTGGGGCTTCTCCCGAAGTTTCGGGACGCTCAACCTGACAAGATTGTGTTTTTTGTATGTAAACGAAGCCTTTGAACCTTTGCCTCTCAGAGCCTCTGTACCTTTTTAAAACTATAATCGAGTACAGTTTCTATTTTAGTGCTTGAAATAATCTTTTTAGCACTTTCTTTTTCGTGACTGAATGTTGGCACAGCCAAATTCTTTTCGATTGCTTTTTGAGTATAATATTTTTCTCGGGTAGGATGAAAAGGAGCCACAGCATTAAAGGTTTGGTTCCATGATTCAGAATCTATGATTTTTAGGATAATACCAATGCAATCTTCCTGATGAATAAAGTTGATAGGCGCATCGGGATTCTCAACATTTTCTTTGCCAGCAAGAAATTTAATAGGGTTTCGGTCTTCGTCAATTAAACCTCCAAAACGCAGAACTGTAGTTTTAAAAGTGAAATTGCTTTGTAAAAGAGTTTCGGCAATTATCAATTGTTTACCACTTTCGGTATCAGCGTCAGGTTTTGTTTCTTCGGTTATCAATAAATCACTTTCACCATAAACAGAGGTCGAACTTATAAAAAGTACTTTCTCGATGGTTGATTTTTCGATAAGCGGAATAAGAAAATTGATTTTATCTACAAAGTTATCTGCATTTTCGCCACGCAATTTGGGCGGAATATCGATAATAAGAATACTACTTTCATTCAAAAAAGCTTCAATTTGTCCTGATGTACTTTTGCCGAAAGGCGGATTCTCTTCGTTACGATTGATATTTATTAAAAACGGATTAATCCCGGATTCTTCTAATATCGATAATTTTTCTGTTGAGGTTGTAGATCCGTTTACTGAAAAACCTGTTGTAATAATGGCTTTCGCCAAAGGAAATCCTAGCCATCCACATCCTAAAATACTAATTTTTGTCATTTTTGTTTCTTGTAATCAGTGTATTTTTTTTAAACAGGTTTTCTTTTTAAAGCTGTTTTTGAACTTTCTCGCTAAGACGCCAAGTCGCTAAGTTTACAGTTATTAAAACTTCTTTATAATTCAATGAGATTTTTTAACCATTTAAGTGATGTAAGTTCATTTAAGTTTTGCATTGATTAGTCATGCTTATATTTACTTTCATCACTTATATGGTTAACTTTTTTGTTACAATCTTAAATCAGGTTGCAATATAACAATATGTTACAAGGGTAGAGAAAAACGAACTTTGTCTTTTCCGTTTGCACCAATACGGTTATAAAATTTTATTGCTCTTGTATTAAATGTTGGTGTTTGCCATTGTATATTGATGCAGTTTTTGTTAATCGCAATTTGCTTAAGTTTTTCTATAATAGCTTCACCAATTCCAAATCCGCGAGCGGAATCCTCAAGATACAAACAATCCAAGTACATAAAGTCGGCTGCATCCCATGTAGAATAATCGAAAGTATAAGTAGCATAACCAATAATTGATGCATTTATCTCAACAATTAAGCAATACAGTTTTGGCCTTTCGGTAAACAAAGCAAGTTTTAGTTTGTTTTCTTTTCCTTCAGGGTTATAAGTTGCTTTCTCGTATTCGGCATGTTTCTGGCACAAGTTGACCAGTTTGGGTAAATCGTTTGTGTTACAATCTCGTATTATAAATTCCATTGATGGTGAATTTCGGTTTGTAAAAATTCTATAAAATGATTAAAATAGTCTGGATATTCTTTGCTTTGTCTAATAGCGATGAAATGTTTTCTTTTTAAACCGTTTTTGCTAATTTTCACCGCTTTTAAAGGGCTATTTTTTAAATACGGTTGCAAAGCCCATTTTGCCATAGACATTACTCCCATATCAGCTTTAATCATTTCAAGAGAAGCTTCGGTAAGAGGTAAGGGAGTTATTTTTCTTGGAGCTACTTTGGCTGGAGCCAAAACCAGTTGATGAATCGTAACACTTTCCATCGGTAAAGAATGGATGATTAAATGCTCATTGATGAAATCTTCGGCTACAACATACTTTTTATCTGCCCAGTAATGATTTTCAGATACAACCATTACCATTTCATCCTGAAAAAGCTCAAGGTATTTTATTCTGTCATCTTTTATAATGTCACTTACAATACCAATATCTATTACGTTATCAAGTAATTTCTGAACTGGCTGTTGTGTGGCTTCGGTCACAATCTTAAGTTCAATATTTGGATATACAAAGTGAAATTGTTTTAAAACAGAAGGTAACCAATGATAGCTGGAAAAACATTCGGTACTAATACGGATTTCGCCATATTCGCCAAAAACCATCTGTTTGATTTCTAGCTCTGTTTCTGATATTTTATCCAGAATTTCATTTGAAATCCCATATAATTTTTCACCGGCTTTGGTTAAAACCAATTTTTTGTTTGTTCTTAAAAATATTTTGGTGCCCAATTGATATTCTGCTTCTTTCAATTGGTGGCTTAATGCCGATTGAGTGAGATGTAATTTATCAATAGCTTTGGTAATACTCCCTTCTTCGACAATTGCTTTTATTAATCGTAAATGTCTTATTTCCATTTTCTGAGCGTTGTTTACACAAAGGAACAAAAATTTATACTTGCATTTGCATGAAAAAAAGTAATGTAATAGATGAATTCTTTTCGTTTTTATTACAGTTGTGGTTGCTCTAATTTTGGATTGTTAAATAACTAAAACAATACTATAATGGAAACGCAAATTAAGCATTACGAAAATAAACTAGCATTCGAGATGGATCCGTCGGACTTATTTGATGCCTTAAATAATGGAGAAAAAGTAATTGCATTGGATGCCCGAAAAGCTTTTGGATACGAAGCCGAGCATATACCGGGAGCGATTAATATTCCGCATCGCGAAATGACAATCGAAAGCACAAAACACCTTGATAAAGAAATTTTATATGTAACCTATTGTGATGGGATTGGTTGTAACGCATCCACAAAAGGCGCTCTTAATATGACCCGACTGGGTTTTAAGGTAAAAGAACTAATGGGCGGAATCGAATGGTGGAAATTTGACGGTTATGCTACCGAAGGCACAAATGGAAAGCAAGTTGGGTTGAAAATTGAATGTGCTTGTTAAGAATAGCCGCCTAATGGCACAAAATTAAGAAAGCCACTACGATGCTTTGGCTAATAAATCTCTCGCAAAGACGCAAAACCACAAAGAAAATAAATACAAGCTTAGCGACTTCGCGAGAAAATGATTAATCACAATTGATTTTGATATTTTAAGATTTGCTTAGGTTCTGTTCTCCTTTTTTGAATTGGCTCCAGCTTTAGCTGGAGTAACAAAATGAATATTAGGAATTGGCTTTAGTCAAAATGCTTTGTTATTTGGCTAAAGCCAGATTACAATCAATTCTTAAACCTCCAGCTAAAGCAGGAGGTAAGTCAGGACCTTAAGAATTGGAAAACAACAACAACAAAAATACATTGGCTAACATTTATAAAAACACACACATTTAATCATAATGGAAAAAAGTCCAGATTATAAATTATTACTCTGTTTGGCGACAGTAGGAATTGTATGGGGAACAACTTTTTTGGGAATCCGGGTTGCGGTAGAAACAATTCCGCCTTGGTTTGTTACTTCCATTCGCCAAGGTTTTGCAGGATTAATAGTAATGGTTATTTTACTATTTAAAAAAGAACTTAAATGGATTGGCTGGGCAAATTTCAGGCATCAGTTAATTCCGGCTTTATTAATGATTGTTATTGCAAATGGGTTTACTACAATTGCCGAACAAACTTTACCAAGCGGGTTAGCTTCTATAATGAGCGCATTATCTCCGATACTTATTTTTATTGGAAGCGTTTTTATTGGTTTGCAAAAAGCAAGTTTAAAAGGGTTCTTTGGCGTTGTGATTGGTTTCTCAGGCGTTGTTTTTATATTTAAAGATGGGCTAGGGGCATTTTTGGACTCCAATTATGAACATGGACTTATATTTATAAGTTTAGCAATTTTTGGTTGGGCATCTGGAACAATTTATACCAAAAAACACGCACATAAATCTAATACAATCGCACTCAATTTGTTTTACCAATTTGCAATAGCAACTTTGGTACAGCTTGTTTTGGCTTTTATATTTTCTCCCAATCCCGATATAAGTTCATGGAGTTTAAGAAGCTTTTCGGCAGCTTTATATTTGTCAGTTTTTGGTTCAGTACTCGCATTCTTCTCTTACCATTATGCGATAAAGCGAGTTACGGCGGTTCAAATTTCTATTTTGTCGTACATCAATACTATAATTGCAGTGTTTTTGGGTTGGTTGCTGCTGGACGAAGTAATTACGGTTGATTTTATTATTGCAACTGCGCTGATTATTTTGGGCGTTTTTATTATCAATTATAAAAAGAAAGAAAAAGAGATTACAATAAAGAAAGGAATACCAGCTTGTAGTTAATGAAAAATCCCAAACTATCAATTTGATAATTTGGGATTTCTTGTTTTATGTAATTTTTATATTCGTGGTGCGACTGTAGTAGGTATTAAGCTATCTTTTACAACCTTTGTACTGTCTTGAGGGACTATCGTTGTGGCAGGTATATCCAAAATAACTTTCGAAGGTTTTATTTTTTCCTGAATAACAACGGCATTGTTAAGTACAAATGGAGTAGGCATCATCCAGGAACTTCTAGGTTCAACATTAAGCATCGGATTGGTCAGTAAATCAAATGAACTCTCCATTAAAGTCATATCAAAAACTGTTTTTGCCTCAATGTTAAACTGCATTACAAGCGGTTCATTGTTTACAACATAATAGCTTAAAATTTTGGCACCATTTCTTGCTAGTTGTGTTCCTTTTTGACCAAGAGTTGTTACACCGTTTGCTTTAAAATTATTGAATGTCATTTTTGGGTCGGCAAAAATATCGTAACGATTTACATTTCTACTAGGTGTAATTTTTATTTTTAAATACCTCATATTTCCTCTCACACTATCTTGAAGAAATGCAATTGTTGGTTTTGCCAAAGTTATTTGTGGCGCATCGGCACTATATGTAAAACCAGAACTATACTTGCTAAACAACGGAAGACTATTTAAAGCTACAGCATCTTTTGGGTTTTGTCCTAAATATTTTTGAGTCCAATCATCCAGGTTTACATCATAAGTTGCCCATTTGGCTTTATTAGTGTCTGCATTGTATATGTATAGCAAACTGTTTGATTTTGCTTTGCCATTTTCATAACCAGAAGTGTAACCTCCCCAAGCAAAACAGCCAATCGATGCTATGAAAAACAATATTGCCCAACCTCCTTTTTTGGCAAATGAGCCAAATACCGGAAGTAATAATCCAAAAGTTAAGACGGTTAGGATTGCACTTCCAAAAAGAACTTTTAACCCCAAGCCTATTGGGAACATTTGGATAAACGGAGCAATAATCAATAAAGCAGGAATGCTGAATAAAAGGCTAATGAATAAATTGGTTCTTTGGGTAATTACAAAAGCTGCAAATAGAAACAATCCAAAGTAAACAGGAATGATTAAAAATCCAGCTCCTTTTAAACTATTTGCTAATAAGCCATTAATAACAATCCATAAAAATAATGGCGCAACATAATGGTTCATGGTAACTTTGGAATCCGAGAATTTATTGTAAAAAGCAAAGCAAATTGCGATTGCCAATAAAACAAAAGCTCCAATATAGGCATGGCCATTATAGGTAAAGCCATTTAGCAAATCATTATATTGAGGGTAAATTTGCAAAATAATTTTCCAGCCTAAAAAGGTAATAAGTCCAGCAACAACTATTGCAATCAATAATGGTACAAAACCTCTGAATATTTCGCTGAATGTGATAATTCTTTTGGCTTTTCCTATAAAAATAAAGAATATAAAAAGACCTAAAGCAATAAGGGTCATTGGTAAAACCCAAGCAAAAGGATAGTTTATGAACGTAAACGGAATCGTAAAATAAACAAAGTCTTCAGTAGTTGGAGCATGATTTAAGTCGGTATTAGAGAAATACTTCATCAAAGGCATTAGATAGCTTCCTTGGTGCGTTAAGCTGGTTTTGTTTAAATGTGCAAGGTCATCTTGTTGTGTATGATAGTTAAAATGATCATCGATAAATGCAAAATTAAATCCTTGGATATCACCTTGTTCTCTAAAAACGGTTAAATCGGTATCATTCGGTAACATTTTATAAATGCTATACATGAGTGAGTTAGAAACAGGGTAAGTAGTTTTTGCAGCAGCAAATTCTTTAACCAATTCAGCATTTCCACTATTGGTTTCCATTAGCATATAGCTTGGACCAGAAGTACCGCGAGCTTCAAAGTTTATTACCAAACCTACATCTTTTGCCCATTTGTGTTGCGTTACAAAAAGAGCAGCACCATTTAATCCTAATTCTTCGGCATCGGTAAACAGGATAATAATATCATTTTTATGTTGCTGTTTGCTATATAAAAAAGCACGAACACCTTCTAGAATTGTTGCAACTCCCGATGCATCATCGCTGGCACCGTGAGAGAAGGAATGTGGAGCACTATCATAATGCGATAGCAATAATAATGCTTTGGTATTGTTAGACCCTTTTATGCGGGCCATGATATTTTTTGATTTAACCAGATTTCCCCAGTCGCTCATTGTAAAGCCTTCCTGAACAGAAGTTTCCAATCCTAATTCTTTCAACTCAGATTCTATGTATTGTGCTACTATTTCGTGATTTGCAGAACCTACGTAATGCGGTTTTTGAGCAATTTCTTTTACATGAGCCAAAGCTCTGTCGGTCGAAAATTCGGCCAATGCTTCCTCTCCTTTAGAAACCCATTGTGGTTTGAGAGTAACATAAACAAAAGTCAGTATGGCGAGAATGACCAGAATTGATAAGATGGAGGGAATGTTTTTTTTCATGTGGTATTTGGGGGCTATAGTTCTTTTTTAACAAGCATAAAGTAATCATCTTCCAAAGAACGGTATCCTTGGTCGTATAAAAAATAGTAGGTATTTCCTGTTTTTGTTTCCAAAATATTTGTAAAAAACTGAAAATCAAATCCTTTGCTAAGCATTTTAGACTTAGTCGATTTTGATTTTCCATCAGTATTTAGTTCCGACAATATTCGGTAATTTTTTCGCAACTTGTTGTTTACATTGCGCATAAAGTTTGTACTGTCTTTATTTATTTTATTATTGTAGGCGTTGCGACAACTATCGGAGCAGAATTTTTTATCCTCCCGACCTACAATTTTTTCCGAGCACTCCAAGCATGTTTTCATGGATTCATTTTTTTATGCTAATAATTCAGCTTGATTTATTTTATTATTTTGAGCGAATTAATAGTTTTTATTTGTTGACATAGTTCCTGCTATCGCCTTTATCTCTCCACTCCGTTACGAGGATACCGGCTCTATCAGGGCTAATCGGTATTATTGTTTTTCTTATTGTTTGCATCCTGAGATTCTCAAGGTTTTAATTTTTTGATTTCATATAAATCATGTCGACGGTCTTTTAAAATTCGAACGCTTCCATGTTCATGAATATCTTTTAATAAATCCAGATCAACATCTACAATTAATGTCATCTCAGTGTTTGGTGTTGCTTCGGCTTTTATTCCATTACTAGGGAATGCAAAATCCGAAGGTGTAAATACGGCAGCCTGTGCATATTGAATATCCATGTTGTTTACTTTTGGTAAATTACCAACACAACCGGCAATAGCTACATAACATTCATTTTCAATCGCTCTTGCTTGAGCACAATGTTTTACCCTAACATACGCATTTTGAGTATCCGTCAGGAAAGGAACAAATAAGATATTCATGCCCTCGTCAGACATGATTCTCGAAACCTCAGGGAACTCAACATCATAACAAATCAAGATTCCTATTTTACCGCAATCGGTGTCAAAAGTCTTAATTTCCGATCCACCTTTCATACCCCAATGTTGTACCTCGTTAGGAGTTATATGTATTTTGCTATACATCTCGGATGTTCCGTCACGCTTACACAAAAAACCAACATTGTATAAATTGCCATTTTCCATATACGGCATACTACCAGTAATAATATTGATATTATAAGAAATAGCAAATTCCTGAAAACGTTTACGAATAGGATCCGAATGTCTGGCTAATTCGCGTATCGCCTCAGCCTCAGATAAGTGATTGTAATCGGCCATAAGAGGCGCAATAAAAAGTTCTGGGAATAAAGCAAAATCACTTCCATAACCAGAGACTACATCTATAAAAAACTCCGATTGCTCAAAGAGAGCTTCTATATTATTAAGTTGGCGCATTTGCCATTGGATTAATCCAAGTCGGATAATGCTTTTGTCTAGGTTTATTAACTTCGGACTTTCGTCATAATAAACATTATTCCATTCCAGAAGTACAGCAAACTCCATAGAAGCTTCATCACCTTCCAGATAATTTTTCATGATACGGATAACGTGAAAATCATTACTTAACTGAAACGAAAGAACAGGATCATGCAGTTCTTTGTGTTTTACTTTATCTATATAATTTTTTGGAGTTAATTTCTTGGCGTGTTGCGCATAATTCGGAATTCTACCAGCAAAAACAATTGCTTTTAAATTAAGTTGCTCACATAATTCCTTTCTGGCATCATATAAACGTCTCCCTAGGCGTAATCCACGATAATTGGGATGAATAAATACGTCGATTCCGTATAAAATATCTCCATTTTTATTGTGCGTTGAGAAAGTATAGTCTCCTACTATCTGGAGGTAATTGTGTTTTTTGTCGACTAATTTTTCATCAACAATTAGCGATAATGCCGATCCAACAACTTTTCCATCCACAAGAATCACCAATTGACCCTCGGGGAAAATCTCAAGCAATTTTTCAATATGTTCCACCCTCCAATAAGAATCGGCCATTGCAGGATAAGATTCCACCATAGAATTCTTTAACTGTTTATAGTCTTCGATTTCTAAATTTCGTAATTCGACTTTATTGATTTTTGCCTGCATATTGTGCGATTTTCCTCAAATATAATGAATAAATTCCCATTTACAAACGGTTACAAATAGTTACAGTCGAAAGTAATTAGTTACTAACCGATTAACCATAAACTCAGGTCGCATCTTTGCCCTGTTGATTTGATAGACATTTCAACATAACAATTTAAAACATACACGCCATGAGTACATTAAGAAACAAAGTACAATTAGTAGGGAACGTAGGAAACGATCCGGAAATTAAAAACCTGGAGGGAGGTAAAAAGTTAGCCAATTTAGTAATCGCCACAAATGAGAGGTATACCAACGATAAAGGAGAAAAAGTAGAACAAACCGAATGGCATCGTCTTGTTGCTTGGGGTAAAACTGCTGAGATTATAGAAAAGTATGTAGTTAAGGGAAAAGAAATAGCTATCGAAGGTAAATTAACGCATCGAAGTTATGATGACAAAAATGGAGAAAAACGATATATGACAGAAGTAGTTGTAACAGAGCTTCTTTTATTAGGAGGTAAATAATCCGTAATAATAAAGTTACTATAATAATTTTAATTTAAAAGTTCTATGAAAGTCATTTTATAGAACTTTTTTATGATTAAAAAATTTGTTTCTTTTTAATTAATTCAAAAAAAATACTACATATTGTGTTCCATCTTATAAGTTTTTTCGAATTTAATTTTCTGTTTTTTCAAATTTTGGTAAAAAAAACGATAAAGAACAAATTTGTAATAAATAGCACATATAAAATAAGCTTTATAGAATACACCGTGATCAATTTAGTTTTGTTAAGGTTTCATCTTACAAAATGACACAAAATAGATTATTTTTTTGAGGTTCCATTTTACAAAATGAAACAAAGCAGGTCAAATCTAATCGATGTTGCGTTTTTTTAATATTTAATTTTGAAAGCCTTAGGATAATTTTAAGAAAATTCCTGTTTCAGTTTATTGGGTTTTTAGATTACTGAAATTAGAACCCGAAGTTTTAGCTTTTTGGCTATTATCATTTAAGAGTATTGGATTTACTCTTTTAAATAAGTATTATTCAAAGTAAAATAGTATATACCAAATACAATTTGTATTTTTTTTCTTATATATTTGTTAATCTATATAAGTTTAATTTAATTTAAAGAGAAAATAAAAATTAAGGATTAAGTACAATCTCTTTCAGGTAAATATCAGTTTACCAACATGCGCTTTTATGAACCAACAGTAGCTTACTTTGATAAAAACTAGAAGTTGGAAGATAATAAAGAAGTAAAATAAATGCAGAACATTTTATCCCTTAGTTCTCATAAAATGACACTTAGGTTCGCATTTATAGTATCTATAACAACAAGGATTATTAACAAATTTTATTATTATGAAACAATTAATTAACAAGTGTGGATTAAAAGGCGCAATGTTCATTTTTGCGGCAGGATGTCTTACAGTGCCCCAGCTGGAAGCTCAAAACAGTAAAAAACCTAATATCCTCGTAATATGGGGAGATGATATTGGGATTAGTAATATAAGTGCATATAGCAATGGGTTAATGGGGTATACTACGCCCAACATTGATCGTTTAGCCAAAGAAGGAGAAATGTTTCTTCAATACTACGGTGAACAAAGTTGTACTGCTGGTCGTGCAGCATTCTTAACCGGACAACAAGGTATTCGTACAGGATTAACCAAAGTAGGTTATCCAGGAGCGCCAATGGGTATGAGTCAGTTAGATCCATCTATTGGAGGAATCATGAAAAATCTAGGATATGCTACAGGACAATTTGGTAAAAACCACGTGGGTGACCGTAACGAAAACTTACCTACAGTAAATGGATTTGATGAATTTTTCGGGAACCTTTATCACTTAAATGCCGAGGAAGAACCAGAATTGCCAGATTATCCTAAAGACCCAAAATTCTTAGAGAAATTTGGACCAAGAGGAGTAATGAAATGTACTGCTACAAATACAGATGATGCTACGGTAGATCCACGCTTTGGGAAAGTTGGAAAACAAAGAATCGAAGATACAGGACCACTTACCAAAAAAAGAATGGAAACTGTAGATGATGAAACTTCAGCAGCAGCAATCGATTTTATCAAAAGACAAAATGCAGCAGGAAAACCATTTTTCGTTTGGTGGAATGGTACTCGCATGCACGTACGTACACACGTAAGAGCATCGCACCGTGGGAAATATACACATGGAGATAGTGAATATATCGATGGTATGATTGAGCACGATATTACAGTTGGAGAACTTTTGAAAGTATTAGATGATTTGGGTATTGCCGATAACACCATCGTAATGTACTCTACAGATAATGGTCCACACATGAATACTTGGCCTGATGGTGCTATGACCCCTTTCCGTTCTGAGAAAAATACAAACTGGGAAGGTGCATTTAGAGTTCCTTGTGTAGTTCGTTGGCCAGGAGTTATTAAGCCAGGTACAGTAAGTAACGAAATCGTAGCTCATAATGACTGGATACCAACTTTTGCTTCAATTGCAGGAGAACCGGATTTGGTAAAAAAATTACTAACAGGCTATACCGCTAATGGTAAAAACTATAAAGTACATTTAGATGGGTTTGACCAATCGGCATATTTAAGAGGAACTAGCCCTAAAAGTGCGAGAACTAAATTCATCTATTCGGATGATGATGGTCTACTTGTAGCAATGAGAAAAGGAGATTATAAATCTGTATTTGCAGAGCAACGCTCGCAAGGAACATTAGAGCTTTGGGCAGAACCTTTTACCAGATTACGTTTGCAAAAAATGTACAACTTGTTCCAAGATCCATACGAAAGAGCAGATATTACTTCTAATACCTATTGGGACTGGATTCTGAACCATGTTTATTTCGGTTACGATTTTATAGCTGAAGTAGGTGAATTTGCAGCAACTTTCAAAGAATTCCCTCCACGTTCTATCCCACCAAGTTTCTCTCCTCTTACAATTATGGAAGAAACTCTTAGCGGTATTAAATTAGAAAATGAGCTAAAGAAAAATGCTCAGGGATCTAAGAAAAAATAAAAATTAATTAGAATAAAAGATTGGGTCTATAATGACTCAATCTTTTATAAACTTAATACTCACGGTTATGTATAAAAAAATATATGTGTTACCCTTATTTTTATTTTTACTTGTTTCGTGTAGGAATAAGACGGAAGATGTTCCAGCAGTTAGTACTTCTAATAAAACGGAAGCAGTTGAAATAAGCGGAGACCCATTGCCAAGTTGGAATGATGGAAAACTAAAAAAAGATATTATCGCTTATGTAGATAAAGTTACCAAAGAAGGAAGTCCAGATTTTATTCCTCTTGAGAGTAGAATTGCAACTTTTGATAACGATGGAACACTTTGGGCAGAGAAACCATATGTTCAGGAATTATTTGCTTTTTACCGTGTAAAAAAAATGGTAGAAGCAAAGCCAGAATTGGCTAAAGTGCAACCGTTTAAAGCAGTTGTAGAAAAAGACAAAGAGTTTTTTGCTAAAGGCGGAGATAAAGCGCTTATCGAATTGGTTGCTGCAACACATACTGGTATGACCGAAGATCAATTTGAAAGTTCGCTTAAAGAATTTTTTACAGGCGCAACCTACCCTGGAAAGAATGTACCGCTAAAGCAAATACGCTATCAACCCCAATTGGAGTTATTAAATTACTTACGTGCCAATGGTTTTAAAACATTTATTGTAACTGGAGGAACAATTGAATTGGTTCGTGCAATTTCTGAAGATTTTTACGGAATTCCAAAAGAGCAAGTTGTTGGAACTTCATTCAAATATAAATTTGATGATGCAACCCGTAATATTATTCGGGAACCTGCACTTGATTTATTGAACGATAAAGAAGGAAAGCCTGTTGGAATTCAATTACATATTGGGCAAAGACCAGTTTTTGCTTGTGGTAACGAAGGTGGCGCTGGTGATATTGCTATGCTTAAATATAGTCAGGGAAATAAATATCCTTCGTTTCAAATGTTGGTAAATCATAATGATTCAATAAGAGAATTTAGTTATCAGGAAAAAGATAATGCATCCTTAAATGCTGCTGCAAAAAACAACTGGCATGTAATAAACATGAAAGAAGATTGGAAAAAAGTTTTTGCAGACAAATGATTTTGGTTTTTGGTTAGTTTTTAAAGGGGTACAGCTTTTCGTTTGTTTAAAGCTGTATCACTTTAAATATTCAATTGAATTTTTAGAAAACTTCTTAATTAAATTATTATGAAATGCTCCACCCCATCTTTAAAATTTAAATCAGTTTTAGTTCTAGCAGCGATTTCGTTGTTTCACTTAACTGCAATTGCGCAGGAGGAAAAAGCTGGAGCAAGTGCACAGGAACTTGCCGATAAATTGGCTAATCCAGTTGCTAGTCTTATAAGTGTTCCATTGCAAAACAATCTTAGTTATGGTATTGGCCCTTTTAATGGATCTAAATATACAATTAACGTGCAACCGGTAATTCCTTTTAAATTAAGTGATAATCTAAACTTAATTACCCGTTATATAGTTCCAATTGTAGATCAAAGAGATATTACAGGAGAAAATACACATCAATTTGGTTTAAGCGATGCAACCATAACAGCTTTTCTTGCTCCCAAAAGTGAAAAAATAATTTGGGGATTTGGTCCGGCATTTTTAGTACCAACAGCTACAGATAAGGTTTTAGGAACTCAAAAATTCGGTATTGGACCAAGTGTATTAATAATGCATCAGGGAAAAGGACTTTCTGTAGGTCTTCTTGCCAATCATATATGGTCGGTAGCAGGAAACCAAGATCGTGCCGATGTGAATCAGTTTTATGTGCAAGCTTTTCTTTCGCATAGTTATAAAAGTGGAGCCAGCTTAGGGGCAAATGTCGAAATAACTCAAAACTGGGACGGCAATACAACGATGGTTTCACTAAATCCTTCAATTGGAGCAGTAACAAAATTAGGAAGTCAAGTAGTTCAGTTTGCTTTAATGCCTTTGATTCCCATAATTGGCCCATCAGAATATAAACCAGACTGGGGCTTAAGAGCTGTATTGGCTTTCGTATTTCCAGGTTCATAAAACTATTTTTTAATTTTTAAAAAATACTCCCCCATGAAAAAAGGACTCCTTATACTAATTGTTGTATTCTTATTTGTTGGTTGTAAAAAAGAAATAATAAGTTTAGAAACTACAACTCCGACTTTAAATGCTAATTCAGTTCCTGAAGATCAGGATATTATAGATGCCTATACTTATTTGTACGGAAGATATCTTGTAATCCAACAAGAAAACCATGATATTAATGTAGAGAAAGTTGGTTATAATAAAATTAAATATAATCCTCTTGGATCTGCGCAATTCGTAAATCCAAATCTAGATGTTGCTTATCTCGAGGCTTGGATTGCTGTAGATGCAGCTCATGCAGTTATCCTGAATGTTCCTAAAATCGAAGGACGTTATTATACCGCACAATTATTAGACGGTTGGGGAGAAGTTATTGTAAATATCAACGAGCGTAATTTTCCTAAAACACCTTATGGGAAATTTGCCTTAGTATTAAAAGGAACTAATCCAACAATTCCTGCAGATGCTGTAAAAATAGAATTACCAGCTGAAAAAGCCAAAATATTAGCTCGGGTAGAATTGAAAGGAACACCAGCTGTTGCCAAAAAACTTCAAGAGCAATTTACATTAAATGTTCCTGAAGGAATTAAAATTGCGCCTCCAGTTATAATACCAGATTTTACTCCAAAAGCACCAATTGCAGGTGAAATTTTTGACAAAGTCGAAGAAGTTCTTAATTCTTATCCTGATCCTATGCCTAAAGCAAAAGAATATCAGGCGAAAGCAATTGAAGTTGGCAAATATGCTAAAACAAATGATAAAGCAAAGTCACATATCGATGAAGTAGTTAAAACAAAAGCAATTCCTGCATTTTTAGCAGGAGCAAAAGGCTTTGGTACACAAAAAGGAGGCTGGTCAGTATCGTATGTTGCCGGTAAATTTGGTGATGATATAATGGCAAGAGACATTATTAATTACGGAGGATTATGGGCAAATGTAATACAAGAGGCTATTTACTTTATTGGTCTTACAGATAGTAATAAAGTACCATTAAGTGGTGATAAAGTTTATGAAATCAAGTTCCCCAAGGATCAATTGCCAGATTTAGCAGTCAATGCATTTTGGTCGGTTACGTTATACAGCGTTCCAGATTATAGAGTGGTCGATAATAAATTAAAAAGATACAATCTGAATAATATTTCAAATCTAAAGAAAAACCCTGATGGTTCTTTGAGTATCTGGTTGGTATCGTCATTGCCAAAAGATGTACCTCAAAGTAATTGGTTACCAACACCGGCAGGCAAAGGTTTCTCTTTAAATCTACGTATGTATGTATCGAAAAAAGAGGTTCTCGACGGTACATGGTTTCCAGCTCCAATCGAACAAAAGAATAATTGATTTTATCAGAAAAAACAGAAATAGTACCCAATTAAAAACCAACAGAATTGTAATATGAAGAGCGCCGATATTCCTAAAACACTGTTTTTTTTAATTGTATTAACCTTAGTGATTAGCGTTAAAACAAATGCTCAAAAAATGGCGAAAAATGTTGCAGCATGGGTAGGTTACGAAATGTATTTGCCTTTTAAAGAAGATGGAAGATGGGGTTTATTATTAGAAGGATATTCTAAAGGCAATCAATTCGTATCCGAGCTTCAGGGTTCTTTTTATAGAGTAGGAGCCAATTATTATCTTAAAAACGGAAACCGATTCGGGGCAGGAGTTGCCTACCAATGGGATTTGCCTTATGATGAAGTTTCGTTGCCATACAATAATCCTGATTACAGGATATACGAGCAATTTATTTGGCGTATAGTTAAGAAAGAAGGAAAAGAAGTATGGTCACAACGTTTTAGGATGGAGCAAAGATGGTTAGGAAGAAAAGACAACCCAAATAGCGAAAGCGACCATTTTGATTATTACAAATTCGAAAATACGTTACGATATCAGGTGCGTTATCAATTATGGTTTAAAGAAAGATGGGCTGCGGTGGTTTATGATGAGGTTCATATAAGAACTAATGCAGCAAGTAGTGATGAGAATTATCTAGATCAAAACCGATTGTATTTAGGAACGGCTTATAGTCTTGATAAACGTAGAGAAATACGATTGGAAGTAGGTTATATGAATCAGATCTTCTGGAAATCACCCGATACCGAAAGTGGTCTTAGCAGAATGAATCATACTATACGAATTACGCTTACAACAGATTTGCCTTTTAAAAGAAAATAAAATTTAGAAGTTATGACTGATGAATTCAAAGAACCTAACGAAAATATATTTGATTCAGGAGTATCAAAAGCGGAACGATTTGCCAAAGGAAAAGCAATTCGTAATACTACACCGCGCGCAATTCATCGAGAATGGAAATCAGCAAAAGATAGACAAGACCCAGTAGCAATATTAATTAATACAAGTGTAGGAAGAGTCGAAAGTTTATTGCCCATTCGATATAGCCGAATGATGGAATCACCATTTTCTTTCTACCGAGGTTCAGCAGCAATCATGGCAGCCGATTTAGCAAGAACTCAAAATACAGGAATAGAACTGCAGCTTTGTGGGGATTGTCATCTAATGAATTTTGGAGGATTTGCTACGCCCGAACGTAAATTGGTTTTTGACATAAATGATTTTGATGAAACTCTTCCCGGACCGTGGGAATGGGATTTAAAAAGACTGGCAACTAGTTTTACAATTGCAGGAAGATGGAAGAATTTTTCTTCAAAAATATGTAAAGAAGCTGCTTGGCTTGTTGCCGATAGTTATAAAAGACATATGCTTGAATATAGTAAATTATCGGCACTTCAGATATGGTATGCACATATAGATCTTGCCGATTTGATAGAATTAGGAAGAGATGATGAAATAAAACAGTTTCAGAAAAAGCGATTAAAAAAAGCAGCAGAATATACAGCTCATGAAAAAGAGTTTGCAAAGCTCACTTATCAACAAGGGAAGCGTGCAAGAATTAAAGATGAACCACCACTTATTTATCATTTAACGGGTGAAGAAGAAGAAAATATGTTGGGACAAGCCGAAGCGATTCATCAGAAATATATAAAATCATTATCGGAAGATAAGCGAATACTCTTAAATCGTTATTCGGTACATGATATTGTTATAAAAGTGGTAGGTGTAGGGAGCGTAGGAACTCTTTGCGGAATTAGCTTACTGATGTCGAGCACAGGTGAACCTATTTTTTTGCAATTTAAAGAAGCAAGACAAAGTGTATTAGAACCTCATTTAAAGACAAAAAGTATTTATAAACATCAAGGAGAACGAATCGTGATGGGACAGAAGTTAATGCAATCTGCTTCGGATATGTTTTTGGGATGGACAGATGGAGAGAGCGGGAAGTTTTTTTATATACGACAACTTCGTGATGCCAAAGTTAAACCTGTTCTTGAAGTTATGAAAGCCAAAAATCTTATGGATTATGCTAAAGCCTGCGGATGGGTATTAGCAAGAGCCCACGCACGTTCGGGAGATGCTTCGCTTTTATCCGGTTATATAGGTAAAAACGATGATTTTACAAATGCAATTGCTGATTTTGCAGTTTTATATGCCAATCAAAATGAAGTAGATTATAAAAAGATGCTGGAAGCAATTAAAACCGGAAGGTTACCAATACCGATGGAACGTTAATTAAAAAACTGTTTTTATTAAATCAATCAGTTTATACTAAAGTTATGTTATAAACAAACTAAAAGCAGATCTGTTTTGTGTAAGTTAAAACACATGTTTGTATAATGTAAGTCGTTTGTTATTTTAAAAGATGTATTATGAAAAAGTTAAAAATCACAGTATTATTTTTAGGTCTGCTGAGTATCAGTTCTATAGATCTTAAAGCACAAAGTAAACCAAACGTTATTGTTATAATGACAGATGATGTAGGATGGGGAGATTTAGGAAGTTATGGTGGTGGTGTTATGCGTGGCGCTCCTACGCCCAATCTTGACCGGATGGCGGCTGAAGGAGCCCGATTTGTTAATTATTACGGACAATCTAGTTGTACTGCAGGAAGAGCATCATTTATTACAGGGAGAATACCGGTTCGGTCAGCACTTTCGGCAGTATTAGTTCCAGGTGATCCAAACGGATTAACAAAAGAAACTCCTACAATTGCAGAAGCAATGAAAAAAGCAGGCTATTCGACCATGTTTGTAGGTAAATGGCATCTTGGAGATAAAGATGAAAATTACCCAATAGCACACGGTTATGATGAGATGTATCATATGTTGCCTTATTATGCAGGGGTATATGCTTATGATGATAAAACGCTTCATCCAAATTTTCCATCAGATGATGCTGAATTTTTAAAAGTGTGGAATTCTATAAATCTTGGAGAATTTGAAGGCAAGGCTGGACAAAAAGCTAAGGTTATAAAACAAAAAGTTGGTTATGCAGATTTAGCAACTGTAGATGATGAAATGCGTGAAGCAACTGTAGATTATATAAAAAAACATGCAAAAGATAATAAACCATTTTTTGCTACAGTTTGCTTTGAAAAAGTTCATAATCCGAATAACCCTTCACCACGTTGGAAAGGGAAATCTCCAGGAGGAGGGAATTATCTAGATGCCTTAATGGAAATGGATGATAATTCAGGTCAAATCATAGAAGCAGTTCGAGATGCGGGAATAGAAAATAACACACTAATAATCTGGACAACAGACAATGGCGCATGGGTTGACGCTTGGCCAGACGCTGGCTATACCCCTTTTAGAGGAATGAAAGGTTCTGTTTATGAAGGAGGTTTCCGTGTACCGGCATTAGCATGGTGGCCGGGACATATTAAACCAGGATCAGTAAATACAGATATGTTTTCGCACATGGATTGGTGGCCTACAATTGCATCAATTATTGCGCAGCCAGTACCAACTCATGATTGGAAAGACAATAACGGAAGCCCAATTATTTTTGATGGTCTAGATCTTAGTGCTTCTCTTTTAGGAAAAGGTCCGGGAGTACGTCAGGATTTTTATTATTTCGCAGGACAAGCCTTTGGAGCAGTTAGAGTTAAAAACTTTAAGTTTCTTTTTACAGCTAAGGATTCTTGGTTAGGTTCAGACAAACCACTAAAAGTAGTGGCAACTTATGACTTATTATGGGATCCGGCAGAACATTATGATATGACATTTAATGGAGCTGCGCCTGATAATGGGAATTCACCAGGACATTTTAGCGGATCAGATAACGGTTGGGCTGGTATGTATATGGCACCTCGGGTAATGAAATTATTTGAAGAGATGAAAAAAGTACCAAACAAAAAATATATTCCTTTTGGAGAAGGATTAACTAAACTTATTCCAGATGATTACAAATAAATAAGTAACTCGATATATTTTATTTGAGATATAGGAGAGCCATAAAAATTAGCTTGACTATTACAATAAAATAAATTATTCAGAAATAGTTGAGCTCATTAAAAGTATAATAAGTTAAAGAACAAACGTATGAATAGAAAGTTTTTATTTTTAATGGGCTTTGTGATTATGGTTATCACAACAAATGCCCAAACGCAGCGTATAGATTCTACGGCTGTTTATCTCTTAACCCGTACTACCGAAACGATGCAGGATATAAAATCTTGCAGTTTTACGACGGTAACAACTTATGATATTCTAACAGATAACTTAGGACTTGTAAAGCATTCTATTATCGATAAAGTTTCGATGAAGTTTCCAGAAAAAATGAAAGTTACTTCTTCAGGAGATAAAGGGAATAGAGCATTACTATATAACGGGCAGAGTTTAAATTATTACTCCTATGATAATAATACCTATGCTACGACTACTTCCCCAAACTCGGTGATTGAGACAATAGATACCGTTAGTAAAAAGTTTGGAATTGAGTTTCCAGCAGCCGATTTTTTCTACCCTTCTTTTGCGAGCGACATTCAGTCCTCTAGTGAAGATTTGGTCTTTTTAGGAAAAACTATCGTTGATGGGAAAGAATGTTTTCATATTGCGGGCCATGATAAAACCAAAAGTTTTCAGTTCTGGATTGCAAATGATGATTTGTTTTTGCCTGTTAAAATGGTAATAATTTATACAGATCAAAAAGAAAGCCCGCAGTTTGAAGCTGTTTATAAAGACTGGGCAATAAACTCAGATTTGCCGGACTCGATGTTTGAATTTAAAGCACCTCCTAAGGCTACTAAAATAAAATTCGTTCCTAGAGAAAATACAAAATAATCACATAAATAGATTCCTATGAAATCATATAAATCAAATAGAATTTCGATATTTATTATGGTATTGTTTGCAATGCTATTAATGATTCCAGAAACAATTACAGCACAACGTTTTGGCCATTTTCCGCCACCACGACCTATGCCGCGTCCTATGCCTCGACCTATGCCGGTTAGGCCAATTCCCCCAGTGCCAAGACCGATACCACCAAGACCATTGCCGCCGCCGCCGCACCCATACCCACATCCTTATCCAAGGCCATATCCAGTGCCGTTTCATCCATATCCAGTGCCTTACCCGTATATATATCATCCGTTTGTGCCTTATGTTTGGGGACCAACATGGTATCCGGTTGGTTTCTTTTTGGCAACATTAACCACCGCAGCTATAGTTGTATCTGTAGAGAATACAAATTATAATTATGATGACGGGGTTTATTATGTAAAAGAATCCAGTGGCTATAAAGTGGTACCAGCACCAATTGGAGCATCAATATCTGATTTGCCCAAAGGGTATGTAGCGATATCTGTTTCGGGAACTGAATATTACTATTATGGAGGGACATATTATAGTAAGAACTCAGGTAAGTATAAAGTTGTGACAGCACCAGTTGGGGCAGTTGTAACACATCTTCCAGAAGGAGCAGAAGAAAAAACAATCGATGGTCAGAAATATTTGCTTTATAACAATGTGTATTATCAGCCGATCTCTAAGGACGGCCAAGATAGTTATGTTGTCGTACAAGGTAAATAATTGTCAGAAATACATTTATAATATTTTTTTGTTTTAAAGTTAAATAATTGTAATTCAGTTTGTAATGATAAATATTTAATCGGTTTTGTTTATGGTATTTAATTAAAATAATTTATCTTTAATGCAAATACCACTTGGACTTTGGGAATACTTTAACTGATAAATCAAGTATTCTTAATAAGAATTTCCGTTCATTCAGAATTTGATCATTTATTTAATTATTTAATCGCTTACTAATTTTTTAATAATCACTTTAAAATTTAATAAAATGAACACAAGAAGAAAAACCTTATTCATAATCCCAATCATAGTATTGGGTTTGATTTACAGTTGTGCTCCAACAGTAAAAGTTACAAATGATTATGATCACGCAGTCAATTTTGCAGCATTTAAAACATTTGCTGTCTATGACTTAAAAGCACAACAGGGGCAAATAAGCCAGTTAAATGTAGACAGAGTTATAAATGCGATCCGATCAGAAATGATTAGCAAAGGATTTGTTGAAACAACTGGTAACCCTGATTTAAAAGTTAATGCGGTAACAATTTTAAAAGACAAAAAAGAGGTTACAGCAAATTCTAATTATTATGGTTATGGTGGTATGTATCGACCATATGGATATTGGGGAGCTGGTGGTGGTATGATAAGTGGTACAACAACTTATGATACTTATAACTATGTTGACGGATCTTTAATAATCGATATTGTATCTACAAAAACGCAAAAATTAGTTTGGCAAGGAATCGGAAATACCGAACTTGATAAAAGACCAGACAACCCAGATGAATTTATTAGCTCCTCGGTTAAGAAAATTCTTGCTGGATTCCCTCCTGGCTTAGTTGCCAAAAAATAAAGAACCCTATGAATTCATAGTAAAACTCGATTAAACTTGTTGATATAAGATAAGTTTAATCGTTTTATAATTCCCCAAACTTAAAATTTCTTTTAACGATATTGATTTTAATAATTGAAATCATTTTATGAATGAGAAATTTAAACCGAAATTGCTATGATCTATATATTATTATCCCTTTTTTTCTTTATTGCATCAGTAGCTGGTTTTGCTGTTTCGTTTGTAATCATCTTCACGAAAAAAAATCTTAATCAAAATTTATTTCTGAGTCTTTGTTTATTTAGTCTTGCGATTGGAAGTGTTTATAGTTTCTATTTGTCTGCAAGTGAATTGAAGAAGTTTTCAAGTTTTTTTATGATTACCCGATCTTTTATTTTTTTAGTAGCCCCTTGTTCTTTTTTATATGTTAGGAATGTTTTGCAGCCTGGAAAAATGATTAGAAAATACGATTGGTTGCATTTTATGCATTTTATTTTATGCTTCGGTTATATATTGTTTTCTTTATTTGAGCAATATTTCACTCATTTTGGAAGTAAATTCAATAAAAACACTATTCAAATAACAGATTATTTATCTGTTAAAGTAAATGCTGTTTTCCCATTGATAGTTATAACAACATGGTTGGCGTATGCATTTGTGCAAACAATAATGATTTTAAATTTTGATTTTAAAAAAACGTATAAACTTAAGAGCTATAACATTAAAGTTATCAATTGGCTGATGATTTTTAATGTTATGATTGTACTGTTGTTTTCTACCCTTTTTATACATCGATTTTTGAGTAGTTCGTTGATTAATATTGATTTCGTTTACAACGGAATGGTCTCTTTTATTCTTTTTTTTACTGTTGGTTGGTTGTGTTTTAAACCTCAGGTTTTATATAATTTGTTAGAACCGGATACAATACCAATTAATAATAACATAATTCCTAAAATAGAGGAAGTAAAAGATACTTTGCCTATAATAAGTATGTTAACCGAAGATAAAAAAATAGACTACCTCATAACACTTGAACGGGCCTTTCTTAGTAAAAAGCTTTTTCTAAAAAAAAATCTTGTAATTCGTGACCTTTCCGATGAAACAGGAATACCAGTACATCATCTTTCCAGTATAATAAATAGTGAATATAATCTTCATTTTCAGGATTATGTTAATCTTAAAAGGATAGAATATTTTAAGGATAATGTAAATGACATCGACTGGAAACATCTGTCTCTGGAAGGTATGGCATGGGGATCTGGATTTAAATCCCGTACAACTTGTTTTAGAGCATTTGTTAAACACACAGGAAAGTCACCTTCGGAATATTTTAAGTTTATTAGAGTTTCTCATGAAGAGAGAAAAGAATATTTAGTTAAATAACTTCTCATCAATCAAAATTAAGATCGGAACTTCTGTTGAGTGCTTTTGTTTATTGATGGAGTATTGCCCCAAGTTCATTAATTCATTCTATTAAAAAATAAAATCATGAAAAATATATTTATTAGAGACCTACACTCTATAAAAACAGTTGTTATAATTACATTGCTTTTAGTTTCTTTTTATAGTAATGCACAACTTAAAGGAGGGCATTTACTAGGTGCTATGGGATTACAATCTGGAACTCAAACGCCCGAAAATACGCTTAGTGTTTTTTTACCAGCTTATTTTTACAACACAACCTCTTTAAGAGACAATGATGGTGATGTTGCTGTAGCAAATCCAGATTTAAATATGTTTCTTACAGGTGTAGGAGTTGGCTGGGTAAGTGATTTAAAAATTTTAGGAGCCAATTACGGAGCATCAGTATTGTTACCATTTGCATCCAATGCAATTCAGGGAAATTACGTAAATTCAAAAAGCCCTTTTGCATTTTCAGATACTTACTTTGTGCCAATTCAGTTGGGCTGGCATAATAAAAAAGCAGACTTCATCTTTAGTTACGCCATGTATCTCCCAACTGGTAAATATGAGAACGGAGCTAGTGATAATAGCGGTTTAGGCATGTTTATAAACGAATTATCTGCTGGTACAACTGTTTATTTTAACGATAAAAAAACGTTGCATTTATCCGCATTAGCTTCCTATGAAATGAATGGAAAGAAAAAAGGCACCGATATTAAAACAGGAGATATTTTAAGTCTTGAAGGAGGCTTCGGAAAAACTTTCTATGTAATGGGAGGTACTACAGATGCACCCGCTCCAAAATCCATAATAAATGCCGGTTTGATTTATTACATGCAATTTAAAACAACTAGTGATGAAATTCCATTACCTATTGGAAACGCCGTTTTTACAGGAAACAAAGATCGGGTTATGGCTTTAGGAGCCGAGGTGAATTATTTTCACATTAGCTCAAGTACTTCGGCGGGATTGCGCTGGTTTGGTGAGGTAGAATCTATTAATAGGTTTAAAGGAAATACTTTTTTCCTAACCCTTGCTCATGTCTTTAGTTTTAAAAAATAGATTTCAGCTTTCCAAATAATTGCATTTAGAGGTCTTTGATTCAGAATCAAAGAATAATCAGGTATTTAAAAAACTAAAATTAATGTAAATGAGAAAGAATATTCCAGTTATAATTTTCGGAGCGTTATTGTTTTTGTCACCTCAAATTGTTTGTTCGCAAGCAATGATTGCACTTCTTTTTGGAAAAAAAATCACAAATGATAAACTTTCCATTGGTCTTTATTTTGCAGAACAAGCATCTCATTTAACCAATACCGATGATGATAAAGCGAGTCTGGGTTTGGCAATTGGTGCTTATGTAGACGTAAAGCTATCTCCAAAATGGAATTTTTGTAATTATATGACTTTTAAAGCTCCAAAAGGAGGTACAGATATTCCGCTAGAGTATCAGGTTGTTCCCGATGCTAATTATGCCGAGGGATCAACAATAAAACGTAAGCTGGTTTATTTTGAGATAGTTCCCTTATTTCGTTACAATATAACCCCATCATTTGGTATTGGTGCCGGGCCACAAGTAGGTGTTCGTACCGTGAGCAAGGATTTTTATAAAACAACATTAGATGATGGTTCAAAAGCATCGGTTGTGTATAAAACCAAAGATTATTTTAGTCTTCTCGATGCTGGAGTATCCGGTGATATCCAATATGTTCTAAGACAAGGAAAAGGAATTCGTTTTAATCTTCGTTTTACATCTGGCTTAACGAATATTTATAGATCAAGTGTTCCTTTAAAAGCCTTTAATCAATACTGGCATTTAGGTGTTGGTATACCAATTGGTGGAGGAGGAGAATCTTCAAAATAATAAATTGTTTCCTATAGGCTCATTAGTATTGTTTTATCCAGTAATCCAAGCTTAAAACAAAATTGTTTTATCTAAGATTAAAATTCTGTCGCGTATGAAATTAAAAGTATTATTAGTGTTGGTATTTGTAATTATCAATCAGAATATAGGGTTTGCTCAGAAAGTAGATTTACGAGAAGCATATGCCGACAGTATTAAAAAATCTACTTGGAACTATAAACTTCCAGCTTGGGGACAACGTATTACTAAACGAGGGGTCGATTTACCTTATCCTATAGGAATTATGGTTAATTACTTTTCGGGAACCCAAAAAGTAGTTATAAGCGACCTCGAAGTAGGTATAAATGGCAGCCCATTGGTTCCGTTGAATTTTGTGAAATTCGGAGAAACCAAAGCAACCCTTAATTCAGTTACATCACGCATCGATGTCTGGGCTTTACCTTTTGTAGATATTTATGCTGTTGTAGGTAAAACATGGGCAAGCACAAGTGTAAATGTGGTCGAGCCAATGAATTTTAGTAATAAAGTCGATTTTCAAGGAGGAACTTTTGGAATTGGAATGACCTTGGGAGGAGCATATAAACATGTCTTTGGGACATTAGATTATAATAACACTTGGACAAGGTTTGAGCAAATCGATGGAGCTATTCATTCTCAGATGCTGGCACCTAGATTTGGATATATTTTTCAATCAAAAAGAAAGCCAAATAGGAATTTCGGTCCATGGATAGGAGCTCAGGGACTTTTTGTAAATAGAATGACCCAAGGTACAATTAACCTTTCTGATCTTGGTGTTTCGGGAAACTCAGCAGATTTTAATGTTGAAGATAAGACTTGGTATCAAAATTTGCCAGCCGGAGATAAGGTTATTGTAAAACAAGTTGCTGATAAAATACGTGACAAATTAGATAATCTCGATCCAACAGATGCAACAATTTCTTATTCTCTTAAAAAGAAAGCACTTTCTGCATGGAGTATGTCAATTGGTGGTCAGTTTCAATTGGATCATCATTGGCAATTTCGAGCAGAAGCTGGTTTCCTTGGCGGACGTAAATCGATTTTAAGTTCTGTAAATTATAGATTTGGATTTTAATATGAAAGCGAAAAAATACTTCCGACAAATTTTGTTGTTTATCATGGTTTTCATTGCAATTCCAATGACTGGTCAGGAACATAAGCATATAATGATGAAAGATTCCCTTGATGGAGCTTTTGATCTGAGTGATTATTTAATTTATGCACATGGTTTTATTGTTGTTCCCACGCTTATTACAGAGCCAGCCTTAGGAGGAATTGGCGGGGCAGTATTGCCTATTTTTCTTAAAAAACACGATCCGGTTATAGATAAAAATGGAAAGAAAAGATTTGTAGATCCTGATATAACAGGAGCAATGGGGATGTATACAGGTAATAAAACTTGGGTTGTAGGCGCATTTCGTGCAGGAAGTTTTATAAAATCAAGGATAATGTATCGTGTAGGAGGGGGATATGGAAATGTAAATATGTCTTTTTATGAAAATTTACCCAATGGTAAAGACAAAGAAATTGACCTTAATTTTAAATCATTTGCCTTCTATGCTAGAGTTATGAAGCAGTTTCGAAACGGAAAATGGAGCGCAGGCCCACAGTATTTTTTGTTAGATTCTAAAATTAATTTTCCGGATTTAAATAATCTTCCATCGTTTGCTAAGTTAAGTGATGTTAAAAGTGTAGTAAGCCAATTAGGCGGAGCCATTCAGTTTGATGGGCGCGATAATATTTTTACGCCAGACAAAGGAATGCGGCTTCAGTTTGACTTTTTCTGGTCAGATAATGCAATTGGGAGTGATTATGATGCCTGGAGGTTAAATTTATCTGCAATAGGATATTATCCTATTACTAAAAAATTAATTGGCGGACTTAGATTGGAAGGGGAGCAGGCACTTGGCAATGCTCCTTTTTACCTTAGACCGGGAATTAATTTAAGAGGAGTTCCTTCGGCCAGATACCAAGGTAAAGCCAGTGTGGTTACAGAGGGAGAATTAAGATGGGATTTGTACAGAAGGTGGAGTCTTATGGGGTATGGCGGTCTTGCAAGTGCTTTTAACGATTGGGATAAAGCCTTTGCTAAACCAATTGTTTATAGTTATGGAACAGGCTTTAGGTATTTAATCGCCAGGAAATTTAAACTCCGGATGGGGGTTGATGTTGCAAGAGGTCCGGAAGACTGGGCATATTATGTGGTTTTTGGTAGTAATTGGCTTCGTTAGTTTGTTTAGATATTCATTTGGTTAGTTAGTTTTTGATTCAATAATTGTTGGAAAACCTGATAGAATTACTATCAGGTTTTTATTTTAAAGAGATCTATTGGCATGGTGACAACTGTAAGATGCACAAATAATGTAAATAAATCTAAGAATGATGTAAAGTGAAAAAATGAGAAAAGACGGACTTTTGTAATTCATAATTTACTATGAAATTAGAATATAGACATATACGACAATATAACTTTTATGAAGATCATAACGAAAAAGGATTAAAAGTGCTTCTTGGGAGCAAATCTTATATGTCGGTTACGCGTAGTAATGTGGAGTATATTATCCAGTGTCAGTTAAAGCCCATTTTACATTCTATGAAAGATCTTACGAATGAATTTATAAGTTCGCTTGATGTTAATTATGAAATTGAAACAGAACTTAAATTATTTAGAGAAATAGAAAACCTGGGAGAGTTAAGTTATGATAGTACTATGATTTTGCTTGATCATTTATTCGATATAGATGGATTAATACCATTAGGATTAGCGATTGATTATAATGTGGTTGCAAATGTAGATAGAGAATCCTAATCCGTGTATTAAGATTATACTTAATTATTAGGTATTTATCTTTTGTAGGTTTTTATAGATTAACAAAAATATTATAAAAAGATTAACGGTTAGATTCCGAACATTCTATTTTATATTTAATTGTTTTGTAACAAAAATAGATTAGTTACTACTAATTTATCAAATCATTAAATAATAATTATGTATAAATTTTCAATGAAATCGGTATTCGTAGCTTCAGTTTTTTTGCTAGGTGCGAGTAGTAGTTTTGCGCAAGACATTTTGGTTAATTCATTAAAAGTAAATGCAAGCGATAAAAGTAAAGAGAGTTTTAAATTTACGGAGCAAATTAACTTAGGAACGACATCGGTTAAATCACAAGGTTCATCGGGAACATGCTGGAGTTATGCAACGAACTCTTTTCTGGAATCAGAAATGATCAGAATGGGAAAACAACCAGTAGAATTATCTCAAATTTTTTCGGCAAGAAATGTATATGTTGAGAAAGGAAAAAATTATGTACGTATGCATGGTGCTGTAACATTGGGAGATGGAGGTTCATTGCATGATGTAATCAATATGTATAGAAAATACGGATCTGTTCCAAGAGAAGTATATACGGGATTAAACTACGGGACAGATAAAAATAAACTTGCCGAAATGGCGGCTATTAATGAAGGAGTTTTGGCGGCAGTAGTAAAAAACCCAAATGGACAACTTACACCAAGTTGGGAAAAAGCATATACAGCAGTTATCGATTCTTACTTAGGGAAAGTGCCGGAAAACTTTACTTATAAAGGTAAAAACTATACACCACAATCATTTGCTAAAGAAATTGTTGGGATTAATCCAGATGATTATGTAGAGATGTCTTCATTTACGACTGCACCATATTATCAAAAAACATTATTAGCAGTTCCTGATAACTGGTCATTTGATCAGGTATATAATGTAAAAGTTAATGATATGACCGATGTTATCGATAATGCATTAAAGAAAGGGTATACAGTTGCTTGGGCTACAGATGTTAGTGAGAAAAGCTTTAGCTGGAAAAATGGAGTAGCATACGTACCTAATAAAAAATTCGATGACATGACTGCCGATGAAAAAGCAGACATGTTCAATGGACCAAAACCAGAACCGGAAATTACTGCCGAAATGCGTCAGGAAGCTTTTGATAACTATCAAACTACAGATGATCACGGAATGCATATTATTGGTTTGGCCAAAGATCAAACGGGTAAAGAATATTATATCGTAAAAAATTCATGGGGAGAAACAAATGATTACAAAGGCTTCTTATTTGTGACCAAAAACTTTGTGAAGTATAAAACAACTGCTCTTATGGTAAACAAGGGCGGAATACCTGCTGAAATTGCTAAAAAATTAGGGGTTTAAGTTTATTACAACATTTAGATTATAAAGAAAGCGCTACAAGTAATTGTGGCGCTTTTTTTTATAGAATCTTTTGTGACCTATAATTACGATTCTTAAGTAATCCTGTTTTTTAAATCAGGTATAAGTACTTGTATTCATTGTGTTTAGTATGTTTAATTTCGTGTTTCTTATACGAATAAAGGCGTCCCCCGAAAAGCCTGAATAGAGTAGGGTAACCAAATAAACATTTAATCCCATGTCAACACCACAAGTTATTACCGTACCAATAACAGATCAACAACATCTGTTATTTTTATTTATCCCTTTAAAAAAAGGAATGTTGGCCCAAGCAATGATTGCGGCCGAAAAAGTTAAGGAAGCAGCCAAGTCTGTAGCGCCTCCAGTTGGAGATCCTCGTAAAACGACAGGAGTACATTATTTTACAATTTATGCACAAGCAGATGGTCAACCGACACCAGGAATACCTGTTCCGGGATTCCAGTCCTATCCTGGGAAAGATGTATTGGTAGTTATGTCTATCTATGACGGACAGTTTGATGCTTACATCAGTGCATTTTTCGAAATTGATGAAGTTGTGAAAGGCTTAAATGGCTTATTGCTTTTAATGGATGAAACAGGAATTCCGGGTGTAGATCCTACAGGATTAACATCTGCATATCATATAGCTAAACAAGGAGTGAAGAAAAATGCACTGGCATTTTATTGCTTATTGATGCGTTATAATTTTGGAGATCCAATTTTATCTGCTGGAGATAAAGGTGGTAAATATGTCTTTGGTACAAATTTTCCAGGTTTAACGGTAGCTAAGATTATTGATAATTATCCAAAGGCTGGAGAAACATGGCCTCCAACTGCTGGTCAGGTTAGTTATGATTTTCCAAAATCTCAGAAACCAAATTGCAAATAGTCCTGAGTTTACTCCTAAAATAAACTAATTAAGATAGCTATGAGCAACACCAATCTGGTTGATGCGAGTGATGTGCAAGGATTAATATTGCGGGGTTATAATTTTCCCAATATTAGGTATATCATTTTGAAAATAAAAGACGTAGTTGGCGCACAGAAATTATGTGAAGACCTTGCTTCGGGAAGTGGTTCAGGGTTACAAGTTACCAATGCACAGTTATGGGAAGGCATGGTAAAGCCAGATTATTGTCTTAATATTGGTTTTACTTATTCGGGTTTGGAAAAGCTTATTGGTACAGATAATTGTGATACAGTAACTTCTTCTTCAAGTGCAGAAGTATTTGGTTCTTTTAAAGATGGAGCTGTTAATGATGCAGGGGCAATTGGCGATACCGGTGATAGTGCTCCAGTTAACTGGTGGAAAAACGGAGGATGGTTGTCAGAAACTGATCCTGAGAGCGATGGAACAGATCTTCATATTCAGATAACTCTTTTTACTTTAACGCCCGAAAACCGAGAAAAATATTATCAGAAATTATTGGATATGATATCTCATACAGCATCGGGACCATCAGTGGTTCCGGTATATTATCAGGATTCCGATCCTATCACGGTTGATGGTAATTCCGATTATGTACATTTTGGGTATAGAGATAGTTTGTCCCAACCACGTATTGATGGTAATTTTTGGAATGAACGTAAGGTTAAAATGTTAATAGGTGTAAGTAGTGTTGATGATAGACCATTAGTGCCTGCAGATCGCTTTGTAATAAGTCAGGATGCATCCGATTACTATGCGCATACATTATTAACAAACGGAACATTTGCTGCATTCAGGCTATTGTATCAGGATGAAGCCAAATTTAATGAATTCATCCATTCAGGTGATGATGCTCCTGAGCTTGTGGCTGCAAAAATGTGCGGACGCTGGCGTGACGGAACACCACTTGTTGTGTCTCCGGATAAAGAAGATAAAGGACTAGGTGAGCCAAGTGCTAAAAATTTCAATTTTACTAATTTTGATTATTTAGCTCCAAGTCCAAATCAGTATGGTAATCAGGATAGTGATGAACTTGGTTTAAAATGTCCTTATGCATCACACATCCGAAGAGCAAATCCTCGTGATGATATAAATGTAACGGGTAATAATGATAATGCACAAACGCATAGAATTTTAAGGCGCGCCTCGCCTTATGGACCCGTATATGATCCAAATGAGAAAGGAGAGGTGCAAAGAGGTTTGGTTGGATTGTTTATTGGTGCTGTTCTTGATTTTCAATTTCGGTTCGTTACCAGAATCTGGTTTGAATTAGGAGGTTTCCGAAATCCGGATGCATCGCCAAATCAGAGTGGTGTAGATCCGCTTTTTGGTCCACAAGTTTTAGATACTATTCCGGGTGATGCAGTTTTTGCATATAATGGTGGTAATACCTACAAGGAAGTTCCAAATAACCCTGATGAACCGAAACTAACGCGTTTTATACGTACTGATGGGAGTTTGTACTTGTTCTTACCTGGAATTGCAGGATTGAAACGTCTTGCAGAAGGAACAGAGCCGCTTCCTGCAAATTAAAGAGAATTTTAAGGATTCTCTTAAAACGAAAAAAGACTATCATTTGAATGATAGTCTTTTTTAAGCTCCCTCTCTTGGGCTCGAACCAAGGACCCTCTGATTAACAGTCAGATGCTCTAACCAACTGAGCTAAGAAGGAATCACCTTAAAGGTAAATATGTTTGCTAAAAAAAGTTGCTCCCCCTCTTGGGCTCGAACCAAGGACCCTCTGATTAACAGTCAGATGCTCTAACCAACTGAGCTAAGGAGGAAGTTGTTGCTCTTTTTAGCGAGTGCAAATATAGAAGGTTTTTTGCTTTCAAAAAAACTTTTTTGCACTTTTTATTAATAATTTTTACTTGCCAACGATTGCTTTATAAATATCGTTACCATTAGCAAATAGAAGCAATGTTATAAGTAAGACAAAACCAACCATTTGCGCGTTTTCTAAGAATTTATCGCTTGGTTTTTTGCCACTAATGATTTCGTATAATAAAAACATCACATGACCACCATCAAGCGCAGGAATCGGCAATAAATTCATTACACCAAGCATAATTGATAAAAGTGCAGTGATAGACCAGAATACTTCCCAGCTCCAAGTACTAGGAAAAATGTTGTAAATAGCAGCAAAACCACCTACTTGTTTGTATGCTTTGGTTTCTGGGTTAAAGATCATTTTTAATTGTTTTCCGTAACCTACTAATTGATCTTTCCCTTTTTCAATCCCAACAGGAATCGATTCAAAGAATCCAAACTCTTTTGTGCTTATCTTATAGTAACCTAGTTTTTCTAATGATTCCATTCCAAGGCTGCCTACAGTCACGCCAAGTTTTCCTTCTTTTGTAACAATAACAGAAAGCGGCGTTTCTTTTTGGTTTCTTAAAACAATAGCAGGAATCGTTTTTCCTTTATTGTTTTCTAATATTGTTTTTACCTCGTCATAATATTTTACTTTTTGGCCATTAAGAGAAGTAACCAAATCTTTTGATTGTAATTCCTTGTTTGGAGATTCGGCGGCAATGTTTCCTATTACAAATGGCATTCTTATAGATACAAGAGGGCTTTTTTCATGTTTCGATAATTGGTCAACAAGATCATTTGGCATTTTTATAGTTTGCTCAACTCCATTTCTTTCAATAAGAACTTGTTTTGACATAACTAAATCCATGTTGATCTGATTGTCAAAATTCTCAACCTTCTTACCATCAATAGCAAGAATTTTATCACCAGTTTTAAAGCCAGCTTTAATCATAACTGGATTTTCAATCGAAAGGCCGTCTTTTATATCAGCATTAGCAACATAGGTTTCGCCATAGGCAAATGCCATTCCTATATATATAATAAACGCCAAAATGAAGTTTACAGTAACACCACCTAACATTATGATTAAACGTTGCCAAGCTGGTTTCGAACGAAATTCCCAAGGTTGTGGAGGTAAAGCCATTTGCTCCTTGTCCATACTTTCGTCGATCATTCCGGAGATTTTTACATAACCACCTAGAGGTAACCAACCGATTCCGTATTCGGTTTCGCCAATTTTCTTTTTTAGAAGAGAATATTTTACATCAAAAAATAGATAGAATTTTTCGACTCTTGTTTTAAATAATTTTGCTGGGATAAAATGCCCTAATTCGTGAAGAATAATAAGTAATGATAAACTCAATAAAAATTGAGAAAGCTTGATAACTATATCCATTGTTTAATTTTAGTTCTTAAATAACGCACAAAAGTAACGTTTTCTATTTTAATTCATAGTGCAATATAAGTCATATGGTTTTAAATGTTTGTTAATTAATAAAGATTTAGATTTCTTGTTTTAACCAGATGCAGTAACTTTACTTTTTAAACACTATTTAAATATAAGTAGTCTAAAACCTCTAAAAGTTACAACTTATGGCATCGGTATTATTTTCTCCACTTTCGATAAAAAAAATCATTTTAAAAAATAGAATCGTTATCTCACCAATGTGTCAATATTCGGCTATTGATGGCTTTGCCAATGATTGGCATTTGGTACACTTAGGTAGTCGCGCAACCGGAGGATCGGCATTGATAATCCAGGAAGCGACAGCCGTTTCACCCGAAGGCAGGATTTCACCCGAAGATCTAGGACTTTGGAAAGACGAACAAATTGAAAAACTACAAACGATTAATAAATTTATTATCTCTCAAAACGCAGTTCCGGGAATCCAGATTGCACATGCAGGACGTAAAGCGAGTGTTTCGGCTCCGTGGGATGGCAATAAAAAGTTGGATGTCGCTCAAGGCGGATGGCAAACAGTTGCTCCAAGTGCGGTTCCATACCATGAGAACGAACCATTTCTTCCGGAAGCTTTAGATAAAATCGGAATCCAAAAAGTAATCTCCGATTTTAAGGCAACGACCAAAAGAGCAGTAACGGCTGGATATCAGGTTTTGGAAATTCATGGTGCACATGGTTATTTATTGCATCAGTTTATGTCGCCATTAACTAATCTTAGAACCGATGAATATGGCGGAAGTTTCGAAAACAGAATCCGACTTACTTTGGAAATCGTTGATGCAGTGCAAATAGAGTGGCCTGCCGATTTGCCTTTGTTTATTCGTATTTCGGCAACCGATTGGGCAGAAGGAGGTTGGAATCTAGAAGAATCAGTTAAGCTTTCGGCAATTTTAAAATCCAAAGGGGTAGATGTTGTAGATGTTTCGTCGGGAGGATTAGTTTCGCACCAAAAAATTGTAATAGGACCAGGTTACCAAGTACCTTTTGCCGAAAGGATAAAAAAAGAAGCAGGAGTTTTAACGGGAGCAGTAGGCTTAATTACCAAAGCTGCTCAGGCAGAAGCTATTTTGGCTGACGGTCGTGCCGATTTAATTCTTCTTGCAAGAGAATCGCTTCGTGATCCAAACTTGGCTTTGCATTTTGCATCTGAATTAAATTCCGATATTCATTGGCCAAAACAATACGAAAGAGCTAAGATTTAATTTTCTTTTGCCACGAATTTTACTAATTTTCACAAAACGATACGTTTAAAGGTTTTACTAACTCGTGATAATTAGTAAAATTCGTGGCAAAAACAATCCTTTTAATTAATTAAATCTGTGGCAAAAAACTAAACACATATAAAATGCAAAAAATAAAAACAGCACTATTATCATACGGAATGTCGGGGAAAGTTTTTCACGCTCCATTTATAGCGATTCACCCAGGATTTGAACTTGTTGGTTCATGGGAAAGAAGTAAAAAATTAATACAAGAAGATTATCCTGCAGTAAAAAGTTATCCAACTATCGAAGATGTATTGGCAGATGACATCGATTTGGTAATTGTAAATACACCGGTTGAGACGCATTACGAATTTGCCAAAAAAGTTTTGGAAGCTGGAAAACATGCGATAGTCGAAAAAGCATTTACAACTACTGTGGCTCAGGCTCAGGAATTAGCCGATTTGGCTAAAGCAAAAGGATTAAAATTGGCGGTTTTCCAAAACAGAAGATGGGATAGTGATTTTAAAACCGTTCAAAAAGTGGTTAAGGATGGTGTCTTAGGAGATTTGGTCGAAGCCGAATTTCATTTTGATCGCTATAATCCTTTATTGAGTATTAAATCTCATAAAGAAACTGCCAATTCGGGTGCAGGAATTTTAAAAGATTTAGGTCCGCATTTAATAGATCAGGCATTGCATTTATTTGGATTTCCAAAAGCTGTTTTTGCAGATATCAGGATAACACGAGAAAATTCATTGGTTGATGATTATATCGATTTGTTGTTGTACTACGATGATCACCGTGTTCGATTAAAGGCGAGTTTCTTTGTTAGAGAAGCCAATCCAGCATATGTTGTTCATGGAAAAAAAGGTTCATTCTTAAAAGCTCGTGGAGATGTTCAGGAAGATGATTTAAAATTGGGAAAAAAGCCAGATACAACAACTTGGGGAACCGAAGCAGAAGGTTTAAACGGAATTTTACATACGGAAATAGATGGTAAAATTATCAGAGAAAAAAAACCAACTTTTCAAGGGAATTATTATGAGTTTTTTGATGGCGTTTACAAATCGATTACGACAAATAGTACAGAACCTGTTACAGCAGAAGATGGTGTGAAAACAATGAAAATTATCGAAGCTGCTATTGCTAGTAACGCACAACACAAAGTGATTAATTTGTAAGTATTTAACTCTTTCCGAAAGTAACGCGGATTAAACGGATTTTTTTAAACAATAGATAAGAAATCCGTTTTTTTTCGCGTTTCCGCCTTGGCGAATCTGTTTCATCCGCGTTCCATTTAATTTATAAACAATAACGTTATAAATTATAGGAACTGGTTGGGTTAAATTAAAGTGAAGAATGAATTTCGTAATTTTGCCTAATTAAACTTTAAATAACTCATTTTGATAGATTTAAACTTTCTTGGCAGATTCAGAAGTAAGGCAAAATTCAAGAAAACGTACAAAAATGCCAAAGCTTCGTACTTAAACCGAATTCGTTTTGCTGTAGGAATGTTCTATTTTGCAATGGGTTTGTGTTTTGCTACTTGGGCAAGTAGAATTCCAGATATCAAGACAGCATTACATTTAAGCGAGGGACAATTAGGTTCTATTTTATTTGCGTTACCTCTTGGGCAATTGATTGTTATGCCTTTTTCCGGTAAAGTTGTGACTCGTTTTGGTAGTCATAGAATCTTGATTTTCTCTTTATTATTTTATGCTTTTAGCTTGACGAATTTAGGTTTAGCCAATGCTTCTTGGCAATTATCACTTGGACTGTTCATATTCGGACTATTTGGGAATTTGGCAAATATTGCTGTTAATACGCAAGGAGTTTATACCGAGGTACTTTTTAAAAAAACTATAATGTCTTCATTCCATGGAATGTGGAGTTTTGCTGGATTTACCGGTGCATTGGTAGGTTTAGGAATGCTAGCTTTGAATCTAACGCCGTATTATCATTTTGTTATCGTAGCAGGAATAGTACTTGTTATGATAGCTTTTAACTATAAGTTTTTGGTAAAAGCCAAAGAAAAAATAAAAGTAGAAGAAAAGAAAAAGAAACTATTTACAAAACCAGACAGTTCTTTAATTTGGCTGGGTGTAATCGGGTTTTGTTGCATGGCGAGTGAAGGTGTTATGTTCGATTGGAGCGGTGTTTACTTTAAGGATGTTGTAAAAGCTCCAGGTGCATTGGTAATCTTAGGCTACACTTCGTTTATGATAATGATGGCTAGTGGTCGTTTTCTTGGAGATGGTTTGATCCTTAAATTCGGAAGAAAGAAAGTATTGCAAATAAGTGGTATCGTTATTTCACTTGGACTTTTCACCTCGGTACTTTTTCCTTATATAATTCCTTGTACCATCGCCTTTATGTTTGTAGGGTTAGGTGTTTCTACAGTTGTGCCAACGTTATACAGTGTGGCAGGAAAAAATCCTACTGTTCCTGCAGGTGAAGCTTTAACCATTGTTTCGAGTGTTAGTTTTCTTGGATTTTTAATGGGGCCTCCGGTTATTGGTTACATAGCCGAAGCTTTTGGTCTTCGTTTTTCTTTTGCATTTATAGGCATCTTCGGATTCTTTATTGCCTTCATGGTTTCCAGAATTAAAGCAATAGAATAACTCTAAATTTATTCAAATTACTTTAAATAGGTTTTTACGGCTTAAAAAATAATTTAACAAGAAAAAGAAAGTTAAATATTTTTAACTACATTTGATGCTTAATCAAGGAAAAAACCTACAGGTTGTTTTTTGATTAAATGCTAAATACCACCATTTTTATTAATACACTGTTCCAAAAATAGATTTTTTGTTTTTCGGTTGTGCTATAAATTGAAATATTCAATATTTCAAGATGTAGTGCTTTCGGGATTTTATCTTCAATTGTTATTCTTTTTTATCGTTAGGGAATTTCACAATCTAAAACAGAATAATATTTATGAAAAAATGGGCAGTAGTATTTTTAGTTATTTTTCAATTAGGGTCCATTTTTGCGCAAAGCGAAACTGGTTTCTTAGGAAAAATTATAGAGTCAAAGACACAAGAAAGGCTTCAATATGTTGTGGTTAGTATTCAAAACTCTAACGTAATGCAATTGACAAATGAAGACGGCACTTTTAAGTTGGTTTTACAATCGGGAGGAAATCAATTGTTATTAGTGCATAGTCAGGGATATAAAGATTTATTGTTTCCAGTTAAAGTTGTTACAGGACAAGTAGTCGATTTAGGTGTTTTAATTCTCGAAGAAGATCTACGAATAGAATCACAAGCAATTTTAATTACATTATCAGAAAGTGATTTGTTCGATGATAATAGTACCTCCGAAAATACATCAGGACTTTTACAATCTTCTCGTGATGCTTTTTTACAAGCATCGGCTTTTAATTGGGGACAAGCACGTTTTAGGATGCGAGGTCTCGATAGTGAGCATGCTAAGATGACGATTAATGGTGTCGAAATGAATAAAATGTATGATGGACGACCACAATGGGGGAATTGGGGAGGTTTGAATGATGCAACGAGAAATCAGGAATTCTCTGTAGGAGCAGCAACATCAGATTATACTTTTGGCGGAGTTTTAGGAACGCAGCAAATTAATACACGAGCTTCAATTTACAGACCAAGTTCCAGAATTACATTTTCGGGGAGTAATACTAACTATAGTTTACGGACAATGGCTACTTATGCAACTGGTTTAATGTCATCGGGATGGGCTTTTGTAATTTCAGCAGGAAAACGATGGGCTAATGAAGGTTATTTTGAGGGAACAAATTACGATGCAGATTCTTTTTTTATAAGTATTGAAAAGAAATTAAGTACAAAACATGCTCTTAATTTTACAGGGTTTTATACTCCAAATTCTAGAGGGAAAAATTCACCAAATACTGATGAAGTAGTTCAATTGACTAGTGAAAAGTACAATTCATATTGGGGTTGGCAAGATGGTAAGAAAAGGGATGCCAGAGTTAAAACAGTAGAAGAGCCAGTTTTAATGCTAAATCATTTTTTTAAAATCGATGAACAAACTAGTCTTAATACAAGTGTATCATATCAATTCGGAAAAGTAGGTAATAGTAGTATTGATTATCAAAAAGGGAATAGCCCTGATCCCACATATTACAGGAAAATGCCAAGTTATTATACTTCATTTTATGCGAAGAATCAAGGAGAATATCCAGGAGAGTTTGCTCCGGATTATGAAAATGCCGAAAGAAACAGAATCTTGTTTTTGGCAAATTCCCAAATAAACTGGAAAGCATTATATCAGGCAAATGAGCAACCAATTATAGACACAAACGGTATTCTTTCTGGGTATACGCCAGCTCAGAGTCGTTATGTTTTGTATGAAGATCGAACGGATGATAAAGTATTGTCAATAAATTCTAATTTAAATTCGCAATTAACCGAAAACATTTTCTTTAATGGAGGAATTGCTTTTAGAAATTTAAAATCACACAACTTTCAATTTCTTACGGATCTATTGGGCGGATCTTTTTTTAATGATATCGATTCATTTTATGATGGCGAGCAATCGCAATCTGATTTAAAAAACCCGAATAGACATGTTGGAGTAGGAGATGTTTATGGATACAATTATAATTATCTGGCAAATACAATTGATGTATTTACGCAATTTAAATTTATTTACAGGAAAGTAGATTTTTATCTGGCTCAGGCTTTCTCAAATTCTACTTATCAAAGAGAGGGTTTGTATCAAAATGGTATATATGCAACTAATTCTTTTGGTAAAAGCGAAAAAGTAAATTTTGAAAATTTTGCTTTCAAAGGTGGATTAACATATAAAATATCAGGAAAACAATGGTTGCTTTTTAATGGTGCACATTTAACCAAAGCGCCTTCAATTCGAAATACATTTCCAAATTCCCGACTTAATAATTTGGTTGTAGATGGGATCGAAAGTTTAAACATTAGTAGTCTTGAAGGGAATTATATTTATCATTCACCAAAGCTTAAAACTCGACTTACAGGATATTATACTTTGATAAAGAATGCAACACAGACATCTTTTTTTTATGCCGAAGGAATTTTTGATGATGGAGCTGGTTATGATAATACGAATGCCTTTGTAAGTCAGACGCTAACACATTTAAATAAAAAAAATATTGGAGCTGAATTAAGTTTTGAATATCAAATTTTGCCTACTTTAAAAAGCACTTTTTCTGCGGCATATGGACAATATACATACGATAGTAATCCAAATGTCAGAATTACCAATGATGCAAAAGCATCACTAACGAATAGTAGTCCGACTTTTGATTTTGGAAAAGCATCACTCAAAAATTATAAGCAACCCGGAATGCCTCAGCAGGCTTATTCGTTAGGAGTAGAATATCGAAATCCTAGATATTGGTGGCTTGGTGCCAATATAAATTACCTTACAAATTCTTATATAGATGTTTCTCCTATTTCTAGAACAGCACAATTTTATATTAATCCTGCAAGTGGTTTTCCTTTTCCAGAAGCGACACCAGAAAGAGCTAAGGTATTATTAAAACAGGAAAAGTTTGATCCTGTTTGTTTATTAAATATTACAGGTGGGAAATCATGGCGTATACGCCGAAAGAATATTTCTTTTTTTGCAAGTGTTAATAATGTGACGAATACCATTTATAAAACGGGTGGTTTTGAACAAGCTCGAAATGCTAATTTTCGTCGATTAGATCAAGAAGCTTCAAGCGAAACTCCTTCATTTGGTCCAAAATATTTTTATGGGTATGGAAGAACTTATTTTGGGAACCTTGCAATTAATTTATAAATTTTACAATGTATTAATATGAAAAATAGAATCAACCCTTCGTTTTTTTTAGTAATAATTCTTGCTTTCTATAGTTGTGTGGGAGATGAAACAGCTATTCCTGAGTTTGCTTGTAACCAGCCAGATTTAATTGTAAACAGAACAGTCGATGAGGTTCGTAATAGTACTAATCTTGTTGCAACAAAGTATCAGTATGACGATATTATCGAAGGGTATGTGGTTTCGAGTGATGAATTTGGTAATTTTTTTAAAACAATATCATTCCAAACATTGCCAACAAAAACAGTTTCTTCGCAAGGATTTAGTATAGGTATTGACGCATCCAATTCATACATAGATTACCGTGTTGGGAGTAAAGTATTTATTAAATTAAAGAACCAATTTACCGATGTTAATTTTGGAGGATTGAGAATAGGGAGCTTGTATGTTAATGCCTATGGTGATGCTACAGTTGGCAGGGTTTCTCAAAATGAATATAAAAATGTCCTCAATACTTCTTGTAATTTAATTGATGAAAGTAAATTGGTTCGTTACCTTACGGTAGCCGAATTGTTGAATGATGATAATATTAATACGTTGGTAGAGGTATCGAATGTTCAATTTGCCGATGCTGCAGTAGGTCACCATTATTTTGAAGAATCCAATAATGTTGGAGGGTCAACCAATTGGGATTTATGGGACAAAGCAGGGAATCAGGTTATTTTTAGAACGAGTAGCTATGCCGATTTTTCAAGCAGTTTAGTTCCAAATGGTAGCGGAACTGTGAGGGGTATATTGACTAAATATGGTACCGATTACCAAATAATGGTACGCTCGGAGAGAGATGTTGTTATGACAGGGAAAAGAACAGTACCTTTTTTCTCTGAGAATTTTCAAACCGTAAAAAACAATGTGAATTTTAGTCTTCCGGGTTGGAGTAATATCGTAGAGAAAGCAGCCAAATTATGGAAAAGTATTGTGTACGCTGGTAATGGTTATGCCGAGTTCAATACCACAAGTACAACTGCTGCAGTAAATATTGCATGGCTGGTTTCTCCTAAAATTAATATGGCGGATTATAAAAACTCGGTGTTATCTTTTAGAAGTGCTCAACATGATTTAAAAGTCGATTCTCCTTTAAATGTTTTAGAAGTCTATGTGTCAGGTGATTTTGATGGCTCGAATATCAGTAAAGCAAAATGGACAAAATTATCAGCGAAATTTGCTTCATTGACAACTCCAGCTCGTCAGTTTATAAGTTCTGGTGGAATAGATTTGTCCTCCTATTCAGGAAACATTCATATTGCATTTAAGTATATCGGATCTGGTAAAGATAAAACACTTAATGGTGCTTTTATGGTTGATGATGTTGTAATTGTAGGAGATAAGTAGGAATTTAGATTTTAATTAATATTTGCTGTAATTTGTAAATTGCTGTAATTCAAATGATAACTTGTGAATTGTTTTGATGATTTGATATGTAATTTGGATTTTTGGTTTTGAGAATATCATTCTTTCCATGATTTTTGTATTTTGGTCATCCCAAATCGATATAAATACCATGATGAAAAATTACTTCATTGCCATTTTTATGGTGGCTTTCCCATTTTTGATCCACAGTCAGGACCAAGAAAATCAAATTAAATTAAAACAAATTAATGTCGTAAAAACTAATTACCGCGATTCAAAAAGTGGTGAAATAGAAAACAAGACAGTTTTATTTAAAGAAGGTAAACTTTTGACAATTAAAACATCTGATGTTATTCAGAGTTTTTTTTATAATCCAAAAGGATTATTAGACATGACAGTTAAAGAAAGAACAGGGAGTAACTGGAAAGAAGTGGTCAATTATAGTTATGATAAAGAGGATAGAATTACTAAGTTTTCAAAAAAATATGATGAAAACGGGGAGACTGTAATCAAAACAGTAACTATGAATTATGAAGGAGCAAGAATAAAAGTAATAACCAAAAAAAGCAATGTACATACTGTAATGGAAGACATTGAATATGTTGTTGAAGGTGGAGTTATTATAAGACGTTCTGCGAGAGATAGAAATCAGCAAATTTTCAACAAAACCGAATATGTGTATTCTAATGATAATGTTATAAGACACAAAGGAGTACTTGGAGAAAAGACTATAAAAAACTATACTTTCGACGATAAAAAATCAGTAGATTTATTAATTGTACAAAGTTTATTTGGTCCTAACTACAAAGTAATTGTGCCTTTAATTTCTTTTCATGAAGATGAATTTAACTTTGAATCTATCTCAAGTAATAATGAATTGGCATTTGTTCCATCAACAACAAATTACACTGGAGTTGCTGGAAAATATAAATATAACACTCTGAATTATCCTATTTCTTCTTCATTTCTTGAACAAAACGGGATTGTGAAAATTGATAAAACATACATATACGAATAGAAAAAATTATTTATATTCAATAGAATCCTTTTGTTTTGTATTTAAAAAAAGGATTCTATTGGCTATGGTAGCTTGCAAATGATTAAATTTGTATCTTATTTAAAGTTATGTTAGAAAAAGAAGTACTAAATTTTGAAAAAACAGCCATTGTTGGTATTATAACTCAAAATCAAAGTGAAGAGAAGTTAAACGAATATTTGGACGAGTTAGAGTTCTTAACTTTTACTGCAGGCGGAGAAGTTGTGAAACGCTTTACGCAAAAAATGGAACGTCCAAATCCCAAAACTTTTGTTGGAACAGGTAAAATAGACGAAATCAATCTTTTTGTAAAAGAACATGGTATTTCGACTCTGGTTTTTGATGATGAATTATCACCATCACAGCAAAAGAATATCTCCAAAATAATAGATTGTAAAATCCTTGACAGAACCCACCTTATTCTAGATATTTTTGCTCAAAGAGCCGAAACATCTTATGCAAGAACCCAAGTTGAGTTGGCTCAATGCCAATATTTATTGCCTAGACTTTCTGGTATGTGGACACACTTGGAGCGTCAAAAAGGAGGTATTGGTATGCGTGGACCTGGAGAAACAGAAATTGAAACAGACAGACGTATCGTTCGTGATCGAATTGCATTGTTGAAAGAAAAAATAAAAACCATCGATAAGCAAATGGGGGTGCAACGTAGTAATCGTGGCGCAATGGTTCGTGTGGCTTTGGTAGGATATACAAATGTTGGGAAATCAACATTAATGAATGCAGTTGGTAAAAGTGATGTTTTCGTAGAGAATAAGTTGTTTGCTACTTTGGACACAACCGTTCGAAAAGTAGTTATTAAAAACTTACCTTTTTTACTTTCAGATACAGTAGGATTTATTCGTAAACTGCCTACTCAATTAGTTGACTCTTTTAAGAGTACCCTTGATGAGGTTCGCGAGGCCGATTTGTTATTGCATATCGTAGATATTTCTCATCCAGAGTTCGAAGATCATATCGCATCAGTAAATCAAACTTTACTTGATATAAAGGCTAATGATAAGCCTGTTATTATGGTTTTTAATAAGATAGATGCTTTCAAGCATTTAACGATTGATGAGGACGATTTAATTACCGAAAAAACGCCAAGCCATTATACACTTGAAGAATGGAAAACTACTTGGATGAATCGTTTAGGTGAACAAAATGCTTTGTTTATTTCGGCAACAAATAAAGAGAATTTTGAAGAGTTTAGAGAACGTGTTTATGAAGCTGTAAGGCAAATACATATCACTAGATTTCCATATAATAAGTTTTTGTATCCGGATTATAAAGATGCAATTGAAAAAGAAGATGATCAGGAAGATCAGGAATAAAAAAAGAGCGCTTATTTTAAGCGCTCTTTTTTTATGTTTTTAGAACATATAATTAACTCCTAAGCCAAAGACTTCCCTTGTTTGGAATCCTTTAAATGCATTGTCGTCATATATAGCTTGGAAAGATAGATTGGTCGACAGGAATTTGTTGATTTTCATTACAATATTCAATGAATAATCGATATCAACATTTTGTGGGTCTTCGAGATAATTTGAATATAGGTTTAAAATGTTTTCGGCAGAAACATTGGTCATAATGTTAAGCTTGTAGTATACCGATGTATAAAAACCTAACTCGTAACGCATCGTTTTGTTTGCTTTAACGCCAAAATAAGCCTCATCTACATATCCTGTCTGAGATGTGTATTGCTTGTCTACAAAAGTCATTTTTGAAGATACAGGCGCAAAGTTTATTTTTAGATGATCATCTCTTGTCCAGAAGATACCAGGACCAAAAGTAAGGTAACCAGGTGACATGAAATTTGTGTTTTCAGTTCGTATTTCGGCACCATTTGCATCTTGACCGTATAAATATCCTTTTGTAAATTGAGTTCTAAAATTTACAAAAAAGGAATAATACCAATTTCCAAATGCTCTTTTTCCGTAAATAGAATTAATTTCTAAGCGGTCATCTGTCTTTTTTTCAAAATCAGAGTTTTCAGTTTGCAATATACCATATGAAGCAAGGAGTTTATTGTCCCAACTTACATCGTCTTTCTTGTAATTAATGTTGTAATTAATTCCTAGATTTCCTGAGACATTATTCTCACCACCCGCAATCCAGTTGTTAAAATTTGATTGGTTAAAGAGGAAAGAGACATTTCCCGAGCTTCTCCATCCATTTCCTGTAGTGTCGGTTATGAATTTTACTGCTTTTTCGGTGTTCTTTATTAATTCTTTTTCGGTATTCTGTGCCTGTACAAACGTCATGCTTGTAAGAAAAATAAAAAGGAGTTGAAGAAGGTTTTTCATATGATTCCTGTTTAAAGTTGATTTAAACAAATATACTAAAAACCATGAAGTTGTTAAAATTTCCTTAACTTAAATGTAAATTATTTCTTATTTTCCTTGTATAATGGTACTGCAGAGCAAGCTTCCCCATACATGATGCTTCTTGCAAATGGCTGCAAATAGTGAGCTGCCAAGATGTAAGCGCGAGTTGGAACTGGTTTTTTGGAACACCCTTTGATAATAACAGGTTTGCCTTTGTATGCTGAATAATCGAGAGTATGCAGGATTTCTTCATATAAACTTGCATCTAAATCTTCCAGATTACCATCAATAATTTTTTTGGCAAATGGTGCAAGTTGGATTGCAACAAGAATAGATGCCCAAGCAGGAATTATAGCATCTGTACTACAATTAATTGCAACATAAGCATCTTGATATTGTGACCAATTGTGATTTTTAAGATGCTCACGGAAGTCTTTTTCTTTTAAAAGAAAACCTTCTAGTAACCATTGCGAAATGTCTACTTGCGCACGTAGCCCTTTAGGATAATAATCCTCAAGATCAAAAATTTCTAAGACACTATTGGCAACTTTATTGATTATTTCTTCCATTTTTTGTATGAAATTCTTAGTCGCAGTCGCAGGTAAAACTGAAAACTGCGACTGAAGACTTATTTTTAAAGCATTCCTAATTCTAATTTTGCTTCCTCACTCATTAATTCTTTACTCCAAGGCGGATCAAAAGTTATCTCTACTTCTGCATCTTTTACGTTTTCAATAGATTTTACTTTTTCTTCAACTTCTCTTGGTAAGCTTTCTGCAACTGGGCAGTTTGGAGATGTTAATGTCATTAAGATTTTTACTTCATAATCGGTATTTACCATTACATCATAAATCAAACCTAATTCGTATATGTCTACAGGAATTTCTGGGTCGTAAATTGTTTTTAAGATTTTTACGATTGATTCTCCTAATTCGTTAGTGTCTATTTCTTGTTCCATAATTTCTATATAAATATAAAGCCGGATGTGCTTTAATTCGTTTTATTCTGTTTAATTTTTATTTTTAGAGTCGAATGCCAAAGCATACATTTTGATGTTTTTAATCATCGAGACCAAACCGTTGGCACGTGTTGCAGATAAATGTTCTTTTAATCCAATTTCATCAATAAAATCAACATCTGCTTTTAAGATATCTTCTGCTTTCTGATTAGAGAAAGTTCTAATTAAGATTGCGATGATTCCCTTGGTTAAAATAGCATCACTATCGGCTGTGAAAATAACTTTATCGTCATTCTGTTCGCCTTGTAGCCAAACTTTCGATTGACAGCCTTTAATTAGGTTCTCTTCGGTTTTGTATTCTTCTTTTATTAACGGTAAATTTTTTCCTAGTTCGATAATGTACTCGTAACGTTGCATCCAATCATCGAACATTGAAAATTCGTCGACTATTTCGTTTTGTATTTCTTTTATTGTCATATTTATTCTTCAGTAAAAGCAACTAATAATGTTACTAGTTTTTCTATTTCTGCTGGCGGAAAACCATCATCAAACCCTTTAGTTTCATAGGTTTTTCTGTTTCGTGTTATTTTTAAATTTGCAATGGCAGCTCCATCATGAAAACGTTTTTCGGTAGGTGCTTTTAAATTTGGAATAGCTTCTAAATTTATTTTTTTTAATTCAGAAGTAATTTTTGCCCATTGCATTCCATTGATTTTGTTGGTAACAGGTTCCTCTCCTCTGCTTTTTGTGATAGAAACCATCTGGTCTTTTACCACAATCTTCTGAAAATAACCTCGCGACATAGCCGAATATTCTATCTGCGTTGTACTCATATCTGTATTCTTTTGGCTAGCACAGCTGTTTCCTATAAAAATTGTCAGAAGTAAAAAAGATAGTATTTTCATATGTCTTGTTGTTAAGATAGCATTGTTTTGGCTTTTTTGATAGCTTCAACCATTAGATCAATTTCTTCTTTGGTATTGTAAAAAGAAAAAGATGCTCTAATAGTTCCTGGTATTTCAAAATAATTCATAATTGGTTGTGCGCAATGATGTCCTGTACGAACTGCAATTCCTAATTTATCAATTATTGAACCAATGTCATAAGGATGAATGCCGTCGATGTTAAATGAAATAACGGAAGCTTTTTCTTTACCAGTACCATAAATCCTTAAACCTTCAATTTCAAGTAACTGTTTTGTAGCATGCGCTAATAATTCATTTTCTTGTCGTTGAATGTTTTCAAAACCTATGCTGTTCATATAATCTACTGCAGTTCCTAAAACAATTCCGCCAGCAATATTTGGCGTTCCAGCTTCAAATTTATGTGGTAAATCGGCGTAAGTGGTTTTTTCGAAAGTAACTTCTTTAATCATTTCACCACCACCTTGATAAGGAGGTAATTTATTTAACCAACTTTCTTTCCCGTATAAAATTCCGGTTCCTGTAGGTCCGCACATTTTATGTCCAGAGAAAGCATAAAAGTCACAATCTAAATCCTGAACATTAGGTTTTAAATGAGGAACAGCCTGAGCGCCATCAATTAAAACGGCAGCACCTACGGCATGAGCTCTCTCAATCATATGTTTTATAGGATTGATTGTCCCTAATGCATTCGAAATATGATTTACAGTAACAATTTTCGTTTTGTCCGATAATAATGATTCGTATGCGGCAATTTCAAGCTCTCCATCCTGATTCATTGGGATTACTTTAAGAACAGCACCTGTTTTTTCGCATAACATTTGCCAGGGCACAATATTACTGTGGTGTTCCAAAGCAGAAACCATTACTTCATCTCCTGGTTTTAGGATTGAAGCAAAACCGTTTGCAACTAAATTAATTCCATGTGTTGTTCCCGAAGTAAATAGTACTTCGTGTAAATGTTTGGCATTAATATGATGTTGGATTTTTACTCTTGAAATTTCGTAAGCATCGGTTGCCAACTGACTTAAAGTATGTACTCCACGGTGTATGTTTGCATTAATTTCTTCGTAATATTTTGAAATAGCATCAATCACAATTTGTGGTTTTTGTGATGTAGCTCCGTTGTCAAAATATACCAAAGGTTTTCCGTTTACTTTTTGTGAAAGTATCGGAAACTCAGCTCTTATTTTATGAATGTCTAGCATATCTTATTTAGAAAAATTCTACATACAAAAGTACTAAAACTAAATTGTATTAAGTAGTAATTGCTAAATTTCCTTTTGTGGTTTTGGATAATCCCATTAAATACAATAATGTCTTGCAGATTTGATAATTTTGAATGGTTTGTATTTGATTTTGAGTGGTTTCAAAGTTAATTCTTGAAGAAATTATAATTATATTGCAGTGTAAATTAACTTGTGATTTTGTGAAATTACCTTGTTTTAAAATCATAATTAGGGTTGGCATTGTCATATTACTTTGCTTGTTTGCTATTGTTTGAGTCATTTATAAATAAAATATAATCTTAGTATGAAAAAAATCTTAAAACTTCTCGTTCTTCTTCTGGTTATAATAATTGTTTATTTCAGATTTACTACTTATCCCAAACTGGATTTAATTTCTGGTTTTACATCCAAAAGTATTGCGTCATGCCATTTTATTGATAATCGTTCGTTGGAATCCATAGAAAAAGGAGATAATAATATTCCTTTGCTTGATTTGGCAACAAGTAAAATTAATGAAGTGGGGAAATTTGCTACATCAAATGTTTATGGGTTAAAAGAACGAAAAGCGATATATCGGGAGGGTATAGGTGCGACATTGATTAATGACAAGTTTGATGAAACAAAACCGTATGAAGTTCCCAAAAGAACTAAACTGGTAAATAATTTGCCATTCCCTTATGGGAATAATGAGCCAAAGGATACGGTGTTTGCTAATATTGACTATGAAAAATTGAATAAAGCTGTTGCAAATGCTTTTGACGTATCGGGACAAAAAACAAAAAGATCGCGATCAGTTTTGGTTTTGTATAAAGATAAATTGGTTGCCGAAAAGTATGAGGATGGCTTTACTAAAAACAGCAAATTACTTGGTTGGTCTATGACTAAAAGTATTACAGGAACTATGTTTGGAGTTTTGCAAAAGCAAAAAAAGTTTGATATTTATAAGCCTGCTCCAATAGCTGAATGGCAAAAAGACGAACGTAAACTCATTACGACGAACGATTTGCTACATATGAATTCGGGTTTAGAATGGGTCGAGAATTATAATACAATTTGTGATGCAACTATTATGCTTTTTGGGTCTGAAGATATGGCAAAAGTACAGTTAGAGAAGCCAGCTTTGTTTAAACCAAACACACATTGGAACTATTCTTCGGGTACTAGTAATCTACTGTCGGCTATTTTAAGAAAACAGTTTAAGACACATCAGGAATATCTTGATTTTTGGTATTCGGGTTTAATAGATAAAATAGGTATGAGCTCTACGGTTATCGAAACGGATATGGTTGGTAATTATGTGGGGTCTTCTTATGCTTGGGCTACAACTAGAGATTGGTCGAAATTGGGAATTTTATATTTGCATAAAGGAAACTGGAATGGAGAGCAAATTCTTGACGAAAGTTGGGTTAAATATGTATCAACACCTACTAATACATCAAATGGTAATTACGGGGCTCAATTTTGGTTAAATGCAGGTGGAAAGTATAAAGATGCGCCGCGAGATATGTTTTACTGTAGCGGTTTTCAAGGTCAGAAAGTATTTATTATTCCATCTTTAGATTTAGTGATTGTAAGAATGGGATTAACAGATGATCTTGAATTTGATTTTAATATTTTTTTGAAGGAGGTGCTTTCTGCGATTAAATAGAAAATTAACCGAAAAGAACGTAAGGTAAAGTATTTAACCGCAAAGTTCGCAAAGTAGAAAATCGCAAAGGGCGCTAAGTTTTATTATTAAACTAGCGCCCTTTGCGTAAACCTTTACATTCTTTATGGTTAGATTTTATAAAAAAAGACCGCAAAGCATATAAACTTTGCGGTCTTTGCGTAAACCTTTGTGAGCTTTGCGGTTGAATCTATTGCAAAGCTTGTTGTTAAATTATCTATAAATCAAATCCCATTTTTACGCCTAATTTGCTGGCGATAATTGTAGTGATTCGTTTTTTTAATTCAGGTATTTTGATACTTTCTATAACAGCATTCGAGAATGCGTACATAAGTAATGCTTTAGCTTCTTTTTGAGGAATTCCACGAGATTGCATGTAGAACATTGCTGTTTCATCTAATTGTCCAACTGTACAACCGTGAGAACATTTTACATCGTCAGCAAAAATTTCTAATTGAGGTTTTGCATTTATAGTTGCTTTATCACTCAATAAGATATTGTTGCTTTTTTGGAATGCATTTGTTTTTTGCGCTTCTTTTTCAACCAATACTTTACCGTTAAAAACTCCTATAGAGCGGTCTGTAAAAATTCCTTTGTAATCTTGGAAACTTTCGCAGTTTGGTGTGGAATGTTTTACCAATGTATAGTGATCTACGTGTTGTTTCTCTCCTATAATTGTTATTCCGTTTAACGTACTTGTTAATCTCTCACCAAAGTGATAGAAATTCAGATTGTTTCGGGTTAAGTTTCCGCCAAATGAAAATGTATGAACCGATGCGTGACTTTCTTGCTGTTGAGAAACATAAGTGTTGTCTATCAAATTGGCTTCGCTATTGTCATTTTGAATTTTGTAATAATCAATAATGGCACGTTTTTCAGCAAAAATCTCTGTAACAGCATTGGTTAAAACTGGATTTTCGTTTAAACTTTGGTGGCGCTCGATGATTTGTACATGCGAATTTTCACCCACAATTACCAAGTTTCTCGGTTGAACCATAAGTGCAGCTTCATTCCCTGTAGAGAAATACATGATTTCAATAGGTTTAGCGGCTACTTTCTTTTTAGGGATATTGATATAAGCTCCTTCAATTGCAAATGCTGTGTTTAAAGAAGTTAAACTATCTTCTTTATTAGCGATTTGATTAAAGTATTTATCAATAATCATTTTATATTTAGGTTTGGTCAATGCCGAAGACATCAAACAAACATCAATTCCGTCGTGCGTGGTAGAAGATAAATGTGAACTGAAAACACCATCGATAAATACTACTTTGTAGGTATCTATTTCATGTATAAAATATTTTTTTACATGATTAAATTCAATTGCATTTTCTTGTTTAGGAAATACTGTAAAGTCATTTTTTAGGATGGCATTTAACGATGTGTATTTCCAAGCTTCTTCTTTTTTAGTTGGGAAACCTTTATTCTCGAAGTTTTTTATCGCTTGTGTTCTGATTTCGTGAAGGTCTGAATTTACATCAACACTTTCTTCAAAAGCCATAAAAGACGACACTAATTTTTCTTTTAAATCCATTTTTGTTAGTTGTAAGTTAGAAGTTATGAGTTATGAGTTTTGTAAACTGTAAACTGTAACTGCAAACTAATTTTCTGCTTTAATCCAGTCGTATCCTTTTTCTTCAAGCTCGTAAGCCAATTCTTTTCCGCCAGATTTTACAATTTTTCCGTTGTAAAGTACGTGTACGAAATCAGGAACGATATAGTCTAATAAACGTTGGTAGTGTGTGATAACTATAATGGCGTTTTTGTCGCTTTTTAGTTTGTTAACACCATTAGCAACAATTCTTAACGCATCGATATCTAAACCTGAATCTGTTTCGTCAAGGATTGCTAGTTTTGGCTCCAACATTGCCATTTGGAAAATTTCATTACGTTTTTTCTCTCCACCAGAAAAACCTTCATTAAGAGAACGTGATAAAAACTTACGGTCAATTTCTAATAATTCAGATTTCTCACGAATTACTTTCAACATTTCGTTAGCTGGCATTTCTTCTTGTCCGTTTGCTTTGCGAGTTTCGTTAATTGCAGTTCTCATAAAGTTAGTTACACTAACTCCAGGGATTTCTACAGGATATTGAAAAGAAAGAAAAACACCTTTGTGTGCTCTTTCTTCTGGTGCTAAATCGGCTAAATCTTCTCCGTCAAGAAAAACTTCACCTTGTGTTACTTCGTAGTTTTCGTTTCCGGCAATTACTGCTGAAAGGGTACTTTTTCCAGAACCATTTGGTCCCATGATGGCATGTACTTCGCCAGCTTTAACTTCTATGTTAATTCCTTTAAGAATTTCTTTATCGCCAATTGAGGCATGAAGGTTTTTTATTGATAACATCTTTTTAATGTGTTTTTTCTTTTAATAATGCCCTTTCAAAGAAAGGAGATTTAGTATTTCGATTGTATCCTTGTCTATGATTTCATAAACTAATCTGTGTTCCTTATCAATTCGTCTTGACCAGACTCCCATTAGGTTATATTTTAAAGCTTCTGGTTTTCCAATTCCATCAAAAGGATGAAGTTGTATGTCTTCAATTAACGCATTAATTTTTTTTAGAATATTTTTATTGCCTGATTTAACCCAAAAATCTAAATCTTTTTTAGCTTTTGGAGTAAAAATTATTTGCATAAAGCTTGTAATTCCTCCATTGTCATTTTTATACCTCTGCCTTCCTTTATGTCTTTTTGACCTTGTAAAATCTCTTTTACAAATTCAGGATTGTATGGTTTTTCTTCAACGATTTCAAAACCAAGAGACTTTGCTAATGATTTTAAAACAGGAAAATCTTTTTTCTTTACATTTTTTAAAATGACATCCATAACTAATTGTTTTTAATTTATCCTACAGAGCCTTCCAAAGAAATTTCTAGTAATTTTTGTGCTTCTACAGCAAATTCCATTGGCAATTTATTTAAAACGTCTTTGCTAAAACCATTTACGATTAATGCAATTGCTTTTTCAGTTGGAATTCCACGTTGGTTACAGTAAAAAACCTGGTCTTCACCGATTTTACTTGTTGTAGCTTCGTGTTCTATTTTTGCTGAAGGATTTTTGCTTTCGATATAAGGAAAAGTATGTGCACCACAATTGTTACCCATTAAAAGAGAATCGCATTGAGAAAAATTTCTAGCATTATCTGCTCGAGCACTTATTTGGACTAATCCGCGGTAGCTGTTTTGTGATTTTCCGGCTGAAATACCTTTAGAAATGATAGTCGATTTAGTGTTTTTTCCTAAATGAATCATTTTTGTTCCAGTATCTGCTTGTTGGTAGTTATTGGTAACAGCAATTGAATAAAATTCACCTACTGAGTTGTCACCTTTTAAAACGCAAGAAGGATATTTCCAAGTAACGGCAGAACCAGTTTCAACCTGAGTCCATGAAATTTTTGCGTTAGTTTCGCATAAACCTCTTTTGGTTACAAAATTAAAAACCCCACCTTTTCCTTCTTTATTTCCTGGATACCAGTTTTGTACTGTCGAGTATTTAATCTCAGCATTGTCTAAAGCGATTAATTCTACAACAGCTGCGTGTAGTTGGTTTTCGTCACGACTTGGTGCAGTACAACCTTCAAGGTATGATACATAGCTTCCTTCGTCTGCGATAACCAATGTTCTTTCGAATTGTCCAGTTCCTGCCTGATTGATTCGGAAATAAGTTGAAAGTTCCATTGGGCAACGAACGCCTTTTGGGATATAACAGAATGAACCATCTGAAAATACAGCAGAATTTAATGCAGCGTAAAAATTATCTTTTTGAGGTACAATTGTTCCTAGGTATTTACGAACTAATTCTGGGTGTTCTTTAATTGCTTCTGAAATAGGGCAAAAAATAATACCTTTTTCTCCCAATGTTTTTTTGAAAGTAGTTGCAACAGAAACAGAATCGACAACAATATCCATAGCGACATTGTTCATCATTTTTTGTTCATCGACAGAGATTCCTAACTTTTTGTACATTTCTAAAAGTTCTGGATCTACGTCGTCTAATGTTTTATTTGGATCTACTTGTTTAGGAGCAGAGTAATATGAAATGGCTTGAAAATCTGGTTTTTCATAACGCACATTTGCCCATTCTGGTTCAATCATTTCTTTCCAAGCACGAAAAGCTTCAATACGCCAATCGGTCATCCATTGTGGTTCTTCTTTTTTAAGAGAAATGGCACGAACAATATCTTCGTTTAGCCCAATAGGAAACGTGTCTGATTCTATGTTTGTATAAAATCCGTATTCGTATTCTTTAGTCTCGAGTTCGATTTTTAAATCGTCTTCTGTGTATTTGCTCATTGTTTTTTTATTGAAAGATTTAAAAACTGAAGGATTTAAATGTTAAAATCACTTACGCAATCTTTAAATCTTTAAATTTTGCAATCATTTAATTATTTTATAGAGAAAAAGATTCTCCACAACCACAAGTTCTGCTTGCGTTTGGATTATTAAACACAAATCCTTTTCCGTTTAATCCGCCTGAAAATTCTAATATTGTTCCGGCTAAATACAGAAATGATTTTTTTTCGACAGCAATAGTTATATCGTTGTCTATGAATATTTTATCGTCGTCTCCTTTGGTTTTGTCAAATTTTAAATCATATGATAAACCTGAGCATCCACCACTTTTCACGCCTACTCTTACGTAGTCATGTGCGGCATCAAAACCATCGTCTTGCATTAAGTCGATAATTTTCTTTTTGGCAGTATCTGAAACCTTTATCATTGTTATATAGATTATTGTCTAAATTATCCGCAAAGATACTATATAAAAACCTTTTTCCATAACGCTTAACATTTTTATAATTAATGTTAAAATAGATAAAGTCTATTTGATTTCATTTAAAGCAAATGGATTTTGTTAAATTGCAGGATTATTTAAAAAGTTTGAAGTATTGATAATTTAAGAGACTATTTAAGTGCTTTTTTAAACATATTGACATTCTGCTTTTTTGATGTTTAATTTTATAATAAAAAATATAATGAAGTTATATCCTATAGAATCTGGTAATTTTAAGTTGGATGGTGGTGCAATGTTTGGAGTTGTACCCAAAACTATTTGGAACAAAACCAATCCCGCCGATGCTAATAATTTGATTGATATTGCTGCAAGATGTTTGCTTATCGAAGATGGAAATAGACTTATTCTCATAGATACCGGTATGGGAGACAAGCAATCCGATAAGTTTTTTGGATATTATTCGCTTTGGGGAACACACTCAATAGATAAATCGTTGGCTAAATATGGTTTTCATCGTGATGATATTACCGATGTTTTTATGACGCATTTGCATTTTGATCATTGTGGAGGAAGTGTTCAATGGAATACAGACAAAACAGGATATGAACCTGCATTCAAAAATGCAAAATATTGGAGTAATGCAAATCATTGGGAATGGGCAACGAAACCGAATGCTCGCGAGAAAGCATCTTTCTTATCCGAGAATATTTTGCCGATGCAAGAAAGTGGTCAATTGAATTTTATAAAAAGACCTGAAGGTGATTTTCTTTCAACGTCTGAACTTGGTTTTGGTATTTTCTTTGCCGATGGGCATACCGAAAAACAAATGATTCCGCATATTCAATATCAGGATAAAACAATTGTTTTTTGTGCTGATTTATTGGCTACAGCTGGACATATTCCGTTGCCATATGTTATGGGATACGATACAAGACCATTATTGACAATGCCCGAAAAATCAAAATTTTTAAACGCTGCAGCCGATAATAACTATTATTTATTTTTGGAACATGATGCGCATAACCAAATTATAACTGTTGAACATACCGAAAAAGGTGTTCGACTAAAAGATGTTTTTACTTGTGAAGAGATTCTTTAAAAAATGAGATTTTAATTGTTGTTATTGGAGACGGGAAATTCAGTATTAATCATTTCTAAAGAATGATTATATTTGAACCGTTTCTGTTTTTGGCAAGAAAATAACAAAGGAGAATCCTAACAGATTGTTAATCTGTCTGTTTTTTGTAACAAAAATTATAATTTAGTCCGAAATTCTAACTTTTATTAAATTTATATAAATGAATAGTATCAAACCTATTTACATATCTGCTTTTGCTTTAATGGTTTTGGCAGGTTGTGGTGCTACAAAACAAGCGTCAATAGCAACTCCTCCAGTTGTTGAAATTGCTCCGGCAATTATTAAAAAAAATGCTCCCGTTACTGAAAATGATTTAAAGAGATGGAGCCATCTGGATTTAGTAAAAGATACTATTCCCGGAATGAGTGTTGACAAAGCGTATGCCGAATTACTAAAAGATAAAAAAGGAGTAAAGGTAATTGTGGGAATTGTAGATTCGGGTGTGGATATCGAACACGAAGATTTACAAGGAAAAATCTGGACGAACACAAAGGAAATCCCTGGTAATGGAATCGATGATGATAAAAACGGTTTTATAGACGATGTTCACGGTTGGAATTTTCTTGGTGATGCTGTGAGTGAAAATCTTGAATTGACACGTATCGTGAAGAAAGGCGATGACGGTTCTGCTCAATATAAAAATGCTTTAGCGCAGTATGACGAAAAATATAAAAAAGCATTAGAAGACAAACAACAAGTTGACTTTTTGCTTGATGTACACGCGACAATAAAAGCTGCTTTAAATAAAACAGACTATAAGATTGAAGATTTAAGCACTATTACTTCTACAGATCCCAAAGTGACCAGATGTAAAATGATTATGACTCAGATTTTTACTAACGCAGGTCCAACTTTTAATCCTGAAGCCGATTTTGAAGAATACAGAGAGCAGGTTTATGATCAGTTGAATTTTAACCTGAACAAGGATTTTGATGGTCGAAAAATTGTTGGAGATAATCCAGAGGATATTAAAGACAATCATTATGGTAATAATATTGTTTTTGGTCCAGATAAAGAAAAAGCATTACACGGAACTCACGTAGCAGGAATTATTGCACAGGTTCGTCATAATAATTTAGGTGGAGACGGAGTTGCAAATAATGTTGAAATTATGACAGTAAGAGCTGTTCCGGATGGTGATGAGTATGATAAAGATATTGCGTTGGCAATTCGTTATGCTGTAGATAATGGAGCGAAAGTAATCAACGGAAGTTTTGGAAAAAGCTTTTCTCCTCACAAACAATGGGTTTATGATGCTATAAAATATGCTCAGAAAAAAGATGTTCTAATTGTGCATGCAGCAGGAAATGATGGGTATAATATCGACTTGGAGAAAAATATTAATTATCCAAATGATTCTGAAGATAATATAAAAGAATATGTAGATAATGTACTTACAGTTGGTGCAATAAATAAAGTATATGGGGAAGATGTAATCGCAAGTTTCTCTAATTTCGGATCAATTAATGTAGATGTATTTGCACCAGGAGAAGAAATTTATGCGACAGTCCCAAATAATAAATACAAATATTTGCAAGGTACTTCGATGGCAGCGCCAAATGCAGCCGGAGTTGCAGCTTTGATTCGTTCTTACTATCCAAAATTGAAAGCTTCACAAGTAAAACATATTTTGATGAATTCGGGAGTATTGCTTCCAGAAACTGTTAAATTGGGTGATGACCACGAAGTGAAAACTAGAGCAGATTCATCAAAAACAGGTAGAATGGTAAATGCTTATAATGCATTGTTAATGGCTGAGAAAATGTCTAAGAAATAAATTATAAAGAATATTAATCCGATGGAAGGGTGGCAACCCTTCCATTTTTATTATAATAGCCCATGCGAAAAATTATATTACTTTCTTTTTTGAGCCTTAGTTTTGGCTCTGTTGTTGCTCAAAATGCTCCTTATTGGCAGCAACATGTAGATTACAAGATGGATGTATCGATGGATGTAAAAACCTATCTATATAAAGGTAAGCAAGAATTGGTTTACACCAATAATTCACCAGATACTTTACGAAAAGTATATTATCATTTGTTTTTTAATGCATTCCAGCCAGGAAGTGAGATGGATGCCAGAGTTCAAACTATTAAAGATCCAGACGGAAGAATGGTGAATAAGGTAAAGGTAGATGGTAAAGATGTTAAAGAAAGCCGCATGAAAACTTTGAAACCTAATGAAATTGGGTTTCTTAATATTACAAATTTAAAGCAAGATGGAGTTACTGCTATAACAAGAACTTCGGGGACTGTTTTGGAGGTTACTTTGGCTAAGCCAATTTTTCCAAATTCAAAAACTACTTTTACATTAGATTTTGATGGTCAGGTTCCGGTACAAATTCGTCGTGCAGGAAGAAACAACTCAGAAGGCGTTGCGTTGTCAATGTCGCAATGGTATCCTAAATTAGCCGAATTTGATTTTGAAGGTTGGCATGCTGATCCATATATTGGAAGAGAATTTCACGGTGTTTGGGGGAATTTTGATGTAAATATTACTATCGATAAGGAATACACAATTGGTGGGTCTGGATATTTGCAAAACAAAAACGAAATCGGTCATGGATATGAAGATGCTGGAGTTACAGTAGTTTATCCTAAAAAAGCTAAAACCCTTACTTGGCATTTTGTAGCGCCAATGGTACACGATTTTACTTGGGCTGCCGATAAAGAATATACACATGATGTGGTAAAAGGACCGAACGATGTTGACTTGCATTTCCTTTATAAAAATAATCCAAAGACAACCGAAAACTGGAAGAAACTAGAACCGTTAATGGTTAAAGTAATGGATTTTTATGATCATAAAGTAGGACCTTACCCATACAAGCAATATTCATTTATTCAAGGTGGAGATGGTGGAATGGAATATGCAATGTGTACTTTGATGCTAGGAAACGGTACACTTGAAGGAATTCTAGGGACAGCAACGCATGAGTTGGGGCATTCTTGGTTTCAACATGTTTTAGCTTCAAATGAATCTAAACATCCTTGGATGGACGAAGGTTTTACAACTTATATCGAAGATTTGGCTTTGAATGAATTAGCCGGAGATAAAAAAGTAGTGAATCCGTTTAAAGGAAACTATGCAGCATATTATAAATTGGTAGAATCCGGTAAAGAACAACCTCAAACTACGCATGGTGATCGTTATGATGAGAACAGACCTTATAGCATATCCTCTTATGTAAAAGGAAGTATCTTTTTATCGCAATTAGGATATTTGATCGGGGAAGATAATTTGGATAAAACACTAAAAAGATATTATAGTGATTTTAAATTCAAACATCCAGCACCAAATGATATTAAGAGGACTGCCGAGCGTGTTTCGGGAGCTGAATTGGATTGGTATTTGATCGATTGGACCGAAACTACAAATACAATTGATTACGGTATTAAAGACGTTGCTGATAGTGGGGATAAAACTACTATAACTTTAGAAAGAATTGGAAGGATGCCAATGCCTATTGATTTAACTGTAGAATATACAGATGGAACAAAAGAGAGTTTTTACATTCCGTTGCGAATGATGAATTTTATAAAAGAAAACCCAAATCCTTCTGTAAAAAGAACTGTTTTAAACGACTGGGCTTGGGCAATGCCTAGCTATAATTTTACAATTGATAAAAGCAAAAGCACAATTAAGAAAATCACTATTGATCCAAGCGGATTAATGGCTGATGTAAAAGCAGCAAATAATGTTTATGAAGTAAAGTAAATCTTTGCTCTCATTTAATAAAAAAGCCCTTAAAGACGCATTGTTCTTTAAGGGCTTTTTATTTGCAAAAGAATTAGCAATAAGTTACTCAGCTATTTTGGTATTGGTTTCTATGATAACGTTGTTTTGAACTGGTTTTTTAAACGGGAAAAGCTGTCTATAGCTGCCACATCTCCATAGCCATTCTATTGGACCATAATTGTATTTTGAAAGCCACCATTTACTAATAAATAATTGAACTATAAAAACAGAAACTGCTAATGAAAAGTAAAACCAATAAGGCAAGGGATTTCTAATACCTAACCCAATTCCTGAAAAAATAAAAGCAGCGAGTACATTTTGAGTTATATAATTGGTCAGAGTCATTTTTCCGCCGGCACTAAAATATTTGAAGATCGTTTTTAGTTTACCATTTTCGTACAACAAGCATATTCCCGTTGCAATAAAAATCATTGTACTTAAAATAAACCAGTAATAGGGTTGGAAGAATTTAAGGAAGTCAGCTTTGTTTTCAATACCATAATAAAAAGCAATACCAGTTATAACGGCAATAATCAGACTGATTATAAGTATGTATATTAAAAGTTTTTTCATTTTGTTTAAACGATTAAAAAAATCTAATTTTTGAAGCACAACCCCAAAAAGCATACAAGCCAGCATTACAATATGTCCTATAATGGCATAGCCCGGAGAAATGATTTGTTGGTAATAAGAAGCTAATAGATTAAATTTAAAAAAGTCCAGCCAGTTTCCAGAATAATATAATTTTAAATATTCTGGATTGGAGATAATATTTATCCTTTCAAAGTTAAAACCTTTGAGATAAGCCATAAAAAACGGAATGATAAGAACAAGAACAGCACAAATTATACTTAATTTTTTTGCAGAACATTTGTAAAAAAGTAATAATACAAGTCCTAAAAAAGCATAATCTTTTAAGATGTCGCCAAACCAAAAACAAGAATTAATAAAAGCTAAAACAAAAAGTAATAACATTCGCCAGCTAAAAAAGGTTACTGGATTTTTGCCTTTCGAGGCGATATTATTAATTAAAATAGCAAAGCCATAGCCAAACAAGATGGTTAGTAAAGTCCAGGATTTTCCAGAGAAAAAAAACTGATCAAAATTAGTTAGTATTTCAGATAACATACTATTCTCAGGCTCATGTGTTGAATGAATGTGTGGTAAACCGGAATAATTGCCAATTGCAACGCCTAATATGGCCCAGCCTCTGAGAATATCGAGAATAGCAGTTCTTTTGCCTAGTTCAATGGGACGATAAGAATTTGTCATTTGATTAACGTTTTTGTTGTGATTTGATTGGTAATCATGAGATAATTGCGTGTTATTACTAACATAATCAAAAATAATAAAATTATAACGCAATCAGATTTATAAGATGAATAATTATTTTCATTAAACTAAGGGCATTCGTATAAATGTAAAAAGCCCTTAAAGACACATTGTTCTTTAAGGGCTTTTTATTTGCAAAAAAGCTTTAGCAATAAATTACTCTGCTATTTTGGTATTGATTTCTATAGTAACGTTGTTTTGAGTTGGTTTTTTAAATGGGAAAAGTTGTCTATAGCTGGCACATCTCCATAACCATTCTATTGGGCCGTAATTGTATTTAGAAAGCCACCACTTGCTTATAAATAATTGAACAATGAATACAAAAACAGCCAATGAAAAATAAAACCAATAAGGCATTGAGTTTCCAATACCTAAACCAATTCCTGAGAAAATAAGAGCAGCCAGTATGTTCTGAGATATATAATTTGTAAGAGTCATTTTTCCTGCAACCTGAAAATAGCTAAAAACGGTTTTTAGCTTACTGTTTATGTACAATAACGAAATTCCTGTAGCGATAAAAATCATAGTGCTTAAAATGAGCCAATAAAGAGGATGGAAAAATTTAAGAAATCCAGCTTTTTGATTGATTGCAATTGCAAAAAGAGTTCCAATAGTAACAGCACAAAATAAACTAATACAAAGAATACGTTTCAGGAGTTTAGTCTTTTTGTCCAAGTCAACAAAAAAATCTATTTTTTGAAGTAAAAGACCAAATAACATACAAAGGAGCATTACAACATGTGCCGTAATTGCATATCCCGGAACAATTATTTGCTCATGAACAGAAGCTAGTAAATTGAATTTAAAAAAATCTAGTAAATTCCCAGAGTTATATAGCTTTAAGTATTCTGGGTTAGTTGTAATCTCAAGACGTTCCATCTGAAGGCCATTTATGTAAGCCATCAAAAATGGAATTGAAACAAGAAGTACACTACAAATAATTGCTAGAGTTTTTGTTGAGGCTTTGTAAAAAAGCAACAATACAAGCCCTAAAAAAGCGTAATCTTTTAAGATGTCGCCAAACCAGAACGAAGAATTAATAAAAGCCAATATAAAAAGTAAAATCATTCTCCAGGAAAAGAAGGCAACAGGATTTTTGCCTTTACTTGCAATATTGTTGATTAAAATGGCAAAACCATAACCAAATAATACGGTTAATAATGTCCAGGATTTTGCAGCAAAAAAATAGCGATTAATTATTTGGAGAATATCAGAAAAGAGATCGCTATTGATTTTTGAGGGTAAACCAATAAAGAGAAAATCGCTGTAATTGCCAATTGCAACACCTAAAATTGCCCAGCCTCTGAGGATATCGATAATAGCAGTTCTTTTGCTTAGTTCGATAGGATGATAAGAATTTGTCATTTGATTAACGTTTTTGTTGTGATTTGATTGATGATTGTGTGTAAACTATGTGTTATTGTTAACGCGCTCAAAAGTAATAAAATTATAAGGCAATCAGTTTTTATAAGATGAATAATTATTTTTCAATAAATTAAGGGTATTTGTATAAAAGCCCTTAAAGAGGTTGTACTTTAAGGGCTTTTATTTAGAAAATTGTTTTCTTATTAAAATGATTATTTTGCTGCTTCTGCATTGATTTCTGAAGGAGTAGCGTTCTGTTTTTGTTTTTTAAACGGAAACATTTTTCTGTAACTTAATACCCTCCACAACCATTCAACGGGGCCATAATTGAATTTTGAAAGCCACCATTTGCTTATGAATAACTGAATTGTAAAAACTATAATAGCTAAGAAAAAGTAAAACCAATAAGGTAAAGTATTGTAAATTTTGAAGCCAATTCCGGAAAAAAGAAAAGCAGCAAGAATATTTTGCATCATGTAGTTGGTAAGTGTCATTTTACCGCTAACTCTAAAATAGCTAAAAGTTGTTTTCAGTTTTCCGTTCGTATATAATAAACAGATTCCAGACGCAATGCAAACCATTGTATTTATAATTATCCAAAAAACGGGATGAAAATAGGTAAAAGTTATTTTCTGTTTAATTGCAATTTCAAAAAGAACACCAGAAATTATTGCCAGAACAAATGTTACTAAAACAGTTCTTTTTAGTGTGTTTTTAAACTCAGGTAAACGATTAAAAAAGTTGACTTTTTGAGCGTAGAAACCTAAAAGCATAAGGGCAAACATCACAACATGTACCGTAACAGCATAAGCAAGATTAATCATCTCTTGATAATAAGTTCCCAGTAAATTAAATTTGAATACGTCGAACCAGTTATCAGAATAAAATAATTTTAAGTATTTAGCATTAGATTGTACGTCAGGTAATGTTTGTTTTATAGAATGAATATAAGCATTAAGAAACGGAACAGTTAAAAGAAGTATTGCGCAGCTTATAAGTATTGTTTTTTTTGAGCTTTTGTAAAATAATAAAAGGAATAGACCTAAAAAAGCATAGTCTTTTAAGATATCACCCAGCCAAAATGCGGAATTTATAAATGCAAAAATAAACAGGATAAACATTCTCCAGCAAAAAAAATAAACAGGATTTTTTCCTTTATCAGCGACATTATTAATAAGAACAGCAAATCCATATCCAAATAAAACGCTTAATAAAGTCCAAGATTTAGCAGAAAAAAAATACAGATTAAAATAGCTGATGACTTCAGAAAAAACACCTTTTTTTAGAATAAAACGTTCTAATCCGATATATCGAAAATCAACATAATTTCCTATCACGACTCCTAGTAAAGCCCAACCTCTTAAAATATCAACAATAGCTGTTCTTTTATCTTCCTGAATAGGTTGAAGTGAATTTGTCATATAATTAACTGAATTTATAGTTTTTATAAATGATTTTGGTTAATGATGTTGTTGAAAACAAACCAAAAGTATGAAAATTATAAAGCAATCATTTTTTAAATTATAAAATAATATGACCTATGAAAAAGCCCGTTTTTAAAAGAAATTTCTTTTAAAAACGGGCTTTTATCGTATAAAGGGATTATTTATTTTTTGTCACCTAAATGCGCAAGCATGTCTTTTGTCATAGACTCAAGGTTAAAAGTGTGTTTCCAGTCCCAATCTTCTCTAGCCGAACTATCGTCGATACTAGCAGGCCAGCTATCAGCAATTTTCTGACGGAAATCAGGCTCATAAGTAATTGTAAATTCAGGAATATGTTTTTTAATTTCTTCTGCAATTTCAGTAGGAGTAAAACTCATTGCTGCTAAATTGTATGAAGAATGAATTTTGATTTTTTCAGCAGGAGCTTTCATGATATTAATAGTAGCATCAATAGCATCATCCATATACATCATTGGCATTTTTGTTTCGGATGATAAAAAGCATTCGTATTTTTTATCGGCAATAGCTTTGTAAAAAATGTCAACAGCATAATCTGTTGTTCCACCACCAGGAGGTGTAGACCAACTAATTAAACCAGGGTAACGGATGCTACGTACATCGACACCATAGATATTATGGTAGTATTCACACCATCTTTCACCAGCTTGTTTACTAATTCCGTATACAGTCGAAGGTTCCATGATGGTATATTGCGGCGTATTTTCTTTAGGAGTAGTTGGTCCAAAAACAGCAATACTAGATGGCCAGAAAACCTTTTTAATTTTATTTGCTTTGGCTAAATTTAAAACGTGAAACAAAGAGTTCATGTTTAAGTCCCATGCAAAAGCTGGGTTTTTTTCGGCAGTTGCTGATAATAAAGCAGCCATCAAATAAATATCAGTTATTTTATGAACCTCTACGAGGTGCTCGATTTGATTAAAATCTAAAGCATTCACTACTTCAAAAGGACCAGAATTAACAACGTCAGTATTTAATTTACGAATGTCAGATGCAATTACATTTTCTGTTCCGTATAGTTTGCGTAGTTTTTGGGTAAGTTCTGTTCCGATTTGACCGCAAGCGCCAATGATCAATATTTTTGGATTCATGTTATGTTGATTTAGTGTAGCAAAGATAACGATTTCGCAATTATATTTTAATTGACAGATGATTATTTAAAGACTTCTCAAAAAGGATGTTTGTTTCTTAAGATTGTTCATCGGTTTCTGTTTTTAGTAAGTTGATTAAAAACAGTGTGGTAATTTCATAACTTCTTCTTAAAGGGGAATTCGTAATTGTGGATTTACTTTGTAACTTTGTAGCTTAATGTTTGAACCAATGAAATATAGAATATTCCTTTTTCTTCTTTTTGCTTTTCTTTTGAATTCTTGTCAAAATGAGGATGAAAAACGACTTGCCGAAAATAAAAAAGAAGCCAAAAGAAAAGAATTGATTTTTAATAATATCAATAAAGGCTGGGTTTTTTATGATACACCAATTAATACAGTTTCTGAAGAAAATGCAAAAAGTTGGAACGAATGGCGTCAATTCTTAGCCGAATTGGGTGAGAAGCCTAAAAAAACAATTGGTGCTTTTCAGAAAAAATCGAGTGCAATTGCAAAAAGAGCAACGGCATTGAACGATAATATTCCTGCACAATTCAATCAGCCACAAATAAAAAGCAGAATTTCTATCTTGATCACCAAAATAAAAATGATGGATTTGTATATCCATTTAGATAAAATTCCAGATCAAAAAGTCATTTTTTTGATTGGCGATATCAATAAAGAACTCGTTTCTCTAGAAAGACAAATGGATAAAATAGTCGAGAAAAATAAAATTCCGCTTGAAGAAGGAGAATCAGAATTAATGAAAATGATTAAGGATACTGCAAGAGCAATTCCTGATGTGAGTGTGAATCCAAATATTCCTAGAGTTGAGTAAAAGCGCTTTATATACTACGTACGATAATTTGCCGAAAGTACAGCAAATTGCAAATCAATTATTAGAAAACAACGAAGCAAAATTGCATCTTAACGGATTGCTAGGATCGTCGGTTTCATTTGTAATTCGTTCTTTATTTAAGAAATCTGAATTGCCTTTTCTTGTTATTTTGGATAACAAGGAGGAAGCGGCTTATTATCTTAACGATTTGGAACAAATGATTGGAGAGCAGGATGTACTGTTTTATCCTGGATCATATCGTAGACCTTATCAGATAGAAGACACAGATAATGCCAATGTTTTACTTCGCGCCGAAGTATTAAACCGAATTAATTCCCGTAAAAAACCGGCAGTAATTGTATCTTATCCCGAAGCACTTTTTGAAAAAGTAGTGACTCGAAAAGAATTAGATAAAAACACGTTGAAAGTTGCTGTAGGCGATAAAATTTCAATTGATTTTATCAATGAAGTTTTGTTTGAATACGAATTTAAAAGAGTCGATTTTATTACCGAACCCGGAGAGTTTTCGGTTCGTGGAGGAATTGTCGATGTCTTTTCTTTCTCGAATGACAATCCATATCGTATAGAGTTTTTTGGAAATGAAGTCGATAGTATCCGAAGTTTTGATGTTGGAACACAGCTATCTGTGGAAATACATAAAAAAATCATGATAATTCCCAATGTTGAGAATAAACTTTTTCAGGAAAACAGAGAAAGTTTTCTAGATTATATCTCTGCAAGTACGGTGCTTTTTATTCAAGATACAGATGGGCTTTTAAGCCAGCTTGACAAACAATTTACCAGAGCCGAAGAAGCTTACGAGAAATTATCACAAGAAATTAAACGCGCAACACCTGATCAGTTATTCTTAAATCAGTCATCGTTTATTAAAAAGGCTTTGGATTTTTCGATTGTAGAATTGGCTAGTAAACCAATTTTTAAAACGATTAAAAAATATGATTTCCATATACAGCCGCAACCTTCATTTAATAAACAATTTGATTTGTTGCTGAATAATCTTAGTGATAATCATTTTAATGGATATAAGAATTATTTATTCTGTTCGAATGATGCACAGGCAAAACGGTTTCACGATATTTTCGAAACTTTAGACGAAGCCAATTCCGAGAACATTCGCAAGCAATATAATACAGTCGTTTTACCATTGTACCAAGGTTTTATTGATGACGAAAATCAGATTACATGTTATACCGATCATCAGATCTTTGAGCGTTATCATAAATTCAATATTAAAAATGGATATTCTAAAAAACAGAATATCACGCTTAAGGAACTCACCACATTATCTGTTGGTGATTATGTAACGCATATTGATCACGGAATTGGGCGATTTGGAGGTTTACAAAAGATTCAGGTCGAAGGTAAAACACAAGAAGCCATTAAGTTGGTTTATGCCGACAATGATATTGTGTATGTAAGTATTCACTCGCTTCATAAAATCTCCAAATACAACGGAAAAGACGGAACTCCACCTAAAATTTATAAGTTAGGTTCGAACGCCTGGAAGATTTTAAAACAAAAAACCAAAGCACGTGTTAAACATATTGCATTCAATCTTATTCAGCTATATGCTAAAAGGAGATTGGAAAAAGGATTCCAGTTTGCACCAGATAGTTATTTGCAAAATGAATTAGAAAGTTCGTTTATTTATGAAGATACACCCGATCAAACTAAATCAACTCAGGAAGTAAAAGCCGATATGGAAAGCGATCGACCAATGGATCGTTTGGTTTGTGGAGATGTAGGATTTGGTAAAACTGAAGTTGCGATTCGTGCGGCTTTTAAAGCTGTGGATAATAGCAAACAAGTAGCAGTTTTGGTTCCGACAACGATTCTCGCCTACCAACACTATCGTACTTTTTCCGAACGATTGAAAGAAATGCCAGTTTCTATTGGGTATTTAAACCGTTTTAGAACTGCAAAACAAAAAGCACAAACCCTAAAAGATTTAGCAGAAGGGAAACTTGATATTGTAATTGGTACGCATCAGTTGGTAAACAAAAATGTAGTTTTTAAAGATTTAGGATTGCTAATTGTCGATGAGGAACAAAAGTTTGGAGTAAACGTAAAAGACAAGCTTAAAACTATTGCTGCAAATGTTGATACATTGACTTTAACCGCAACGCCAATCCCGAGAACATTACAATTCTCCTTAATGGCAGCGCGAGATTTATCGGTAATTACTACGCCGCCGCCCAATCGTTATCCTATCGAGACCAATGTAGTTGGGTTTAATGAAGAATTGATTCGGGATGCGATTTCGTATGAAATTCAGCGTAACGGACAGGTTTTCTTTATTAATAACCGAATCGAAAATATAAAAGAAGTTGCCGGAATGATTCAGCGATTAGTTCCAAATGCAAGAGTAGGAATTGGTCACGGACAAATGGAAGGAGCTAAGCTAGAGGAATTAATGTTGGCGTTTATGAACGGTGAATTTGATGTTTTGGTTGCTACAACAATTATCGAAAGTGGATTGGATGTACCAAATGCCAATACCATATTTATCAATAATGCCAATAACTTTGGATTATCGGATTTGCATCAAATGCGTGGTCGAGTAGGTAGAAGTAACAAGAAGGCATTCTGTTATTTTATATGCCCGCCATATTCATCTATGACCGAAGACGCTAGAAAACGTATTCAGGCATTAGAACAATTTAGCGAGTTAGGAAGCGGTTTTAACATCGCCATGAAAGATCTTGAAATTCGTGGTGCTGGAGATTTATTAGGAGGTGAACAAAGTGGTTTCATTAATGAAATTGGATTTGATACTTACCAAAAAATCATGAACGAGGCAATCGAAGAATTAAAAGAAAACGAATTCAAAGATTTGTATCCGGAAGAGAACGATATTGAAACCAAGGAATATGTAAAAGATTTACAAATCGATACCGATTTTGAACTCTTGTTTTCTGATGAATACATTAATAATGTCACAGAACGTTTGAGTTTATATAACGAGTTGGGTTCTGTAAAAAATGAAGAGGAACTGGTTGTATTTCAAAACAAATTAATTGACCGTTTCGGTCCAATGCCTCCGCGTGCCAATGCATTGATGAATAGCATCCGTATCAAATGGATTGCTACAAGTGTAGGTATTGAGAAGCTGGTCATGAAAAAAGGCAAAATGATTGGCTATTTCGTTTCAGATCAACAGTCTGATTATTACCAATCCAAGCGTTTTCATAAAATAATAAAATTTGTGCAAACCCACAGTAATCTTTGTCAAATGAAAGAAAAGCAAACTCCAAACGGTTTACGACTTTTATTGACTTTCGAAAATGTAAAATCAACCAAACGAGCTCTCGAATTGATGGAATTATTGGGGGAGTAAACAGAGAAAGTTGCCACGAATTTCACAAAGAATTGTTCATAATGATTTGTGAAAATTTGTGAAATTCGTCGCGAAAACAATAATAAACATTAAGTTTTATTTATCTTTTACTTAAGAAAAGTCTTAGATATAATAGGTTTTCTTTGAATCAAAATTTCAAAGCAAACCCCAATATGCAATATCAATTCATTCTTCTGTTTTTATTTTTTGGATTAACTTCAATTTTCGCTCAGGAAAAGAAACAAATCATTTTAAACGATGCTCTTAAGTCAGAAACTATTGACCCTCTACGTCCCGCAAAAGCAGCTTTTTACTCCGCTATTTTTCCTGGGTTAGGACAGATCTATAATAAAAAGTATTGGAAACTTCCTTTGGTTTATGGTGCAATTGGGACTAGTGCTTATTTTTATATCGATAGTCAGAAAAACTATAATACTTATAGAAACGAATATAAAAACAGACTTGCAGGAAACACAAGCGACTCAGAATATCTAGCTAGACTAAGTGATAGCCAATTAATTTCTGCCCAAAAGCAATTCCAACGAAACAGGGATTTATCAGCTCTATTTATTGTTGGTTTTTATGTTTTAAATATTATCGATGCTAATATTGATGCTGCTTTATCCCAATTTAATATAAGCGAAAAATTAGCTTTTAAACCCGTAATGAATTTCAAGAATGAAAATATGCAATCTAATTTTGGCTTTGCTTTTAGTTATTCTTTTTAAATAAACAAAGGGCGTATGAAAACTTCATACGCCCTTATTAATTTATCAGGATAGAAACGATACCCGATTATTGTAATTAACTATTTGATAATTAATTTTTAAACATGAACTTCTTCTAAAATTTCTTCAAGGAATTGTACCATTTCATCCGCATTTTGTTTGTTGAATGGCATTGGTGGTTTTATTTTTAAAACATTATGCAAAGGACCATCAGTACTTAGCAAATATCCCTTTTCTTTCATTTTTTCGACAACAACATCAATTTCAGGAATTGCAGGCTCCATGGTTGTTCTGTCTTTTACCATTTCGGCACCAATGAATAAACCATGTCCGCGAACATCACTAATAATTGGGAATTTAGCCATTAATCCTTTTAGTAAATCCATAAGATGATTACCAACTTCTAAGGCATGTTGTTGCATTTCCTCATCTTGAATTACTTCTAGAACGGCTAGTCCAGCCGACATTGATACGGGATTACCTCCAAAAGTATTGAAGTATTCCATTCCGTTGTTAAAAGCATCGGCAATTTCGTTTGTTACGATTACTGCTGCAAGCGGATGACCGTTTCCTATAGGTTTTCCTAGTACAACAATATCTGGAACAACATCTTGTAATTCGAATCCCCAGAATTTATCCCCAACTCTTCCAAATCCTACCTGAACTTCATCGGCGATACAAACTCCTCCCGAAGCTCTTACATAATCATATACTGTTTTTAAATAATTTTCTGGTAGCGGGATTTGACCTCCAACACCCAATAAGGTTTCGCAAATAAATACTGCGGGTGATTTATCTTCTTTTTTTAAGTCTTCAATAATTCGTTGTACATCGGCAGCATATTTTTCGCCTGCCCTTGCATCGCCATATTTATAAGGACCTCGATATAGGTCAGGGTTAATAGCTTTGTGAATCCAAGGCATTTGACCAAAGCCTCCTTTGCTATCAAATTTATACGGACTCATTTCCATTGCCACAGTTGAGGTTCCGTGATAGGCATGATCTAATACAATAATGTCTTTTTGCTTAGTAAAGTGGCGACTCATTCGTATAGCAAGGTCATTGGCCTCACTACCAGAGTTTACGAAATAACAAACGCTTAATGACGATGGTAATGTTGCCGTAAGTTTTTCGGCATATTCTAATATAGTATCGTTAAGGTATCTCGTATTTGTATTTAAAGTCGCAATTTGCTTTTGCATTTTCTTTACTACTACAGGATGACAATGACCTACATGAGATGGATTGTTTACACAATCTACAAATGTTCGTCCTTTATCATCATACAAATATTGTAATGCTCCTTTTACGATTTTTAGTTTTTGGTTGTAACCAATGCTTAAATTTCGACCTACATTTTTTTGGCGAGTTTGTAATAAATCCGAATAATCGGAATCATTTATTACACCATCAAATCCGCATGTTTTTCTAAAAACATCCTGAGCTTTTATCGGGTTTATCTTGATGAGTTTGTATAGTAACTCCCAAGCAGGCTTTTCGGTGAGGAAATGATGGACATTATCGCTATTTAGCGATGCGTTATAAGCCGATTGTGTTACGCTTATACAAAGTCTTCCAGCAATTAAATAATACAATAAATCTAATTCTTGTGTTGTAAGTGGATACGTTTCGTGATATCCTTTTACAATAAATGAAGCAGCGGTTAATGGATCGTCACTTTCAAGGATTGCATAGGTACAAGCAATGGCAAGGTTATTAATTAAGGCAGAATAAACCATATCGCCAAAATCAATCAAACCAGTTGTTTTTTCTTCCTGAGCCATCACGTTACAATCATTGGCATCATTATGAATGTATGCATGCCGTAGCTGATGTATTTGCGGAAGCACCTCGGTGTCAAATTGTAAAAGGAAATACCCTGCAATTCGTCTTCGTTCGTGATTGGTAATGTATTTCAGTTTTTCATTAGCATCACTAGCTCTGCTAATGTCCCAAGTGTAATGACGATGCATTGCCGGATGAGAAAAATCCTGAAGCGATTTATCCATATTGCCCATGAAAGCCCCTAAATTATAGAGCGCAGTATTTGATTTTTTTGGTTGTTCATACCAAAAAGTACCTTCAAGAAAACTAAGGATTCGTATGTAATACGTTTTGTTATCTCTGATGATTTGAGTTAAAGCTTCTCCGTTTTTATTGGTAGAAAACTGCTGAAAATTTTCAGCTAATGGGCTTTTGCTTAAATGCTGGATGATTTTAACCTGTGCTTCCAAAAATGGAAACGACTGATTTTCATCGGAAAGTTTTAAAATATACTTCTGATTTTTTTCATCGGTTAAGATAAAGTTCAATTCATCATAACCGTCTAATGCTTTTACGGTAGCGGATAATCCATAATGTTCTATCGCTAATTGCTGAATGTCTGTTTCTGAAAAAATCATTGGTATTGTTTATTAAGTTATTTTGTTTGTTTTCTAGTAATCTTACAAGGTCTTTTTTTGACCTTGTAGGTATTTGTAGTTAAATTTTCTGTCACGAATTTATACAAAATATTTGTGTTTTGTTTTTAAAAAATCTTGTAATTGCTTCATCTGTTCGCTCTTTCGGACTCGGGTTGTGATTGCTTTTTTTGTGATTAATGGTGTGAGAATTATACCTACAAGGTTTCAAAAACCTTGCAGGTATGAAATTCGTTGCTGTTTTTTATTTCCAAATAATGGCTTGTGCTGGTTGTAAAGGATTTTGTCCCACAAGAATTTTACTTCCTTGAGGTATAGGTAAGTTTATAGGCTCATTTGTATAGTTTACACCTACGTAAAAACCATCTCTCCATTCTATGAATACCCCTTTTGGCAAATCTTCGATAGCTACTTTGGCACGTTCGTAAATAGTACGTACGACTTGTCTTTCCAGACTTCCATCTTTACTTTCTGCTCCAATATAAGTAACTGTTCCTTTGCCTAGTTTTCTTGTAACAGCTGCTGCTTTGTCTTTGTAAAATTGGTCGGCATAGGTTGCCAGAACTTCTGTTCCTTGTTTCGGACTCAAGACATCTGCCCAAGTATTCCATTTATAAGTATTGCTTCCTGCTGTTATTGTTCCGTTTACATTAGCAACAAGCATGTCAAAAAAATCTACATCGGCACCAATTAACGGTACGATTGGTGCACTCCAATTGGCTTCAAAGAAATGTCCGTTTCTATCTTTCTGACCTGTACGACAAGAAAGGATTAAGTTTCCTCCGTTTTCAACATATTTAGTCCATTTATCTACTAATTTTTGATCTATAAGTTGGTAAGCAGGAGCAACGATAAATGGATAAGCAGAGAAATCATCATTTTCGGTAATAAAATCTACAGGAGCACCAGTCGATTTAATAGCTGTTGTATACGTGTTTCTATGTCTCCAAGTACTCCAGAATTCGGTTTGTTTTTGGTTTTCTAAATCCCAAAGGTTTTCATGACTCCATAAAAAACCTGTTTTTCTCTTTGCAATTTCTTGCGGAATTACTGCTTTAGGATTGTATTCTTTACGAAGCAATTTCATGTCCTCGATAGATTGTACAAATTCTTTTCCGCCTGTTGTAAGTGTTACACCATCGGTTCCTACGATTCCGTCATGGTACATTTCGCTACTTCCTAGCGGGTGCCTGTATCTATACGTACAAGTAAATGAACACCCACCACCAAAAGCTTGCGAAATCCACATATGAACCGTTCCGGGTTGTAACTGTGGATTAATCCCTGCCCAGTTTACTTGCCCAGGTTGTAACTCCATAATACCAGTAACACCACTTATTGATCTATAGTAATCGTTGGCTTCAGAGATTTTGTTAGGAGATCCCATTCTAAAACTATCTCCTCCCAAAGGATTTTGTCCACTTACAGGATACATCGTATAGGTAATGAAATCCATTTTGTTGGCACTTCTTGGGTCGGCATCATAAATTACATTGGTAAAGTTGGTTGTTATCCATTGTTTTGGATCAACATATTTACGAAGTATTTCGGCTTGTCTGTTCAAATATTCCCCCTGTGCATCAGAGGTAAATCTTTTAAAATCTAATACGGCATGCGGACTTAATTTATCTTCAAAATAAATTTCTGCATTAGGTAAAACTATTTGTTCAAAGTTATTATAACGGGTACTCCAAAAATTCCCAACCCATTCCGTATTTAATTTTTCGATTGTTCCGTATTTGGCTTTAAGCCAAATTTGAAATGCTTTGCGAGCAGAAGGACTAAAATCGGCAGTACCTAGAGGTTCATTGTCGATTTGCCAACCCATGATGTTTTTGTTTTTACCGTATCTTTTTCCAAGTTCGGCAACTATTTGATCTGTATATTCTCGGTATTTTTCATTTGTTATAGATACATTAGCTCTATTGCCGTGCTCTCTGCGACGTCTGCTTGCATCTACCAAATAAATTTCAGGATATTTGTCTCCCATCCATGCTGGTGGAGTTGGAGTTGGAGTACAAAGAATCACTTTTAAACCGTTTTTTTCGGCTATAGCAAGTGCGTCATCAAGCCATTTAAAATCATATTTGCCTTCTTCAGGTTCCATATAAGTCCAAGCAAATTCGGCAAAATGCGTAAACTCAAATCCTAGTTTTTTTATGTTTTTTAAATCACGTTCCCATTGTTCTTTTGGCCATTGCTCAGGATAATAGTAAACACCAATTTGCATTAAATCAGGTTTTGAGAAAAAGCGTTGTGGGTCTTTCTTCTCTGTAGCAATGGTTTTTTTAGTTTGAGAAAAAACAGGATTCGAATTACAATTTGCGATTAGCAATAGTGTAAATAAAATTTTGACTAATGGTATATTTTGCTTGAACATTCTTGGTTGTATTGGGTTAATCGAATTTGTGGTATTTTTTATTATTTATCTTCTAAAAGTAGCATTAAATAATGTGAGGCCGACCAGCTAAAGTTAAAAGCTTCCATTCCTTTTCCTGTAAGCGGTTGGTAGTTTTCTCTTATAGATGTGCCTTTGTCCAGAACTCCTTCTGCATTATGAATGAGTTTATGTGCCAATTGGTTTGCTTCGGTTGTATAACCATATTTTTCTAATCCATTTATACCAAAATAACTTTGGTCAAGCCAAATTGGCCCTCTCCAATAGCCGCGTTCTGGTTTAAACTTCGGGTGGTTTGCTGCCAATGTTGGTAATGGAACAAAAGTGTTGAAGATAGCAGGATTCATCATGTTTTCTTTCATCACTTTGGTTTGTTCGGCAGTAGCAACCTCAGCCCAAATAGGCAAGTAACCTTCGCATCCCATTGCTTTTATCAATGTTTTACCGTCGATTGTGGTATCGTAATACCAACCTGTTGCCGGATCCCAAAATTGAGTTTGGATTTTAGCCTTTAATGCTACACTTTCGTCTTGCCATTTTTTAGCTTCTTCATTCAATTTTAAAACTTGAGCCATTTTGTTTAAATAGTTCTTTTCGGCGTATAAAAAGGAATTCAAGTCAACACTTTCTTGGTCTAATGAATAGGCTTTATCACCGTTTTTTAAGATTTTACTATCATCAAAACGTACTGCGTTATCCATTCCGCTTTCCCATTTGGCAGCGACCAATGTTCCATCTGTAGAACCAAATTCGCATATTCCGTCTTGATCATGGTCACGCTCTTTGTACCACCAGTTATGATATGATTTTAGTTTTGGATAAAACTCTTTTATAAAATTAGCATCTTTAGTTTTTTCATAAATTTTCCAGATTGCCCATGCTGCAAGTGGAGATTTTGTATTTCGGTAATTGTTTTCTTCTATTAGATTGTTTCTGTAAACACAATCCGGAATAAATCCGTTTGGTTCTTGATAATCAAATAGTGCGCGCATTTGGTCTTTTGCTAGTTCAGAATCATAATTGGCAACGGCAACAGCGTGTTTCCAACTGTCCCATGCCCAAAAACCATGAAACCATTCGTAATTGTAACTCGGGAAAAGTCCACCATGTTTTAAACCTTCGGCTGCAATTCGGGTATTGTTTTGTAATGTAAGTACCAGTTTAGCTACTAAATCAGAATACGTATTGTCTTTATAGATGGCTTTTTTCCTGGCTATTAATTGTGCTAGTTGGGTTTCTTTTTCTTTTTGTGTGTTTTTAAGTAAGGTATTGAAGGTAGTTTTGGCTATAACTTCGTTCTCCTTTTTCCATGAGTATTGTGGGAAAATAAAGGATTGAGAAACAACTATTTCTTTGGTTTCGTTTGGTTTTAATGTTAGCTTTTCTGTTTGAGTTTTATAACCTTGTTTTGTGATTTCAATTTCTGGTGTTGCATTAAAAAACTGAATATAACCCACGGCTGTACTTTTCGTGGAAACGATTTTTAATGTTTTATTTTCTTTAGATAACTGCAAATCATCTATAAAAAGAGTAGCACCATAAGATGGATAAAGTGTTATTGCTTTTCCTGATTTATTGGTAATACTTGTTTTTTGTAATGCCGAATGTCCTGATAAAAAAACAAGTTGTTGCTTTATCTCTAATTTTTCGTTTTTAAATTGTTGTTCTAAGTGGCTATTGTAGCTGTTTTGACTTACTAAAGCTGTTTTCCAGTTAATAACTTCTTGCTTGTTCTCGTCGTTAAGTTGCAAGGAAACAAATGAGGGACTTAACCAAACGCCGTTTTGTTCTGTCATTAAAAAAGGACCAGAAAAACCTGCCTGAACTTCGGATGGTTCTAGGAATCCGAATCCGAACCAAGCGCCTTTATCTGAGAAAACTAATGATTTTCTGTCGGTTGCATTTGCTGGATTTCCTTTGTAATTTATACTATTTTTTGAAGATTCTAAAATTGGAAAACCTTTTTGTGCCCAACTAGATTGTAAGATAAAAAGGAATGAAAGAATAAAAAGTGTTTGCCTTTTGCCCATGTTGTTTTGTTTTATGGTGTGTTTTACTTTTTCAAATCCATTATCCTGTAAGGTTTTGTCAACCTGTTGATATAACAACATATTAAAACCTTGCAGGAATTACACTGTTATGAATGAATTCTATTTTTCAATTGTATTTAATTTTCAATAATAATCGAAATTCTATTATTAGGTAAAAAGAATAGCCTAAGTAATATAGGTTATTCTTTTGGAATTGTTTAGGTGGTTAATTTGCTTGTAATTCTGTTAATGGAATTGGATAAAAATTGTTCTTTGATGCGTCAAAACCGGTGCGTCCTACAGCATCAAGTGCAGCTTTTGTTTTTCCCCAACGGCGTAAATCATAAAAACGGTAGTTTTCCAGAGGGAATTCCAATATTCTTTCATGCTCGATTTGTGCTTTTACTTCGTTGCCAGTTGTACCATTCATTGCAGGCATATCAGCTCTGTCACGAACTTTGTTGATATACTGAATAGCTTCGGGTGTGCGACCTAATTCATTAAGTGCTTCGGCTTGCATTAATAATACATTCGAATATCGCATAAGAGGAATATTGATTGCTGTAAATTCCTGATCCATTTTTTCCTGAGTGTTTGGTATGAACTTACGGAATACTGGTTTATCTGTGTCTCCAAATTTATCATCATAAGTTGTTCCCAATACTCTTGGATTATCTACATCATTAAAATACGGATCTTTAAAGAAAAGAGTATTGTAAATACGGCTATCATAATTTCCTGTAGTCGCAATTTTTCCTTCTTTCTTGAATTCATTTACAAGCATTGTGCTAGGAAGAATTTCGTCCCATCCGCCTAGTTCTCCTGCAGCCATCCAATAGTGGAGTGCATTGCGATAGAATGCTCCATTGGCAGTTGTTTCTGAGAATTGTAATTCGAATATAGATTCTTTGGTGTTTTTAGTGGTACCATCAAACATTGAAGCATAATCTTTGACAAGTTCATATCCTTGCACTTTGTTTAGCGCTGTAAGAGATTCGTTTAGGAATGCTTGTTTTTGAGCTGTTTCTTCATATGCTCTTGTTAAATATGCAAATCCAAGATAACTGTTGGCAGCTCCACTTGTGGCACGGCCTGTTTTTTCCTGAGGTTGTTTAAGTGGTAATATTTCGGCTACAGCCTTAAATTCGCTTGTAATAAAATCCCAAGCTTCGGCACGTGTAGATAACGGAATACTTAGGTCACTTTCTTTGGTTATGTATTTGTTTCGTATGTAAATTTGTTCCCAGTTTAGAAGTAATTTCATGTGATAATAAGCACGTAAAAAGCGGGCTTCGGCTTCTATTTGTTTGCGGTCAGTATCGTTTAGCGTTGCTGCTGGAACTTGTGGTAGTTTATCAATTATCTGATTGGCATTACTAATTCCTCTGTAATTTAATGTCCAATATCTTGTAAACTGACTATTACCATTGGTATAGGTAAATGTAGAAAGTTCTACCCAGTTTTGGTAATTTAAAGCATCACTTCCTAAGTCGCAAATGTCTTCACGATAGGCTTCAACTGGCCATTTTACTTCGGCAAAAGCCCATTGATCTACTGCTCCTTCGAGTTGTGAATAAGTTGCTGCCAATGCAGATTCGGCATCGGCTTTATTTCGCCAAAAAATACCTGAGGTAAGTTGATCTGGTGATTGTTGGTCTAGATAGTCACTACAACCAGTAATGGTGAATAAACCTATAACGGATAATAAAAAAAATATCTTGTTCATGATTATGTCTTTTATAAATAGAATTAAAATATATATTGAACACCTGATACAAATGATCTTGTAAATGGATATACAAAACGATCCACACCAGTGTCAAGAACAGATTCACGTGAAAATTCCGGGTCGATACCGGTGTATTTGGTAATTGTAAACAAGTTCTCTACACTTACATAAAATCTAAGCTTGTCAATTTTTGCATTACCTAACATTTTCTTAGGTATAGAATATCCAAATTGTAATTGACGCATTCTTATAAAATCACCACTTTCAAGAAAACGATCCGATTCACGGCTGTTTCCATTTGGATCTTGTAAGACGGCACGTGGAATGTTACTGTGGTTGTCTGGTGTCCAGGAATTAAGTGTTGTTGCCAACATATTGGTTCCGGAATTCATTGATTCATAGAAATACCTGTTTCCATTATATAACTTGTTTCCCCAACCGCTGCCTATCAATGCAGAGAAATCGAAGCCTTTATAGCTTGCGCCTAAACTAAGATTGGCTTCTAGTTTTGGTAATCCAGTTCCAGAATAGGCTTTATCATTTTCATCGATAACACCGTCTCCGTTCAAATCCTTGAATCGGATGTCTCCCGGTTGTGCGTTTGGTTGCAATAAAACACCATTTTTGCTATGAGCATTTACTTCTGCAACAGATTGGAAAATACCATCGGTTTTGTATAGATAAAATCCACTTATAGGACTTCCTACACGTGCTTGGGTAGGGAAGTGCTCGTCTCCATATTTTAACCCTTCACCGTAAATAGTTTGCCCTTCGTTTGCAAGGGATTTTACATTGTTTTTAAGCGTAGTAAGGTTGAAGCCGATATTGTATTTAAACTCATTAATCTGGTCGCGGTAGTTAACTTCAAGTTCAAATCCGCTATTGCTAATTTTACCTACGTTAAGAATGGGATTGTCTATTCCGGCAGATGGAGCCAGTTTTTTTGTAATCAATAAATTATCAGTTACATTGTGGTAGTAGTTCATAGAACCGCTAATTTTCCCGTTTTTAAGCGTAAAATCAATACCTATGTTTTTAGAATCCGTTGTTTCCCATTGTAAATTTCTGTTTTCTAATGTTTTTGCAATACTTCCTGGCCAAGGGTTACTTCCGTTTCCTTGTACATAACCATTGCCTAATGTGTTTCCTGTGCTAATTAATGTGTTTGCCGAATAATATCCTAAAGCAGCTTCGTTGCCTAATTGTCCCCAGCTAGCACGCAATTTTAAAGTTGATATGATAAAATCCTTTGGAAAAAAATCTTCTTGTTCTATTTTCCAACCTAAAGCTATTGATGGGAAAGTTCCCCAACGGCTGTCTTCTCCAAATTTCGAAGAGCCATCTTTTCTGATAGTCATCTGAAGTAGGTAACGATCATTATAAGAATAATTAAGTCGACTAAAAAATGAAAGACGGTTGTATTGAAATTTTGAACCATCTGCCGAGTATGTCCCTCCTTTTCCTGCACCAATAGTTTGGAAATTTGGATCTAAAAATCCTGATGGACGATCAATAGATACTAATTCTCCATTATTTACAGAATAATCGGTTGTTTTTCCTTCTACACTTACTTGATTCCAGTTGGACGATACGCCATTTATGGTATTACCAAGCATCAAACCAAAGGTATGTTTGCCAAAGGTTTTATCAATTGTTATAATGTTGTCTAAAATTTCTTCATCCCAAAATGTCCTTAGTTCGGTTTGCATCGGATACAGATGAACTTCTTTTGGATTTGCAATATATGGTGGGAAATGAGCCGTTTGTTGGTTGTTTTTTACACGGTAAGAATAGGCCAATTTATATTTTATCCAAGAGCTAATGTTTGCTGTAACAGCAATGTTTGCGGTTAAATCTTGTCCTTTGTCCATACTGCTTTTAAAATGTTCTTCGGCAACAGGGTTTGTTCCTGCAGGTAAGCCATTTTTATTTGTAAGTCCATAACCGTAAGGCTCATTTTCATCATAAACAGGCACTAACGGAGACATTGTATAAACTTCTTTTAGTTGGAAATTTGGCAGTTCATTTTGTGTTGCTATGTAAGCCATTTTTGCATCTATATCAAAGATGGATTTTTTAAAGCTAATTCTGGCACTCGCATTTTGCTGGCCAAAATCATTATCGATTACAATTCCTTTTTGTTTTACATAGTTACCGTAAAGAGCAAATTTTACATCGCCTTGTCTTCCTTGTATGCCCAAACCATAATTTTGAGTAAGTCCTGAGCGGAAAACTTCATTTTGCCAATCGGTATTGGCTGTAGCAGGAGCAGTTATGTAAGCTGGTAATGGTTTTGGAGAGGTAGCATATTTATTATACTCATCATACATTCTTTTATGTACCGTGCGATATCCATCTGCATCCAACATATCCAGTGTTTTTGATGCATTGGTATAGTTTAAGAAAGAGCTAAAATCTATTTTCACACCTTCTTTTTGTCCGGTTTTTGTTGTAACAATAATAACTCCGTTGGCAGCGACCGATCCATAAATTGCGGCAGCAGCACCATCCTTAAGAACCTCCATAGATTCTATGTTCGTTGGATTTACAGTGGATATAGAACCTTGAAATCCATCAATGATATAAAGTGGTTCTGTTTTTCCAAAGGTATTTACTCCACGTATTTTTACTTTTACATCAGCTCCTGCAACACCACCACTTTTTTGCACATTTACCCCGGCAACTAAGCCTTGAAGCGCTTCGGCTGGATTTGTTGTGGCTCGTGTTTCCAGACTTTCTTTCTTTACAGAAGAAATGGCACCGGTAACGTTGCTTTTCTTTTGGGAACCATAACCAATTACGATTACCTCGTTAAGTTTGTTGGTTTCTTCTTGCATTACAACATTGATCTCATTACGGTTTCCCAGAGTTTCTGTTTTTTCTATAAAACCTAAGTAAGAAAAAATAATAGTTGGATTTGTTGTACCATTTGATGAATACGTTAATGTGTAATTCCCATCAATATCGGTTGAGGTATTGTATTTAGTGTCTTTTATGGAAATACTTACACCTGGTAGTGTGTTGTTTTTGTCATCTGTGACTTTCCCAGACACCGTTTTTCGTTGTTGGCTCTCTTGTGCAATCATGGTATTTGGCAGCCAAAAAAGGAGCATGATTGGTACTAGAAATTGCTTTCTAAGTACGGTTTTAAGTTGTTTCATTTGTACTGGTTTTTGGTTTCTGGTTGTGATTAAGCTTTTTGTATTCTAAATTGTTGAGTTTTTTATTTTTATTAAAATTTTTATTATTATGTGTAATTTTCACGCTTAAAATAGTAATATTCGTTTTTTTGAATATGTTTTTTTAAGAATAGTGAAATCCAAATTTAGAAGATTGCCTATTCAGAATACACCAGTACCTACCAGTTTGTTTTTTGTTTTAATGGTGGTCTGTTTTTACAAATGAATTTTAGGTGGAAAAGAAATTGATTCAAAAGAAGGTTTTGTATGTAAGAAAAACCATTGAATTTAAGTTTTTTATGCGCAAAAAAAACTGTGTTCGAGAACACTAAAAAATCAGAATAAACGCCTTTTTTAAAATAGGTTTTTTCTTGGTAATATTAAGTGAAATGCGTCACGAGATTATTTAGAAGCAAAGTGAAGAATGCATTTTAATATTTTAAATTGTTATCAATTTTGATGATTTTATTCGATGTAGAAATGGTTAATGGGAGTTCAACTTATGAAGTATTTATAAGTTGAAGTTTAGCGAGTTTCAATACTGAAATTAAAAAAATATAGAAAGGTTTAAGGGCAATAAATTACTTAAAAATTGACCCTACCAGTAGATTTTTACGCGCTTTTTGAATGAGATAATAGGAAATTCTAATGTGCTTTTTTAATTTGAAGGTAAAAAAAATCCCTTTTTCAACTTAAATTGAAAAAGGGATTTTGACATATTATTGTTAAATTTTAGTTTTTTAAATCTTTGATTACTTTAAAAGCAATATCGACTTGTTCTTCACTTACTAAAATTGTAAACTCATTTGATGTTGAAATTACTTCATTTATTATAATTCCTTCCCAAGCCAAACGCTGGAAAATGAAATAATAAATTCCAGGAACTACAATGTTTTCCTTTGGCAATTTTACTGTAATTGAAGCTAAGTTACTTAGTTTTTGGATTAATTTTTCGCGGGCAAAATGCTTTTCTACCAATTGGTTTATACTACTACTTACTACAATGTTGGTTTCGTTTACACCACGAGAAGAGGTATAAAATATATCTGATAAGGTATTGATATCCGAAATTAAATCGGCTTGTTTATTTAAGACAGTTTCTGATGCTGCAAAAGTGTAATCTGTAAGTTCTGATCGAACAGTAATCTCCCCAATATTCTTGATTACTTTGTTGATTTTATGATTTAACTTAAAGTCTAATTCTTCCGTTAATCTTTTTAAAGACATAACTACAGCTCCTTGTTTTACTTCTTTGCCAAACTCGCTTTCTAATTCGGTCATTATATTTCTGGATAATGAGGTCAAATTAATGATGCCGAGTGACAATGCATTTAATAAAAAAGGCTTCGTTTTGATGTAATTTTCTACGATGGAGGAAACAGTTTTCATAATTTTCTGGTTTTTGTACTAATTTAGTTGTGGTGGTTTAGTTAATTTGTGTGTTATATTTTTTTGCAAATATAAATAAAAAAACAATTTGTTACAAATATAACAATAAAAAATTATGTTAAAAATGATAAAATGCATCTATAAGATGTTCTATAACAAATGATTCCTTATTTTTATGGATCCCTATAATATCAAAACGAATTTCAAAATCTATTTCCCTATAGTTTATGTAGGCATTTACTGCTTTTACAAGTAATTGAATTTTTTTTGAATCGACAAAATCTTGTGGTGAACCAAAATCCAGTCTCGATCTGGTCTTTACTTCTACAATGGCCAAGATGTTTTCTTTGGTTGCAATAATATCAATTTCGGCTTTTTGGTAAGTCCAATTGGTGTCCAGAATTTTATAACCATTCTGTTCAAGATATTCCACAGCAAGTTCTTCTCCTATTCTTCCTAATTCATTGTGTGCTGCCATTTTCTTAGTTTTGTGAGGTTAGTATTTAGTCTCAGTATCTAGTATAAACGAAGACCTAACAGGTTTTAAAGACCTGTTAGGTCTAATTTGAGTAATATTGATATAGAATTTTACGAATTGATTAGTGTCAATTTGTGACTTGAGACAGAGAGTCGAATTCAGTATTAGTTTCGATTATTTATTAAAAATAACTGTACTTCCGGATTGATTCACATCTATAGTAATTGTACTTCCCATTACCAATGCTCGATTGTCTTGGATATGTCCTGCTGGGAAATTAAAAATCACTGGAATATTGTATTTTTTGGTCACATCATCAACGATTTCTAATGCATTTTTACCCCACGGAATATCATTATCTTTCATTTTTGTCATTGCTCCAATCACAATTCCTTTTAGGTTTTCGATGCAACCGTTGCGTCTTAAGTTCATCATCATTCGATCTATATGATATAGATATTCATCGAGATCTTCTATAAATAATATCTTATCCCGACAATCTATAGCCGATTTAGAACCTAACAAACTATATAAAATAGAGAGATTTCCACCAACTAATTCACCAGTTGCTTTTCCGAATCGATTCATTGGATCTGACGGAATGGTGTAGGATATAGGATCTCCGAATAATGCCATTTTCATAGTTGCAACAGCGTCTGGAGTAGCGCGTGCTACACTTACTGGCATAATACCATGAATAGATTTATAACCCATTGTGTTTAAATGATTGTGCAAAACTGTTACATCACTAAAACCAATAACCCATTTAGGATGTTGTTTAAATTTTGTAAAATCAAGTAAATCAATCATTCGAACAGTTCCATAACCACCACGAACACACCAAATTGCTTTGATATTTGGATTGTCCATTTGATGTTGGAAATCGGCTGCACGTTGCTCGTCGGTTCCTGCCAACTGATTTGTGTCTAGACCTATTGTGTTTCCTATTACAGTTTCTATTCCCCAACTTTTAAGTAAATCTATAGTAGGTTGTAAATTATCATCGATATTTTTTCTGGCCGTTGCTACAAGTGCTACAGTATCGCCTTCTTGTAAATAAGGTGGTGTTATCATGTTTTGTTGAGATTGACAGGTGAATGATTGTAAAGCAAAAATAAGAAATGCGAATTTACAAATGGCAAAATGTTTCTTTACGTGTTGGAATTGGTTTGTATTCATATTTCTTATTTTAGTTTTCTGCAACATTGTCAAATGAGGTAGTTGTTATATCTGTTAGTTTGCCTTTTTTGGTTGTAAGATTTCCATCCCAATTATATGTTTTGTTGCCTGTTGTTATTTTAATCCCTATAGAATCCTTGTTGTCATATATAGTATAGGAGACATTTTTATTGATAAATGAAATCGTATTGTTTTTTCTGTCAAAACTAAAATCTGGGTTTTGATCGACTTCATTTATTGGATACGAAAACTCAACTTCATCATTTTTATCAATTAAAACATAGTTTAGTGTTCTGTCATTATTATTGAATAGTACAACTTGCTTTTGGTTTTTATCTACTTTAAAAGAGAATATCGTTTTTACACCTTCTTCATCCAGCGTAATCATTCTTTTGGAGGTAGTTACCATTTTCTTGCCATCCCAATTTTGTTCACTATAATTATTATAAGGAAAACCGGTTTGGTCGTCTTCGACAATCTTGATTACTTTAGGTTTATTATTTACTACGATAAATTCGGAAAATTGATGCCAGCAACAGCCGTCCTTAGTCATTACACTTATTTTCTTTTTCTTGTTGTCTATCTGGAACATTCCACAATAATCTTGTGCCAGTGTTGTGAAATCGGAGTTGAATTTAAAACCGGTTTTGGTGCCTAAGTATATTCTAAAAGAAGGGCCGTGATAACAGCTGTTTTGTCCGTCTTCGATTGCAAAATCCTTTATTCCATCAAAATTATAATCTTCATACATAATCAAACTTTGTTCACCATAAGGCAATTGCTTTATGTTTGCCAATGCTTTTCCATTATTTAAACTCAACGCCAGTTCATCGGATGCTACTTTTATAATTTGCTTATTTGTCTTAGCATCATAAATAGCAACCCATCCTTTGGTAAATACTTGGGATGTATCTGCGATAAATATTTTACCATAATAATCCTTTGAGAAATTTTCTACTTTAAAAGTTGCTTGAGAAAAAGTAACGTTGAATAAAAGCAGGAGTAAAGTTGTGGCTATAAGTTTCATTTTATAGTAGCGTTATGGATATTAATCTAGGATTTATGGTGTAAACGTGATTTAGTTAAACAAAGATAGCCATTATAAAAAGTAATTTAAAATATCTTACTTAAATGAGTTAGTTTTATATTTTGGAAGAAATTTCTTTAAAATAAGGCTTACACTTTTTTTAATCCTAAATAATAATGAGAATAATTACCTTTTCTATCTTTATCTTTTTCAATTTATTGATGACACAATTACACGGACAAACAAAAAAGTATACTATTCATACTGTAGCTTTTTATAATCTCGAAAACCTTTTTGATACTATAAAGAGTCCAAATATTCAGGATGCAGAATGGACTCCAAATGGGGCGCAACATTGGACATCGCAGAAATACTTTAAGAAATTAGCCAATCTTTCCAGAGTTCTGTCAGAAATTGGTACGTCCGAAAATCCTAATGCACCAACATTTATTGGCTGTGCCGAAATAGAAAATAGGGGAGTTCTGGAAGATTTAATAAAGCAACCTAAATTAATTGATAAAGAATACGGAATCATACATTTTGATTCACCCGATCAACGTGGTATTGATGTGGCTTTATTATATCAGAAGAAACATTTTAAACCGATTACTTATTCTAATATCCCACTTGTTCTTTATAAGAAACCTATAGAGAATCCAGTTGATACAATACAAAGCACATTGAAGAATAATCGGATTTATACCAGAGATCAATTATTGGTAACAGGATTTCTGGATGGAGAGGAGATAAATTTAATTGTAAATCACTGGCCTTCGCGTTCTGGTGGGGAACAAAAATCAAGTCCTTATCGTGAAGCTGCAGGAGATTTGAATAGGAAAATAATCGACTCGCTACAGCAAATTAATCCCAATGCCAAAGTTATTACAATGGGTGATCTTAATGATGGTCCTTATAATAAGAGTGTAAAAGTTGCGCTTGGCGCGAAAGCCAATAAAGCCGATGTGCCAGAGTTTGGTATTTACAACCCTTTTGAAGATATGGCAAAGAAAGGAATGGGAACAATTGCCTATCGGGATTCATGGGATATTTTTGACCAAATCATGGTTACACAATCTTTGATTAAATCCGATTTTAGTTCTTTTCAATTCTGGAAAGCAGGAATCTTTAATAAATCATATTTAATACAAACTTCCGGTCAGTATAAAGGATATCCGTTGCGGCATGCCACAACCGAAGTAGGGTACAGCGACCATTTTCCGGTTTATGTTTATCTTATTAAAGAGATGTTTTAGTACCAGAATCAGTATTCAGTCTCGGTGTTCAGTATTCAGTAGTAAACTGCCATAGCCATTGAAAACTGGTACTGCGACTGAATACTGATTCGGGTACTAAAAACTGTGACTGAACATTGAGACAGAATACTTTTTACTAACTTAGCACCTTAGTAATTTAGCACCTCAATAATATGGCTATAGCAAAACCATTCAATCTTACCAAATGGATTGATGAAAACCGACACTTACTTAAACCACCTGTAGGAAATAAAAATTTATACACCGAATCTGGAGACTATATCGTAATGGTTGTTGCTGGTCCCAATGCCCGAAAAGATTATCATTATAACGAAACCGAAGAGTTATTTTATCAGCTTGAAGGAAGTATAAAAGTAATTATTCAGGAAGATGGTGAGCGTAAAGAAATGGAATTACATGCAGGTGATATGTATCTTCATCCAGCCCATATACCACATTCACCAGTGCGTTCTGCAGGGTCTATAGGTTTAGTAATCGAGCGAAAACGTGCAGGGAAAGGATATAAAGACGGATTGCTTTGGCATTGTGACAATTGCAACCATAAATTATATGAAGTCTACTTTGAACTTCATAATATCGAAAAAGATTTCTTGCCACATTTTGAACATTTTTACAATTCTAAAGATTTGAGAACCTGTGATAATTGTGGTACTGTTATGGAATCTGACCCTAGATTTACAGCCAAAAAATAATTCTGTGTTTTCTATTTAAAAGGTATACTTTTGCAAAAAAAATAAATTATCCACATGGACGATTATTATTCGAGGAAGAAGATAGATAAACAGGAATAGCTGTTGCATAATGTATGCGCTATTCCTAAATAACGTTTTGCATTATGATTACCTTTTACAAAAATAACAACGGATTATTCCCAACGGAAAACCGTGAAAACAACAAATGGATTAATGTAGTTTGTCCTACTAAGGAAGAAACTAAATTCTTACTCCATGAGTTACAAATTCCAGAAGCATTTTATAATGATATTGAAGATATCGACGAAAGACCTCGTATTGAGATCGAAAACGGTTGGTTTCTTATTATTTTGCGAATTCCTTTTAAGAGCAATGATGCAAAATTGCCTTTTAATACTGCCCCCTTGGGATTGATGTTTAAAGATGATGTGTTTGTATCACTTAGTTTTCATCAAACCGAAATTTTACCCGATTTTGTTTTATATACCCAACGCAAAAAATCGGACATCAATAACCACTTTGATTTAGTTTTAAAGTTGCTTTTGTCTTCCAGTATTTGGTTCTTAAAATACTTAAAGCAAATAAATCAGCGTATCCGATTGGCAGAGGATAACCTTGAAAAATCTATTAAAAATGAAGAATTACAAGCATTACTACAAATAGAAAAATGTTTGGTTTTCTTTATTACTTCCCTAAAAGGCAACGATATGTTGTTTCATCGAATTAAAAACCTTAAAGATCACAGAGAAGATTTTGATCCTGTTTTAGTTGAAGATGTTGAAATCGAGTTGCGTCAAGCCGAAGAAACTACTAATATTTACAGTAATATCTTAACCGGAATGATGGATGCTTATGCATCGGTAATCTCGAATAACTTAAATGTTATCATGAAAAGACTAACTTCGATTTCGATAATCCTGATGATTCCAACATTGGTGGCGAGTTTGTACGGGATGAACGTTCCTAATAATCTTCAGGAAAACAATCATGGGTTCTTTATTATTTTACTGATTTCATTGCTAATATCGATTTGTGGCGTTTTATTGTTCAAGAAAAAGAATATGTTTTAGTTTAGTTTTAAGAGGAATAAAACCCATATTGATTGCATTAAATTCTTAATCTTGACTTTTCTGATTTTGAATTAATCTTAACGAGTTATATGGTTAACTTCTGTGCTTGAAGTACTCATTTGACTATCTTTAGAACTTAAACGATCAAAGTATTGTTACAATGGTTAAAATAATTTACTGAAATAATTTTAACGATATAAGTGATGTAAGAGTATTTAAGTTCTACGCTTATATTTACTTTCATCACTTATATGGTTGGCTTTTTTGTTATATTTTTAACTTGAAAGGTTCATCTTAGATTTGTTGAAATTGAGCTATGTAACTCATCTTAATTAAAAACTAAACAGCATAATGACCAGAAATATCTCCGAAAAATCATTTGAAACTTTTCATTGGCTTGACATAAAAGGTCCAAGTGAGTTACAATTAGAAGAAATCGCTTTAAAGTTCAACTTAGAAGTTTTTCCTGTCAAAGATTCACTAGAACACGGGCACTTACCTAAATTAGAAAAAATTAAAGACTATGATTTTATCATTTTGAGGGCTTATACCGCAAATGAATTTGATAATAATTCTACAGTTGAAGAACTGTCTAATAAAGTAGCCTTCTTTTATAATGATAAGCAATTAATAACGATTCATCGAACTCCATTTTCTTTTTTGGAGGATATTTTTAAATCAGATTTGAAGTTTAATTCTGTTTATGAATTACTTATTCATATTTTTAAAGAGATCATTCAAACCTATAATGCACCATCCCAATGGCAAACAGATCAGGTCGATGAAGTTGAGAAGACCATCTTCTTAAAGAAAGAAAATAAAATTTCTCTCGAAGACTTGTATTTCCAAAAGACAGAAACCAGGATTAGCAAGAAGTTATTAGTGCTTACGCAAAATGTTATCAATAAAATACATGTTCCCGATGAAAACCTGTCGGCTCTAGAGGATGTAAAGGATAATCTTGTTCGGCTTATTCTGGCGTATGAGGAAGCAATGGAGGATGCAATAAATTTAATGAACACTTTCTTGTCTGTAACAGCCCAGAAAAACAATGATGTGGTTAAGTTACTAACAGTTTTTTCTGCTTTCTTTTTACCACTTACTTTCTTGGTTGGGGTTTATGGAATGAACTTTAAGTTTATGCCCGAATTGGAATGGAAGTATGGATATTTATACGCAATATTGTTTATGTTTGTGATGTGCATTTTTATTTATATCTGGTTTAAAAAGAAAAACATTATGTAAGTAGAACCATGAAAGTTTTAATAATTAGATAAATTCAAATATATTTACATAAAAATATAACAATTTTTAACAAAAAAGTTACAATGATAACAATAGCAGAACAATTCGGAATGAAAGATGCATTGGCACAATTGGGTATAAAAGCCATAAATGAAGGAACATCAACCGGAATAAATAACTTTTCTTCTGGTGAAATTCTAGAAAGTTTTTCGCCTGTAGACGGAAAATTAATCGCCTCGGTAAAAACATCTACAGCTGCAGATTATGAAAAAGTAATGCAAACAGCAACCGAAGCATTTAAAGTATTCAAACTTATGCCAGCACCACAACGTGGAGAGATTGTACGTCAGTTTGGAGAAAAATTACGTCAGAATAAAGAAGCTTTAGGTAAATTGGTTTCTTACGAAATGGGGAAATCATTACAAGAAGGATACGGTGAAGTTCAGGAGATGATTGATATTTGCGATTTCGCAGTAGGATTATCACGCCAGCTTCACGGATTAACAATGCATTCTGAGCGTCCAGGACACCGTATGTATGAGCAATATCACCCAATGGGGATTGTTGGAATCATTTCGGCATTTAATTTCCCGGTTGCGGTTTGGTCATGGAACACAGCTTTGGCTTGGATATGTGGAGATGTTTGTGTTTGGAAACCATCCGAAAAAACACCTCTTTGCGGTATAGCTTGCCAGAATATTATTGCTCAGGTAATTAAAGAGAACAACCTTCCAGAAGGTATTTCTTGTTTAATCAATGGTGATTATAAAGTAGGGGAGTTAATGACAGATGATAAACGTATTCCGTTAATTTCGGCTACAGGTTCTACTCGTATGGGTAAAATAGTAGCACAAGCAGTTGCAGGACGTTTAGGTAAATCATTATTAGAATTAGGTGGAAATAACGCAATTATTGTTACCCCAGATGCAGATATTAAAATGACTGTAATTGGTGCTGTTTTTGGTGCTGTAGGAACAGCAGGACAACGTTGTACATCAACACGTCGTTTAATCATTCATGAAAGCATTTATGATAAAGTAAAAGATGCAATAGTATCTGCTTACAAGCAATTACGTATCGGAAATCCTTTGGATGAAAACAATCATGTTGGTCCGTTAATCGATACTCATGCTGTAGAGATGTATGCAAGCGCTTTGACAAAAGTTGTTGCCGAAGGTGGTAAAATCCTTGTAGAAGGTGGTGTGCTTTCAGGTCAAGGTTATGAAAGTGGTTGTTATGTAAAACCAGCTATTGCTGAAGCTGAAAATTCATTTGAAATTGTACAACACGAAACATTTGCTCCAGTTTTATATTTAATTAAATACAGCGGAAATGTTGAGAATGCTGTTGATATTCAAAACGGAGTTGCTCAAGGTTTATCTTCTGCTATTATGACGAATAATTTACGTGAAGCAGAGTATTTCTTATCTGTTGTAGGATCAGATTGCGGAATTGCAAACGTAAACATAGGAACTTCCGGTGCAGAAATCGGTGGTGCTTTTGGTGGAGAGAAAGAAACGGGTGGTGGTCGTGAGTCTGGTTCTGATGCTTGGAAAATATACATGCGTCGTCAAACCAATACAATCAATTATACTACAAGTTTACCATTGGCACAAGGAATTAAATTCGATCTATAAGAATTTATCCTTTTTTGTATCAAAAATCCTTTTATATAATAGCAAAAGGCTTCCAATTTTGGAAGCCTTTCTTTTGTGCATTTACGCTTTACTTGTAATCGATTACTTTTTTATGATTATTTGGCTAGATACAGCACCTTCGGTAGTTTGTACTTTAACTAAATAGTTTCCTGGGCTTAGTTTGCTCATGTCAATAATTTCTACGCCTTTTTCTGTAGTTTTTACTAATGCTCCCGTCATGCTGTAAATTGTTACTTTTTCTATGTTTTGATCAGAGTTTGCTATACGTAAATAGTTTGTCACTGGGTTTGGATACAAGATTAATTTTGCAACCAGAATGTTGTCATCTACGCGTAAAGTAGTTTTGTATTCAGTGCTTATGTAGTATAAGTTTGTTGTATCGCCTTTTATAATTGTATTATTTCCTGCTGGCAGTGAAACTGTAACGATTCCTGCAGATGCTGTATATGATACTCCGTTTACTTTGACTTTTCCTGCAAAACCATCGTCAAATACTAAAGTTAATGTGGATTCACTTGTCGTTGTATATGTTATTGTGGTGCTTGACTCCATTTTTAAACGTGCAGTTAGTGTCAAGCCTGAGTAGGTTATAGATCCAGCCGTAGAATTTATATTTCCGGTGATGGTATAGAATGTACTTGTTTTTGCATCTGTAGTAAAATTATGTGTTTGATTACCAGGAGTACTTCCATTGGTCAAAGCTGTAATTGTTCCCGTTGCATTAGTTGCTGTGCCTGTTACACCACTGGTAGCAATAGAATAAGGTACAGTCGCTGTAGGGCTACCCGAAATTGTAATTGTTTTGGTCGCTGTATTTTTTACAAAAGTTATACCTGACGTAGGTAATCCAGTTACTGTAACATCTGTAGCATCGCCACCCCAAGTAAAAATAATTGTGCTAATTGCTGTTCCATTTGTTACAGTTTGGTCATTATTATTGGTTGAGGTTAATGTTTGTGTAGATACTGTTGTTCCGGTTTCGCCTTGAATCGCTGCTAGCTTTGTTTTGTAGCCTACAAGAGCTGCTTTTAGTGCATCATTAACCAAAGAGGAAGCATCATCTACAGCATTGTTAAATGTCCATTTTAAATCGCCTCCGGTAACACGTCCTGCATATTGCATAACATTTGTTTTGGCAACTTCGGGACTATCCGGTGTATAAGCATACATAATAGATGAATCGGTATCAAAATTGTTGTAGGCTTTTCCTCCCTTTTTTGCAACTATGCTGCTGCTTACAGTTTCATTTCTTGTAGTTGCAACATAAGCATCAAATTCAATTGGATAATTGGTAGCATTATAAGGAATAAAACGTGTTTCGCCACTCATCGTATTGTTATATGCTTTAATTGTTCCTCCATCTTCTTTCGAAAATGTACCTAAAGCACCATTATAGACATCCGTTCCTTGCATTGAGGTAAGCATTGGGTATTTGCAATTACGGAAAAAGTTGTTTTCTACAAATACCGATGAGCTCATGGTTGATCCTATACCATATTTGGCATTTCCGTCGTAGTAATTGTTATAAACGTGCGCCGAGTAAAAACGTACGCGGGGATGACGTGAATCGGAGTGATCATACCAGTTATGATGATATGTAATGTATAATCCTGTTGTTGTATTTTCGCTTAAGCCTAAAAGATTAGACTTCCCAGAATCCCAAAAGTGATTGTATGAAAATGTGATGTAAGTCGATTTTTTGCAATCTAGTGCACCATCCCCTTTTATTTGATCGGCATCACTCCCTGCATTTCCATAAAAGAAATCGCAATTGTGTACCCAGATGTAATCATTGTCTTGTTGTAGCCCAATATTATCTCCTTCGCTGCTATCACAGTTCATTGTTCCAATATTGCGTATCTCTATATTTGATGCGTTTTTAACTCGAATACCCCAGCCATCTGCTACAGCATCATCACCAATACCCTCTATAGTGATGTAACTTGCTGCATTATTGTTGTTTTCAACAACGATATCTCCAGAAAGCATATAGCTTAAATCTGTTATTTGTCCTATCATGCGAACGATTAATGGACGAAGGTCTTTCCCTTTTTTATATCCATCCAAAATTGTTTGTAAACCCACAGATGGACTTGGTGTTGCACCTGTAACAGCTAGTGAAACTGTATTTTTAGTGTTTTCTGTTATGTATATAATTACTGCGTTTGTTTTTGGAGTTCCATCTGCATTATATGCTCCTGGAACACGATTGTTTGCAAAAGCAAATCCTGCGCGATCATGTGCCTTTACTGTAATAGAACTTGTTGTTGAGCCAGTTCCTTCTACGCCAGATATAACTGGCTTTATTTTTATGGTGTAGGAACCAGCTTTAATTCCCGGAATGTCTGCGCGGTAATAGGTACCATAACTACGTATTAGTTCATTGTCAATTTTTTTATCTGTAATTCCGCCTCCTGTATAGTAAACATTATAGCTTTGTGCATTGGCAACTGGTTGCCATTTTACATATGCTGATTCCAGCCAACCTGCGACTTCGTTAATTTGAACCTGTTGTGCCCATACTTGTACAGATACAAGCAAAATAGTCATGTAAAGTAGAATTTTTTTCATAATTGTGGTTTGGTTAAAAGTTTGGTGTTAAATAGATTGCATTATTTGGTTATTGGGAATTTAAAATGTAATCGATTACACGAATGTAAATAAAATTTACATATTATTATTTATTTTATATAAAAAATACACATAGTAAAAAAATATTCATTTTAAATATTAATTACGCAACGATATCGTTTTAGCGTTGCGTATTGAATAATGCTTGAAATTGTTGGCCTTATGTGATCTGGTTTTTCTTCGTTAGGGAAATTTATGGCATAAAAAAAAGCAACTGGATAAGAGTTGCTTTTTTTGGCGCATGTAAGTAAATACTACATTCTGTTTTTATAAATGTTTATTTTTTTGGTTTTATTATCTTCAATGAATATAATAATTTACCTTTTCTATAGGATGGTTTTTCATCAGATTTTGTTAGAAGTACAAGATCGTATAATTCTACTTTATCTTTTTGGAATTCAATTCCTAAGTTTTTATTGGACCCGTCCAGAGTTGTGAAATTTATTGCTGTTATGCCTTGAGTATCTGCTGAATCTCCATTTATGCTAATATAATAGCTTTTAAAATTTGCAAGTCCTTCTACTTTTCCATCTTCAGTAAACTTAATTTCTGTTTTGGAAGATTTGGTCGAATAAGTGTTATCAGAAAGTGTTTTGTTTATTAAAACACGAAGTACAGATACATTTAAGTCTTTAGCTTTTTTTATCAATGAACTATCTGCTTTTATATATTCTTGAGAATGATAACGTTCGTCGAGTGGCAGTAGGATTAAATTTCCATTTTGGATTACTGCTTTTTGAGTTTTTGTTTCGTGCAAATGGTTAACTAATGTGTCATTTTTGAATGACGCAAAATGCTTGTCTTTTTCCAGATCTTCATTAATAAAAATAATGCTATCCTTTACGTTTTCCGGGATAATTATTTCTGTAACGCCGTTGTTAACTGTTTTAATTCCGTTATCAATAATTATATTATCGATAAAGTCTTTTGCAATCCAAATACCTGCGAAAGCATTCGATTGTTCTTTTTCAGTTTCTTTTTTCGAATCTTTACATGATGTAGCTGTAAGTGTTAAAAGGACTATTGTTGCACAGTAGAAAGTACTTTGAATAAATTTTTTCATAATTACGGCGTAAATGGTTTATTTATAAATATAAGTAATAATTAACTGGTAAGTAGTGATATTCAAATAAAAAAAGACCATTTGAAATTTCAAATGGTCTTTTTAATATGTTTCTTAGCTATTTATAAACTTGGAAATTGTTGTTGTTCTTTTTATAAATTAAAAGAAGCTCCTAGACTAAAAGTGAATTGGTTGTTCAGGTTATAGAAAACTCTGTCATTGTCACCATATTTTGCAATTGGGAAACCAAGTTCTGTAAATACACCAAATCCATCAGTAAAGAAATAACGACCACCTACGTGACCACCAAAATTTTTCAATCCTAAGCTTAGTCCTGGGTAAATATCTAATTTTTTATCTACATTAATAACGCTTCCTAAATTAGCATTAACTCTAACTTTAGCATCAAAACGATCTTTGAAAGCTGGTTTTGCTCCGTAATATGTGCTAGTGCCATAAAAGCCTGAATATTCATTAACTCCTAATAAATAATTAGATACAAGTCCGATAGAGAAATTTTCTCCAAGGCCATAATCTAATGAAGCCTGAATACCTGATCCACCATCCTGAATGTTTGCACCGATATTTACTTTAGTATCTCCTTTACCTCTAAATGCTTGTTGTGCCTGAGTTAAACCAAATGCTAATAAAAATGCAAGTGTAATAATCTTTTTCATAAAATGTAATGATTTAATGTTTTTGCAAAAATAGAGTTTTATATATTAATTCCTACCTTTTTCATTAAAATACAGCTCATTCAAAGGTTCGCTTTGCCAGAATTCTTTAGTATCTACATCCATAATTGTTAATGGACCTTTAAAAGCTGCACCGGTATCGACATTCCAAACATTGGCTTTCTTTACGGGTGTAGTTTCATTTATTCTGGTAACAGGAGTATGACCTATATAAATTTCCTTGTATATTTTTAATCGTTTTGGATATAGTAAATAATCTATTTTCATATTTGGGTCCAATGCCAAAGCAGTTTCCCATAAAGTCCTGTCCCAATAAAATGATTCTGTGGAATATTCGAAGGTAACGCCATTCATATTGGTGAAACCGGCATGAATAAATAATCTATTCTGAGGGTCCAGATAATAATCCTCTAATGATTCCAGAAATTCAACATGAACTTGTTTGCGAGTATCACTTACAGACTCATAAGCAAGAACTGTTGCGTCTCCTCCATGATGATGCCATAATTCATTGTCTTTGTCATCTTTTATCCATTGTAATAATAAGTCATCATGATTACCACGAATACAAATACATTTTTGTTTTTGTTTAAGTGCAATCAAATAATCAATTACCTGTGGCGATTGACTCCAACCATCCACATAATCTCCAAGGAAAATTAAGGTGTCTTTGTCTGTTACAGCTGCTCTTTCCAGAACTTGTTTCAAAGCAATTAAGCCTCCATGTATGTCGCCTATAACGAATGTTCTCATCTTGATGTTTTGTAATGTACTTACAAAAATAGGAGAAAATGATTTGTTTTTTACTTATTGACTTGTTAATCTTTGTCATAATTATATAATTCTAACATTATCTAATCTAGTAAGTTTAAGTATTGTTTTGGTTTATTATCCTACTATAAAATTTAACGTATTAATTATAAATTTTTGTGAGCATTTGATTCTGTTTTAGTGGTTTCCTGTTTAAATTTGTAACATGTCTGATCTGCCTATTTATCGAAAAATTATCCATATTGATATGGATGCATTTTATGCTTCGGTTGAGCAATTGGATAATCCGGACTTGCGCGGTAAACCTATTGCTGTGGGAGGTTCAGAGAATCGAGGTGTTGTCGCAGCTGCAAGTTATGAAGCGCGGAAGTTTGGTGTTCGTAGTGCAATAAGTGGCATGCAAGCAAAGAGAAATTGTCCTCAACTTATTTTTGTTCGTCCACGTTTTGATCGGTATAAAGAAATATCAAATAAAATTCATAAAATTTTTCACGAGTATACAGATTTAGTCGAGCCGCTTTCGCTTGACGAAGCTTATTTGGATGTTACCGTTAATAAAAAAGGAAATCCTAGTGCAAGTTTATTGGCACAAGAAATAAGATTACGAATCTTTAATGAAGTTGGTTTGACTGCTTCGGCCGGAATTTCGGTCAATAAGTTTGTTGCCAAAATTGCAAGTGATTATAATAAACCCAACGGGCAAAAAACAGTTAACCCCGACGAGATTATTCCTTTTCTGGAAGAATTACCCATTCGTAAATTTTATGGAGTAGGGAAGGTTACGACTGAGAAAATGTACCAGCTTGGGATTTTTACAGGTACAGATTTAAAGAGTAAAAGTTTAGAGTTTCTGGAAAAACACTTCGGTAAATCGGGTACTTTTTATTACCATGTTGTACGCGGAGTACATAATAGTGAGGTAAAAGCAGATCGAATTACAAAGTCGGTTGCTGCAGAACATACTTTTGATGTCAATCTTTCTTCGGAAATTTTTATGTTGGAGCAATTAGAACGGATTGCAACTTCATTGGATAAGCGTTTAAAAAAGCATCGTGTTTCGGGTAAAACAGTTACACTTAAGATTAAGTATAGTGATTTCACCCAGCAAACAAGAAGTAAAACCTTGCCTTATTTTATTTCAGATAAAAATCTGATTCTGGAAACGGTAAAAGAACTCTTGTATCAGGAACGAATGAAAGATTCTGTTCGTTTACTCGGAATTTCATTAAGCAATCTTAATACCGAAGTTAAGAAGGCTATAGTTGTACAACTTAAGTTTGACTTTTAAATCGTTTAAATAAGCGTTAAATGCACAATAAAGCGATGATGAGTATTGTTCTACTGTTATATTTGTATAAAATAAATGTATATGTATAATTTAGATGCTTATGATGAAGCTATTGCCAAATACCACGAAGGGTTAAAGCACACTTGTGTTCCTATTATTTCCTGGGACTTTCATCAACAACACTTAAATGATATAAAAAGTAATTTTTCGGATTTTGATAGCGTAAAAAAAATTGCTAAGCATTTTAATTGGGACGATTCAGAATTTGATGTTTTGGAACGTTTAAAAGAGGAAGTTGTAGTGATTACCGATCTCGAACTGAATATAATTTTTGCATCCAATCGAATTTTAAATATGACGGGATATACTGAAATTGAGATTTTGGGTAAAACGCCTAAAATTTTTCAGGGACCGGAAACATCTACTATTGTTACTAGCGAAATAAGATTGGCTATTAAAGCAGAAGAATCATTTGAAAAGACAATTTTGAATTATAAGAAAAATGGGGATACCTATTTCTGTACTGTAAATGCATTTCCGGTTTTTAATCTGAAGGGAAAACTCAGCCATTTTATAGCTTTTGAGAAAGCAGCATAAAAAAAGCCTTTTTGATTTTCAAAAAGGCTTTTTTTATAAGTGCTAGAAATGATTAGTTTCTGCTATTTAATTTAGATAACAATCTAAGGAATTCGATATACAACCAAACAAGAGTAATCATTAATCCCATTGCACCGTACCATTCCATGAATTTAGGCATTTTTTCCTGAACCCCTTTTTCGATTCGGTCAAAATCCAAAAATAGATTTAAAGCAGCAATAACGATTACAAAAACACTAATACCAATACTCATTAATGAATTGCCATAATGCACAGGTGTAAAGCTTGTAAACATCGAGAATAACCAAGAGATTAAGTAGTAAGTAGCAATTGCTAATGTAGCTGCCATAACAACCGATTTAAACTGCTCTGTTACTTTTACGATTTTATATTTATATAAACCAAGGCAAACCATAAATGTTACAAATGTAGCACCAACAGCCTGAATCACGATTCCAGGATACATTGCTTCAAAAATTGCAGATATTCCACCAATAAATAATCCTTCGAACAAGGCATAACCCGGAGCTAAGTATGGAGAAAGTTGCGGTTTAAATGCTGCGATTACAACTAATATTAATCCAACGATTGCACCACCAATTGTAGGAAGCATAGGATTGATTCCGTTAAATGCCATCCACCAAGTGATCATTGCTGTAGCAGTAAGCAATAAAAATAGAATGATACTTTTATTGATTGTACCAGACAAAGTCATATCCTGACCATAATCGATGATTTGAGCCTGATGAACTTTGTTGCTTTTTTCTGCAACTGATGTTGGAGAAAAACGTTTGCTACTTAAAAACGGATTGTTTGAATTGAAAGCCATAATATAATTTGATTTTAAAACGTACCAAATATAACCTATATTTTCATATTTGCCTTAATCTCTATAATTATTTTAACAATTCGATTATGCCTTTTTTATGCTAAGAGGTTTTCAAAATCTGTTAGATATTCGGTATAAAATGCAATTGTATAAAGTTGTAAAATATAAGAGTTCGGAAGATTATTAAGATTTTAAAAAGATGCTTTTAATTTTCAATTGATTCCAATCAAATCATAATGTTGTTACATTAAGAAGCCTATTTGATGTTATACTGAATATATGTCACGCGAAGTTACAAAGCGTCCAAGTGATTAGATGCAAACTTTGCTTGCGAGAGAATTTGCTGAGTACATTTTATCTTGTATTGCCTTCTGCTTTAGCTGGAGGAATAAAGATAAGACTAGTATTGGCTTTAGCCAAACCCCCTTTCTATTTTGGCTAAAGCCAGATTTATTATCAATTCATTTTATATAGCCACAAAAAATCTATACTATTAACAAAAACTATAAAAATGAAAAGCTAAGCATGTAAGTCGTATAAGTTCATTTAGGGAAAATAGCTAAAACTTATATTTCTTAAATACTTTAAATAAAAAAGCCACCAAGTTTAAAACTTGATGGCTGTATTTTTATATTTTGTGTTTCTAGTTTAGAAGATCCAACAACAAAGAAGGGAATAAACCAATAACAATATTCAATGTAATAGAAACTACTGCAACAGCATAAATAAGGAATGGTCTTCCAGTACGAGTTTCATTAGGTTCTTTAGTATACATTGCTAATATTAATTTGAAATAATAACCAACACTTATGATAGAGTTAATTACTGCAACAATTACTAATGCAAGGTATCCGGCTTGTATTACTTGATTGAATAAAAATAACTTAGCAAAGAACCCTGCAAAAATTGGAATCCCCGCCATAGATAAAAGTGAAGCTGTAAGGATTGCTGCCAATAAAGGATTTGTTTTTCCTAAACCATGAAAATTGGTTATGTCTTCGTTATCTTGATTTTTACAAACATATAGTATCACGCTAAAAGCAGCAATACCGGCTAATGCGTATGCAGTAGCGTAGTATAATAATGTTCCTGCAGATGTAGCTAAAGTCAATAATGTCATTAACATAAAACCTGCATGCGAAATACCAGAATAGGCAAGCATACGTTTTACATTAACCTGGCGTAATGCCATGATATTACCAACAGTCATAGACAGCATAGAAACAATCACAATTACGATCACGTAGCTTTCAGAAAGTTCTACATTCATAATTGTTATAAGTTTGTACAAAGTTGCAATAGCAACAACTTTTGCCAAAGTACTCATTAAAGCAGTTGTTAAAGCAGGAGAACCTTCATATACATCCGGAGCCCAAAAATGGAAAGGAACAGCAGCAACTTTAAACAACATACCAACTGTTAATAAAACGATTCCTATTGGAAACCAAACAGGTAATTCGGCAGATTGAGATAAATCGCTAATTTCCACAACATCAAAACTTCCCATTGCTCCGTAAATTAAACAAATACCGAATAAGATAATTCCCGATGCAAATGAACCCATTAAGAAGTATTTCATTCCAGCTTCATTACTTTTAATGTTCATTCTGTCGCTTGCCGCCAAAACGTATAATGCAATAGATAAAACTTCAATTCCTAAAAAGAACATAGCTAAGTTTCCAAAAGATACCATTGCTACAGCTCCAGCCAATAAGAATATTTTGATAGCTACATAATCAGAAATCTTAGTTTGATGATCTTCGTAGAAATTGTAACTCAAAGCCACTAAGAAAATAGTTAAAACAATAAACAAAGATGAAAATGCTGTAGAGTATTTACTCACCGCAATCATGTTATTGTAGTAACTTTCAGTTGAACCAAACTCTGAATAGTTTAGTGCCAAAACACCTAGTAAACCAAGTATAGTTACTGGAATGATGGCTTTTCTTAAATTAAGAATTTCAAACAGTAGGCAGAAAATACCCAATCCTATTATAGCTATTAATGTATTCATTTTTGTTTTTTTGATCTAGGAAATCTAAAACTAATGATGCCCTAATTTATTTTTATTTAAAATTATATTTTTATCCTTTAGCAGCTTAACTTTTTTAACCTCAAATAAATCCGAAATCAAAATTGTTAACCTTCATTCTAAATCTTAATTTCTATTTACAACTTTTAAAATCACTTCCAAACTTGGTGATATTAAATCTGTAATTGGTTTTGGATATAATCCAAAAAAGAATAATACAGCTATAATTGCTACAAGCGAAATTCCTTCGGAGATAGATACATCAGCAAAAGGCTTAGTATTTGTTTCTCCTAACATTACGTGTTGGAACATTTTAAGCATATAGTAAGCACCAAGAATAATAGTAGTTCCACCTAAAACGGCAAACCAAATATTTATTTGGGAAAGGCTGTATAATACTGTGAACTCACCAACAAAGTTAAAAGTTGATGGTAAAGCAACCGATGCCAATACCAAAATCAAGAACATCGAAGTGAATTTTGGCGATTGAGCGCGAATTCCACCCATTTCGGCAATAACTCTTGTTTCGTATCTTCTAAAGATAATTTCGGCAGCAAGGAATAAACCTACTACAACAAAACCGTGAGCAATCATTTGTAAAACCGATCCACTTAAACCGTCAGCGGTTAATGTATAAGTTCCTGCTGCAATCAACCCAACGTGAGCCAATGAAGAATAAGCAAGTAATTTTTTTAAGTCTTTTTGTCTTAATGCAACAATAGAACCATAAATTACCCCAGCAATACCTAACCCGATAAATATAGTCATGAATTCTTTTGCTGCAAATGGAGCAATTGGCAATTGCCAACGAATGATGCTGTATAATCCCATTTTAAGCATGATACCAGATAAAAGCATTGTTCCTACAGTAGGTGCTTTTTGGTATACATTTGCTTGCCATGTATGGAAAGGAATAAGAGGAATTTTAATAGCGTATGCTAAGAAGAATGCCAGGAATATCCAAATTTGTTCTGTTTCGGATAAATCTACTTCATATAAATCCGTCAATAAGAAACTGCCAGCTTTTTGGTATAAGTAAACAAATGCTACAAGCATGAATAATGAACCAGCAAGAGTGTAGATAAAGAATTTAACTACTGCTTTTCTGCGTTCTTCAGTATCACCATTACCCCAAATTAAGGCAATGAAATAAATAGGGATTAATGATAATTCCCAGAAAATATAATATAACAAACCATCTGCTGCAAGGAAAGTCCCTACCATTGCAAATGCCATGAATAAGATTAATGCATAAAATCCTTTTGCATTTGGATATGAATTACCAAAAGAAGAGAATATGATTATTGGCGTTAAAGCAGTTGTTAATAGCAACATTGCAATTGCTAATCCATCTGCATTTAATGCAAATGAAATTTTAGGCTGAATAATCCATTGGTTTATTAAACTGATGTTTTCGCCAAGATTATAATGATTTAATAATACAATCGAACAACCTAAAGCGGCCAAACTAAAGAACAAAGCTACTTTTGAAGCTAGTTTATCACCAACAAAATAAGTGACAAATGCACCAATTAAAAGTATAATTAATATAAGAGAAACGTTCATAGTTATTAAATTATTGAGCTAAAAATATATAAGAAACAATGGCACATAAACCCAAAACAAAAGCAAATAAATATAATCCGATACTTCCGTTTTGTAATTTTCTACCTTGATAACTTATCTCATTGGTTACTTTTCCTAATCCGAATACAAGTGCTGATAAACTTGTTTCAACATAATCTCTAAAGAATTTTGACAATCCATTAATAGAGCGCACAAATAAATAATCATAAGCCTCATCAACATAATATTTGTTGTATAACACTTTTGTAACTCCTGTTATAGATTCATCTTCACCAGGAACATTATTTTGTTTAATGTATTTTATGTAGGCAATAAAAATTCCAACTAAACCTCCAAGAACTGCAACACCCATTAAAGTATATTCAGTAGTTCCTAAATGATGTGCTTCGCCAGCTACTTTCGTAAAAAGTGGCGCTAGATAAGAATTCAACCAGCTATTTCCAGGTAAGCTTATCAATCCGCCAAAAGTAGCTAAGATTGCTAAAATAATTAACGGGAACGTGATTAAAGCCGGACTCTCATGTAAATGACTTTTTTGATGTTCTGTTCCTCTAAAATCTTTAAAGAAAGTTAAGAACATTAATCTAAACATATAAAAAGCAGTCATGATAGATGCAATCGAAGCAACAACATAAAGTGGAATGTTATGCTCAAATGCAGTTAATAAAATCTCGTCTTTCGAGAAGAATCCAGAAAATAATGGAACTCCTGATATTGCTAATGAAGAAACAAGCATTGTGATAAACGTAACTGGCATTGCTTTGCGCAATCCACCCATTTTACGCATGTCTTGTTCGCCGTGTAAAGCGTGAATTACAGAACCTGAACCCAAGAATAAACAAGCTTTAAAGAAAGCGTGAGTTATTACGTGAAAAACAGCTACTTCATAAGCACCTAATCCCAATGCTAAGAACATTAATCCTAATTGCGAAACAGTAGAGTAAGCCAATACTTTTTTAATATCATTTTGAACCAAACCAATTGTAGCAGCAACTAGAGACGTTATTGCACCAATAATAGCAATTAAGCTTTGTACATCTGGAGTTAAATCAAATATAAAGTTTAATCTGGTGATCATAAAGATACCAGCAGTTACCATCGTTGCAGCGTGGATTAATGCAGATACTGGAGTTGGTCCAGCCATTGCATCAGGCAACCATGTGTATAACGGAATTTGAGCCGATTTACCACAAGCACCAATAAACAAACAAAAAGCTGCTGCAGAAAGAGCATAGATATTTAAATCTGTAGCGCCTGCGATTGCAGTTTTTAAAGTTGCATAATCCAAAGTAGAGAACATAGAACCGATGATAAAAATACCAACCAATAATCCTAAATCTCCAATTCTGTTCATGATAAAAGCTTTTTTAGCCGCATCATTATAGTCTTGGTTTTTATACCAGAAACCGATTAGTAAGTAAGAACAAAGTCCTACACCTTCCCAACCAATGAATAATACTAATAAGTTACTTCCCACAACAAGTGTAATCATGAAAAACACAAACAAGTTTAAGTAAGCAAAAAACTGGTGCATTTTTTCATCATCATGCATGTAGCTGATAGAGTATAAGTGAATCAAAGAACCAATACCAGTTACAAAAAGTAACCAAAGCAATGATAGTTGATCTAATAAGAAACCTAAATCAACTTTGAAATTACTTATCTGAATCCAGTCAAATAAAGAAATGCTGATAGGTTGTTGAGTCTGATTTATTTGAAGGAAAAAATAAATAGTTACAGCAAACGAAATAACTACAGAAAGAGTTCCTATAGCTCCGGAAACTGTCTTTCCTAAACTTTTTCCAAAGAAAACATTGATTAAAAATCCTAAAAAAGGAGCTAATACTAAAACTAAAGCTAAATTGGTATCCATTGCCATTTATCCTTTTAAATTTTTTAAATTATCGATACTAATTGAATGTATATTTCTAAATATCGATACTAAAATCGCCAATCCAACAGCTACTTCCGCCGCTGCAACTGCCATCGAGAAAAATACGAATACTTGTCCCTGTGCATCTTGGTGATAAGTGGAAAAAGCAACAAATAATAAGTTTACTGCATTAAGCATGATTTCGATAGACATAAAAACGATAATCGCATTACGTCTGTATAAAACACCAAATATGCCTATGCAAAAAAGGACTACACTTAAAAATATGTAGTTTTCAATACCTATTTGATTTAAAATATTATTCATTATTTTTTCAGTTTTTCTTTTTTAGACAATAACACTGTTCCAATCATGGCAACCAAAAGTAAAATAGAAGCAAATTCAAACGGAACCATATATTCGTTCAGTAATATTTTACCTAATACTTTTATCGATTGGAAATCTTCTCCAGTCGAATCGTATTCTCCAACAATTGGTTTTGAGTTAATAAATATCGCAATCAAAACGATACAAATCAAGCAAAAGGAAACAATAGCACCCAAACGAGTAATTCGGGGTTTATGTACTTCGTGTTTTTCGTTCAGGTTCATCAACATAATGGTAAATAAAAACAAAATCATTATGGCTCCCGAATATACGATAACGTGTACAATCGCTAGAAACTGAGCATTTAATAGTAAATAATGACCGGCAATCGAAAAAAAGCAAATCACTAAATAAATAGCACTATGAATTGGGTTACGACTAAAAATCGTTAAGAAAGCAGTTATCACTGTTATGAAAGCTAATATACAAAAAGTAATTTGTATTGCATTTGCATTTGCAAAATCAGGTATATGTATCATTAATTAGCGTTTTTAAGTTGTGCGTTTTTCATAGCCATATCCAATGGCATCACTAATTTATCTTTTCCAAAAATAAAATCTTCTCTTTCATAACTAGAAGGAACCAATACTTTTGACGTAGTCAGGTAAATTGCATCTTTCGGACAAGCCTCTTCACACAATCCACAAAAAATACAACGCAACATATTAATCTCATATATCGAAGCATATTTTTCTTCTCTGTACAAATGTTTCTCATTTGCTTTACGTTCTTCAGCTTTCATCGTAATAGCTTCTGCAGGACATGATAAAGCACATAATCCACAAGCAGTACAGTTTTCACGACCTTGCTCATCCCGTTTTAGCATGTGTTGTCCACGATAAACATCGCTTCGCTCACGTACTTGTTCTGGATAATGAATGGTAGCTTTACGCTTGAACAAGTGTTTGATTGTAATGTACAATCCTTTAACAATCGCTACAAGATACAATCGTTCAAGAAAAGACATCTCTTTATTTGAGACTACCTTTTTTCTACCCGATAATGATATAGTTTCTATCGACATTTTAATTTATCATTTGCGATTTTGATTCCAAAACCAAATTCAAAAATTTATTTCTTTTATTTTATTCGAAGCTAATCCTGCTCCCGAAGCCTCGGGACGTTACAATCTTTATTGTTTTAAAGGAAAACAATAAAGGATTTCCACTTCTATCAGGGCTAGGTATTTTGTGTGTTAGAAGCCTAAAAAGACTCCAATTTCATTTCTTAACATCACAATACCTGTAATCATAATATTGATGATAGAAAGCGGAATTAATATCTTCCATCCTAAATGCATCAATTGGTCATATCTGAATCTTGGAATAGTCCAACGAACCCACATATAGAAAAATATGAAAAAGCATATTTTGGCAAATAATACAGCCATTCCTAAAACGTTTGCCGGATTTACTCCAACATTCTCCACCATCCATTGCATTCCAGGATAGTTATATCCTCCAAAGAACAATACAGAGATGATAGTAGCCGATATAAACATATTTGCATATTCAGCAAATAAATAAAATCCCATTTTCATCGAAGAATATTCCGTGTGATATCCACCTACTAATTCTGTTTCACATTCTGCTAAGTCAAACGGAGTTCTGTTTGTTTCAGCAAAAGCACAAATAAGGAAAATTAAGAAAGATAAAGGTTGGTAAAATACGTTCCAGTTCATTCCTGCTTGTTGCAAAGAGATTTCTCTTAAGCTTAAGCTTCCGGTCATCATTAATAAAGCAATCATCGATAATCCCATTGCGATTTCATAAGAAACCATTTGCGAAGCAGCACGAACCGCTCCCATCAATGAGAATTTATTGTTAGATGCCCATCCACCAATCATGATACCATATACTCCAACAGAAACAACCCCGAAGAAATACAATAGTCCAATGTTAATGTCTGTAGCTTGTAGTAAAATGTCTCTGCCAAATAAGTGTAATTTGTCTCCCCAAGGAATTACAGCACTTGTCATTAAAGCAGTACTCATGGCAATTGCCGGTCCTACTACGAATAAAAATTTATTAGGAGTATTTGGGAAGAATTCCTCTTTTGAGAATAACTTCATACCATCTGCAAGAGGTTGCAATAATCCACCCCAACCAGCACGGTTTGGTCCAACACGATCTTGCAAGTATGCTGCAACTTTACGTTCTGCCCAAGTAGAATACATCGCCATAATCATAGTTACGGCAAAAACCACAACGATTACAACACTTTTTTCTATTATAAATGTACTATCCATTTCTAAGAGTTTTTGTCGTTATTGTTTAATGGAATCTCAGCCATACTAATCTTTTTACGGTCTTCATCTCTACCCATAAGAATAGTTTTTTCAGTAGCGATTTCTACTTTCTCTAATTTACGAGTGTAGTTATTTTGATTGATAACCGAATCTTTTTCAAATTCTCTTGGCCCTTCAATAGTCCAATCTGCTACGTTTTTGTGGTCAAAACGACAACTGTTACAAATAAACTCTTCTACTTCATGGTACTCATCTTTACGACCTGTAACGCGTTGTATTTCGCCTCCAAACATCCAAACAGTTGTTTTTCCACAACATCCTGGAGTTGTACATTCTCTGTGTGCATTGTAAGGTTTGTTAAACCAAACTCTCGATTTAAAACGGAAAGTCTTATCAGTTAACGCTCCAACAGGACATACATCGATCATATTTCCAGAGAACTCATTGTCTATAGCTTTAGAGATGTAAGTAGAGATGTTAGCATGGTCACCACGGTCTAATACCCCATGAACTCTATCATCTGTCAATTGATCCGCGACTTGTACACATCTCTGGCATAAGATACAACGGTTCATGTGCAATTGAATATGTGGACCTATATCTTCTGGTTCAAAAGTTCTTTTTTCCTCGATAAAACGTGATTTCGGATTTCCGTGTTCGAAACTTAAGTTCTGTAAATCGCACTCACCAGCCTGATCACAAATAGGGCAATCCAAAGGGTGGTTAATCAATAAAAATTCTGTTACAGATTTACGTGCTTCAGTTACTCTATCAGAAGATTTGCTGTTTACTTCCATACCATCCATACATCCTGTTACACAAGATGCCATCAATTTTGGCATTGGTCTTGGATCAGCTTCACTTCCTTTCGATACTTCAACTAAACAACAACGGCATTTTCCTCCGCTACCTTTTAATTTTGAGTAATAGCACATGGCTGGCGGAACTAAATCCCCACCAATCATACGTGCAGCCTGTAGGATTGTTGTTCCTGGCTCTACGTCTATACTTTGACCGTCTATGGTTACTTTCATCTCTTTATTTTGTTGTTTTAGTTTAAGGTTTAAAGTTTCAAGTTGTTGAACTTTAAACTAAAAAAACTTTATACTATTTATACGATTACTTTTCCGCCAACCAAATGTTTCACTTGTGAAAATGGCTCAGCAACAAAATGCTCTCTGTTTTTTATTTTTTCTGGGAAACGAACGTGATATTCAAATTCATCTCTAAAATGACGAATAGCTGCTGCTACAGGCCAAGATGCTGCATCTCCAAGCGGGCAAATCGTGTTTCCTTCAATTTTACTTTGAATGCTCCACAATAATTCGATATCCTCTTCGCGACCTTGACCGTTTTCGATTCTCCACAATATTTTTTCCAACCATCCTGTACCTTCACGACAAGGAGTACATTGTCCACAAGATTCATGGTGGTAAAAACGTGCAAAATTCCAAGTGTTTCTTACGATACAAGCAGTGTCATTATAAACTATAAATCCTCCAGAACCTAGCATAGATCCAGTAGCAAAACCACCATCACTTAAAGATTCGTAAGACATTAAACGATCTTCACCATTTGCAGTTTTAAAAATCAATTCGGCTGGTAAAATTGGCACAGAAGAACCTCCGGGAACAAACGCTTTTAAAGGTCTGCTCGAAGACATTCCGCCTAAGTACTCATCAGAATTCATGAATTCATCAACACTTAAACCTAATTCTATTTCGTAAACTCCAGGGTTTTTAACGTGTCCCGAAGCCGAGATTAATTTAGTTCCAGTAGAACGACCAATACCAATTTTGGCATAATCATCACCAGAATTATTGATAATCCAAGGCACGGTTGCAATAGTCTCAACGTTGTTTACCACGGTAGGATTGGCCCAAAGACCAGAAACAGCAGGGAATGGCGGTTTGATACGCGGATTTCCTCTTTTTCCTTCCAATGATTCTATAAGTGCAGTTTCTTCTCCACAGATATAAGCACCAGCTCCACAGTGAACGTATAATTCTAAATCATACCCTGATCCTAATATGTTTTTCCCCAAAAAACCGGCAGCTTTAGCTTCGGCAATGGCTCTTTCTAATATTTTATAAACCCACATATATTCTCCACGAATGTAGATATATGATAAGTTAGCACCCAAAGCAAAGCTTGAAGTAATCATTCCTTCGATCAATAAGTGAGGAATGAATTCCATCAAGTAACGATCCTTGAAAGTACCTGGCTCAGATTCGTCGGCGTTGCAAACTAAATGTCTTGGTTTTCCTGATTTTTTATCAATAAAACTCCATTTCATACCCGCTGGGAAACCTGCACCACCACGACCACGAAGACCTGATTTTTTTACTTCTTCAACAACTTCGTCTGGTGTAAGCGTTTTTATTGCTTTTTCTACAGATGCATAACCACCATTCTTGCGGTATACTTCGTAGGTTTTAATACCAGGAATATTGATTTTATCTAATAATATTTTCTGTGACATATTATTTATCGTGTAATATTATTTTATCATCTCTACAATCAGCGATTAACTGATCAATTTTGTCTTCGGTAAGTTTTTCTTTGTAGAAATCACCTAACTGCATCATTGGAGCATATCCACAAGCACCTAAACATTCTACACCAGCAATGCTAAACATACCGTCTGGAGTTGTTTCTCCCATTTTGATGCCTAATTTATCAGCGGTATAATCCATTAAATTTTCGGCACCATTTAAACAACAACAAGAAGTTTGGCAAAATTCAAACATGTATTTACCAATTGGTTTTTGGTTGTACATGGTATAAAAAGTAACCACTTCGTAAACCTCAATTGGTTTTATATGTAAAATTTCGGCAACTTTATCCTGTAACTCGATGCTCAACCAATTGTCGTGGGCATCTTGTACTTCATGTAAAACAGGCAATAAAGCCGATTTTCTTTTGTCTTCAGGATAATGACTGATTAGTTCATTGATGCGATTCATCAACGCTTCAGTCATATTTATTTCTTGTTTGTAATGTGTTCTTTCCATTCTTAATTTTAGATTTCTGACTTTAGATTTTAGATTTTTAAATCTGCAATCTATAATCTACATTAACCTACATTCTGCAATCGTTATTATTTGTTTTGATTTCGTAATCTAAAATCAGAAATCTAAACTCTACAATCTTTTTATGCGTCTAATTCTCCAGCGATAACATTTAAACTTGATAATATTACAATCGCATCAGATAACATAGCTCCTTTAATCATTTCAGGATAAGCTTGGTAATATATAAAACAAGGTCTTCTAAAATGTAATCTGTATGGAGTTCTGCTTCCGTCGGTTACAAGGTAAAATCCTAATTCACCATTTCCACCTTCAACAGGATGGTATATTTCGGCAACTGGTACAGGAACTTCTCCCATCACGATCTTAAAGTGATATATTAGGGATTCCATATTAGTGTAAACATCTTCTTTTGGAGGAAGATAGTAGTCTGGAACTTCTGCATGGAAAACATTTCCTTCCGGCATTTTTGCTAATGCTTGACGAATGATGCTTAAACTTTCCCAAACTTCGGCGTTACGAACACAAAAACGATCGTAAGTATCACCAGATTTCCCAACAGGAACAATAAAATCAAAATCTTCGTAAGAGGAGTATGGTTGTGCAACACGTACATCATAATCAACTCCGGCAGCACGTAAGTTTGGCCCTGTAAAACCGTAAGCCATTGCTTGTTCGGCAGATATTGGTCCAACATTTACAGTTCTGTCAATGAAAATTCTGTTTCTTTCGAATAAGTTTTCGAATTCTTTCCATGCAATAGGAAATTCTTCTAAGAAGATATCTAATTTTTTGAAAGCGGCCTCAGACCAATCTCTTTCAAAACCACCGATTCTTCCCATATTTGTAGTCAAACGAGCTCCACAAATTTCTTCGTAGATTTCGTATATCTTTTCTCTAAATTGAAAAACATAAAGGAAACCAGTGTAAGCACCTGTATCCACTCCAAGGATCGAGTTACAGATGATATGATCGGTAATTCTAGCCAATTCCATTACAATAACTCTTAAGTATTGAGCACGTTTAGGTACTTCAATATCCAAAAGTTTTTCTAGAGTCATCCACCATCCCATATTGTTGATAGGAGAGGAGCAATAGTTCATTCGGTCTGTAAGAGGAGTGATTTGGTAAAAAGGACGATTTTCGGCAATTTTTTCGAATGCTCTGTGGATGTAACCAATAGTTGGCTCGGCCTCGAGAATTCTTTCACCATCCATTAACAGTACATTCTGGAATATACCGTGTGTAGCTGGGTGTGTTGGTCCTAAATTTAGAACAGAAAGTTCACTTCCTTCGTCGTTTAGTTTCTGTTCGATTATTTTAGCATAGCGATGCTCTGGTGGTAATAATAGTTCTGACATTTATTTAATGTGAAAAATTATATGATTTTGTCTTAGCAATTTGTTGTTGTTCTTCCAAAGAACCTGTCGTCTTTATCTGTTCTTCCGCTGTCTTCCAAAGGAAATTCTTTACGCATAGGGAATGAAATCATTTCGTCCATGTTCAAGATACGCTTTAGTTGTGGGTGTCCGATGAAATTTACTCCATAAAAATCATACGTTTCTCTTTCCATCCAGTTTGAACTTAAGAAAATATTAGATATGGTTTTTATTTCAGGTTTTTCACCATTGATAAAAGCTTTTATTTTTATTCTTTTGTTCTCATACCAGTTATGCAAATGATATACTATTGCAAATTGACGATCAACTTCATTGTCTGGGTAGTGAATACCACATAAATCAGTTAAAAAGTGAAAACGTAATATCGGGTCATTTTTCAAAAAAAGAATTACAGCCGTTATTTTATCGGAAGCAACTTCTAATGAAAAAATGTCTTTTTCCTGATTGAAATTGAAAACATTTTCTCCAAATGTTTCAATTAACTTATCTTGAATTTCTATTGTCTCTAATGCCATTATGTTATTGAATGTTATATGAAGCCAATAATTCTTGGTACTCAGGAGAGCTACGTCTTCTTACAGACTCGCTTTTTACTAATTCTTGTAATTTCATTACACCATCAAGAATTTGTTCTGGTCTTGGCGGGCAACCCGGAACATAAACATCTACAGGGATTACTTTGTCTATTCCCTGAAGAACAGAGTAAGTATCAAAAATACCTCCGGATGATGCGCAAGCACCTACGGCAATAACCCAACGAGGTTCTGCCATTTGTTCGTAAACCTGACGTAAAATAGGGCCCATTTTTTTAGAAATAGTTCCCATCACCATTAGCATATCCGCTTGACGAGGAGAAAAACTCACACGCTCAGAACCAAATCGTGCTAAATCGTAATGTGAAGCCATTGTAGCCATGAATTCAATACCACAACATGAAGTCGCAAATGGTAAAGGCCATAATGAATTGGCTCTTGCTAAACCTACAACATCGTTAAGTTTGGTAGCGAAGAAACCTTCTCCTGTAACTCCTTCTGGCGGGGCAACCATATTTATATTTGAATCGCTCATTTTTATTTTAGATTTTAGATTTAGGGTTTTAGATTTTGAGAATCTAGAAGGCCGAAATCAATATTTTATAAAATCAGTATTATATTTTGAGAAATTTATTTTTCAAGTTTAAAATTCTAAATTAATTCAATCTAAAATCCCAAATCTGAAATTTGAAATTTCTTTATTCCCACTCTAGGGCTTTTTTCTTAAGGATATAGAAAAAACCAACTAAAAGTAGCGACATGAAGATTACCATTTTTACCATTCCTTCCATTCCTAATTCTTTGAAATTAACTGCCCATGGGTAAAGGAAAATTACCTCAACATCAAACAATACAAATAAAATAGCAACAAGGAAGTATTTTACTGAGAAGGGAACACGAGCATTTCCTACAGATTCGATACCACATTCGAAGTTTTTGTCTTTACTGGCAGAACTTCTTCTAGGTCCTAATTTTCCAGAAATAATGATGGTTCCTACTACAAATCCAACAGCCAAAATAAGCTGCATTAAAATTGGAATGTAATTATATTGATCTGAATGCATAATTTAAGGGATTTTTTACTTAAAAATAAGCCACAAAGATAGCCTTCAAGTATGTAAATCACAAGCTAAAAAATGATTTAAGTAGGGTTTGAAATGTGGTTTAAGGGTAATTTTTATTGATTATAAATAAGAATCGTGATTTTATGATTTTTTTAAGAATTAGTGCAAAAAAAAAGCGTTTCGAAATAAATCGAAACGCTTTTTACACATTCGGTGGCAAAAAAAATAAATTGCTATATTTTTATGCTTAGATTACTGCAACTTTAGCAGCAACTTTACCTTTTCTTCCTTCTTCTTCTTCGTAGCTAACTCTGTCACCTTCGCGTAATTCTTCCGCGTTGATTCCTGATGCATGAACGAAAATGTCTTTTCCTGTTTCTTCGTCTGTAATGAACCCGTAACCTTTAGACTCATTGAAAAATTTAACTGTACCTGTACGCATTGTAATAGTAATAATAATTTATAATGAGGCAAATGTAAGATATAAAATAATACAAAAGACAACAAACTGTTAATTTTTTAGAAAAAATATTGATTTACAGTGTATTCACTTATTATTTTGCGTCAATTTTGATATGTAATTCTTTTAATTGTAAGGCATCTATTGCAGCAGGAGCATCAATCATGACATCACGACCCGAATTGTTTTTTGGGAATGCAATAAAATCTCTAATTGTCTCTTGTCCACCTAAAATAGCTACCAATCTATCTAGTCCAAAAGCTAATCCTCCATGAGGTGGTGCTCCAAATTGGAATGCATCCATCAAAAATCCGAATTGTGCTTTAGCTTCTTCTTCAGTAAAACCAAGATATTTAAACATTAATTGTTGTGTAGCCTTGTCGTGAATACGTATAGAACCTCCTCCAATTTCATTTCCGTTAAGAACCATATCATACGCATTGGCACGAACCTTTCCTGGCTCTGTTTCCAATAATTGCATATCTTCTGGTTTAGGAGATGTAAACGGGTGGTGCATAGCGTGGTAACGACCAGTTTCTTCGTCTAATTCCAATAAAGGGAAATCAACCACCCAAAGAGGTGCGAATTCTTCTGGTTTACGTAGACCTAAACGTGTTGCTAATTCCATGCGTAAAGCACTTAATTGTGCACGTGTTTTATTGGCTGGACCAGAAAGTACAAAAATCATATCTCCGGGTTTTGCTCCTGTAACTTTTGCCCAATTGGTTAAATCTTCTTGGTCGTAAAATTTATCTACAGATGATTTGTAAGTGCCATCGTCATTACATTTTGCATATACCATTCCTGATGCGCCAACTTGAGGACGTTTAACCCAGTCAATTAGCCCATCGATTTCTTTACGAGTGTAATTTCCAGCACCAGGAACCGCAATTCCAACTACTAATTCGGCAGCATTAAATACTGGGAATTCTTTATGTTGTGCAAATTCGTTTAATTCTCCAAACTCCATTCCGAAACGAATGTCCGGTTTGTCATTTCCGTATGTTTTCATGGCATAATCGTAAGTAATTCTTGGGAATTTATCTACTTCTACACCTTTTATTTCTTTTAGTAAATGTCTTGTAAGACCTTCAAAAACATTTAAAATGTCTTCTTGTTCTACAAATGCCATTTCGCAATCGATTTGTGTAAACTCAGGCTGACGGTCTGCACGTAAATCTTCATCACGGAAACATTTTACAATCTGGAAGTACTTATCCATTCCTCCAACCATCAATAATTGTTTGAAAGTTTGTGGAGATTGTGGTAATGCATAAAATTGTCCTTCGTTCATACGGCTTGGTACAACGAAATCTCTCGCCCCCTCAGGAGTTGATTTTATTAAATAAGGAGTCTCAACTTCGCAGAAATCCAAATCAGATAAATATTTACGAACTTCCATTGCCACTTTATGACGGAAAAGCAAACTGTTCTTTACTGGATTACGACGAATATCTAGGTAACGATATTTCATTCGGATATCTTCTCCACCATCAGTTTCATCTTCTATTGTAAAAGGAGGCGTTAAAGCTGCGTTAAGAATAGTCAATTCGGTAACTAAGATTTCTACGTCACCAGTAATCATGTTTTTGTTTTTGTTCTTGTCCTCACGTTCAATAACTGTCCCTTTAACTTGGATTACAAATTCTCTACCAAGAGTTTTTGCTGCTTCAAAAACGGTTTTGTCACTACGACTTTCATCAAAAATAAGTTGTGTAATTCCATAACGGTCGCGTAAATCGACCCAATTCATAAATCCCTTATCACGCGATTTCTGAACCCAACCCGCTAGTGTAACTTCTGTATTAATGTGTGAGGCGTTTAATTCGCCACAATTATGACTTCTATACATGATCCAAATTTTAGATTGCAAAAGTAAACACAAAAATTAAATAAGTCCAGTTTTCTAATGTTTAATGCTACTCTTCTTAACTATTTTTTTATTTTGGTTTATTTAAATCATTATTTTTACTTGAACTAACAAATCGTATTATGAGAAAAATGACCCTTTTGCTGCTGTTTTCAGTAGGTGTAGCTTTTGCACAGAACAGCACGAATAAAATAAAATTTACAGCCAAGATTGCCAATAGAAATAGCGATACATTGGTGATTAAAGGAGCAAACAAATTTAGACATGTTATACCAATCGATAAAAAAGAATTGTTTACAGCAACATTTGATGCGCCAAAAGGGTTCTATCAATTTTCGGATGGAACAGAAGTATCAAGTCTTTATTTAAAACCAGGTTCGGATATTAACTTAACGATGAATGCCAAAGAGTTTGACGAAACAATTGTTTATAAGGGCAAAGGTACGAATGAGAGTAATTTTCTTGCTCAATCGGCATTGAATGATGAGAAATTCGAGAATGAAGCTTTTTCTAAAGAAACGGTTGAATTTGCTACTCTTTTGGAAGCAAAGATCAAAACAGATCTTGCAAATATCGACAAAGGTGATTTTGATCCTGAATTTAAAGAAGCTTTAAAAAGATCAGTGGAGCAGTCGAATGCTTATGCAAAAGAAGCTTATGAAATTGTTTCTAAAACTAAAAGATTAAATGGTAAAGCTTCTCCGGTTTTCGATTATGAAAATTATAAAGGGGGAAAAACTAAACTTGCAGACCTAAAAGGGAAATATGTTTATATTGATCTTTGGGCCACTTGGTGTGCACCTTGTAGAGCAGAGATTCCTTTCTTGCAAAAAACGGAAGAAAAGTATCATGGGGAAAATATTGAGTTTGTAAGTATCTCTGTTGATAAAGCGAAGGATTACGAAAAATGGAAAAAATTCGTAAACGATAAAAAACTAGGAGGAACGCAATTATTTGCCGATAGAGATTGGGAGTCTGATTTTGTAGTAGGTTTTGGTGTAACCGGAATTCCAAGATTCATCTTGATTGACCCAAAAGGAAATGTTTTAAACGCCGATGCTCCAAGACCTTCTTCGCCAGAACTGCAAGTTGTATTGGATAAATTATTGAATTAAAAACCGTATTAATTCATAAGTTATTGATACATTGGTTGGTATTGATTTTGACACACTTTTTATTTCCAATGTTAAGCTTTTACTCAATGTTACCAAATTGTTAAGTAAAAGTTTTTTTAATGTAAAGGATTAGTTATATTTGTTTATAGATTTTAAAACATTAATAACTAAAGATATGAAAAAGTGTGTGATTTTAGTTGCAATATTGTTCTCTGGAATTTTAGTTGCACAAGAAGCTAAGCCAGTATTAGAAGCTGTTGGACAAAAAGTAAAAGCTACTTATTACTATGAAAATGGTAAAGTACAACAAGAAGGTTTTTTTAAAGATGGTAAATTAGATGGTGTCTGGGTTGCATTTGATGAAAATGGAAATAAAAAGTCTACAGGATTATATGCGAATGGTGAAAAAACCGGAAAATGGTTTTTCTGGAATGGGACTAATCTAAGTGAAGTTGATTATTCTGATAGTCGTGTCGCATCTGTTAAAAACTGGAAACAAGATGCACTTGCAAACAGAAACTAAGACTAAGTATAAAACCAAAAAAGGTTGTTCAATTTGGACAACCTTTTTTTATGCCTATTTTTTTGATGATTTACTTTTTTTATTTCTCCCATACCATATAATAAATCCAGTTACAGGTAAAGCTGTTGCTATTAAACTGGCAATAAATGCTATTATTTTTCCTGGTAAATCGAGAATCTGTCCAGTATGAATACCATAATTCATTTCGACAACTTGTAATCCTAGACTTTTTTTCTCAAAAGGATCACTCTGAATTAATTTGCCGTCTTTGGGATGAAAATGATAATTACTTTGATGATCAAATCGTAATGAATGTGGGTAAGCACCTGTATTTATGGTTTCGTTTTTGGATTGTGGAATACTTACAAAGAACATTTTATCTTGAGGCTGTAACTTCATTGTTTCGATCAAAGCTTTATCGACAGCGAGTATGTTGTTTTTATCAAACTTGGTGCTGTCTATAACTGGTGATTTGGTTTCTATTTCCCTGTTTCCACCAAAGTTAAAAGCTTTATAAACACCATCGCCCATCCATTCGTAAGTGAATACAAGACCTGTTAATGCTAATATCAATACTACTAGCGAAATGTATAAACCAGAAACTCTATGCCAGTCATAATTTACACGACGCCATTTTGCGGACCATTTTACACTGAGGCTTCGTTTGATATCATTTTTTCGTTTGGGCCACCATTGGATAATTCCGGTGATTAGAAGTAAAACGAAAATAATCGTGGCACTCCCAATAATATGTTTGCCAATATAATCGGGTAATAATAAATATAAGTGAATATATTCGACTATGATAAAAAAGTCTGTTTTTGGATTTTCGGTCTTTAGGTATTTACCAGAATAGGGATTAAAGTACAAATAGAAGCTATCTGTTTTGTTATATGCGTAAGCTACAGCAGTGCGATCCGGCCCATGATAAGCGATTAAACTTACTTTGGCATCAGGAACTAGTTTTTTGGTTTCTTTCTGTAAAACTGATGGCATAATGTACATCTTGTCTTGTGGAGTAACGAATCGCCATTCTTTTCGGGTAATATCTTTTATTTCATCTTGAAAACAAAAGATGCATCCTGTTACGCTTATAATAAAGACAATAAGTCCAGATGTTAATCCGAGCCATTTGTGTATAAAACGTATTTTTTTCTTAAAACCCATATTTCAATTTGCGAAAAGATAGCATTGTATCTTTTATTTAGAATTGTTAACAATAGGCAAAAGTAGATTGTAAATGTATAACCCACAAATTATATCGATTTATTTTGAATTACTGCTTTTGGTTTTGCTTCAAAATAAGTATTGTCTAAAAAATGGAAAATCTAATTGTTTTCTTTTTTGTTTAAACGAAATGATATGTAAAGCGTAATCGATGCAAGAACGATCCAAAACACATCGATAAAGAATATCTGAACTTCATTTTGAGCAAATGTTTTCCAGAACCAGTTTCCTGTGCAAATTCCGTTTGCAAGAGGAATAAGGAATCCTAAAATACTTCCAGATAATAATGTGAACTTATTAGTGAATGCATTGTCTTTTTTTAGAATAAAAAATACAGCTAATAGTAACCAACCTATAAAATAGATGCTATAAATATTCGACTGCCCTAGCGGATGAAAAACTTTGGTAGCTATAAATGATAAAGCTGTAATAGGGTACATGCTTAAGCAAATTGCCAAATAGATTCGAACAACGCCTTCGTTAAAACGGCGTTTCTTTTCGGGCATGTTTTTCTTATCTCTGGCTACAAGCCAAATCATAACGCCAGATATAATTACAAAGCAAGTAATGATACCGAGAACAAAGCTTATTATTTTTAGAGCATATCCTCCATAATCACCAAAATGGATTCGGTATAAAACATTCTTTACCACATCGAGATAGCTTGTTTGGGTAATTGGGTCTTTTTTGGCTATGACTTTACCATCGATAACTTTATATATTACTTTTCCGATTCCGGTGAATTTTTTATCATACTTCATTTCGCCTTCTACCAAAATGTGCATATTCGTGTCACCATAATTCTGGATATATACGCGAGTAATCTCAAAATCATTCCAGTTACTTTTGGCTTTAGCCACCAATTCATCAATGCTAAATGGAGTTGCTAATTTTTTATTATCAAATTTGTATTCTGGATCTGTATATTCTAAGTCTTTATATAATTTATCCTGATCACCATTATAAAGAGCCATTACGCTTGGAGCAACAAGTAATAATTTAATCATGAAGAATGCACCTGTAACGGCATATACAAACTGAAATGGCAAACCTATCATTCCTAATGATGTATGAGCATCAGTCCATAATGTTTTTAGTTTTTCCTTTGGTCTAAATATATAGAAATTAGAAACGATTTTATTCCAATGTAATAAAACTCCCGTTACGATTGCAAAAAGAAAAAACAATGCTACAAAACCCGAAAGATAATAGCCTATTGGGTAACGAACTTGTGCAAGGAAATGGAGTCGGTATAAAAACTCGCCTAATGAATACGAGTCTTCGTATGTATGAGTTTTGAAGTTTTTAGTATCTAAATAAAAAAACGACCCTTCTTTTAATTTGGCTGCAGCCAAAGTGTCTTTGGTACCTTCAAGATAAATGTTTACCCTTCTTTCTGTACTGTTTCTAGATATGGAAATGTTTCTTCCGTGTAAGGTATATTCTTTATCTAAGTTGCTTAAAGCTTTATCGTAGTCTAACAGAATTTCCTTAGTAATTGCTACAGATTCACTTCGTTCCCAATTGATGATTTCATCTTTAAAAAACGAAAAAGACCCAGCAAAGAAAATAACAAATAGTACTACACTTATTACGATGCCACTTACTGTATGTGTATGAAAATAGATATTATAGTTTCTGTTATTCATAGCTTATCGTGTAATAGGGTTATAGGTTTGTCCAAGATATATAATACCACAAAAAATCAAGGTTAGTAATAAATAGATACCCCATATTTTCCAGCCATTTTTTGCCAAAAAGGCAACAATCATTAATGCAACCCAAAGTATAAATCCGCTAAAAGCCATTGTTATAATAACATTGACATGATTAAACCAAGAAGCCAGTGCGAGGTGAAAACTTACCGAAACTAAATAACCGCCTAGTATGGCTGCTGTTATCTTGGCAAAACGCTGCCATTTGGATTGGGTTAAATATTTTGGATTTGCAGGCATATTTTAGGGATTGGCAAATGGTTGGTTTAATAGTAGTAAAATTCTAATAGTCCTGAGATAGCAAACAGAATTATGATTCCTCTGGGATTAAATACTTTTAAAGGAGTCAATATGATAACTAGACTACTAATAGTCATTAACTGAATGAGAAAAAGTAAAGTTGCAGAGCCTAAAGCTGTAGTAAATAGCCATAATGAATAGGCTAAAAGAAGCAAACATAAGCCGGTAATTTTTGTTTGTTTAGGGTTTTTCTGCATCCATTTTTCGAAGCCATAGTCGTGAGACAATGCAGCCCTTTTGGAAGTATAGTATAAAGTATAAAATGAGATAAAAACGAAAATACTGGCTATTGTTATCATAATTTTAATATTTAAAAAAGCATCTTTCCAGATATTTGGAAAGATGCTTTTATTGGATTAGAATCTATAAGAGAAACTTGCAGACAAACTTCTCATATTTCTTGGATGTAATGTTGACCAACCATCATAAGTTTCAACATTAGCAATATTGTCAAGTTTTAATGTCAATGTATATTTATCTGTTCCGTAAAATACAGATGAATTTAAGACAGTATATTCTGGGATAGTAAATGTCCCGGCAACAGTTCTGTTTAGGATTTTGTTATCGCTAGCATAATTCCCTCCAAAACCTAAACCAAATCCTTTTAAGTCGCCATCTTGAAACTTATAGCTTGCCCAAAGATTTGCTAAATTTTGTGGTCCTGCACTCTCAGGTCTGTGGTTCACAAAGTCTGGATCTCCAGCAGTTAAAACAGCATCATTATAGCTATATCCAAAAACAACATTTAAACCTACGATTGGATTAGCTACTATTTCGGCTTCGAAACCTTTGTTTCTTTGACCACCATTTTGGTAGTTAATTTGCGATGTAGCGGTGTATATAGTGTAAACCTGATCTTTTACCTTGGTATCATAATAGCTAAAAGTTGCATATAATTTATCTTTAAATACATTCAGTTTTGTACCTACCTCAAATTGATTGGCGTGCTCTGGAGAAAAACTTCTTGGTTGAGAAGTTCCATCTGGTAAAACATCTCTACTAGGTGATGGGTTTACGAAACCATCCATGTAGTTTGCAAAAATGGATACTTTATCGATAATTGGTTGATATACCAAACCAAATTTAGGTGAGAAAGCAGTTTGATTAAAATCATCATCCTTTGTTGTGACATCACCCGTATTCATGAAACGGTCTACACGTAAACTTGCCATTGCAGAAAGAGCAGGAGTGAAGTTAATTACGTTTGAAACATAAGCACTATAAACTTCTTGTTTTGTTTTGTTGTTGTTTACACGAGCATTTGCCAAAACAGCATCTTGATGAGCTTTTGATAAAACGCCATTGTCTCCATTTGTTATGTATTGTGTAGGATCGGTAATTTTAAAAACGTTTTCATTTACAGTTTTTAAATCATCATTACCAATGTAAACTAAACTTTCATTGTAAACGTAAGCCGTTCCATTATCAGTTTGAGTTTTGTTGAAATAATCTAAACCAGCAACAATACGATTTCTCATATTCCCAATTTTAAAGTCTCCAATAAAATTTTGTTGAATATCTGTTGTCAATGTTTTTGAGTCGGTATATGTAAATGAGCGACCAAGTACGATTCCTTCTTGAATGGATGCATATGCTGGATCACTTGTTACTTCATATAAGTAGTTGTAATATCCTTGCGACTTAGATGAGCTTCTTGCTAATACAGTTTGCGAAGTCCATTGATCAGAAATTTTATAATTCATTTGACCTTGAAGACTGTAAGAAGGAGTTTTAAGTGTGAGTTCATTACTTGTATAAGAACGTTTGTTGTTGTATCCTAATTCATCTGTGTTGTGAACTCTTAAGGGAGCATTTCGGTCAAAAAACAACATAGTTGGATTTGTTGTTTCGCTACTCATGAATTCTGTATTAATCAAGAATGATAATCGGTCGCTTACTTCATAAGATAATGAAGGAGCTACAAAAAGAGACTTCTTGAAACCAGCATCCTGAAAACTATCTTCGTCATGATATGCAGTATTTATTCTTAAATTTACTTTGTGTTCTTCGTCTAGCGGCGTGTTTATGTCGGCAGTTACACGGTTTAAACCATAACTTCCACCAGTGTAATTTATTTCTCCACCAAAATAGTTATAAGGTTTCTTGGTTGTAATGTTGATTAATCCTCCATAAGAAATTAAACTACTTCCAAATAGGGTTCCAGACGGTCCTTTTATTACTTCAATTTTATCAATATTTGCAGGGTCTAAACTTCCATTTGTTAAACCTGGCAAACCATTAATCATGGTTGGTTGTACAGGGAAACCTCTCAATGAAAAATATCCTGCACCATCACCACCACGGCCTGTAGAGGCCCAAAGTTGAGTTATTCCAGGTGAGTTTTTTAGCGCATCATCAATATTAGTAACAACTTGTTCTTTTAATAATTCGCTTGTAATAGTAGAATATACTTGTGGATTCTCAAGATTTTTTAGTGGTAATCTTGATACTTGTTGGGTTTCTTTTCTGGCAAATGTATTTTTCTTGCCACTATTAATAACGACTTCATTTAGCTGTTCGGAAGTTGTATTAACTGTGAAGTTTTCGATTAATTCATCACCCGAATTTACAGCAACTGCTCTTTCTTTTGATGAAAATCCTACCGCAGTAACTTTTAGAATATAATTTCCTGGTTTTACATTCTTTATTTCGTAATTACCTTGATTATCGGTTACTGTTCCGATTTGAGTTCCTTTTAAAATTACCGAAACGTTATCGGCTGTATCGTTATTTGTTAAAATAACCTGACCTTTTATAGTTGCTTTTTGCTGTGCCCATGTCGTGGTACTTATTAGCAATGCAAAACAGAAACTCAAAAAAGATATTGTAAGTTTGGATTTCATAATTATTTAGAATTAATTTTAATAGCGCAAATTTAGTTGTTGAACTCTAACAAACCAAATTATTTTTATCTATTCTAAATAAAGCTAAAAACGCACTTTCAATTTATTTCTTTTGTAATTTTTTAACAAAAAATCATTTTATTTATTAAATGGAAATAAAAAAACCTGTTCAAATTAATGAACAGGTTTTGATTTCTATGATTAAGATTAAGTCTTAATGAGTATGTTTTGGATTAAATCCGTCTTCGCTTAATTCGGTATGCACATAATCGGCAACCATTTCTGCTTCATAATCAATCTTTTCTCCTTTTGTGAATTTATGAATAATTTTCTCCATGATATTATAAATTACAGGAACTACAATCAAGGTTAAGAATAACGAAGAAATTAATCCTCCAATGATTACCCACGCCAATCCATTTTTCCATTCTGCTCCTGCTCCAGATGCTAATGCAATTGGGAACATACCAAATACCATCGCAATTGTTGTCATCAAGATCGGACGCAAACGAGCGTGATTTGCCTGAATTAATGCTGTTCTAATTGATTCTCCAGCTGCTCTTCGTTGGTTGGTGTAGTCGACAAGCATAATCGCGTTCTTACACACCAGACCAATTAACATAATGATACCCAAAATCGTAAAGATGTTCAATGAGTTATTTGTTAATGCCAAAGCTAACATTGCACCAATAAACGAAAGTGGAATAGCAAATAATACCACAAACGGGTGAACGAAACTATCATATAATCCAACCATTACAAGGTAAACCAAGATAATAGCTGCTAATAAAGCAATTCCTAAAGTACCAAAACCTTCACTTTGGTTTTCCTGATCACCTCCCCAGATGTAGTTTACTCCAGCTGGTTTTTTAAGTTTATCAAGTTTTGCCTGCCATTGTGTTACAATTGTTCCAGATGGAACACCAACGTTTTGTCCTTTTACAGTTACCGATGCCGATTTATCTCTTCGCTCTAATTGACTAGGACCTGAACCTTCTGTAATTGTAGCAAATTGAGATAATTTTATTTGTTGTCCTGCAGAATTGATGAAAATTAAATTACTAACATCTTTGATACTTTTTCTATCGAATGCATTGTATCTGATATTGATATCATATTCGTATTCCCCAGCTCTGTATTTACCATCAGTATTTCCACTAAATGCAGTTTGCATTGTTGAACCAACTGTTTGAAGTGTCAACCCTAGTGCAGCCATTTTATCACGGTCAACCTTAACATTAATCTCTGGATTTCCATCCTCAACAGTTAATTTAATCTCTGTTGTTCCAGGAATTGTACGTAATTCAGCTTCAGCTAATTTAGCAAATGCCATAGCACTTTCTGTAGAAGGTCCAGTTACGATTAATCCTAAAGTAGCATCTTCTGCTGTTCCTAGAATACCTACAGGAACCGTTTTTACTTTGGCTCCAACTAATACTTTCTCAAGTTTACGTTTGATTTTTGCAGCATATACAGATGCATCATCAGTACGGTCTTTTTGTTCGATCATCTTCACATCAATCTCTGCTTTATAAGCTGTAGCTTGTGATGCTCCAAAACCTTCACTGGTTTGTCCTACTGTAGTAATTTGACTGTGTACATATTCTTCTCCTTTTAGGAATGCTTCGGCTTTTTGAGTCATGAAGTTCGTTTGTTCTAACGAAGCATCTTTAGGCATTTCGATTTGAACTAAGAATTCTCCACTATCTGAAGATGCAAAAAACTCTCCTCCAATAAAACCTCCGCCCATTAAACCGATGGTTGATCCAAAGAATAATACCAGAACAACGGCAATGGTTTTAATGTAATGATCCAAACACCATTCTAATAAAGTAGATACCCAGTTTGTAAAACGAGTCAAGTAGCTTTCAAAACCAAGGATGATTCTTCCAAATAAATTCTTTCCTTCAATATGCTCTAGTTTTCCATAACGAGATGATAGCCAAGGTATAATAGTAAATGAAGCTAAAAGTGATAGTAAAGTTGAAATAATTACGGTAACACAAAATTGTGTAATAATATTAGAAACTAAACCAGAACTCATTGCAATAGGCAAGAATACTACCACGATAACTAATGTAATCGAAGTTACAGTTCCACCAATTTCTGCGGTTCCATCATAAGAGGCACGAATTCGGTTTTTTCCCATTTCCATGTGCCTGTAGATATTCTCCAGAACAACAATCGCGTCATCCACAAGGATACCTACAACAAGAGACAATCCTAATAAACTCATTAAGTTTAATGTATATCCCATAAAGTAAATACCAATAAAGGTTGCAATTAAAGATGCAGGAATTGAAACCATTACAATCAATGAGTTTCTAATACTGTGTAAGAAGAACAACATTACGAAGGCTACTAAAACTACTGCAATCAATAAATCGTGAACTACAGAATCTGCGGCTTCCAAAGTGAAAACAGTACTGTCTTTTGCAACTTCTAATTTTAACTCATTTGTTTTGTAATCTTTTTCAAGAGTAGCAATTGTTTTTAATAATTGCTCACTTACCGCAACGGCATTCGCATCCGATTGTTTCACAATTTGTAAAACGATAGCACTTTTTTGATCTACACGAGATATTTTCTCTGCAATTTTTTGAGTATCTTGAACATCAGCAATATCACTTAATCGTACCTGAATCCCATTTTGAGAAGATACTACTAAGTTTCTTAATTCATCAACACTTTTATATTTACCCGCTAAACGAATTAATATTTTTTGATCACGGGTTTGAATATTTCCTGTTGGAAAATCCAGATTCGAAGTCAAAATCATTTGTTGCACCTGAGGAACAGATAAATTGTACCCCTGCATTTTTAAAGCATCAAGATTTACTTGAATTTCACGCTCAGAACCACCAATGATATTTACCTGAGCAACACCTTGTACACGAGATAAAATAGGAGCGATTTTTTTGTCAATTAAGTCATAAAAAGCTGCTTCATCCATTTTTCCGTTGGCACCAAGTGTCATAATCGGTAAGTCACTCAACGAGAATTTAGTTAGGGCAGGCGTTTTTACATCATCTGGTAAATCACTAATGATTGCGTTTATTTTTCGCTGTGCATCATTCAAAGAGAAATCGACTTTTGCGTTTGATGTCAGTGTAATCGAAACGATAGACAAACTTTCGTAGGATTTTGAGTCAATTTTTTTGACATTCTCTAAGGATGCAATCGCATCTTCAATTTTCTTGGTCACGGTATTTTCTACCTCACTTGGAGATGCTCCAGGATAAATAGTAGAAATTGTAATAACATTTTGTTCAAATTTTGGGATCAGCTCATAGCCTAACTGGCTGTAGCTGAATAATCCACCAAGGGTTAGAATTGTAAACAATACAATTACCAACGACGGACGTTTTATGGATATTTCGGCTAATTTCATCTTTTTTGCTTTATGCTGTGGGCTTTATGCCGTAAGCTATATGATTTTAATTTTCGTTTGATGCTTATGGCTTATAGCTTAATGCTTTTAACTATTTAATAATTTCTACTGTATTACCGTCTTGTAAGTTAATTTGACCTGTAGTTACTACAATCTCCCCATCAGATAATCCATTGATGATTTCTACTTTATCTCCTAAAATTCTTCCAGCAGTTACTTTTCTTAATTTTGCAATTCCGTTTTGAACCACAAATATTTCATTACTACTTACACTTCCTACAAACGCATTTCTAGGTACAACCATCAGGTTTTGTTTTTGTTGGTTTGAGTCGAAATTTGCAGTTCCGTACATACCTGCTCTCAGGTCGTTATTTATGTTATTTGTGATTTCAATCTCAACAGGAAAGTTTAAGCTTTCATCTGCTTTTGCAGCAATAAAAGTAATTTTTCCAGAGAAAGTTTTGTCAGGATAAACACTTGCAGTTACATTTATAGTATTTCCTAGTTTTAAACTTGCAACTTGATTTTCATTTACTGTCACAACCAATTTTAATTTAGAAACATTTACTATATCAAACAATGAAGTTGCAGGTGTTGCTGCCAAAACAGATCCTGGTTCAATATATTTTTTGTTTATAAACCCATTAATAGGAGCTTTTACTTTAGTATCTCCAACATTAATATTAGCTTGTTTTAAGTTAGATTCTGCATTAGTTAATGCTAATCTTGCCTGGTCTAATTGTTGTTTGGTAACTCCATCAGTTTTAAAAGCATTTTCATATCTAATGTAATCAGATTTTGCATTTTGATATGCCGCTTGTGCTTGTTGTGCGCTTACATTAATAACATCTCCTCTCATTGTCAATAAAGTTTGACCTACTTTTACATAGTCTCCTTCTTTAGCCAAAACGGTAATTACTTTTCCTGATTTTTCTGCAGAGAAAGTTAATTGTTGAATTGGTTGAAAGTTCCCGTTTGCAACGAAATCCAATGAAACTTCTTCTGTTTTTACAGTAGAAACTTTAACTGAAACTGCAGCATTTTTTTCGGCAACAATATCTGTTTTTGCTTTGTTCTCTTTCTTGTTCTTCGTTAAGATGAAACCTATTAATGCTAATGCACCAATTATGACTACTATTGTTATTATTATTTTTTTCATTTTTCTTTTAGTTATTTAAGTGATTTTAGTTGGCCTTTTGATTTGATTAATTGAATTTCTGCTACTTTATATCCTAGCACTGCTGATGAATAATTATTTTCGGCTTCGATATATGCATTTTCTACATCTAATAAATCGTTCAATGAAGCAAGTCCTTGCAGGTAATTATTTTTAGTATTTTGCAATACTTGCTGAGCAAGTTCTTTGTTCTCTTTTTGATTTGTAATGGTTATGATGCTATTTTCCATTTGGATTGTTGCATTGCTATACGCCATATCTAGAGAAAGCTTGGTATCTTTTAGATCTTCTTGCAAAGAACGAATAGCCACATCTGCCTGACGAACTTTGGCACGTGTACCAAAACCTGTAAAGATTGGTATTTTTAGGTTTAATCCAATTGCTGAATAATCTGACCAGTAAACACCAGACGATGGTTTTACAAACCAAGGCATTTCCGGACCCTGACCAAGATAGTTATATCCTGCACTTAAAGAAAGTGTTGGGTAAAACTCTGCCTGAGTGGCTTTCTTTTGATAAACCAATAATTCTTCTTGTTTTTTCAAAAGTAAATATTGATTTAAATTTTCAACATTTGGAGTTTCAGATAAAGGTTGAAGAGTAACTTCAAATTCGGTATTAGGAATAATGATAGCAGTTTCTACTGGCATTCCCATGTAAAATTTTAATGCATTTTCCTGCAATGCTACTTTATTGATAACTTGTTGACGTTGCGTACTAATGTTTGATAGTTTAACTATTACTCTGTTCAAGTCAATTTTTTTGGCTAGACCATTGTTATATTGACCTTGAAGAATATTTCTTACTTTCTCTGTATTTACATAATTACTATCTAATACGGTTAAGTTTAAACGTTGTACATATACTTCATAATAATTATTTGCAACTCTTTCGATTATATCTTCTTCAGTTAATTGCTCGTTTATTTGGTAGAACTCACGAGTACTTCTAGCTGCTTTTAATCCTGTAAATACAGTTTGATCAAAGATTGTTTGCGTTAATGACACTCCTGCTCCCGAAGTCCATTTTTGACCAAAAGCCGCTTGAATAGAAGTTCCCGGTTCGCCAAAAGCTGCACCATCAATAACAGTAGTTTGTATTACCGGATTGTAAGTTAAACTCCCGTTTGCCGAAATTTGAGGTAATGCTCTTGAGCGTACTTCTTCTATTTTATATTGGCTATTTTCTACCTGTAATTTAGCCTTTTTTGCATCGGCTTTATTTTGTAGTGCGTAAGTAATAGCATCTTTCAAGGTCAAGGTCAGTCCGCCTTGCTTAGCCTGATTGCTATTGTTTGTGACTTGAGCATTTGCAGTTATCGCAAAAGCCAAGAGAAAGAGAAACATTATTCTTTTCATGGATTATAAATTATAGATTGATGATTAATGGGTGATTCTTTTTATTTGTTTTTCAAGTTCTATTATTCCTGCAGGAGTGGCCATTGCTCTTGTATGGTATTCCAAAGCTTCCAGTTCGGCACTTTGAGCTTCTTTTTCGGAACTTGTAGTTTCGTTTATATGGAAAATTAATGTGTAATAAAATTTTACATATATATCGATATTAATATCCTCACGGTATAAACCTTGTTCGATACCTTTTGTAATATTATCTCTAAAGTACTGGCTACATTGATCTATTTCAAACTTCATCATGTTTGTATAGATTTCTGGGTAGTGCTTTTTTAATTGATAAATCGGAGAAGTGTCGGAAGAGGACTTGAATAAATTTTTAAATGTTTCTCTTATTTCGAAATTTTCCTGAATTGCATTATAATTTTTTGAAACAATAGAGTCAATTAATTCATGAACCTGTTTGTGAACAGCCGAAGTACTTTCTTCGATTAAAACCTCTTTATTACAGAAATATTTATAAATGGTTTTTTTAGAAATACACATTTCGCCTGCAATATCATCCATAGTGACACTTTTAAAACCTAGTTTTAAGAATAAGTCACTTGCTTTTGATATGATTTTTTCTTTCATTTTGTTTCTTCTAAATCTATTTTAAAAACTTTAATTTGATGTAAATCTTATATTGTGAATTCTAAATTTGCCACAAGTTTAATGTCTTGTCCAGTAGATAAACCACTACTTTGATTAAATGAATTATAGGCTAATCCAAAATCTTTACGGTTTATATCTCCAGTAAGCTCAAAGGAAACTTTCTTATTGCCATCATAATAGTCAGTTTCTACTAGTTCAACATCAAGCTCTACAGTTTTTGTAACGTCCTTGATTGTTAAATCTCCTTTAATGAAATTTATGTTTTTGTTTACTTTTTGAAACGAAGTTGATTTAAAACTTATGGTTGGGTATTTATTAACGTCGAAAAAATCATTTAGTTTTAAGTATGTATTTATCTGCTCCAATTTGGCTTCTCTATTATTTACATCCAAAGAAAATTCTATGGCAGCATCTTCTATTTCATTATTGTCTAAATCTACATGACCATGAAATTTATTTATAGAACCGCCTAAGTAGGCTAATATCGAATGTCTCATTTTGATTAAAACATCAGATTGACTTGAATCAATTGTCCATTGTGTTTTCATAATATTAGGTAATGTTTTATTAATAATTATGATTTAACAGGATTACTTAGGAAATTGATCCGGGCTCTTTGCTGTTAAATTTCGGTGCAAATGTATATTGGAAACTCTAAACACCAAAATAGTTTCCAAAGTATTTTTGATTATTTAACATTTCGTTAAGAAATCGAGTTTGTAATGCAGGCATAATGCAGTAAATTAGCCGAAAATTACTTTTATGCATGCCATTTATCAGTACCAGGAATTTTTTATTAATTATCTGGAGAAACAAACTATAAGCAAAGAGCCTAAGAATCTCTACGAGCCAATTGAATATATTGTAAGCCTTGGTGGAAAAAGAATGCGTCCAGTATTGACTTTAATGACTGCCGAAGTTTTTGATGTTACCTATAGCGAAGCTCTCGCTGCTGCAATGGCAGTAGAAATTTTTCATAATTTTTCGTTGGTACATGACGATATCATGGATGATGCCCCTTTAAGAAGAGGGCAACAAACTGTTCATGAAAAATGGGATCTTAATACGGGAATACTTTCTGGTGATGCGATGCTTATTTTGGCATATCAATATTTTGAACAATATGAGCCGAATACTTTTAGAGAGCTAGCAAAGCTTTTTAGTAAAACAGCTTTAGAAGTTTGTGAAGGACAACAATGGGATGTTGATTTTGAACAAAGAAGAGATGTTACAATTCCGGAATATCTAAAAATGATTGAGTATAAAACAGCAGTTCTTGTTGCGGCAGCTATGAAAATGGGTGCAATTGTAGCAAAAACTTCTAATGAAAATGCCAATTTAATATATGACTTTGGATTACAATTAGGATTGGCTTTCCAGTTACAGGATGATTATTTAGATGCTTTTGGTGATCCGGAAACTTTTGGAAAACAAGTTGGTGGTGATATTATCGAAAATAAAAAAACGTATTTATATCTAAAAGCATTGGCTTTTTCTGATGCAGATAGCGCAAAACAATTAGAAGCCTTATTTATTACTCAACCTGAGGATAATAGTGATAAAATTGAAATAGCTAAGAATATTTTTAATGTTTCGGGAGCGTCAAAAGCAACTCAGGATGCGATTGAAATGTATACTTTGGAAGCTTTTAAAACACTGGATAAAATGGATATTAGTGACGAAAAGAAATTGTCATTACGCACTTTTGGTGAAAACTTAATGGGAAGAAAAGTTTAGTATTCAGTAATCGAATTAAACAATATAATGAATAGTAAATTTACCTTAACTGGAGGAGCAAGAATTGGAATGGCAAATGCAAGTTATCCATTTGCAGATTTATACGTGGATAAAGAAGTTCTAAAAATAAACGCTTCGATTGTGGGAAATTTAATGTTTCAACCAAAAGATATAATTTCAATAGAACCATATACTTCAATTCCGATTATAGGAAATGGAATAAAAATAAATCATAGAATTGGAAACTATAATTCAAAAGTAATATTTTGGACTTTTAAAGATCCAAGTTTTGTGATTTCGGAAATTAGAAAAACGGGTTTTCTGGAAAATTTAAACAGTATAATAAGTGCTGAGGATTTAGAAATCATTAAAAACCAAAATCAAGGTGGGTTTCCACTAAAGAAATCTGCTGTAATATTTTTTATAGTTGCTTGGAATTTACTTTTCTTTTTGGATGTTTTTCCATTTGCAACCCAAGAAAAGCCTGAAGGTTCTCCAGTTGGAATTGGAATGAATTTAGCAGTTGGGTTAATATTTGCTAGTTCTATCTTAGCAATAGTTTCTAATAGTTTCCGAAAGTTGATTCTTAACGCAGGCAGGGAGTTTGGAGATATTAAAAAGTTCGCGTACTTTATTGCATTTATAAGTGGAATATTGTTCGTTGTTTTAACAGCTTTGAATTTAAATAAATAAAGAACGACTTGATAATTAATTTTTCAGTTTTAAATCTTTCAATTCTGAAATCACTAATCATAAATCAACAATCCTAAATCAAATGTTTGTAGCTCCACAAAATACAGATTTATTACTTCAGGAAGCGGAGAAAGAAGCCTTGTATCTTAAATTGATTGAACAGATTAATAAAGATTTCAATTTGGCAAATGAAGGAATTGATTTTCCGCTGAGCATTTCTCCCGATGAACTTAAAATTCAAATGCACGAAAAAATATACAGAATGATTCAGTATAAATTTGCCGAGTATTTGAATCTTCTTTATATAATAGATGTTTCTGAAGCCGAAATTAAAAAATTAGACGGATCAGATTTAGTGATTCTAGCCGAACAAGTTTCCTTTTTAATTCTAAAAAGAGAATGGCAGAAGGTTTGGTTTAGGAATTTTTATAAGTAGTTTTTTTTGAGGTTCAAAGATGCTGATTCACAAAGGTTCAGAGGCTTCTCTTTTGGGATAAAACTTCTTTTTTTGTTTCTTTTTTTATTTGATAGTTTTTTAAGGTTTAGAGGCTTATTCCTTTTTGACAAACTTTTACCTTTTTTTTACGCCTAAATTATTTCTTTGGGTCTGCTTAAAAATATACTCTCACAAATGGCATAAAAGCCTCTCCATAAATACTCTTGTTGTCATCATGCAGTACATCATAACGGATTCCAATAGTTACATTACCAGCTCGGTAACCAGCGCCAAGGTATAAAGCAGTATTCCAGAATGTATCGCTAAAACGGGGTTGTCCAAAATATTTATAATCAGTACTTACATTGATTTGCTCTAATTCTGCCGAAAGTTGTATTTCAGGTATAGGATTGACCAATCCGATAAGGCTTCCGCCATAAAGCCAGGAAGAATATTCGTTTTTAGAAGATATATATCCTATTTGAGCACCTACACCAACAGATACAATTGGATTAATGTTGTAAATAGCACTTGGTAATATTGATATATCGGTGTATCCAGAACCAAAACTTAATCCGAGTCCTCCACCAAATTGTACATGGTTCCAAAAGTCATTTTGCTTCTGTGGGATGTAATATTTTTGTTGCCCAATTATACCGCTTGAAAATAATAGAGTCAAAATCATTAAAAATGATTTGAAAACAATTGAAAAGTGATTTTTCTTCATAGTTAGGCGGATTTTAACAAATTTTTACGTAAAAGTACGTAAAAAAAAGATTTAAATAAATTCGATTATTGTACTTTTGCCATTCTATTTAACAAAAAGTATATTCACTAAATATTATGGATAGGTTTTCATTTTTAAATGCAGCACATACAGAGTTTTTTGCACAATTATACGATCAATATACACAAAATCCAGATAGCGTAGAGCCGAGTTGGAGAAGTTTTTTTCAAGGTTTCGATTTTGGAATGACAACTTACAACGACGAGGTGCCAGTTCAACAAATTGTTGAATTTGCGACTAACAATACGGATTGTAGTTTGGTGTCGGAAAAATTACAAAAGGAGTTCAATGTATTAAAATTGATTGACGGGTATCGTTCTCGTGGTCATTTGTTTACAAAAACAAATCCGGTAAGAGATCGTAGGATATCATCGCCAACTTTAGATATCGAAAATTTTGGACTTACAACAGCAGATCTTACGACTGTTTTTGATGCAGCCAAAGTAATTGGAGTTCCACCTTGCTCATTGCAAGATATTGTTAAACGTCTTCAGGCAATTTATTGCCAGCACATCGGGGTAGAGTATATGTATATTCGTAACCCAAATGTTGTAAAATGGATTCAGGACAAACTTGGAGTAAATGACAACCAGCCTAATTTCTCTACAGATGAGAAAAAGGTAATCCTAAATAAATTAAACCAAGCAGTTTCTTTCGAGAACTTCTTGCATACCAAATATGTTGGGCAAAAAAGATTCTCGCTAGAAGGAGGAGAATCGATCATCCCAGCTCTAGATGCTTTGATTGAAAAAGCAGCCGAAAAAGGTGTAGAGCAATTTGTAATGGGTATGGCTCACCGTGGACGTCTTAATGTTTTGGCTAATATCTTTGGCAAATCAACACAAGACATCTTCGGAGAATTTGATGGTAAAGATTACGACCAAGAGTACTTTGATGGAGACGTAAAATACCACTTAGGACTTACTGCCGATAAAAAAACAAGAACTGGAAAAAACATCAATATCAACCTTGCGCCAAATCCATCTCACTTAGAGACAGTTGGAGCAGTTATTGAAGGAATTACCAGAGCAAAACAAGATAAATATTACGCAGATGATTTCTCAAAAGTATTGCCAATTGCCGTTCACGGTGATGCTGCAATAGCAGGACAAGGTATCTTGTACGAAATCATACAAATGGCACAATTAGACGGTTACAAAACCGGAGGAACAATACATATTGTAATTAACAACCAAGTTGGTTTTACAACGAATTACCTTGATGCACGTTCATCTACATATTGTACAGATGTTGCCAAAGTAACACTTTCGCCAGTATTACACGTAAATGCAGATGATGCAGAAGCTGTAGTTCATGCCGTTTCATTTGCATTAGATTACAGAATGACATTTGGTCGTGATGTATTTATCGATTTATTAGGATACAGAAAATACGGTCATAACGAAGGAGACGAGCCTCGTTTTACACAACCAGTTTTATATAAAATCATTGCAAAGCATGAAAATCCAAGAGATATTTATGCGCAAAAATTATTGTCGGAAGGTATTATCGATGCTACTTACGTAAATGCATTAGAGAAAGAATACAAATCGACAATGGAGGTAAACCTTGAAGCATCTCGTAAAAAAGACTTGACAATCATTACTCCATTTATGAAAAATGAATGGAAAGGTTTTGAGCAGGTTTCAGATGTTGTGATGTTGAAAAAATTTGATACTTCTTTTGCTAAAGACGGATTAGATTCTATCATAAAAACAATCTCAAGCTTACCATCAGATAAAAAATTCATTAACAAAATAACCAAAATTGTTACTGATAGAAAAACAGGTTACGACAATAATACTATCGATTGGGGAACTGCAGAAGCATTAGCTTACGGTTCACTATTAACAGAAGGATTTGATGTTCGTATTTCTGGGCAAGACGTAGAGCGTGGTACATTCTCACACCGTCATGCCGTAGTAAAAGTAGAAGATTCAGAGGAAGAAGTAATCCTATTGAATGCTATAGAAAATAAAAAAGGAAAATTCGGAGTATTCAATTCATTATTATCAGAGTACGGAGTTTTAGGATTCGATTACGGATATGCTTTGGCTAACCCTAATGCATTGACAATTTGGGAAGCACAATTTGGAGATTTCTCAAATGGAGCACAAATCATGATCGACCAGTATATCTCATGTGGAGAAGACAAATGGAACAACCAAAACGGTATTGTTTTATTATTGCCACACGGATACGAAGGACAAGGAGCAGAGCACTCTTCTGCAAGAATGGAGCGTTACCTACAACTTTGTGCAAGACAAAACATGTATGTTGCAGACTGTACAACACCAGCCAACTTTTTCCACTTGTTAAGAAGACAAATGAAAACAACATTCCGTAAGCCTTTGGTAGTTTTCTCTCCAAAAAGTTTATTGCGTGATCCAAGATGTGTATCTACAGTAGAGGAATTAGCAAAAGGAAGTTTCCAAGAAACAATAGATGATACTACAGTTAACAAAAAAGACGTAAAAACGTTAGTTTTTGTTACAGGTAAATTCTATTATGACATCGTTGCCGAAAGAGAAAATAATGGGCGTAATGATGTTGCTGTTGTTCGTGTCGAACAATTGTTTCCATTACCAGTTGAGCAATTAAAAGCAATTATAGCACAATACCCTAACGCTGATGATTATGTTTGGGCACAAGAAGAGCCTAAAAACATGGGAGCTTATAGCTTTATGTTAATGAACTTTGATCTTGTAAAATGGAGATTGGCTTCATTAAAAGCTTATGCTGCACCAGCATCAGGAAGTTATACAAGAGCAAAACGTCGTCATGCTGATGCAATCAGAATGGTTTTCGATAAAAATTTATTTAGATAAAAAATTAGTTTAAAGTTTAAGACTTAAAGTGTTTGGTTCAACTTTTAAGCCTTAAGCAATACAAACCTTAAACAAAAAAAAGATGATTTTAGAAATGAAAGTCCCATCACCAGGGGAATCAATAAAAGAAGTTGAAATTGCAACTTGGTTAGTAAAAGACGGAGATTATGTAGAAAAAGATCAAGCCATTGCTGAAGTTGATTCTGATAAAGCAACTCTTGAATTACCGGCAGAAGCTAGTGGGATAATCACATTAAAAGCGGAAGAAGGAGATGCAGTAGCAGTAGGAGCAGTAGTATGCTTAATCGATACCAGCGCAGCAAAACCATCAGGAGCAGCTCCAGTAGCTGAGGCACCAAAGACAGAAGCACCGAAAGCAGAAGTTAAGGCAGAAGCACCAAAAGCAGCTCCGGCACCAACTACAACTTATGCATCTGGAACACCTTCTCCAGCAGCAAGAAAAATATTAGACGAAAAAAATATAACGCCATCTACAGTTTCAGGAACTGGTAAAGATGGAAGAATCACTAAAGAAGATGCTCTAAATGCAGTACCTTCTATGGGAACTCCAACAGGAGGAAACCGTGGTTCAGAGCGTACAAAACTTTCAATGTTACGTCGTAAAGTAGCAGAAAGATTAGTAGCAGCTAAAAACGAAACAGCTATGTTAACTACATTCAATGAAGTTAATATGACACCAATAAACAACTTACGTAATGAATACAAAGACGCATTCAAAGCTAAACACGCAGGTGTAGGTTTAGGATACATGTCATTCTTTACAAAAGCAGTAACAAGAGCTTTAGCATTATATCCAGACGTAAATTCTATGATGGATGGTGATTATAAAGTAGCTTATGATTTCTGTGATATCTCTATCGCAGTATCTGGCCCAAAAGGATTAATGGTTCCTGTAGTTCGTAACGCAGAGAATTTGACTTTCCGTGGTGTAGAAGCAGAAATCAAAAGATTGGCTATTAAAGCGCGTGACGGACAGATTACAGTTGATGATATGACAGGTGGTACATTTACAATTACAAACGGAGGAGTTTTCGGAAGTATGTTAAGTACACCAATCATCAATCCACCACAATCAGGAATTTTAGGAATGCACAACATTATTGAGCGTCCGATTGCTGTAAATGGTAAAGTAGAAATTCACCCAATGATGTATGTGGCACTTTCTTATGACCACAGAATCATCGACGGACGTGAGTCAGTAGGATTCTTAGTTGCTATTAAAGAAGCATTAGAAAACCCACTTGAATTATTGATGGATAACAATCCGAAGAAAGCATTAGAGTTATAATAGTTTATAATAATTTTCAATTGAAAAGCCGTTTAGTTTTACTAAACGGTTTTTTTGTTAGTATAATGGTTCAAAATATTTTGCGTATAGATACGCAATTGATTGCTTTTTTGTTCTATTTTTGTATAAATCAGTGATATAGTATATTACTTACAAATTTCATTATGAGATTTATTTTATGTAATTCAAATTCAATTAAATGCCTAATAAAAAATTAATACAGAAATTAGGTTTTCTGCCTAAAGAAAATGCTTCAGATATTTTTGTAAAAAAATATGCTGATAATTACTGTATTGAAATTGATTTCGGAAAAAATGTTTTTCATTTTGGAGGAAAGATTAAAATTCAAGGAAAAGAAACTCAGAATATTAGTAAGCCAGAGGATTGGGTTGTACTTGAATGTGTAAATAAATTTCTTGAAAAAGGTTATAAGCCAGAAAATATTTCTCTGGAGAAAGTATATCCGGCAGGACATGGATTTTCTGGGCGATTAGATATTTGTGTTACTCGCGACGATGGTTCGGAATATCTTTTAATTGAATGTAAAACTTACGGAAAAGAATTTGAGAAAGAATTTACCCGACTTAAAAAAGATGGAGGGCAACTTTTTACTTATTTTAAGTTTAGTAATAAAGCAGATGTAATAATGCTTTATGCTTCTGAATTAAAAGGAAATGAAATTGTCTCAAGAAGTGAAATCGTAAAAATTGAAGATGATTATCGAAGTGGGGATGTAAAAGATTTTTATGAAAAATGGAATAAATTAACCAAAGATAATGGTGTTTTTGATTCTTGGGTAAAACCCTATAATTTTGAAAGTAAAGCACTTTCAATAAATGATTTAGAAGAAATTCGTCAGGAAGATAGCAGTTTTATCTTTAATCGGTTTCTTGAAATTTTACGACACAACGTAGTTTCAGATAAAGGAAACGCCTTTAATAGAATCTTCACTCTTTTTCTTTGTAAAATTTATGATGAAAAGAGTAATGAAGGTACTGATAACGAATTAGGTTTTCAATGGCTGGAAGGAATTGACAATCATAGAAGTTTTCAAATTCGTCTGACCGATTTGTATAAAAACGGGATGCATGAGTTTTTGGAAAAAGTAGTTACAGATTTTTCTGAAACGGAATTTAAAAACAGATTTCCATTTTTAAACGATGAGCAAAGAGAACCAATTCTTGAAGAGTTCAGAAAAATTAGATTAGAAAAAAACAACGAATTTGCAATAAAAGATGTTTATGATGAACAATCATTTAATGAAAATGCTATCGTTGTTAAAGAGATAGTAGAGCTTTTACAGAAATACAAACTTCGTTATACCAAGAAGCAACAATATCTTTCAGATTTCTTCGAATTACTTTTAACTACAGGTTTAAAACAAGAATCAGGGCAGTTTTTTACGCCAGTTCCTGTTGCACAATTTGTGATTAAAAGTTTACCAATTGATACAATTCTAGAAAATAAGTTAGCTTCTGCTAAAATAGATAACGATACACTTTTGCCTTATGTGATGGATTATGCGGCAGGAAGTGGGCATTTTTTAACAGAAACAATGCACGAGATGCAACGTTTGCTGGATAAAAAAGATGATAAAAAATACCATCCAAGTGTTGCTAAGAAAATAAGAAATTGGAAAGATGATCATTTTGCTTGGGCAATACAATATGTATATGGAATTGAAAAAGATTATCGTTTAGTAAAAGTTGGTAAAGTTGGTTGCTATCTGCATGGCGATGGCTTAGCTAATGTGATTCACTCTGATGGCTTAGCTAATTTTTCTCATCCTGATTATAAAGGAAAATTATTGAATAAGGACAAAGATTTTCCGCAAGACAACAAACAATTTGATATAATAGTTTCAAACCCTCCGTATTCAGTTTCAGCATTTAAAAATACAGCTCGTTCTTTTTATAAAGACAATGATTTTGAGCTTTATAATAAACTAACAGACAATAGTTCCGAAATAGAATGTTTGTTTATAGAACGTACCAAACAGCTATTGAAAGATGGTGGTGTAGCAGGAATTATTTTACCAAGTTCAATTTTGAGTAACACGGGAATTTATTCCAGATCTCGAGAACTTATTTTACAATATTTTGATATAATAGGTATTACTGAGTTGGGATCAAGTACCTTCATGGCGACAAATACAAGTACTGTTACATTATTTTTGAGAAGAAGAAATAATTATGAAAGTGCTAATCTTAAAATTGCTGTAGAAAAGTTTTTTAGTGTTTTGCAAGATGTTACTTTAAACGGAATTGAGAAACCAGTAACTAAATATGTAGATCATGTTTGGGAGGGAATTTCATTTGAGGATTATATTTCTTTATTAAAAAAAGAACCAAATAAAGCAATTGAAGAACATGAGATTTATAATGAATATAAAAAGAAATTAAAAGTTAAAAACGATAAAGAATTCTGGAATTTACTTTTAGAAAAAGAAGCGGATAAATTATATTATTTTTTAATTGTTTACTCACAAAAAGTTGTAATAGTAAAATCTAATAAAGGATTAGCAAAAATAAAAACAGAAAAGAAAAAGGAAAAAGAAGATGAAAAACGTTTCTTAGGCTATGAATTTTCTAATAGAAGAGGAAGTGAAGGGATACACCCAATGCAAAGAGGCAAAAACATAGAAGATTACACACAATTATTCGATCCTGAAGTTTTTAATAATCCTAAAAAAGCAAGTACATATATTTATAAAGCTTTCCAAGGGGATTTTGATTTTCCTATCGATGAAGTTCTGCAAAAGAATATATCTCGACACAACTTGGTTGATATGATAACTTTTGATCGTGTAGATTTTGAGAAAAATATTTCACTTTCGGTTAAAAAAAAAGTATCGATTGAAAGTAAATGGGAATTAGTAAGAATTAAAGATATCTCTTTAGAGATAATAAATGGTAGTACACCACCAAAAAATGAATATAATTTTTGGGATAAAAAGGAAATAAATTGGTTAACCATCCCGGACTTAAGCTTTAATAAGTTAGATGTTTCTAAAACTGAAAATTATGTTTCCAATTTCGCTTTAGAAAACAAAAAAGTTAGAATTATTCCTAAAAACAGTGTCTTAATTAGTTGTACTGCAACGATTGGAAGAGTTGGGATTAATTCGATTGAATTAACGACAAACCAGCAGATTAATTCAATTATTTGTAATGAAAATATTTTACCATATTATTTAGCAAATATCTTAAAAATTCAAAGCAAATCATTAGAAGAATTAACATCTAATTCAGGTGTGAAACATGTTAATCTTCAGATGCTTAATAATTTTAAAATCCCTCTTCCTCCGAAAAACATTCAACAAAAAATTGTTGATGAAATAAAATTTTTGGAAAATAAAGAAACAGAAACGATTAAAAAAACATTAGAATTACGAAAAGAAATTAGGAGTGTCCTCATAAATATCAATGGAGAGCAAAAAAAGTTGCGTAGTATATGTAAATATTCTGAGACAAGAATTAATTCTACCTTATTAACTTCTGAAACTTATGTTGGAGTTGATAATTTGCTACAAGATATGGTTGGCAAAGTGAATTCAAATTTTCTTCCTGATTCAGGTACATTAACAGAATATAAAATTGGAGATGTTTTATTGTCAAATATTAGACCATATTTGAAGAAAATTTGGTTTGCGGATAATAATGGTGGTAGTTCAAATGACGTTTTAGTATTGCAAAAAACGGATGAAGATGTTGATTCAAGATATATTTATTATATTTTGAGACAAGATGAATTCTTCGACTATGAAATGTTAAAGCCTAAGGGTTTAAAAATGCCCCGAGGAGATAAACAGCATATTATGGATTATATAATTCCAATTCCCCCACTTTCAGAACAGCAAAAAATAGTTTCAGAAATAGAAAAAATAGAAAAAAAAATAAAGATTTTAGAAAAAGAAATGACTGAAATACCTAAACAAAAAGAAGCGGTTTTAAAGAAATACTTATAATAACTTTATAAAAGAAAAGCCGTCATTTTTTATTAAATGACGGCTTTTCTTATTAGAATGTATTGAGGCATAATTTTTTAAATTAGTTTAATCCGTGGCTTTACTTTTGTAAATCCGTATTATCCGCGTCCCTCCCTTTATAGACAATTTAAGTTCACAACTTTTTACTTAGTCTCTTTTATCGCCTGGATGCCAAAAAAGAAACGTGCTTTCTTAAAATTAGTGCTAAATAATAAATGTTGGTTTCATTACAAAATAGCCAATCAGATTCATTGAATGCGATCGTCTGTCTGCTGTGTAAAGTGCGAAGCTAATGTTATAATTAGCTGCTCCGTTTCCGATTACATCAGCTTGGTTATACCAGTGAATTATCTCATCAACATGTTGAATAGGGAGAGGATTTTCTCTAGATGCTTGAATTCCTGGCATATTAAATAAGCCAGATCTAAAATCATTAAACACATCTGCGCCGCCCGTTCTTTGTATGTTGTAGATTATGACTGCATTTTCGGAATTGGCATATTCAGATATAGCATACAATCGAACAAAATCACCGTAAGCTGCATTAACAATCAGGTCTGTTGAGCCACTTCCTGTACTTCCAGCCAGACTAGAACTCACCATGTACTGATATTGGTGTCCTATTTCTGTAGGATTTGCAGGGTCTTTACTTCCTTCATTAGAATACTCTCTTTTTATCTTATCGGTGTTAATGATTATTTGAATGTTGGTCACGTCTATAGGATCGCCTATTCCTTTGCTTGAAGCTTCTAAGTTCTTTGATTCAGAATCCATTTTGATTAATTTTATGATTTTACCTACTCTTTGTTTTTAGCTTTTCGGTTTCTGCTGAGGTTTATTTCAAGCCAAAATTAAAGGAATCTCAACTGTTTGAATAGCGTATAAATACCCTGTTTTTATGATGTAGTATAGGTCTATAATTGGCAAACTACATTGGTTTTGAGCGTATGTTGAGTTTGCCGATTATAATAAATCGTATAAAAACAAAAAGCCGTCATTTTTATAAATGACGGCTTTTGTTATTCTGATTGATGTAGGTTTTATTCTTTTACAATCTTTATCGTTTTTTCACGACCTTCAGATTTCACTTTAAGGAAATAAATTCCTGTTGCTACATGTGATAAATCAAGATCTGAATGCAAACTATTTATCTTTTTATCCAAAATGACCTTTCCAGTAACAGAAAAAAGAGTTACTTCATCAATTACCGAAGCGTTTTCGATGCTTAATACGTTCTTTACAGGATTAGGATGATACTTAAAATTGCCAAGTACAAAGTCAGGGTTTGATAACGTATTTAGTTTTACAGTTACCGCTAGTCTTTCTTTACTTTCAATATTATTAATAGTTTGAGACGCATAATAAGTAGTGTTATCTACTAATACAGTAGATAATGGTAAAAAAGCTTCGTTTAACCTTTTAGTCTTTCCAGATGGCGAAGTTGCATTACTATACCATTTAATACCAGTAACGGGAATATTAATATCCGCAAGAGTTTGCCCAGCGGTAAGATTTAAGGTAATTGCTTTTTTGCCCTCTACAAGAGGTGCAGGAGGGGTAATTGTAAGGGATACTATATTAACCCAGCAGTAGTTAGAATCTCTTACGATTATTTCGTAAGTGTTTGGCACTAGGTCTGTAAAGGTATTATTTGTCGAGGAATTATTTAAAGTAGGCGAAATTGCATACGTGTATTGATTAGTTCCGCCAGTTGCATTAACCGTTATTGTTTGGTCTGTAATTACAGCAGTAGCTGTAAGTGCTTTAGGTTCCTGAATTTCTATAGGGTTCATTACAGCACATCCCATCGCATCTTTAATAACTACCCTGTATCTGCCTGCAGGCATATTATGAATAGTGTACCTGTTTTCATATACACTCACTCTTGCATCCATTTTTTCTTCAACAAAACAGCTATATGGAGGTGTTCCTCCAGATACAAATGACATTATTTCGGCATTGGTATCACCATTACATCTAAGCATGGTATTTACTGTCATCGCCTGCAAAGGAGGAATAGTTATATCTTGTACAACTACAGTTGCTGAAGCGGTGCACTCATTATTGTCTAAGGTGTATATAGTATATGTTCCTGCTTTTACTTCAAAAGAGTTTTCTTTTTGGTACTTAATACCGTCTATTGAATATCGGTAGGAAGGTGAGCCTCCTGTAGCATTTAAAAATAATATTGGGGTATAACATGCCGAATATCTAATTGTAACATCTACGGCTAAATTAAAGTTTATGTTTAAACGGAAAAATTTTAGGGTAATATTTCCTTTGTTATAAATTCGGACATAAATATTTTTAGAATCTACAGTACTTACAAATGAAGTCGGATTTGGAATTGCATTAGCATTGTTTGTAGCGTCATACTCACTAAGATGATAGCTAAGTGTAGTTTCGGCAGGATTTAAGTCTCCAATTATTTCGTTTTTTCGAATAGTAAAATCAAATAAAGTATCTCCATTACAATGTATAATAGGACTAACTATACTAATTTGTGCATAAAAGTTAAATGATGTAAATAAAAATAATAGATAAAGTAAAGTTTTTTTCATAGGTATCGGTTTGTTAAAATCGTCAACAAATATACTTAAAAAACTGAAATTTAATAAAATATGTATTTATAATGATATGATTTATGAAAAGCAATGAGTTTCCGTTGTTATAGGATAGCTTTTTTTATATGTTGGTTTTCTATAGCCGAGTTTATTCTTGTAGATAGTTCATTATAATCGGGATTGTAGTTATCCCATATTTTCCAAACATCCTCCCTTTTTTTAATAAAATAAGTTTGCCTGTTTACTTTATTAAGAACAATCGATATGGCATCGTTTTCGTCTTTCCACTCTAAATTCCAAAATTCTTTTACGGTTAGAATGGCGATTTCATCGGTAATACTAGAGACTTTAAAATCGAAAATTTCAAAATTAGATCGATTGTCAATACAGTTTAAATGATAATTTAATCTTGAATAATTTTCGAAAAGATCCTTAATTCTTTTAGAAAAAGGACTTTCACTAAAAACATAATTTGACAAATTCGAAATATTAATTTTGGGTAATTCCTTCAAACAATTAAACTCTCCCTGACAATAATCGGCAATCAATGATTCAAAAAAAGATATAGATTCGGTTTTGTTTTCAATCTCCGATGATTTATTATAATCTGTTGCTTCACAATTCAGAAAACTATTTAAAGAAGGATGACCAATAAATATGGCTAGTTTGTCTAAGCTTTTTAAGAAACGTAAATCAGATTTTTTAGTTTGAGAAGAATCGTTTGTAAATATTCTTTGTAAGGTGGCGCTCGAGATAGAACACCCAAGTTCATTCCTCTTTGAACCTTGCATGAATTCTGATTTTTCTAAGCAATCAGATATTATTTCCGATAGAATAATATAATGAGCCCTTTTCCATTCTTTAACACCAGATAAAGTACTGTTTTGTATAATAGGATGGGATTTTATGCCTTCTACTAATTTGTCTATTATGATTTCCATATTGTGAATGTTGTTTAATAATTGACATTGTTCTTCTTCGATAATTAAATTTAATTCATGTTATAGGAATACTCTAAGCATAGTTATGCGTAAGATAAGTTGGAGTTATGAGTCTGTTAATGTTAATGTTATGCTAAAAATACTAATAAATTCGTAAATAATTGCTGTACGAAATAATTAATAACTAAAAACAACAAAACCATGAAAAAACCACTTATTAAATTTTCGATTAAAAAAATTGCCCTTCTGTTTTTTGCCTTACTAGCTTTTTATTCTTGCGAGAAAGGTAATGATCAAGCAGAGAGCGATGTTCAAGAGAAATTAATGGACGGCGATGTCAATCTTCTTGACAAAGGAAGATACGGACTAGCGCCAATGACTGATGAATATTTAAAGAATATTCAGTTTCTAACACCAAACGAATACCGTTTAAAAATTGCTCAGTTAAGACCTGATTTAGTTTCAGAAACTCAAAAATCGACTTTGACGGCAAAAATTGCGGCTAGCAAAAATTTGCCAACTCCGCCAGTTGGAGATCAAGGGAGTGAAGGATCTTGTGTAGGATGGGGTGTAGGTTATGCAGCACATAGTATTGCTAGATATCTTAATAACACCGTGCATCAGAGTAATTGGTATAATGCATCAAGAAGTGCGGCTTATGTGTATAACCAAATAAAACTGGGTAATTGTGGAGCAGGTTCTTATCCTAATGATGCCATGAATTTAATAAAAAACCAAGGCGAATGTGCCGAATTTCAGATGCCATATATAGCGGGAGGTTGCTACACACAACCATCTACACAACAAAAAAACTGGGCATCGGTTAGAAAATCAGGCGGATGGTTTAATGTAAACCCAACGAGTATTGCAGATATTAAATATTATCTAAATCAGAATTATGCCGTTGCAGTATGTTTTGATGTAAATCAGAGTTTTTATGATATCCGTAATAACAACCATGTTTGGGCTAATCTTTACGGAGGCAGACAAGGCGGACATTGTGTGTGTATTGTAGGATACGATGATGCAACCCAACTTTTTAAAGTGCAAAATTCCTGGGGTGCAGGCTGGGGTCGTAGTGGTTTCTTTTATGTAACCTATAATAATATTGCCAATGGAGCATTTAATTGGGCAGGATGTATTATTCCTAATCCATCGGCAAATTCTTAGTACGCAGATTAATTTATGATTAAAAAGAGGTTGTCCGAAAAGTGATTTTCTAGGCAGCCTCTTTATTGTTTTTCTTCAGATTGTTATATATGTCACCTCAACGGGGTTTAAAAATGATTTTAGATTTTTGACCAACGATTTTAGATTTCAGAAGTACAAAACCTCATAAAATCAACGTTCCTATTATTTATTAACACAAAATCAAAAATCAGCAATCGTTAATCTTCAATCAAAAATCTTTTAACTTAATGATATTGTTCTCTGTAAATTAGAATTTTATAATCGTGGAGTTTAACTCAGTTTGCGAAATTAATTCCACGAACGAATTAGTGATAATTAATGAAATTTGTGTTTATTTTTAAACTAGCCTCTTTTTATTGCAGATATACATAATGGTTGTAATAGTCTATAATCGCTTTACCCTGAAGTAAAACATCGGCTCCTATAATGCCATGAACAGGTCTTGCTTTGTATTGTCGTAAAGCTTCGTTTACATGCGAAAGATCAAAAATTACCAAAGCAAAATCTAAATCTTTCCAAGAACCGATTTGTAATATATTGTTAGATGCCGTTTGGGTAAGCATTCCTGTTGCCCCAGCTCCGGCAGCTTTAGTTTTTGAAGCTTCAGCACCCAATGCAAAACGTTCTATACTCTCAAAACCTACACAAGTATTAGATGCACCAGTATCTAATATAAAATTCCCGGAAATACCATTGATTTTGGCTTTTATTAAAAGGTGTTGCGTTTTGGTAACTTTGAATTTTATTTTTTTGTATTTCTCTTTTTTGAGAACATCGTGAAGGTTTTCCATTTTTGGTACTGATTGAATATCAAAAATAAACCAATTACAGCCAATAAACTAATGATGTATAGCATATAATTTGAAGATTTCTCTTCTGTAGAAATTGAACCATAATACACAAAAGAACTCCAATAATAAGGAGATTTCTTGGCATTTGGAATCGATTTGTTGTTTAAAAAATCAAGTTTAGCATTGGTATTGGCTTCAAAATAGGGAACGTCGTTTTTGATGTTTTTATAAAAATCAGCCATAAAAACTGATGTTGTATAATCGTTTACTTTCCATAACGAAAACAATAAGTTCTGAGCACCAGCAAACTGAAAACCTCTTGCAATACTCATAGCGCCTTCGCCTTTATATAATTTTCCGATTCCTGTTTCGCAGGCACTCAAAACGACCAAGTCAGGATTTAGGGTAAGATTATATAATTCTGAATACAGGATTTCCTGATCGTAGAACTTGATGCTTGCAGGAGTTTCGACATCGCCAGAAGAAGCGTGAGTACTTAAATGCAAAATAGAGTATTGGGAAGCATTGTTCTTAAAGTTGGCAAAAGTAGCATCAGAGTTCTCAAGAAACTTGCCTTGAAAGTTTGTTTGTATCGATTGCAATTCCTTTTTGGAATAACTTAATTCGTAAGCCGTTTTTTCGAAAATAGGAAAAATACCTAAAACGGTTTTTGCTGAATTTGAAATAGGCTTCGCATTGATATAAAAACTAGCCGAAGTGTTATAGGCAATTTTAAAATCATGGAGTAAATAATGCATTTTGGCAAAATTTGTAGTTGATGATTCTTGTGTAATCAAAGCTTCAAATGGCAAGAAATTAAGGATTCCGTCGGGAACAATAATGAGGTTTTTGTAAATAGTATTTTTAGGTAATTTCAGCATATCAAAAACTTTTTTTCCGACTCTGTTATATCCAGAAATATCGTCGTTAATGTTATTTGAATTACTGAAATATTGAATGAATCCCATAATTTGAGGCATTGCTGTATCGGTGATATTAAAATGATTTAATGTAATTCTTTGGTCATGTAATGTAAAATAATAGATTTCGTCAAACCCCATAAAATAATAAACCATTACAGCTTTGTCTTTTTCTAGTTTTGATGACAGCGTTTTTAAATCACAGGTTTCGGGAATGTAATCAGGGTTTTTAGATTGTATTTGTTTTAAAGAAAGCATCAATTTGTTTTGCTTTTTTATGGCTTTATTGATGTTTGCAATGTTTGCTGAATCTCCTTTTTGCTGTTCTTTTAAAATTTCATTGTTTAAGTTTTGAAGCTGTTGCAATAATGATTTTTCTTCAGCAGAAGCGGTTTTGATATTTGATCGATATCCTTTTAAAATACCAGATTTGGTTCGTTCAGATAACTGAAAAGCTTTTTCCAGATATTGAATTTTGTTTTCTTTTTTAAACAACTCATCATAAATTGAAATGCATTTTTCAGTACGATTACGTGCTCTGATTTGTGTAATGATTTTTGAGTTTTCATAAACCAAAACATTCATCAATAAATCTTCAATATCAAAAGAAAGCCTAAATGCTTCAAGTGCTTTTTTGGGTTGATTTTGTTTAGAAAAGATTTCTGCTTGCAAATCCAGAACATCAATCAAGACCGTTTCGGCATATAACTGATTTTGATTTGGCAGTGTATTTTTTGAATTATAATTCGGAATCAGGATTTTAAAAATAGCCTGAACTTGTTTTGCACTTTCATCATATTTTTGTTCATCAAAAAGCAACAACGCTTTTTCATAATATAGTTTTGCCAGTTTTCGCGGTTGTTGATTTGGTGTTTCTAAAAATAACTTTTCTGCTTTTTCTAAATAAGAATTTGCAATTTCAAATTGTTGCCATTGTCTGTTCATCGAAGCCAGATTGCGATAAGAATTGGATAAAGTTTCGGATTGACCTTTTTCGTTTTTTAGATATCTTATAGAAGATTCAAATGCTTTTTTGGCGTCGTCCGGCGAATTTCTAATCAATATAAGTTGTTTTAAACCTAGCCAATAACTATTCCCCAGATTATTCCATAATATCCCTTTTTGAGAATTTGATAAAGGCTCTGTTTTTAAAGTGCTTTCTAATAACTCAATTGCCAAAGAAATTTTACCAGAACTCTGATAAACATTAGATAAATTAAGAATTGCTGCAAGTTTTTGTTTCTGAGCTTCGGGATAATTCTTAGACGTATTTACAATATAAAAATATTGTTTTATGGTATTTTCGGCACTATCATAATCGCCCAAAACGGTATATAGATTACCTAAAGGTTTCAGGCAATATTCGATAATATCGTAATCTTTCAGCTTGTTTTTTTCGTAAGTCTGCCAAGCTTTTTCGTAACTAGTAATTGCTTTTTCCGTTTGCCCGAACTGATTTTCATAATAGGCTTTGTTGCAGTTTAAAACTACGATGGCCAGTAATTCGTTTTTGGTTTTAGGGTTTTGGTTTTTCCAGAAAGAGGTTTCTGTATTTGTTAGATTTTGTAATGCTTTCGCAGATGGATGTGCTATAAAAGAATCGATTGCAAGGTATATTTTGTCTTCCTGACGTTGCCCGAATAGAATTATTGTTGAGAAGAATAGTATATAGCAATATAGTTTTTTCATAGATGTTTTTGTTTCACAAAGGGATTTAAAGGTTTGAGTAAAAATGTTGTTTCGCAAAGGTTCGCAAAGCTTTTTCGCAGAGATTCACGAAGAAAGTTTACCGAAAATTAAAAGCATCAATTAAACAGAATCCTAATTTGTGGAAATTTGCGGAATTTGTGGTAAACTTTTTTTTAAAACTTCGCGCATCTCTGCGAAAAATCTCTGTGTAACTCTGTGGTATAACTCTTAAAACTTCCAAATCCCATAAAACTGGAAATAATTAAAATTCTGTTCAAAGTTTATTACATAACGCGCGCCTAAACTCGGGCCAATTCTGGCAAAACCTACTGTTAAGTCAAATAAAATTCCTGTTTTAAAATTGGCAAATGAGTTTTTTACAGTGGTTGATTCTGTTTTGGTGTCCATTAAATACTGATCAGTTCCACCCTCAAAGTTTTCAATTTTTACTGTTTGATTTTGCTCTTCCGAAACATTAATATTGGCTTGTAAGCCAGCGCCAATCCCGATGTAATTATTAATGTTATAGCGAATAAGAACGGGAACTTCCCAGTTGATATTTTTGTTTTCGGTACCTGTTGTGGTACGTTGTAGTTGTTTCACACCATTTGCCCCAACGACAATTTGATCACTAGTTGTTACACCATTTTCATATTTGTTTATAGCATTTAGCCATTCTGCTTGCCAATAAAAGCGGTAGGATTTGAAAGGGGAAATGGTTGCACCCACAAAGTAACTCGTCGATTTATCTAAATCAGGATATAGATTATAACCCGCTTTTGCACCAATAGATATTCCGGGTAGGAATCTTGTAGTGGCATAATTGGTAATAATGGGTTCGTTTTTATCGAATATTATAGAGGTTCGGCTTCGGGTTTTTACTTTATGAAAGTCATCGCCAAACTTCATAGAGTATTTTACAAAACCTTTGGTACTGTCTTTTTCTTTTACATTTTTTTGTTCGCTTCCGGGTAAATAGATATTCTTGAAGGTAAAGAATATTTGCTTTTGTTTAATAATTGTATCTAAACAGCTTGTGGTTGGGATTTCGTCTTTGGGACAAATAGGGCATTTTGGGTACATATCTTCTATCTGAAATGTTTTTTTGTCGAACATATCAGGAATATCCGTTTCGAGTCTAATCATTCTTGCCGGACCTTCGCCGTTGTTTTGGAAACGGGTCTTAAAATTGACTCTTTTAAAACGCACCAATCTGTAATTCATAAAACTTCCGTTAGAACCCATTTTATTTGGGTCGTGAGAAGTCACAATTTCCATTTCGAGGTTTTTTATTTTATGGTTTTTATAACTTCGATTAGGTACAAATATCCCTCGCATGGTTACGGTTGCGCTGGTATCTTTAATCATTTCGGGAGTGGTCTTAAATGTGTAAAATACATTTCGGGTTTCACTCGGGTTGGCATCGTCAAATTCTAGAACTGAAACATTATGATAGGTTTTGTTTGCTTCTAGTAATGATACATCTAGATTTTCTTCGGTGGTTGTGTTTCGGTATTTTTTGATTTTAATGTTGTTTTCGGCTGAAGCCAAATAAGTTCTGGTATCGTCAAGATCATCTACAACAGCAACGGTATTTTCTTTTATTTCGCGTTCGCCAGCGTAGGTTCGGAAATCGACTAATTGGAAATTATTGTCTTTAAATTGTTTTTCGTTGTAAAAAAGATAGAGTTTTCCGCTGGAAACATAGTTTTCCAGATTTTGATAACTTACTACAACTACCATTTCCTGATCTGGAATTGGATCACAATTTTTTAGGATTGCAAATCCGTTTTGGTCGGCAATCGAGGCAATATCTTTGTAATTGTTGTCGGTAATATCATTAATGGCAACTTTTTTAGGTCGTGTTGCGGGAGGTTTTCCGTTATCGTAATTGTTGGTTACGGCAAGTCTTGTGGTATATGCCCCTTTGTTTTTATAAACATGTTTGGGTTCGGCTTGTTTGCTGTAATGTCCGTCGCCAAGTTCCCATAAATAAGAATAGCTAGGTTTTGGTGCTCCAGCAATAGGAATTAATGGTGGGGTTTCGGGTTTGAAACTTAACAGATTTCCGTTTGCACTATAACCAATATTGGCTCTTCGGGTTATGGTATCTTTTACTTTGGTTTGTGAGAAAGAGAATATAGATAAAAGAATAAATAATATAGTTGATAGTGGTTTCATAACTATTGGTTTTTAGCCCTGATAGTAGTGGAAATCCTTTTCCTGACTTCTTTAGGAAGGAAAAGATTACTTCACTTAATTCGTATTTTAATCGGAGTTCAGTGAACTTCGTTTGTAACGAATAGCAGGATTAGCTTCTTAAAATCACAGGATTAAATCTTAAAACTGGATTAAATGTAAAAAAAAGTGATGAGCAAATCACCACTTTTTCTTAAAAAGTATTTTGTAAGTTACTGAATAGCATTGATTGCCGCTATCAGTTGGGCTTCGGTGCCGACTGTTGTTTCGGCTAGTGTAAAAGTATAAACATCATTGGCAGCAACTGTAACTGCTTTGATAGCGTAACGCCATTGACCATTATCTTCGGTTACAAAAATCACATGACATGCAAGACCAATTGGGATTTGTCCGTAGTGTTCGCTAAATAATCCTGCTGTTGTATAAGTGTCTAGTTTTGCAAGTGCATTTATTCCTTCGCCATCGTAAGATAAGTAAATGGCACTGTTATTGTTGTCGTATCCTTCGGGTGCTTTTACCAGAAGTGTAGTTTTTGGTCTCGGATCGCTATAAAATCGGTCTACGTTTGTCCAGCCAAAGTTTCCAAAGGTTACGTAATAATTACTTGCTTCGCCTTTAACTCCACCGTTTCCGCCATTTCCTGTGCCATTTGGGTTAGGTTGTTCCCAGGCTAGTTCTCCTCTGTCATCAATTACACCATTCCATAATGTCATTGCATTGTCTAAACCATCGGTTAAACTTGCAGGAACGATTAAATTCATAGGGCAAGATGTTTTAAGTTCAACTCCGCCTTGAGTGGCTTTGACGAAGAATTCACCTCCGGATATTAACAAACTTTTCTTCCCGTCGGGCATAATTCCCATTGTAGGTTTGTTGGTGATAAGCATATTTCCTTTATCAAAAAGCTCGATGTATTCGATATCGACAACTCCTGTTGTGGGGCTTCCGTTTTTAGTCAAGCAGTCTCCGTTAATAGTAAGTTTAACTCCTTTGGCAGAAGTGATTGTTACAACACCAGTTCCTGCTGTTATTGTGAAATTTTGTGTGTTTTTCTTGATTCCTTTTTCGGTGATACCTTTAAAAGCTGCTCCCGATGGTGGAATTACAAGATTGCTGTTGTCGCCGTCGCTATTATCGCAACTTACGAATGAGATTATTGCTAAGAATAAAAGCCCGATTGTTTTAAAATTTGTGTTCATGATTTCTAGTTTTAATGGTTGTTATAGTAATAGATGTTTTGGGTTAAAAATTTGTTACCCCTGTTTTTGGTTTATTTTTAAATTACTTTAAAACCAAGGGCAATATAGGGTTGTGCGTAGTTAGGAACTGGACCTCCGGCGCCATAAAAATTGGAGCTTAAGAAAACAGCATTGCCTTGGGTGATAGGATAAGGCACTGTCGTAAAATTGGTTTTTCTTAAAATACGCCCTACTGTTTGGTTAAGTACGGTGTAACCTGGCAGAATTGTTCTTTTTACAGTAATAATATCCCCTGAAGCTATTGGTACTGGCGTTATAGATTGATAATCTAGTGTGGTTTGCGAAAAAGTATGAATGCCTGTATAAGCAGCACTCGTAGTTGTATTTGTAATCTCGATAGTATAACCGCCTGTGTAAGTGCTTGGGTTTTGATATCCTACGGTACAAATTTCTCCATTGGCGTTAATCTGGATTGTATATTCGTGTGTTTCTAAATCCATAGTTGTAATATCATCATAGCCGTTTGCGGTTGTAAAGGCAGTTGTAATAAGTGTAGAGACATAGGTTGAGTCGCAAACATTATTAGTAGGGTCATTGTCATTATCACAACTCGAGATTGTAAAAGCTGCGATGTATAATATTAAAGTTGGTAGTGTTTTCATGATTTCTAGTTTTAATGGTTTTTATAGTAATAGATGTTTTTGTTGGAATAATTGTTACCCCATTTTTTGAATTTATTTTAAAAGGCATTTTTCTTCAAAGAGATTTCCGTCTTCGTCTAAGGCAACAAGGATGTTTTTTTTCTTAGAAAGGGTAATGATTAGATAAGCCCAAACAATCGACCAAAAGCCTAGTGTGATACAGGTAAAGAATAAGTGTAGGGAATGGTTTATTTCTTTTTTCTCTTTGGATAAAACCACATAAGGTAATTTTTCATTGTGCTCAATGATTACAAATCCGTTTTGGATTTTGGAAGAAAGCATCTTGTGAAATTGTTCCAAATTCTTCTCGTTTATAAATTGATAACTTTCCATTTTCTTGATTTTAAATTGTTTTTAAAATGCCGTTGTTTTGGTATATCAACCTGATTATATAATTGTTACCCCTATAATTGAGATTTATTTTCAGATTTTTTTTACATTAGCTAATTAAAAAGTCATTTTATGGGCCAATCTAAAATTCATCCTGATCAAATGTATATTGAAGGGCTTGCCGCAAACGACTCGGCGGTGATTCAATCTATCTATAAAAAGTTTGTTCCCAAAGTGGTTTCGTACGTAATGGACAATTCTGGTGATAAGGATCGGGCGCAAGATGTAGTACAGGAAATATTGATCTTACTGTTTAATCAGGCCAAAGCCAATAAACTAGAATTGACTTGCCCATTTGATGCATACTTTTTTTTATTATGCAAAAGAAAATGGCTCAACGAATTGAAAAAAATATCAAATAAAGGGGTAACAATTAACGAAGATGCAGCATCTATAAATGAATCTGCACACGAATTGGCTGATCAAACCGAAGAATTTGAAGAGAAACAGCAATTGTTTGATGCTATGTTTCATAAATTAGGAGACAAGTGTCAGGAGTTATTAAAGCTGAGTTTTACAATAAAATCAATGGAAGAAGTAGCAGAGAAACTAAATGTAACTTATGGCTATGTTCGAAAAAAGAAATCGTTATGTATTGGTCAGTTAACAGAGTGGATTCAGGAAAACAAAAACTTTAAATCGCTAAAAAAATAAATAGTCATGAACGAAGAACACTATATATTATTCGACCAATATCTTCAGAATGAAATGACTGTTGGTGAAAGAAAAAAATTTGAAAAACAATTGGCTGAAGATTCAGAATTTGCTTCGGCATTCGAAACTTTTAAAACCGTAAATCTTCAATTGGAGACAAAGTTTGGATATGAAGAAGAAAGAGAAGCTTTTAGGAAAAATCTAAAACGTGTTTCTGATACTCATTTTAGTAAAGAGAGAAAAACCAAAGTGGTATCATTAAAAGCATGGTATTATGCAGTTGCTGCATCTGTAGCTATTTTAATTGGTTTGTTCTTTTTTAATTATGAAGGAAATCCAGTTTTCGAGGATTTTAATAATCCCGAACAAGCTCAATTTACAGAAAGAGGAGAGGAGAGTGTAACTTTGAAACAAGCCGAAATAGCTTTTAATGCCAAGAAATATAAAGAAGCAATTCCGCTTTTTGAGGAAATTCTGAAAGTTAATAAAACACCAGAAATTCAATATTTTTATGGAGTTGCTTTATTAGAAGAAAGTCAGTTTAATAAAGCCGAAGCTATTTTTAATGAATTAAAATCGGGAACTCCTGTTTATAAAGATAAAGCTCTGTGGAATCTCGCCTTAATTAAATTGAAGCAAAAAGATTATAAGTCATGTAAGGAAATCTTACAGACAATTTCTCAAGATTATGAAAACTATGATGATGTTCAGGAGCTTTTAAACGAGTTGGATTAAAGGATTATTTCGCTAAACACACAAAGAGTTTACACAAAAGATTCGCAAAGAGTTAAGATACTTTACGAATTTTTTGTGGAGTTACTCGTGGGACTTCGACTCCGCCTCAGGATGACAAGATTGGGGAAAAGGGACAAGGTTCAGAGAAACAAAGGCGCAAAGGTTTTTTGTAGAGACGCACCGCAGTACGTCTACGCAATATAGGTTTATTCATAATGTAATTATATGTCAAGCTGAGTCCGTTCGACTTCGCTCAGGATAAACTCAGTCGAAGTCCCGCAAGCTTCATCGTAAATGGTACGCGGATTAAACGGATTTTCTATTCGCAATCTTGTCTTCCTTTCAGCCTAACAAGATTGTGTGTAAAGCAATGATAAATAGAAATTAAAGCAACATTTTTTGTTTCTTTTTTTATGATTGTAATCAAATTCGGATTTTAATTTCTAAATTCGATTTTTGCAAAAGCACTAACCTCAAACTATTTATAATTTTAACCTCTTTACTGAATGCAAAAAATTACCCTATTTCTTCTTCTTGTTTTTTCACATACCATTTTTAGCCAAACCAAAATTACCGAAACCGAAAAATTAGCTGCCACTTGTAAAGTATGGGGCTTTTTAAAGTATTACCACCCAAAAGTAGCCAACGGTGATTTTAACTGGGACAATCAACTTCTTGAAGTCTTACCGAAAATAGAAGAAGCAAAAACTAAAAAAGAGTTTTCATTGGTTTTGGAAAATTGGATAGTTTCTTTGGGTGAAGTAAAAGATATTGCGCCAATAATTGATCCAAAAGGTGTGGCGTATTTTGATGAGAATTTTGATTTAAGCTGGATTGATAGTAATAAATTGTTTTCGAAAAAACTCTCGACGAGCTTAAGATTTATAGAGAACAATAGATTCCAGACCGATGAGGAAATAGGACCAGGATATAATCCTTTTAAAAACGGAAATTATTTTGACCTTAAGTACGATAATAAAAATTTAAGAATTTTATGGATGTGTATGTATTGGAATCTAGTAGAATACTTTTTTCCAGACAAATACCTTATGGATAAAAAATGGGATAAAACTCTAGATGAGATATTGCCTTTGGTTCTTGAAGCGAAAAACGAGGATGATTTTTACGCAGCTATGATGAGAATGTCTACCAGACTCAATGATAGCCATGTTGAATTTGTGACATATGTATCTAACAAAAGTATGAAATACTATTTCCCTGCTGATTGTAAAATAATTGATGAGAAAATGGTGGTTACAGAAATTCTGGGCGATAGTTTGGCAGAGGCGAGTAATATTAAAATAGGAGATGTAATTGTTAAGATAAATGATAAAACCATTGCAACGCTTATTTTAGAAAACAGGGATCTTGTTTGTGCTTCAAACGAAGCTTCGTATTTAAACAAAATCGTAAGCTCAATTTTGATGTCTGATTCAGATAATGTTAAAGTTGAGTTTCTAAAAGATGGAAAGTCCGAAATAAAAGCAATGATGTGGTTTGATTATCACGATTCCCATAGGAATGAGTTTAAGAAGGGAGCAATGAAAAAGAAGGAAAAGTTTAAACTCCTGGATAATAATATTGGATATGTGAATATGGGAGTTATAAAAGTTAGGCATATTCCGGATATGATTGAAGCATTAAAATCTACAAAAGCAATTGTTTTTGATATGAGAAATTATCCAAACGGAACCTATGGAGAAATCGCGAATTTCTTAAATGCTCACGAAGAAAATTTTGCAATTTATACCTATCCATATTTAAATTATCCCGGGAGATTTATATGGACTGAAGGAACAAATTGTGGCTCTGAAAACAAAGATAATTATAAGGGAAAAGTTATTGTATTGCTCAACGAAGATTCTATGAGCCAGTCCGAATGGACAGCAATGTGTTTTCAGACTGCAGGCAACACCACAATTATAGGAAGTCAAACCGCTGGCGCAGATGGAAATGTAACAGAACTTGATTTTAAAGGATTCCATACAAGATATTCAGGAATTGGGGTTTATTATCCAGACAAACGCCAAACACAAAGAATCGGAATCGTTCCTGATATCGAAATTAAACCTACCATTCTAGGGATTCAGCAAGGAAAAGATGAGGTTTTAGACCGTGCCGTGAAATTTATTGAAACTGGGATTTAGTTTTTTGAGAATAAAAAATCCGTTTTTATCTGCGTTTTCGCTTAAGCGAATCCATTTAATCCGTGTTCCATTTACCGTAATACATGGGGATTGTAATCAAATTGGGAAAGTTTTTAATATTGTCGTAATTTTGGGCTTTTAAAATTATAAAATTGAACCCAACAACAATTATTACCGATACACATACACATTTATATTCAGAAGAATTTGACCAAGATAGAGGTGAAATGATTCAGAGAGCGATTGATGCAGGTGTTTCTCGTTTTTTTATTCCTGCTATCGATGCAGCTTGCACAGAATCAATGTATGATTTAGAGCAGAAATACCCCGATAATGTATACTTAATGATGGGTTTACATCCCACTTACGTGAAAGATAATTATCTCGATGAGCTTAAACATGTAGAAACGGAATTAGCAAAACGAAAATTCTACGCAGTTGGAGAAATCGGAATTGATTTATACTGGGATAAAACCCATTTAAAAGAACAGCAAATTGCTTTTAGAACTCAAATTCAATGGGCAAAACAATATAAATTGCCAATCGTGATTCATTGTCGTGATGCTTTTGATGAAATTTTTGAAATCTTGGAAGAAGAAAAATCAGATGAATTATTTGGTATCTTTCATTGCTTTACTGGAACTCATGAACAAGCATTACAGGCGATTTCTTATAATATGAAACTTGGAATCGGAGGCGTGGTGACTTTTAAAAACGGAAAAATCGACCAATTCCTGAATCAAATCGATTTAAAACATATTGTTCTCGAAACCGATTCGCCTTATTTAGCACCAATTCCTTTTCGCGGAAAGCGAAACGAAAGTAGTTATTTGCTGAACGTTGTATCAAAATTAGCCGATATATATGACGTTTCTGAAGAAGAAATAGCAGTAGTAACTACTCAGAATTCCAAAGACGTTTTTGGGATTTAACTAAGAACGTATGATACTTTAATTTTTTTTTTGTTCATTTGTCCACTTAAAAATAGATATTTATAATGCAGAAATTTGATGCGATTCGACCGTTTTATGATTCAGAAGTAAATGAAGCCCTTCATGGTGTGGCAAATCATCCGATGATGAAAGCGATGATGAATTTTTCATTTCCAGAAGTAGAAGACGAAGTTTGGAAGGAACAATTGAAGAAAACACATTCTATTCGTGATTTTCAATGCAATTTTATTTATCAGACAATTCAAAAAGTTCTCGAAAGAAGTTCAGAAGGATTAACAACTTCAGGATTCGAGAAACTAGAAAAAAACACTTCTTATTTATTTGTTTCTAATCATAGAGACATTCTTTTGGATACAACATTATTAAATGTTTGCTTGTTTGAGCATGGATTAGTAATGACAGCTTCGGCAATTGGAGATAATTTGGTTAAAAAAACGTTCTTAAGCGTTTTGGCTAAATTAAATCGTAATTTCTTGGTTTTACGTGGACTTTCACCTCGTGAAATGTTACAAAGCTCTAAGTTGTTAGCGGAGTATATCGGACATTTATTGTTTCGTGAGAACCGTTCGGTTTGGATTGCACAACGTGAGGGAAGAACCAAAGACGGAAATGACGCTACAAATCCTGGTGTTCTTAAAATGTTAGGAATGGGATCTGATGAAGCAAACCTGATGGATTATTTCAAGAAAATGAAAATAGTTCCTGTTTCGATTTCATATGAGTACGACCCAACCGATGCTTTGAAAATGCCACAATTAATGGCAGAAGCGAATAATGAGATTTACATTAAAGAAAAAAATGAAGATTTCATGACCATTTTAAGTGGTATCATGGGAACTAAAAAAAGAATACATATTTCGGTAGGAGATGTTCTGGATAAAGAAATTGACCTAATTGCTGCTGAAAATGACAATTCGAATAAACAAATTCAAGCATTGGCGCAAGCTATAGATGATTCGATATTAAAGAATTATAAATTATGGCCAACCAATTTTATCGCTTATGATATTTTAAACAAAACCGATAGATTTGCTCATTTGTATAAAGAGAATGAGAAATTACTTTTCCAACGTCGTTTAGAAATGCGTATCGGTAGCGATAACCCGATTGCAGTACAGGGATTCTTGGCAATGTATGCTAATCCTGTTGTCAATAAATTAAAATACCAAGATGTCATCTAAAGCCAAAATACTTTTAATTTATACCGGAGGAACTATCGGTATGAGCAAAGATTTTGAGACTGGAGCGCTCAAAGCCTTCAACTTTAGTAAACTATTACAAAAAATTCCTGAGTTGAAACAATTGGATTGCGAAATCGAAACGGTTTCGTTTGATACTCCAATTGATTCATCGAATATGAATCCTGAAGAATGGACAAAAATTGCTGTGATTATCGAAGATAATTATGTGTCTTTTGATGGTTTTGTAGTTCTTCATGGTTCAGATACCATGTCATATTCAGCATCGGCATTAAGTTTTATGCTGGAGAATTTATCTAAACCTGTTATTTTTACTGGCTCGCAATTACCAATCGGGGATTTGAGAACTGATGCCAAAGAAAATCTTATAACAGCGATTCAGATAGCTTCACTTCAGAAAGACGGAAAACCTGTAATCAATGAAGTTTGTTTGTATTTTGAATACAAATTATACCGTGGTAACAGAACTTCTAAAGTAAATGCAGAACATTTCAAGGCTTTTACTGCTCCAAATTATCCTGAATTGGTAGAATCTGGAGTACATTTAAAATTAAATTCGCATTTGTTTTTACCTATAAAAACAGCTTCGAAATTAATCGTTCACAAAAAATTAGACAATCACGTTGCCATAATAAAAATGTTTCCCGGCATGAGCGAAACAGTTTTGACAGCAATATTGGCAATTCCGGACTTAAAAGGAATTGTTCTGGAGACTTATGGATCTGGAAATGCACCAACAGAAGATTGGTTTCTTAATGCTATTAAAAAAGCGATTCAGTCGGGTATGCACATTGTAAACGTAACACAATGTTCGGGCGGAAGTGTAAATATGGGACAATACGAGACAAGTACTGTTCTTAAAGAACTTGGCGTAATTTCTGGAAAAGACATCACAACCGAAGCGGCAATTACAAAATTAATGTATTTGTTGGGTCACCGAATCGAAGTTGAAAATTTCAAAACTATCTTTGAAACTGCTTTACGTGGCGAGATTTCTCTTTAAATTCAGTTAAAGATATAAGTGATTTAAGTTCGTTTTAGTGAAACTTTCAATTCAG